>NZ_JAHLDL010000122.1 GCF_018861315.1 Clostridium bowmanii | reverse complement strand
TTATAATGTTACTTTTTTGTAATTGACTTTAAAGGACCAGGCTACAAAGGTTTCATCCATTTCTAAAACACCATCAATATCGTTTGTGCTCATAAAAGGCAAAAATTCATTGTTATTTAAATATAATATTTTCATATTAATCTATAAATTTTGTACAAAAGGCTTATTTAATCCTTCTATTATTGGTTGTAGTTAGAAGTATGTTGTACTTAAGAGATAGAATCAATTTATCTGAATTGTTAATAAAATGTGTGTTGAAATAATATTCAAAATACTTAGCCTTGCGTATCAGAATGCGAAATACTGAATTATTTAAACGTATGTGGAGTAATATGGAGATAGTTTAGCTAGAATATATATGTACCTAAATTATGATCTTATTTATGTGATACAATACTCTTTGTCGTCACGAATCAGTGGCTCAGTAAGCTAAATGTTAATTGCTACTTAATAAGTTTTTATATTAAAACTTGTTTTAAAAAGTTGTTGACAAAACAAGCAATACCTAGTA
>NZ_JAHLDL010000121.1 GCF_018861315.1 Clostridium bowmanii | reverse complement strand
AAAAGTTTGTAGTATTGTTGAAAATACAAGTAAAAAATACCCTAAAATTAAATATAGGGATTTTATAATATATTGTGCGGAGTATAAGTTATAATTTAGTAAACGTTACAATGAATTTAATTCATATTTAGTTACTCAACTGTAAGAACAAAGCAATTATTTTAAATATTATTGAATACTGTCTAACATAACCCAAAATAAAACCACTAAGTTAAACTTAGTGGCCTTTTGTTACCTAGCGATGACCTACTCTCCCACAAAGTTGCCCCTGCAGTACCATTAGCGCATTGAAGCTTAACCTACCTGTTCGGTATGGGAAGGGGTGTTACCTTCATGCCATAATCACTAGATTGAGAATATAAATATTCTCTGAAAATTGCACAGTGAACTTATCTTCTTTTTTTCAAAAGAAGTATATCGCAATATTTTAAATAACTTGGTCAAGCCCTCGACTTATTAGTATTAGTCAGCTGAACATGTTACCATGCTTACACCTCTAACCTATCAACCTGGTGTT
>NZ_JAHLDL010000120.1 GCF_018861315.1 Clostridium bowmanii | reverse complement strand
ATGCATTTTCATCCCTATCATGAATGCTTTTACACTCTTCACAATTCCATTTTCTTATAGACAGCAGCTTAACCTTCTTATTTACTGCTCCACACTCAGAGCAAATTTGAGAACTAGCAAACCAGGGACTTATTTTATGATATGTTCTCCCATACCAAATTGCTTTATATTCCAGCTTTCTCGTAAATTCTGACCATGATACATCTTGTATGCTCTTTGCCAAATTATGATTTTTAATCATATTAGAAACTTGTAAGTCTTCTGAAATTATTACTTGGTTATCGTTAATAATTTGCCATGACAGCTTATTCGAAAAATCATTTCTAATATTTGCTATTTTCTCATGAATTTTAGCTGTTTTTTTACTTTGTTTCTTATAATTATTACTATGCCTAACCATTTTACATAATTGTCTTTGTAATTTAATTAACTTATCCTCATATTTATATAATGATTTTGGTCTTTCTATATGGTTATTGTTTGTATCTATAAGAAATTCTTTGAGCCCTAAGTCAAATG
>NZ_JAHLDL010000119.1 GCF_018861315.1 Clostridium bowmanii | reverse complement strand
CTTCAAAGACAATTATGTAAGATGACTAAACATAGTAATAATTATAAAAAACAGACTGTTAAAATAGCTATTATGCATGAGAAGATAACTAATATTCGAAAAGATTTTTTAAATAAGCTGTCATCTAAAATTACAAACGATAACCAAGTTATAATTTCAGAAGACTTGCAAGTTTCTAATATGATAAAGAATCATAAATTAGCTAAAAGTATAGCAGATGTATCTTGGTCGGAGTTTACAAGGCAACTGGAATATAAATCTTTATGGAAAGGTAGAACTTATTATAAAGTGAGTCCTTGGTTTGCAAGTAGTCAAACTTGCTCTGTGTGTAAAGTTAAAAATAAGAAAGTTAAGCTGCTATCTGTACGAAAATGGATATGTAAGTGTGGTGCAATCCACGATAGAGATGAAAATGCTGCTACCAATATACTTGAGCAAGGTTTAAAAGACTTAGGTATGGAAGTCGCAAGTTAATATAGATAATATAAAAAATTAGGGTAGGAACTATCCGAAGTAAGACGCCCATGGAGTTAGTAGGTATGTCATAGGTTGTTATGTTAAGGGTTACGAGGACGTAGATGTG
>NZ_JAHLDL010000118.1 GCF_018861315.1 Clostridium bowmanii | reverse complement strand
TAAAGCTTGTTCACTTGTCAGATATACAGGTCGGTGTCTTGTCAAATTATTATGAATAAATAATTTTTAGTTTTACCAGGAGCCGTATGCGAGGTCCGCAAGTCCGGTTCTGTAAGAGGAAAGAAGTCGGCAACTAATTTCCGACTTCTACCTACTTGATATATTGCCTCATATATATAAGGAATAAAAATTATAATAACATAAAGCATCAAGTATTGGAATTTCATTGTAGTACTGATATAAATAAAGTATACTATGCCTAGTGTATCGGTGCCAAAGAAACTTATTAATTAGTAGTATTACAAAGAATGTTGTATATAATTGTCGTATTTGCGGGTTTATCCTAAATGCGTTACAGGTGTATATGATAGAATACTCCTTGTCGTCACGAAGCGGTGGCACAGCATGTTAAATGTTAATTACTAATTTAATAAGTTTTCATTTGAAAATAAATTAAATAAGTTGTTGACAAAACAAGGAATACCAAGTAAAGTAGTACAAGTCGTCACATGATGACAAAACAAGTTGGTCTTTGAAAATTAAACAGAGAAATAGGTAAAATAGCGAAATAATATTTCGTTAGACCAGTT
>NZ_JAHLDL010000117.1 GCF_018861315.1 Clostridium bowmanii | reverse complement strand
GTAAAAAAGTGCGTACTAAATTATAAAGATAATTAAAAGGGGGCGATTATTATTAATAAGAAAATTGGATTAACAATTTTCTGTTTGTTAATGATTTTAACAGGATGTACAACCCAAAATTCAAAGGATAAAAAGATTGATATGTCGTTATTAAAGCCAAAGGAAGTTGTAGAAGGATTTTTCAAATATTATAACCAAAAGAATTTGGAAGGTATGAATACATTAACAACTGAAAAATATCATTCCTCAGAATCATATTGGGGATTTGATAATTTAGAATATATTAAAGTTATCAATATAATTGAAGATACTAAAAAAGCAAATAAGGAAGTATACCTACGCCAGACGAAAAAAGGTCAAATAATAGATACGGAAAAAGAAAAATCAGAATTAGAAAATGTAACTATTTTTAACGTGGATTTTGAAGTTAAATATAAAAAAGAGGGAGTAGGTCCCACTGACAGTGGTAGGGATAAATATAGTTATACTTTAATCAGAAAAGACAAAAATTCACCTTGGCTAATAAGTTCTTTTGGACATTAGTATAATCATACAATATGTACTTGCAAACGGATAGTTCGCAATCTTCATATA
>NZ_JAHLDL010000116.1 GCF_018861315.1 Clostridium bowmanii | reverse complement strand
TATTTGGAGCGGGTAGAGGGAATCGAACCCTCGTAATTAGCTTGGAAGGCTAACACTCTACCATTGAGTTATACCCGCATATTGTAATATATTAAAATGGTCGGGGTGACAGGGATTGAACCTGCGACCTCATGGTCCCAAACCACGCGCGCTCCCAGCTGCGCTACACCCCGGCAATTTTTAAATGGTGCGACATCAGGGGCTCGAACCCTGGACACCCTGATTAAGAGTCAGGTGCTCTACCAACTGAGCTAATACCGCATAATGGTGTGTCTTAAGGGATTCGAACCCCCGGCCCACGCCTTAGAAGGGCGTTGCTCTATCCAACTGAGCTAAAAACACATGATAAAATTATTAAATATCTAGTCATATACTAAATGCCTAGTCATATACATATGCCTAAGCATATTTGGAGCGGGAGACGAGATTCGAACTCGCGACGTTCACCTTGGCAAGGTGACGCTCTACCACTGAGCCACCCCCGCATATGTTTATGGCAATTTATTTATAATATTTTACTTGTAAATAGTAATGGTGCAGGTGAAGGGACTTGAACCCATACACCGTAAGGCGCTAGATCCTAAGTCTAGTGCGTCTGCCATT
>NZ_JAHLDL010000115.1 GCF_018861315.1 Clostridium bowmanii | reverse complement strand
CTTATCTTTGTTAATGTTAATCTTTATTTTTATTCATTTCTGAATTACACACTTATCTTTGCTCTTGGTTTTTTATCACTTAGATTCCATTTAGAAAACTTAACTTAGCTATTTCACAATGTTATAATATCTCATGAATAGAGAAAATAGATGTTAACCTCCTGAGAGGTATTTTTATACCTATACTCGTGAAATAGCGTATCATTCCATCAGTGAGTATTTTGTGTTTTAGCTGGTTGGGTTTCCTTATTGGAACTACCCGTGTCACTAACAAGGTTGCAAACTAACTGATAGAAGTGGAATCTCTACTCTACCTTATACTAATTTAAACAAAAGGAGATGTTTACTATTCCAATTTATTTAAACAGTACAGTTATTGGTATTGATGTTGCTTCGGCATTTTCTTTCGCTTCAATTCTTTGCCCTGACGGAAGTCAGTTTAGAAAACCATTCAGAATTAATCATACTGTTTATGGTTTCAATTACTTTTTAGAGCAAATAAAAAAAGTGGAAGAAGAGTATGCCATGAAGCCTGTATTCTTCATGGAGTCCACTGGCGTGTACCACCTTACTCTTTTCCACTTTCTTAAGGATAATAAATTTGATGCATTCATTATCAATCCACTCGTTACTAATTGTA
>NZ_JAHLDL010000114.1 GCF_018861315.1 Clostridium bowmanii | reverse complement strand
GTTCTAAACAGAGTAATTAGGTTAAGCTAGATATATTGCCGTAAGGCTAAAGAGGTCAGCAAAACCAATGAAGAAACTGTGGTTTATAAGGGAATAATTTAGATAGCAAAGCGAGAGGAGTTCATGATGAAAAAGTGGTATAGTTTGATTGATAAAGTTTATACAATTGATAACTTAAGAAAGGCTTTCAAAGCGGTCAAAAGCAATAAGGGAGCCCCTGGTATAGATGGGGAAACTATTGGAATTTTTGAAGCTAATATGGAAGCTAATATAGTCAAGCTAAATCATGAACTTAAAACCGAAACGTACGAGCCACTTTCAGTACGTAGGGTATATATTGATAAAGATGATGGCACTAAAAGACCGTTAGGTATTCCGACGGTTAGAGATAGGGTTGTCCAACAAGCACTAAAGAATATTTTAGAACCAATTTTCGAACCTATATTTCATCCTTCAAGCTATGGTTATAGACCGAATAGGTCTTGTCAAAAGGCTGTAGCAAAAGCTGAAAGATTCATGAACAAATATGGATTAGAGCATGTAGTAGATATGGATTTATCTAAATGTTTTGACACACTTGACCATGAAATAATAATTAAATCAGTGAATGAAAAAGTAAGTGACAGTAGAATTTTAAAATTAGTAGGTAA
>NZ_JAHLDL010000113.1 GCF_018861315.1 Clostridium bowmanii | reverse complement strand
TGGGGTGAAGTCGTAACAAGGTAGCCGTAGGAGAACCTGCGGCTGGATCACCTCCTTTCTAGGGAGTAGATGCAAAGACTTCGGTCGATGCAACAAGAAAAATATTAATTTATTTTTCAAAATGTCTACTGTAATTACTCGTAACCTATTCTCTGTTTAATTTTGAGAGACTAATTTTAGTTAACTTTTTAGAGTTAAATTAATAAATAGTTTTTCTAATAATAAAATTGTTAAAATGGGGGTATAGCTCAGCTGGGAGAGCACCTGCCTTGCACGCAGGGGGTCAAGGGTTCGATTCCCTTTACCTCCACCATTAATGGGTCTATAGCTCAGCTGGTTAGAGCGCTGCTCTGATAAGGCAGAAGTCGATGGTTCGAGTCCATTTAGACCCACCATTTTTTATGTTCTTTGAAAATTGCACAGTGAAATAAGTTGTTTTAATAAATTGAAACCACGTAAGTGGTTAGATAAATTAAATACAATTTCGCAAAATCAATTAATATGTTTATGCAAATAAACAAGATCGTCTATTTTAATAGGCGAAATTATCTATGTAAATAGGTAAGAACAAAGGTCAAGCTACAAAGGGCGCATGGCGAATGCCTTGGCACTAGGAGCCGAAGAAGGACGCGTTAAGCTGCGATAAGCTTTGGGTAGGC
>NZ_JAHLDL010000112.1 GCF_018861315.1 Clostridium bowmanii | reverse complement strand
TTGATTTTAGAGAATGGAATAATATTTGAAGGTAATATATTTGGGTATTTAGAAGAAAGTGTGGGGGAAGTGGTTTTTAATACGGGGATGACTGGATATGAAGAAATTTTAACTGATCCATCCTACTATGGTCAAATAGTAACTATGACCTATCCGCTCATTGGGAATTATGGGATTAATTTAGAGGATGTAGAGTCAAGCTCGCCTAAGGTAAAGGGCTTTATTGTTAGAGAAAAATGTGATTCTCCTAGTAACTTTAGATGTGAGATGGACCTTGAGGGATATTTTAAGCAAAATAAAATAATAGCACTGGAAGGCATAGATACAAGAGCATTGACAAAAATGCTTAGAACTAATGGTACTATGAAAGGAATTATTGCTACAAAGGAATTATCACAAAGTGAAATTCAGCAAAAGCTTTCTGCATTTAATAATGTGAATGCAGTGATGAAGGTTACTACTAAAGAACACCACACAATATACGGTACGGGGAAACATGTAGCTGTTATTGATTTTGGAATAAAAGAAAATATATTGCGCTCATTTACTGCGAGAAATTGTAAAATAACAATATTTCCTGCAGATGTTTCATCTCAGCAAATATTAAAGGTTAATCCAGATTTAATATTTTTATCAAATGGACCTGGAGATCCAGAAGATTTAGG
>NZ_JAHLDL010000111.1 GCF_018861315.1 Clostridium bowmanii | reverse complement strand
CAAAGGTCAAGCTACAAAGGGCGCATGGCGAATGCCTTGGCACTAGGAGCCGAAGAAGGACGCGTTAAGCTGCGATAAGCTTTGGGTAGGCGCAAATAGCTCGAGATCCAAAGATTTCCGAATGGGGGAACCCACATAGTAACAACTATGTACTGCATACTGAATAAATAGGTATGCAGAGGTACACCCGGGGAACTGAAACATCTAAGTACCCGGAGGAAGAGAAAGAAACATCGATTTCCTAAGTAGCGGCGAGCGAAAGGGAAAGAGCCCAAACCTAGGTCTTTGACCTAGGGGTTGAGGATAGATCATAAATACTGCAATTCCTTAATTGAAGATAGCTGGAAAGCTGCTCCGCAGAAGGTAATAGGCCTGTAAATGAAAAGGAAAAACAGTCAGATCTAATCCAGAGTACCACGAGACACGTGAAACCTTGTGGGAAGCAGGGAGGACCACCTCCCAAGGCTAAATACTACCTAGTGACCGATAGTGAAGAAGTACCGTGAGGGAAAGGTGAAAAGAACCCCGGAAGGGGAGTGAAATAGAACCTGAAACCGTGTGCCTACAACCGGTCGGAGCACTTTATATGTGTGACGGCGTGCTTTTTGTAGAACGAGCCAACGAGTTACGATATGTAGCAAGGTTAAGTACTTAAGGTACGGAGCCGAAGGGAAACCAAGTCTGAATAGGGCG
>NZ_JAHLDL010000110.1 GCF_018861315.1 Clostridium bowmanii | reverse complement strand
ACCCGGGGAGATCTGATAGGTAAGTTGTGGATATGGATTTAGAAACAACAAACCATACAGTGATGTATGACTGAACTATCAGAAGTCAGCAGATGTCATAGTACCATGCGAAGCGCGCTTACATGGGAAGGACTGAACAATAGGAGGTTTTGAAATTTTGAAAGATACGAAGAAATATGATGAAAGCAGACAACTTCATAAAGAAGGCTCTCTACGAGAGAATAGAGTGGAACTTAAAGGTAACGTAGAAGCGCAGAGTATTTCTCCTATGTCAGAAGAAGGAAGAAACGGTGCAAATAGATACGGTAATGATTTACTCGAGCAAGTATTATCGAAAGATAATATGAATAAAGCATATAAAAGAGTAAAAGCCAATAAAGGAAGCCATGGTATTGATGGTCTGACGATAGATGAACTTCTACAACACCTAAAAGAGCATGGTCAAGAATTAAGGCAATCATTACGGAAAAATAGATATAGACCTCAACCAGTGAGAAGGGTAGAAATACCGAAACCTGATGGGGGAATAAGATTACTTGGAATACCTACTGTAGTAGATAGAGTTGTTCAACAAGCAATGTCACAAATTTTAATACCAATATATGAAAAGAAATTTTCAGATAATAGTTACGGGTTTAGACCTTTAAGAAGTGCAAAACAAGCTGTTGAAAAATGTAGGGGATATATTAATGCTGGACATACATGGACAGTAAACATAGAC
>NZ_JAHLDL010000109.1 GCF_018861315.1 Clostridium bowmanii | reverse complement strand
CTGTAGCCCCTGGTCTAATTGGTGAATCTGGTGTTACTGGTGTAAATGGTGTAACAGGTGCTACTGGAGCAACTGGTGTAACAGGTGATACTGGAGCAACTGGAGCAACGGGTGAAACTGGAGTAACTGGAGCAACGGGTTTAACTGGTGCTACAGGAGTAACGGGTGAAACTGGTGCTACTGGGGTAACTGGTGTAACAGGTGATACTGGAGCAACTGGTGTAACAGGTGATACTGGAGCAACTGGTGCAACAGGATCAACTGGAGTTACAGGAATAACAGGAGTTACGGGAGCCACTGGCGTAACTGGAGTTACTGGAGTAACAGGTGCAACTGGAGCAACAGGAGCAACAGGAGCAACGGGTGAAACTGGAGTAACTGGAGCAACGGGTTTAACTGGAGCTACTGGTGCAACAGGATCAACTGGAGTTACAGGAATAACAGGAGTTACGGGAGCCACTGGCGTAACTGGAGTTACTGGAGCAACTGGAGCAACAGGAGCAACAGGAGTAACGGGTGAAACTGGAGTAACTGGAGCAACTGGGGTAACTGGTGCAACCGGAGCTATTGGAGTAACAGGTGACACTGGAGCAACTGGCTCAACAGGAGTTACTGGAGCAACGGGAGTAACGGGTGAAACTGGAGTAACTGGTGCTACTGGGGTAACTGGTGTAACAGGTGAAACTGGAGCAACTGGTGTAACAGGTGATACTGGAGCAACTGGAGCAACGGGGGAAACTGGAGTAACTGGAGCAACGGGTTTAACTGGTGCTACAG
>NZ_JAHLDL010000108.1 GCF_018861315.1 Clostridium bowmanii | reverse complement strand
AAAACATACACAAATAGTACTATAATAAATTCATGGAAAATAAATATAGGAGAACACAAACGACAGTAAGTTTAATCAACTATCATTTTGTATTTTGCCCAAGATATAGAAGAAAAATATTTTTAATACCTAAGGTAGAAGAGAGATTTAAACACTTGATCAAATTTATATGTGAGGAGATGGAGATTGAAATAATCGCCATAGAATGTGACAAGGACCATACTCATATGTTTTTAAATTGTCTGCCAATATTAAGTCCTGCGGATATAATGCGAAAGATAAAAGGAGTAACAAGCAGAGCATTAAGAGATGAATTTAAAGAGTTAAACAAGATGCCAAGTTTATGGACACGAAGTTATTTTGTTTCTACAGCAGGAAATGTAAGTAGTGAAACTATAAAAAAATATGTAGAAAATCAAAAGACAAGATATCTTTAAATTATCATCTTTGAAGCTGAAATATTAACGACTTTGGATGCAGACTTAAAGCCTCCAAACTGTTGTTAAAGGAAAGTGAGGTGAATATTGTGTCAAGTTATACTTTAACATTGAAATTAGGTACAGAGGATTTTCAAGAGGATATACTCAGTAAAAGATTGGAAATGGGGAGGGAAATTTATAATATTTGTTTAGCTGAGTTGTATAAGAGATACAACAATATGAGAGAGTCGAAGCAGTATAAAAAAATCAGTCAATTGCCAAAAGGGAAGGACAGAAATAAACAATTCAATGAACTGAATAATACATATGGTTTGATAGAGTATTCACTTCATGATTTTGTAAGACCTATTCAAAAACATTTC
>NZ_JAHLDL010000107.1 GCF_018861315.1 Clostridium bowmanii | reverse complement strand
TCCACTGGCGTGTACCACCTTACTCTTTTCCACTTTCTTAAGGATAATAAATTTGATGCATTCATTATCAATCCACTCGTTACTAATTGTAACAAGAATAAGGATATAAGGAAAGTGAAAAATGATAAAAATGATTCTTTATCTATTGCCAGATTAGGAAAATATGAAGATATTAAGGTTTCAAGTGATATCGACTTTAATATTTTCTCATTAAAACTATTGGTTCGTGATTACTATAAGCTTATAGATGATCGAACAAGCTATAAGAAAAAACTTAGCAGTTCACTTACACTCTCTTTTAGTGGGTATCAAGACGTCTTCGCTAACACATGTAGCAATGCTTCAATAGGTATTTTAAAGACGTACCCAACTCCTCAATTAGTAATTTCAGCCCCAAAGAAAGATATTATTGATATTCTTCTTTGTTCAAGGAAAGGCATCAAGTGGGCTGAAAAAAAGTATGATGAACTAATTGAATGCGCAAATGCAGCTAAATATATAAGCCTTTCGGCTCCAAGGCTTTCAGTCTCAATAACAACTTGTATAGCACTATATGAAGCTATTGATAATGAAATAACTAAGCTATTAACTGAAATTAAAAGTTTTATTGACAGCGATGATCTTCCAGCCACACTAAATAAAAATATTGATTTATTAATGACACTTGGAGGCATTGGATACATCACAGCCATAACTTTACTTGCTGAAATTGGAGTTGTTGATAACTTTTTAAAACCTAAGCAGCTAGTCGCTTTTTTTGGTGTAGATCCAGCTGTAAATGAATCTGGTAAATTCAAAGGTGATAGAGTTAAAATGTCTAAACGTGGTACTC
>NZ_JAHLDL010000106.1 GCF_018861315.1 Clostridium bowmanii | reverse complement strand
ATGAAGGTAACACCCCTTCCCATACCGAACAGGTAGGTTAAGCTTCAATGCGCTAATGGTACTGCAGGGGTAACTTTGTGGGAGAGTAGGTTATCGCTAGGTAGTATAGGGATCTTTAGCTCAGCTGGTTAGAGCTACCGGCTCATAACCGGTCGGTCCGGGGTTCGAGTCCCTGAAGGTCCACCAAATAAAAAAATAACAGTTCTAATAGAACTGTTATTTTTTTATTTCGTTATTTATTAGATTTTTAAAAAGATATACTTTTTTATTAACATAAATTGTACGAATAGGTGTGGATAATGTGGATATATTTTGTATAATGTCTAATATTATATACTTTAAACGCAAATATATTTACAAAAGTGAAATTAGAAAAGTTAAAATAATTTATATTTATTAAAAAAGGATTTACATAAAATAATTATGTAGGTCCTTTTGGTTTTTAAAAGAGATTTTTAAAGATACATTATCGTTGGTAAAGGGAAATAAAGCGAGAAATATATGCACGCTTATTCAGGAGTGTCAGTATAGTTAATATTTAGTATTTTAGAGTAATATAGAGGAAATAAACTATAACATTATTATATAAATATTAATTTCAATACAAAAATTTATTCTTATGATAGAATATTCCTTGTCGTTGCAAATGAGTAACGATAAAGTGAAATATTAGACATCATCGGTTGATGGTATACTAAAACAATTGGTCTTTGAAAATTAAACAGAGAAATAGGTAAAATAGCGAAATAATATTTCGTTAGTCCAGTTAATTACTTTAGATAAAGAATTAATTTTAGTCGTAAGACTAAAAAGTATGTAATGAGCTTGAGTAACAACTTAACAGTTGTCTCAG
>NZ_JAHLDL010000105.1 GCF_018861315.1 Clostridium bowmanii | reverse complement strand
TTAACAAAATATTCTAATGTGTATTATTATTTTTATCTTTTAGTAAAAAAACAAACCACAAAAAGGCCCTCAAAAGAGTGCTATAATCATTTACATTCATTTCACTTCCCGTCCCTACGGGCGTAGCCCTGAGGAAACAATTCGAGTTCTATTCTCTAACTAGTCTACACTGGTAACTGTTGTCTTTTACTATCGCCGATAGGCGTACTGCATCAAGAATATCTCCTGTGCATGCTTTGAAAATAAAATTAATTAACCCTCTTATACCTAACTCAGTAATTTTTTTCGCTAAAATTTCGCTGTTTACAAGTAATACATTTATAAATCTACCTATTTTCATGAGATGGTGAAACCCTACCATAGCATTCCAATTGTAAGAAAAACAATGTTCATATTGATATCCTTGATGTTTAACTGTTAGAAAATTATTTTCAATTTTCCAGCGATATCGCCCGATTTTAATACAACGATTTTCTACATTGTTTTTGGTGAGCTCTTTTCCAGATATCCATACATATCTAGTTGATTTTGACTCGATTTTACCAGTGGTTCTACTTGTTTCTTCCCAAGTTTCTTCACATGTTACTACATGTAACATTACTTTGTTTCTACCATTATCGCCATATGTATATTCAACATCATTAATCCACTTATAAACCTGATTTCTAGATCCACAAATACGAGTAATTGTATTCTCAGGAGTAAGTCTAATAAGCCCCATGGCTTCTCTCCAAGTATCTTTTATAGATCCTTCCTTAAATACAAGCATAAAGTCCCAGCCATAATTACGACAGAGTTTTATTACAGGTCCACAAGCGTAGAGACCGTCCATCGCTACCGCAACTTTAAGTTTGGGAAATCTTTTCTTTATC
>NZ_JAHLDL010000104.1 GCF_018861315.1 Clostridium bowmanii | reverse complement strand
TTATAATAATAGCGATACTTATGATTAATAAAAAATATAGAAAAATAGGTTTTATGGCTTTAGGGGCCTTAATACTAAGTACAATTTTAGGAGAAGAAATATTGAAAAATGTAGTTAAGCGTATAAGGCCATCAGAAGATATACCAGCATGGAACCTTTTAATTGCAAAGCCTTTATCCTATTCATTCCCGTCAGGACATACAACTTCCTCATTTGCAGTGGCAGGAGTACTCGCAAAATATATTAAACGTTATGCATTTGGATTTTTAGGGTTAGCATCTTTAATAGGATTTTCAAGATTATATTTATACGTACATTATCCTACTGATGTTTTGGCGGGTTTAGTTTTAGGTCTTATGTGCAGTAGAATAATAATTTATTTATTTGATAACAATAAAATTAAAGCTTATTTGTAGGTGTTTAATACCTTTTTGAGTAGTACCAATAGGAAATAGGTGTTGTATTATAAAAGAAAGTGGGTTTTATTATAGGTATTTTAGTTTTATTAACTGTCATCTCCCCTTATACGAACATAATACCAGCTATATATATGACGTATATGGTGTTGTTTAGAAAAGTGATCATATACAAAAATCACTGGAATATAGGGCTATGCTTACTATTTATCTGGTCTTTGATAGTAGGGGTTGTAAATTATAGTTTTATGTCGATTGCTTTATCTTTTGTTTTTTTTATATATCTATGTATAAGTGTTTTTTTACAAAATTATTTTCAAAATGAAAATAAGGTAGAAAAAGTATGTAGGTATTTAGTTGGTTTTTCACTTATATCAGCGATTTTTGGAATTATTGAGAAAGCTATATATGTGTATTTTAATTATAATATTTGGGCTAAATTTCTTAAAATTACGTCTCAGCCGGTATTTAATGACAG
>NZ_JAHLDL010000103.1 GCF_018861315.1 Clostridium bowmanii | reverse complement strand
AACCCAACAAAATTCCAAAAGGAAGGTGTCATCATGAGTACAATTATATCAATATTAGTTAAATATAATCAACTATTACTTTCTCAAATAAGTCAATTACTTATTTTTATTGCGAAAAATATACCTCTTAGTAAACCGAAATACGATATAACAAGCCCTAAATACAATAAACATACTGTAGATAAAGTACCTATCATAAAGATCTTTAAAAGACTTGATTACAAACAACTATTAACTGAGTATAAAATTACTCATGGTAAAGATAAAAGGCCTGTAAATCCTCGGGGTAAAAACCCTGTATTACCTGATACTATATGCCCTCAATGTGGTGCTCCGCACATCTATATCTACGATAACACTGGCGGCCGTGGGCAGCTTTGGTGTAAAGTTTGTGATTTGCGTTTCAACAAAAACAAGGTTGATTTCAAAACTGAGACTTTCATTTGTCCATTTTGTGGACACGTCCTAAGTAAGAAAAAGGACCGTAAAAATTTTTATATCCATAAATGTGTTAATAAAAAATGTAGTTATTACATGGATTCTCTTGCGAAACTTTCACTTGAGGACATTAAAGAATACAAGAAAGATAAACACAAATTTAAACTACATTACATTTATCGTGAGTTTACCACTAATTATTTTGATGTAGATTTATCTTCTATGCCTAAGGGTGCTACTAGCCTTAAATTTAGAAATTTTTCTTCTCATGTAATGGGCCTTTGTCTAACATATAACGTTAATTTGGGACTATCTACACGCCGTACGGCGCTTGCTCTGTGGGAAATACATGGAGTTAGGATATCTCATGTCACAGTTAGCAAATACGCCATTTCAGCTGCCGCTTTTGTTAAACCGTATGTCGATAATTATGACTATAAGCCCACTAATTATCTTGCTGCTGATGAAACTTATACTAAAGTCAAAGGAGTCCATCAATATATCTGGCTTGTTATGGATGCCATAAAAAAATCAATTTTAGGATATCAAGCGTCTTTTAGCCGTGATACTGGGCCTTGCATTTTAACTATGCGTATGGCTTTTGATAAGTATAAAGAATTTCCCGGCAAGTCCCTTAAATTCGTGGCTGATGGCTATACCGCATATAAGCTTGCGGAGCAACAGTTTAAGCTTAATAACATGGACTTTGACGTAACCCAAGTAATTGGACTTACTAATTCTGATCCTATTTCAACTGAATATCGTTGGCTTAAACAAATAATAGAACGTCTAAACAGAACCTTTAAATTCTCCTAT
>NZ_JAHLDL010000102.1 GCF_018861315.1 Clostridium bowmanii | reverse complement strand
CTTTCTGGAATTGAAGTTTCATTCTCTACTCTTTCAATAGAAAGCGCATATGATTTTTCAATAGCTTCAAGATTACTTTCCTTTACATTTGGATTCCAATGTCTTTCTGCTGCCACTACTTCTTCTCCTGCAATTGCAGTTTTAAGCATTGAAAGCGCTCTAAGTGCATCTTCCTTGCAAAGTGTATTACACGCTAATACTTCATTTTCAATTCCTGCTTCTGATTTATTGTTGTCAACCATGTACTTAGTGTACTTATTACCAACAACTAAAGCACCTTGTACTCCACAGAAAGACATTCCCACAACACCAATTCCACGCATACCTATTTGCTCAATATGACTAGCAAAATCGATATGGTTATTACCGAATCCTTCGGTTGTAACAATTGCTCCTGCAACATCCATTGTTTCAACAGTCATTCCAAGTCTTTCAGATACGTAAAACTTTTCACTGTTAATTTGTGGACTTCCTACAAATACAACTCCGCAAAGATCAACTTCAGGATCGTTCATTGCTGCTATAACAAGTGGCTCGCGAAAGTAGTGTCTTGAACACTCTTTAGATGCAGGTCCTATACAAGTTAATGCATGAATTCCACCATCTAATACCTCTAGTGGCGAAAATACAATTGGTAAATTTCCAAGGTCAACGTTTGGTTTTCCACCAAGTATTCCAATTGGTTCTACTGGAAGAATTAAGTTATCGTGCATTGCGCCTTGACCCATGATTTCTTTTACTACTACTATTTTCTTTTTACCTGGTCTTCTGAATTGAGTAAACTTCTCACTATCTACTACTAAAGTTTCATCTAGTGTCTTTAGTGCTTCTCTTATTTCTTGTGTGATCATATCTGTTGCTTTATGTGCAGCAAATGGACCTGGTCTTTCCATATTTGTTCCAGCGAGTATTGTAACTTGAGTTTTAATGAAAATTTCACCTTTATCTGGTGCGCCTGGTCTTCCCCACATGATATTCTCTTCTAAAATACCTTCTGAAGAACCAAACTCTCCAATTTGCACTCCATTTTCATCTGTTCCAGTGACCATAACGATAACACCATCTAATACTCTTGTTACCCCTTGACCTAGTTTATCTTCGCCTTCTTTTGTTGCAATTGGCTGTACATCCATAATTGTTTCACTATATGTGTTGTACTTATCTGGTGTGATTATATCTATTTTTATATCTGTAACAAGCTTACTAACTTTTACAGCATCAATGCAGATATTTTCTCTAATATAAAGCACTGTTCCTTCAATTTTCGTTTCAGGTCCAAATTTAACTTCTTCTATCTTAAAGTGCTTTTTCACAAG
>NZ_JAHLDL010000101.1 GCF_018861315.1 Clostridium bowmanii | reverse complement strand
ATTACTTCTTTATCTAAAGTAATTAACTGGTCTAACGAAATATTATTTCGCTATTTTACCTATTTCTCTGTTTAATTTTCAAAGACCAATTTAATTTGTTTAACGTTCATCACACTTGCGACGACAAAGAGTATTTTACCATAACAAAATCATTATATATTACCGCTATAGTCCATATTTTGAATTTATTCTTATTTTTCTCCACTATTCATCAATAATACTAGTCATATCTCATATTGATACACTAGGATAAGTATATAGTTTCTTGTCCCCTATTTTAAAGTTTTCTATTTTGTCATAACATCCCGTTTTCATATTAATACCGACTATCTATTGATTAAACTGTTATACTGTATTAAAGGAGCTGAAATTATGTGTTATGAAAGATTAAAAACAATTATAAAAAATTCTACTAATATAGTTTTTTTTGGAGGTGCCGGGGTATCTACAGAAAGTTCTATTCCTGACTTTCGTTCCAAAGATGGCTTGTATAAAACACAAACCGACTTAAAATTTCCTCCTGAAGTTATTTTAAGTCATTCATTTTTTATAAATAATACTGAAGACTTTTTTAAATTCTATAAAGCCAATATGATTTTCCCGAATGTAATACCTAATGATGCACATGTTACATTGGCTAAAATGGAACAAAAAAATAAATTAAAAGCTATAGTCACCCAAAATATTGATGGTTTACACCAAATGGCAGGTTCCAAAAATGTATATGAACTTCATGGGTCTGTTCATAGAAATTATTGTATGAAGTGTAATAAGTTTTTTAATTCAAGCTATATAATAAATAGTAAATCAATAATTCCTAGGTGTGATAGCTGTGGTGGAATTGTTAAACCAGATGTAGTTCTATATGAAGAAAGTCTAGATATGCCCATATTAGAAAGTTCTATTAAAGCAATAAGTATTGCCGATACATTAATTGTTGGTGGAACTTCTCTTGTGGTTTACCCTGCTGCAAATCTCATAAAATATTTTAGAGGAGATAATTTAATTCTTATTAACAAGTCCTCTACTCCTTATGATAAACAAGCAAATTTAGTGATTCATGACAGCATAGGAAAAGTTTTAAGTACATCATATGAATCTAATCCACTTCTCTTTAAAATAGTATAATAATTTTAAAGAAAATAAAAACCACTAAGTTAAACTTAGTGGTTTTTTGTTACCTAGCGATGACCTACTCTCCCACAAAGTTACCCCTGCAGTACCATTAGCGCATTAAAGCTTAACCTACCTGTTCGGTATGGGAAGGGGTGTTACCTTCATGCCATAATCACTAGATTGAGAATATAAATATTCTCTGAAAATTGCA
>NZ_JAHLDL010000099.1 GCF_018861315.1 Clostridium bowmanii | reverse complement strand
TCATTATCCTAGAAATATGATTATCCGAGAAAAATTTCCGTATATTGCATAAATACACGATTTTTTGATTATCTTCTCAGATAATGGTTATCCTCCTTAGAATAAAACTATAAAAATATTCTAAGGAGGTCAACCCTATGAATTCAGAAAAAATTAAAAATCTATCTTTTAGTGACTTGCTTACCACGTTGCTCCAGTATCTTGAGGGAAAATCTTATACTCAACTGACCCTAGATAACTATCGCAAAACGCTTAAAAAAATTGAACCGTATATGATTAGTCAGGGCATCCATAATTATTTACCTGAAGTTGGCGTGCGTTACTATAAAGACTATTTCGTGGACCATGAATTAGGAAGCTCGCGTCAGAAAGCGATGATCACAGCAATCCAAAGACTAAATAACTTTTATTCAGGTACTGAATATATAATTCAGCAGAAACAAGAGATTAAGTTATTGACTGATGAATATGAACACGTATTAGATTTGTTCACTTTACATTGCACTGAAGTAGGTAATAAACCTATTACACTAAAGTCAAAAAGGCGATTTTTGCAATGTTTTCTAAAAGATTGCGTTTCACTTATGTGTTCAGACTTTCATTCTCTAAATCCACCTTATGTTACTAAAGCGTGTCTGATGGTTGAGAATAAAGATGGTTGGGCGGTTATAAGAGACTTCTTGAAGTTCTTAAGCACTAGCGGAATAATCGAGACAGATTTTTCGACACTTGTTCCTCACTATAGAAAGCCAATCAATATACCAGTAACCTACAACGAAGTAGAAATCTTTCAATTTGAAGAAGTTATTGATCGTACAAGCGATATCGGTAAGCGTGACTATGCAATGTTGATTCTGGCAACCAGACTTGGCATGAGATCGGGAGATATTGTAAAACTGTCTCTGGATGAACTGGATTTCGAGCATAATAAGATTGATTTTATACAGCAAAAAACAGGTGAAGTGTTACAACTCCCTATGCTATTAGAAGTCAAGACAGCACTAGTTGATTATATCAATAATGCACGTCCCAAAGCTATAGGTAATAATGTATTCTTGCGTCATAAAGCACCGTATCAAGAAATAACCACATCTGTTCTGCGCTTTGAAACTACAAGATACTTCAAAATGGCTGGCATTGATATATCAGGAAAAAAGCATGGACCTCATACATTCAGGTCATCATTGGCCAGTTCAATGGTTAATGATGATGTACCTTTTGACGTTGTAAGAAAAATTTTGGGGCATGCCGATCCTGATGCAATCAAGCATTATGCAAAGCTTGATATAGAGAAACTTCGCAAATTCGCGATAGAAGTACCAAAACCATCAGGCTTATTTAA
>NZ_JAHLDL010000098.1 GCF_018861315.1 Clostridium bowmanii | reverse complement strand
CTGTATTTGTCAAGTGAAAAGTGGTTCTTTCCAATGTTAGTTGATTACACGTCTATTTTCAAGCCATAAGATTTTCTTATACAACATATCAAAACTATTACGACCATACATAATTCTTTTTATAACTTTTAATTTATTAACACTTCCTTCTGCTAATCCATTATTATAATCGTATGTAATAGCATTTTTAACCGCTGTAATATCTCTGGTTATTCCATTTATAAATGAATTGATATATTTATTATTTAAGTAAGATGCTTGTTGTATCCATTTATTAATTTTAAATTCAGATTTTTCTTTTAAAATTGTTCTAAAATCAACTACTAAATCAATTATTTCTTTATATTTGGGATACTTTATATTTACTTTATTTACACATTCAATTGATAACCCATTTACTTTAGTTACAGGGTTATATAATAGCTTTAGCAACTTATATCGCTCAACTAGCTCTGATTTAGCTACAGAACTTGTACTATTCTTATGTGCCTCATAAATTGACTTTTTTAAGCGAGTTCTATAATGACGAATAGTGCTGTCAGAGCCTTTATAGCCCTTTAGACGAATTATGGTCTCTATTTCAGATGAAGTATAATTTTTATCTATTAATTCATTGATTTCTTCTAAAAACGGATCTAAAATACTCTTTTTTTTAACATTATAATTTCCATTAATAGCAGAAAATTTATCGTCTAGGTATTTAGTAATTGTCTTACTGGACATTCTAAGTTCTCTTGCGATTGCTCTTATTGAACACTTATTATTGTACATATTTCGTACTACAATTACCTTTTTAATCTTTTGGGCAACTTTATCTTCATGTGACACTTGCATTGAACTTTTTAAATAAGATAAACGCGCATCATTACTCATAGATGATAATTTATTAAATACTCTTATATCCATATTTAATTGCTTACAAATTTGGCTTTTACCAATGCCCTCCTGTAATAATTGAGTTGATTTCATTATTTTTTCTTCTAATGTTAATTGCTTATTTTGAATGGGTGATCTTGAAGTTATACTGTTTGAGTCTGCTTTGTTTACTACATCAATTGCTACTTTGGGTTTTAAGTATTGCATCAGATAGTCTTTGCAATAGGATGTTAGATTTTTCAAAATATGAAATCTGTCACTTACTTGAATTGCATTGGGATGTGCTAACGTAATAGCCTTTTTATATGTAATAGAACCGTCTCTAGAAACTATTTGAATATTAGGATATGATTTTAACCATTTTACTACTTCATCGCAATCTCGGGAAAGAATTAAATCTATAATTCGATGTGTTTCAATATCTATCATGATGGTTCCATATGATTCTCTTTTTTTTATAGCAAAATCATCGATACATATTTTTGTTATTTTCTCTTTATCAATAATTGGCGCTTTTTTTT
>NZ_JAHLDL010000097.1 GCF_018861315.1 Clostridium bowmanii | reverse complement strand
GAAAGGTAGGTGGAACAAAATCATGGACAATATTATCATGGAATACTCCGGTAAAAAATTCACTTCTGAAGATATAGAACTTATAAAATGGACGAGAAAAAAATATCATCATTTATCGAGGAGAGAACTTGCAAGTACTATATGCGAATTTTTAAGTTGGACCACTCCCAGTGGAAGAGCGAAAACACCTCAATGCGTGGCATTTCTAGGGAAATTAGAAGAATCAGCAATTATCGAACTTCCACCCGTAATTACAATTGCAAAAAAAAATAGTAATTCAATAATACCTGAATATAATATAGATACCGCGCTCATTACAGGTGTTCTAAAGGATTTTGAACCTATTTATTTAGACATTGCCAGAGCCGGAGGCGAACTGAAATTATGGAGAAAATACGTTAATGACTATCATATGCTAGGGGATAAGCAAGTATTTGGTTCTAGATTATACTATTTTGTTAAGAGTGGAGATAAAAAGCTTGGTTGTCTTCAGTTTTCAGCATCAGCATGGGCATTAAAATCCCGTGATGAATGGATAGGTTGGAATATTGAAAATAAAAAAACACAGCTTCATTTTATACTGAATAACAGTAGATTTTTAATATTTCCTTGGGTTAATATTAAAAATTTAGCAAGCAAAACATTAGCTTTATCAATAAAACAAATTCAGAAAGATTGGCTCAGAGAATATTGTTATGCTCCTGTACTATTAGAGACCTTTGTAGATACTTCTCACTTTGCAGGGACATGCTATAAAGCCTCAAACTGGACATATCTAGGTGAAACCAAAGGCCGCGGCAGAATGGACAGAAATAATAAATCTGAGGTGTCACCCAAAGCTATTTATATGTATCCTCTACAAAAGGATTTTAAGGATTGTCTTAAAGGGCTTAAGCCATGCAAGGTGGTGAGTCCTGATGAATAGAACAGAAAGACGACAGGATGAAAGAGAACATGAAAAAGAAATTAAAAGAAAAGAATTAGAATCTAATGGAGTTATTATTTCAAGACAGGTGTATAGGGGGAAAATAAATATAACTAATAAAAAATGTGGTCATAGTACAGCTGAAGAAGAAAAATCAGAGAGACAGGAAACCATAGAAGTAGCTCTGAAGGTTTATAGAAGACTTCTACCAATACTTCTTAAAAGATTGAGTAAAATCAAAGATCCAAGGCAAACTAAAAAAACAAAACATAGTTTAACAGTACTAATGATATATGGAATACTTATGTTTGTATATAATATATCTTCATTAAGAAATGCTAATAAAGAAATGAGTTTGCCAATATTTTTTAATAACATGAATGCTATGTTTCCTGAATTTAAAACTATGCCGCATTCAGATACATTAAGCAGACTTTTAGAGAAAATAGAAGTGGTGGAGATAGAAGAAAGTCTGTTGCAGCTTTTTGAAGAACTTATTAAAAAAAAGAAATTTAGAAACCATTTGATAAA
>NZ_JAHLDL010000096.1 GCF_018861315.1 Clostridium bowmanii | reverse complement strand
ACCCCTTCCCATACCGAACAGGTAGGTTAAGCTTCAATGCGCTAATGGTACTGCAGGGGCAACTTTGTGGGAGAGTAGGTCATCGCTAGGTTTATATGGTTTACTAGCTCAGTTGGTAGAGCACATGACTTTTAATCATGGTGTCCGGGGTTCGATTCCCCGGTAAGCCACCAAAAAAACACTTCTTGTATGAAGTGTTTTTTTATTTTTAGAATTCAAGAAGGCTTTAGAAATTTTTAAATCACATATTTGGGTGAGATTAAATTGTATCTAAAATTAATTTTTATTTAGGTAATATATATATTGATTTTGTTTTTTCACCAATTTTATGTTATCATAATAATCAAAATATAGAATTTTAAAGGAGAGTAATTATGGAAAATAAAGTTTTAGCTATAGTAAATGGAAGCGAAATAATGGAAAAAGATATAGAAAGATCATTATTAAGATTTCCCAAAGAAACACAAGATCATTACAAAACAGAAGAAGGTAAGAAACAATTCTTAGAACAAATAATAAATTTTGAATTAATATATAATTATGCCGTTGATAATGATATGAAAAATGATCCAGAGTATATAGAACAAATTAACCTTATTGAAAAAGATCTTTTAATACAAATAGGTGTAAAAAATATAATGGCAGATGTAGATATAACCGAAGAAGAAATTCAAAAATACTATGAAAATAATAGTGAAATGTTTAAAAGTGAAGAGAGTGCATCAGCTAAACATATATTAGTAGATACCTTGGTTCAAATGAAAGAAATTAAAATAGAAATAACTAATGGATTGTCTTTTGAAGAAGCAGCTCAAAAATACTCTAAATGTCCATCATCAGCTCAAGGTGGAAGTTTAGGAAGTTTCACTAGAGGTAGAATGGTTCCTGAATTTGAAAAGGCGGCCTTTGAATTAGAAGTTGGTGAAATAAGTGAACCTGTTAAGACTCAATTTGGATATCATTTAATAAAATTAGATGAGAAAAGTTTAGGAGAAGCTAAATCTTTAGAAGAATCTAGGCAAATGATTGTGAAAAATATTTTAAATCAAAAACAAAACGAAAAATATATAAGTTCTGTAGCAGAATTAAAAAATAAATATGATATAGAAATAAAATAAATTTCTATATCTATAGTTTTAATGTTATATAAATAATATGTAAATATAAACAAAAACCAATATTATCATTAGTATTGGTTTTTGTTTATAGAAAATTATAAGTTAAAAAATAAAAATTATAAATTAAAATATAAAAGTGTTGACAAAATAAAAGATACCTAGTAGAATAGTAGAAGTCGTCACATGATGGCAAACGAAATTGGTCTTTGAAAATTAAACAGAGAAATAGGTAAAATAGCGAAATAATATTTCGTTAGACCAGTTAATTACTTTAGATAAAGAAGTGATTTTAGTCGTAAGACTAAAAAGTATGTAATGAGCTTGAGTAACAACTTAACAGTTGTCTCAGATTATTCATTTCAAATAAAAAGTGCAAA
>NZ_JAHLDL010000095.1 GCF_018861315.1 Clostridium bowmanii | reverse complement strand
CTTCAATTCGTAATTTAAAAACAACAAATAAAACCAGCTATACTAAAGCTAACGTTGGTTCAAGAAGTGTTCTTACTTCCTCGCTGCAACCAGCATATAACTGAATAAATTCAATAAATGTGAATATAGCAAAATATTGACCAGTATAAATGATTACAGACTTTGGCTTCTGTTCTTTATAGTTTTTTAATACGACTGGAAGAGATTTTTTTGAAAATTTCATGCCCGCTTCCATGTTTTTGTACAATTGAAAGTATGTATATCCAATTAAGGTCATAATTATGTGGAATACTATGAAGTTGTATTTTGTACTTTTAAAATCCTCAAGTTTCCAAAAATCTTTTATTTGCCTGTAGTCTTCTTCTATTTCTGGTCTAATTTCGTAAATGTTTATTATTTGTTTTGCTGTTTTTTCTACATCTGTAGTCATGAAAACATAATACTCATCATCTTTTGTATCATGGACTACGCAAGCGATTAGATCTACATCTTCTTCAGGATTTTCACTTATCCAAGAGGAACCTAGATGTTTAACAAGTTGTATTTCTTGAGTCTTTCTTTTCTTATTTGGATGAGGATGCCATTTATCCTCTAATTTTGCTATGCTTACTGCTTGCTCATATATCATCATATTCTTTTTAGCTGGTATATAAGTATCAACTTTTTTATTGGTTTTTAATGTATTCGTTACAGATCTTGAAATAAAACCCCTATCATTGATAAGAATATCGCCTTCTTTTAGGGCTTTACTTTTTAGTAAAATATCTCTACTAAGCTCCATGTCATGTGGTTTTATAGAACTAAAGGCTATCTCTTCAATGATTCCGGCATCATCCATTAGGCCTCTTAATGTTGCAAGCTTATAACCACGAGTAGACTCACCTTCATAACTAATAACCTCAGAGTTTTCATAGTTAGAATTATTCAAGTTTACTTTTATTTTTGTGCAATCCAATATGTGTATTTGAGGTAAAATTTTAAGTTCTGGCATTACAATATTTTGCACATATTCATTATATGACTCTATAATTTCGTTAGCTTCATATTTATTTATCATGTTTCTCATAGTACCTTCTTCTAAAAGACCCTTTTCTAAATCTCTATCATTATCCCATATATTCCAACCTAATTCAGACAATAATTCTGAATCTGTCACTGCGAACGCTACGTCAGTTAGACTTGTTTTTAATTTCATCTTTGCTGTAATTGCCAAAGATAGAATAATATCTAAGGGTATACTTGAATTATCTCTTCTTTTCTCTGCAAATGATTTCGTTAACTTTGCTAAAACTCCAATGTTTTTCATCTTTAGCATAATAGTATCTATTAGATTGGGAAAGCTTATATCAGCAGCATCTATATTACCTTCCTTTATCGCATTTAAAACTTTTTCCTTATCTTTTTTACTGAATTGTATCATATAAATCATCTCCATTTACTTTAGTAAATTAATGTCTATATGACTTATTCGCTATAAAAGTTTAAAATCCTTTTTGTAAATATTTGTAAAACAAATGCAAATTTGTAAGTTTTTAATTCTGTAGATCTAAATTACGAATTGAAGTT
>NZ_JAHLDL010000094.1 GCF_018861315.1 Clostridium bowmanii | reverse complement strand
AAATTACTTCTTTATCTAAAGTAATTAACTGGTCTAACGAAATATTATTTCGCTATTTTACCTATTTCTCTGTTTAATTTTCAAAGACCAATTCCATATGTCATCATGTGACGACTTCTACTATACTACTAGGTTTTTCTTATTTTGTCAATATTTTTTCTAATATTTTTGAAACTTTCTTAAAAAATATTAAATATTAACTTTTTATAAGGTTTTTCTTTATCGTTACTAGTTCGTAGCGACAAGGAGTATTCTATCATAACAATAAAATTGTATATTTATAATTATTGTTATAGATCAGTATTATTCCTTATTTACTCCTTATTTCTACATATTCCATTGTTTTAGCTATATTGACACACATGGTTAAGTATATAATAATTTTTCTACATTTAAAGATATTATACATTTACTTTTAATGATTGTTAAGAATTTTCTAAATCTTCAGCTACCATTTTAAATATTAAATACACTACTTTTAACTCAACTATAGTTGAGTCTAGACAATATTTTTCAAAATCACACCGACATGAATCCCTAACCACCTAATTCATTTTTATATATTTGACATGACCCATCATAAAATTAATAAAGAAAGAGAATAGCTAATTATAAAGTTACTCCCATTCTTTATAATTATTACGATACGAGCCACTTAAAGCTATCTATACATGTAAATTAACATTAAGATCTTAAGATTCTATTTCTGGATAAATTATATTTAAAGAAGTTGCATTAAGAAGTGTGTCAAGATATTCTTGTACATCACTCTTTGCTGCTATTAGATCCATATCTGAATAATTACCACACTGATCCGGTTGTGCTCCTGGTATCTCCCCTTCAAATAATATTACAAATCTCATCATATCTTTTACTACCTCTATTGCCTTTATTTTATCTATATTCCTCATAATCATATAGAAACCCGTTCTACAACCCATAGGCCCAAAATAAATAACATCTTTAGCTATGTCTTGGTTTCTTAGATATGTTGCACCTATATGTTCAATAGCATGACAAGAACCTGTTGACATAACCTTTTCTCTATTAGGTTGTTTCATTCTAATATCATAAGTAGTGATATCTCCATCTATCCTAGACTCATAAAACCCTCTTAATAACTTAATATGATTAACTTGAAAACTTGATATTACTTCCATTGTTATTTCCTCCTAATTTCTATTATAAAACTCAAAGTTATCTTTCGATATCTATTCCAATAGATAACCTTCTTCTGCTTATTTTTATACAACTATCTCTCCTATGTTATAACACATTATTACTATAAATTGAATGTAAAATATTATCTTCTCCCAAAAGAAAAAAAACATCTGAATTCAGTTTCAGCTGTCTTTCTAATATTATTTATAGTATAATAAAATTTCAAAACAAAAAAGCAGTCCCATGGGACTGCTTTTTTTTGGTGGAGATAAAGGGAATCGAACCCTTGACCCCCTGCGTGCAAGGCAGGTGCTCTCCCAGCTGAGCTATATCCCCTTATATGGTGGACCTTCAGGGACTCGAACCCCGGACCGACCGGTTATGAGCCGGTAGCTCTAACCAGCTGAGCTAA
>NZ_JAHLDL010000093.1 GCF_018861315.1 Clostridium bowmanii | reverse complement strand
CATTACTTTTAGGTATATTTTCACTTTTCATGGTGCAATTTAAATCTTAAAATTTTTAATCTAGTTTTTTCATAGGTTAGTTAACACTATCTTAAGTTTCATTGAAAATATTAGGTTAGTCTAAATATAAATATTAGGATATAATATTTTTCAAATGTACATTAATATAAAACTTAAATCAGAACTAAAACTTATTTAAATATGCCATTTTCTCTAACACTTCGTAGGCCAGACACTGAGGGCCTTAATGCAACCGCGCTTAAGCTCGCAGGTGTGCTTTGCAGCCTTTCACATGCTTTTTCATATCTTGTAATTTCATAATATACGTAAATTGTACATTATGGTTTTTGAGCTAAATATAAATCCATAGTGTCATAAATATGTAGTATTCCACCGAAACTTTTGATTGCAGCTGCAATTCCATTCTCCAATCCAGTTTTAACATCTTTGGGCAGAGCTCTGTGGTCAGAGTATGTATTCAGTAATGATATATAACCATCTGCTGTGAAAGTTCGCGTTTGAAAGAACAATTTTGAATAACAATTTTTAAATCCATATTGATTAATAATCTCTACTATTTTTATACAATCACTTTTATCAAATTCAATTCGATTTTTATCAGATGGTCGAAACTCGTTATAGATTTTTTGAATTTTCAAATGGAGTAAGTCATCAGTGCGAGAGACAAAAGGATGATTCCAAAATAATGCTAAAACTCCACCACTCTTTAAAAGATCAAAAACTTTTGTATAGCTAACTTCTTCTGGAATCCAATGAAAAGCGGTTGCAGAATAAATTAAGTCGAATGTATTACTTTCAGCACAAAAACTTTCAAAGTCTATATTAACGACTTCGAAATTATTAAAAGAAACAAATTTTACTTTTGAATATTCCGTTAAATTTTCCCCAATCTCAATGGCAGTTAGCTTGCATTTTGTTTCAAGAATCGGCAAGGTTGCCTGTCCGGTTCCAATGCCTATCTCAAGAGCTTGTTTTGTTTCGCTTATACATGAATATCGAATAATTTCATCAAACAACTCATTAACATAGGTCGGTCGCCACTTATCATAATTTGATTCATCTTCGTTAAATGTCAGTCTCAAATCCATACGATTCCCTCCTTTTTTAGTTTGCATAAACCAACAACTACGTGTTAATTAGGTTAACCTAAATAATTTATGTACAGTAACTTTTTTGCTCTAAATTTTGCAATTAAATTGACGACTATCTTAACCTAAAATGCACTTAACATTCCATGTTGCCGAAGTTCATGAGCCTTAGCCCGACGGGCTTTGTGATGGAATATACCTTGGAGGTGAGTTTGATTCAACCTATATATAGATTATAAGTCATAAATTTACACATTGCTATATAAAATATTCCACATGCGGAGGCGGACAGCAACAGTTGTTATAAATTGTTTAGCCACTAAACTTTAAGTCCAGCCATCCTTGAATACGATTTATACTATATAATGATTGTGGTGCAATATATGAAAAATGTACTCTACTGGTTTATGGTTACAGTTATTTAACACAGAAAAGGACACCGTAAAAAGTAAACATGGATTAGTTCAATCACATACATCTCATTCGGATATAAAGTTAGGGATTTTAAAAATTAGACAAGCAATATATATATAATTATGTTAAATATGCGGAAAATTATATTTATATGATGTATAATTGAATAAAAAAACTATGTTAATTTATGATTACTCTATTTGTGATTTAAGAAGGGGGTTAATTTATGTATGCGTATGCATTTGTAGGCTATTTAGATACTGAAACTGAATTATGTGTGAACCTCCCATGACTGAAGTCACGAGCTTCTATTGTTGCCAATAAATTTTCCCACATCTACGTCCTCGTAACCCTTAACATAACAACC
>NZ_JAHLDL010000092.1 GCF_018861315.1 Clostridium bowmanii | reverse complement strand
ACAATTATTTTTGTTCCGATACCTTCCTTACTTTCTACATTTATGCTTCCTTTATGTATATCCACAATCAATTTAGCGATAGACAATCCAAGTCCTGAGCCACCTTTTTCTTTAGATCTAGATTTATCTACGATATAAAATCTTTCGAATATATCTTGTATTTCATCTTTTGGTATTCCTATGCCATTATCAGTGATAGTAATTTTTACTGTTTTATTATTGACTTCTGAACTAATATCAATTTTGCCTTTCTCTGGTGTGAATTTAATACTATTATCAATAAAAATCCTAATCATTTGCTTTATCATTTTAGAATCCGCCAATATACTCACAGTATCATTTCTGTCACTGGATATTATGTGAGTATTATCTATAAGTTTACTTTCTTTTATCACTTCATAAATAAGTTCATTAAGCCAAAATTCCTTTTTCTCTATTCTTTGGTTTTCGCTACCACCTTTGGCGATAAATAATAAATTTTCAACTAATTTTGCCATATAACTAGTTTCGAGCTTAATAGCATAAATAGATTTTTCTAGGGCTTCTCTGTCATCTTTTCCCCATCTATCAAGTAGGTTTGCATATCCTTGTAGAACTGCAATGGGAGTTCTAAGTTCATGGGAAGCATCGGATACAAACTGAATTTGTCTGTCAAAAGCCCCCTGAAGCCTATCTATCATATTGTTAAAAGTATTACCTAATCTTTTAAGCTCATCATCAGGACCAGTAACTTCAATTCTTTCCTTTAAATTATTAATACTAATATTGTCAGCAGCTTTAATTATCTTATCAATAGGTCTTAACATTTTTTTACTTATAATGTATCCTAATATAGTTGAAGCAATAATACCTATAAAATCAGCTATTGCCATAATAGCAAAGAGAATTTCCATGAAGCCATATTCATTATCCATATCTTTTACTATTTGAATGTATATCGTGCCATAATCTTTAGTTTCAACACTTAAATTTTTATATATGAGACCTTCTTCTTTGAAAGTTCCTATTTTATCAAAAGCTTCTTCAAATTTAATTTTATGCTCCAATCTTTCTGATGAATATATTAGTTTGCCATTTTTCTGTACTATATTTATAAATATATTTTCTTTAGTTGGAACATCTAATATAATTTCCTTACTTGCTAAATTAATATTATCATTTTGAGACGTAATCCTATTTAACACTGTTGTTTTAACATCTTCTATTTGTTTATCTGCCTGGCTATACAAGTAATATTTTACCCCGTATAGTATTGAGGCGTTTAAAATGAGTAATAGTAATGCGAACATTACAGCATAAACTATAGTTAATTTTATGGAGATTTTTGCACTCTTAATAATTTAAAATCATAATTAATCCTCTTTAATAACATATCCTACTCCTCTTATAGTAGTTATAAGTTTATCGTCAAATACATCATCAATTTTAATTCGCAAATGCCTTATAAATACATCGACGGTATTGGTATCCCCAGTATAGTCATAACCCCATACTATTTCAATTAAATGCTCCCTTGAAAGCACAACATTTTTGTTTATTAATAGTATTTCTAAAAGATCATATTCTTTTTTTGTAAGTTCAATTATATTGCCACTCCTATGTACTTCATGAGTTTTATTGTCCATAACAATATCCTTTACCTTAATTTCATCTGACTTATTACTTATGGATTTATTTCTTTCATACACCCTTATCCTTGCTAATAGCTCCTCTATTGCAAATGGTTTCGTAAGATAATCATTTGCACCTACATCTAGCCCTAGAACTTTGTCCGATATATCACTCTTTGCAGTAAGCATAATAAGAGGTACTCTAGATGATTGTCGTATTCTTCTACAAACTTCTATTCCATTAAGCCCTGGTATCATAATATCAAGGAGTATTAAATCATACTCGTTTTTCTCAGCTATATTAAGAGCTTCACGTCCATCATAAGCTACATCGACCTTATATCCTTCATGATTTAATTCCATTTCAATAAACATTGCCATTTG
>NZ_JAHLDL010000091.1 GCF_018861315.1 Clostridium bowmanii | reverse complement strand
TCATTATCCTAGAAATATGATTATCCGAGAAGGATCTCTTGAGATCGCATAAATTCTAGAGATTCTCATGTTTTTCTCGGATAATCTAATCATATTTCTATTACAGATTTAAAAACTCAGGAATCTTATTATCTTCCCTCATTTCATCGTTTTCTATAGAATCATGAGGGAACCATTTTTCATTCCATTCCTTCAAATGCTTATCTACAGTGTTTTGTGATAATTCCGCATAAATTTGTGTCGATTGAAGAGATACATGTCCTAGAAAATTTTTAATAACAACAAGTGGAACTCCTGCTTCTAACATATGACTGGCAGTAGAATGCCTCATGGAATGAGGTGGGTAGCTATTTTCCTGGAATAGTAATGGATTCTCTTCTTTTGCCAGACGTACATATTTATTGAAGATACCTTCAATACAAGAAACCGTCATCTGTTCATGGGTCTGGCTCGAAAAAATATGTCTGACTGTTTTTAATTCTATTTTTCTATGGATGAGATATTTTTGCAACATCCTTGCACAGGTGTCCGGGATGCCAATTCGCCTTGATTTTCCACCTTTTCCTTTGATATTTAGAGTGGCACCTTTAAGATTAAACTGTATATTTCCTATAGTCAGGTCGCAGATTTCTTGTGCTCTCGCACCACTTGCATACATTAGGCTGAGCAACAGCTTATCCCTGAGACCGATTTTTTTGTTATCTTCAGGTAATCGAAGCAATATCGATACCTCCTGAACCGAAAACACTGCCCGTAGCTTCTTCTGGGCCTTTTTCATTGGAATCTTAACAACGCTGCTCCGAAAGATTGATGCAGCATCAAAATTTCGATTCTGTGCATACTCAGAGAAAGAAATGATTGCTGATAGCCTTTGGTTTTTTGTTGATACACTGCATCCGCGAACTTTCTCTATCCAGTCCAAAAACTCCATTAGGTTGCCATAATTAAGTTGCTCAAAAGTAATCTTATCCGCTGGTATACCTTTCTTGGAGTACATGAATTCTATCAGCAGTCGAAAGGCATATTTATACGAGGTAACGGTATGGTGACTTGCACCAACTGAACAAGGCATGTAATTTGTTATATATCCATCAAGCAGTTCCAAAAACTTCGAAGGTTTATTCATGAAAATTCACCTCTGGGAAAATCAGTGCAGTATAGCCATCAAACAAATCCATTGCTTCTGGGAACATTTCACTACTAAATTTCAGATATTTTTCTGTTTCATTTAGGCTATCATGCCCCAGATATATGGAGAGGTATGGGACAGAGTCATCTATTCTGCGTCCGTCTTTTTCCGCTTTAGCAAAAGAATTGAACACAAAAACATGCCTAATACAATGCATGCAGGGACCTCTTTGATTTTTCTTCCTGCCAAGTAGAGAAATATCCCCCAGTTCCAATATGTCATTAAACTTATGTTGTGCAGATTGTGTTGTTACTGCCTCAATAGGGTCAACGGTTGGAAAAAGATATGCATCAGGATATCCGATTATTCCTAAAGCCATACAGTATTGCTTAAGGATTTCCGTCAATGAAAGATGCATTGGGACAAGCCTCTGCTTGCCACCTTTTGTATATTTTAGTTTCAGCACTCCTGTATCAAGATCTATATCTTTCATTTTCAATAATAGCGTTTCTCCAATTCGAAGCCCACATCCATATATGAGCCGTAGAATCATTGGATACTCTATGTGGATAAGGGTATTTTTGCGTGGCTGACCCATCTGCAACATATCTGCAATAGCAAATATGTGATTCATCTCATCATTAGAGAAGATGTATGGTAAGTAATCATCACTGATTTTAGGAATGGGTGGTAAATATGCATTAACTCCATAACTCTTAAGATGTTGCAAAAAAATTCTGATAACAACCACTACATTAGCAATGGTACCGCTTTTGCCAGTAAGGGTACGGATCCAGCCAGTCATCTGTTCTTCTAAAAGGTTTTTGTCCTTACAATCTATAGTGTAGAGATATTCATCAAACCTCTGTAATGTATGTCTATCGTGATCATGGGTACATTTGCTTTTTGAAGCTTCCCGAAGTTCTAGAAAATCAGTAAGTTCATCTTTTAATACACTCTTGAACAGGATCATGATTGGTCACCTCCGTCAAGAAATGTTTTAAATAA
>NZ_JAHLDL010000090.1 GCF_018861315.1 Clostridium bowmanii | reverse complement strand
ATTACTTCTTTATCTAAAGTAATTAACTGGTCTAACGAAATATTATTTCGCTATTTTACCTATTTCTCTGTTTAATTTTCAAAGACCAACTGTTTATCATGTATCAATCGTCAACCGACGACTTCTACTATATTACTAGGTATTGCTTGTTTTGTCAACAACTTCTTTAATTTATTTTTTTAAAAAACTTATTAAATTAGCAATTAACTTTTAACTTAATGTGCCACTGCTTCGTGACGACAAGGAGTATTCTATCATATAAATAAGTGTACAATTTCATTCCAGATGTCACCTAACTAGATTTTCTTCATAATACTACATATAAGTATGAATAATTAGATATTACGCATCCCGATACACATGGCTAATTATTTCTATTAAACACTTGTGTATTTAGCTTAGTTTTAGATATGCTACAATTATATTACATCTTCAAAATGACAAGCGCAAACCCCCTTATTATAAATTTATAATTTTGTAGACTTAAAAATTCTTTACTACCATATAATGTAGGAATTTTTAAAAGCACTAAACAAATGTGGAGAAATAGAAACAATATAATTCTAGTTAAAACTTGTAGGTTTACTTCAAAAGAATTAATAGGTAGAATAGGAATAGGAATATTTAAATCAAAGGTCGACAAATAGCATGTACAATTTAGAAAAGGATTTAGTCAATACAATATCGAAGAAGAATTGCTAGATATTCATCAAGACGATTGTAAAATAATAGGGACATTAAATTTTAATTATATACATGATAGTTAACTTTAAATCACATATCCAGTAAATGAATTAATGACAGTAAAAAAAGAGGTGATAAAATGAATAATAAACTTACCAAAAAAGATATTGAAGAACTTCAAAAGGAATTTGATTATCGTAAAGGCCCATTAACAATGGAAATTGCACATGAAAAAATGATAGCTGCAGCTCATGGCGATAGAAGTGAAAATGCAGAATATAAAGCTGCCAAATCAAATATGTATGACAACTATAGAAGAATGGGTTACTTGATGAAAATGATTAGATCTGCTGAAGTTATTGATGATGTTATTGTTAATACTCAAGGTGCGAATATTGGTGATAAATTACTTGTAAAATTTGAAGGTAGTGAAGACATAGAAGAAATAGAACTTGTAACAACACTTAAAGTTGATATATTTAATAACAAATTTAGTATTGAGTCACCTATAGGTAGTGTATTATTTGGTAGGACAATAGGAAGCATAGTAGAGGTAGAATCCCCTGATGGAAATTATAAAATAGAGTTAGTTAATATTCATTGCGTACATCCATGAAAAACTGATTATTATTATAATTTCAATAATTTTCCACATAAATATAACAAAGTACACCACTTAAATTAAACTAGTGTTTAATTTAAGTGGTGTACTTTGTTATGTATTATTTAATTAATAATACAACTTTTGTCATCAACTACAATTATCGTAAAGTTGAATGTTATATTATTTAAACTATATATCTGGTATAAATAAAAAAAGCCATTAAATAGCATAGCTATTTAATGGTGAAATATTTATTATTTTACAATAGTAATATTTTCAGCTTGTGGTCCTTTTGGTCCTTCAACGATGCTGTAAGAAACCTTTTGACCTTCTTCAAGTGATTTGTAACCATCTGAATTAATTTGTGAAAAATGAGCGAAAACGTCTATTCCGTCCTCTCCTGTAATAAAACCAAATCCTTTTTCTGAATTAAACCATTTAACTGTACCATTCATAATATATGTACCTCCGAAATTTTATTTTTCTTAAACACTTTGTAATACCACACCTATAAAATTTCGATTTTAAAATACTAAATTAAAGTACTATTTAATTGAAATATATCTGTGTTGCTTTATTTACTATTCATTTAAGTCATGGCTTAATAATATCACAATTTATTATAAAAAGCAAGTTTTACTAATAGATTTTTAACAAAGCTTGTCTTAAGACTTCTATTATTAACAGTGAATCGCCCCTATATAAGGCGTTTCACCCTTCTAAAATAAAATTAATTTATTTGTATTTTAGTCACTGTATATCATGGCATGTGAACCTCCCATGACTGAAGTCACGAGCTTCTATTGTTGCCAATAAATTTTCCCACATCTACGTCCTCGTAACCCTTAACATAACAACCT
>NZ_JAHLDL010000089.1 GCF_018861315.1 Clostridium bowmanii | reverse complement strand
TTAATTTCTATTGAACCGCCGTGTACCGAACGGTACGCACGGTGGTGTAAGAGGTCGGCTAATCAGATAATGATTAGCCTCCTACTTGATTATAAAGTTGACGAAAATGACGAATTGTAAGTGGTATAATTTAAATTGTAGAAATAAATAATGCTTCTCAGTTAATTCTGGGAGGCATTTTAATTATAAGTAAGGGTCAAATACTTCCCACATTCCTATACTTTTGAATTCGTGAGATAATAACCTCAAAGCAAGGAGGTTATTGTTATGTCAAGAACAAAAGCTAGTTATATTTGGGAACAACGAGTGACAGACTTTAAATCCAGTGGCCAAACAGCACAAATGTGGTGCGAATCAAAAAAGATTAGGCCAGCTACACTACGTTACTGGATTCGTGTATTCAAACCAAGCAACACTACAACTGAAAAAGCAACCAGTTGGATTTCAGTTGACACCTCTGAATTAAAAGTCATTTCTAAAGAGCAACCCTTAATTGTGAAAATAGGTAATGCATCCATGGAGATAAATTCAGGTTTCAATAAGGATTTATTTTCAAAAGTAACAGAATTGTTGTTATCGCTATGCTAGGTAATAATATTGTAGATAACGTTTATCTTGCTTGCGGTGTCACTGATTTTCGTAAAAATATTGATGGTTTAGCAATTATAGTCCAAGAAAGCTTTAATCTAGATCCTTTCTCCAGATGTCTTTTTGTTTTTTCTAATAGAAACAAAGACAAGCTAAAAATATTAGAATGGGAAAATGATGGCTTTTGGCTTCACTACAAGCGTCTAGAAAAAGGAAAATTCAAGTGGCCTTCTAATAAAGAAGGTAAAACATTAAATATAAGTCAAAGGCAACTTAGGTGGTTATTAGATGGCTTAACATTAGAACAAAAGCAAGCACATAAACCAGTAACAGAGCGAATAATTATTTGATGAAAAGTGATAAGTTTAAAACAATAAATTCATATTGAAATCATGTTTAAAAAGCCTTTAAAATCAATGCTTTAGAGCATATTTTTCTTTCTTCTCACGACGAAATATGTTATAATAAAAGAAAAGAAATCAAAGAAAATATGGGTGATAATCAATGGAAATCTTTAAAAAATCTTCTGCAAATACTGAAACTGAATATACATTAGATGACCTAAAAAATAGGTGCTTTAAGCAAGAGTTTCAGATTGAGGAACTTACTGCTAAGCTTAATTGGTATGAAGAACAATTTCGATTGAGCCAACAGAAACGTTTTGGAACCTCTAGTGAAAAAACAGATATGGATCAGCTTAATTTCTTATTTGATGAAGCTGAAAAGGAATCTGACTTAAAAGTTTCTGAACCTACCATAGAAGAAATCACTTATAAACGCAAAAAACAGGTTGGAAAGCGAGAAGCTGATTTAAAAAAGCTTCCCGTTGAAGTTATAGAGTATCGTCTTACTGATGAGGAACGTATATGTGCTCAATGTGGTAATATTCTTCATGAGATGACCACAGAAGTAAGACGAGAGCTTAAAATAATTCCCGCAAAAGTAGTAGTTGTAAAGCACGTTAAATATGTTTACAGCTGCCGTGATTGCGAACAAAATGAAATCAAAACTCCTGTAATTACTGCTCCAATGCCAAAATCAATATTACCAGGAAGCCTTGTGTCACCATCACTTATGGCATACATAATGGTTCAAAAATATGTGAATGCTATGCCGCTATATCGTCAAGAGCAGATGTTTGCTCGTTTGGATATAGAAATATCTAGGCAAAACATGGCTAACTGGATGATTCATGGAGGTAATGATTGGCTTAAAATTTTGTATGATCGCTTGCATGTTAATTTATTAAAATATGATATTCTTCATGCAGATGAAACTAGATTACAGGTGCTAAATGAGCCAGGGCGATCTGCGCAATCTGATTCTTACATGTGGCTATATCGTACCGGAGCTGATAATGATACTCAGATTGTCCTGTATGAATATCAAACTACACGTGCTGGTAAGTATGCACGTAAGTTTCTAGAAAATTTCAAAGGATATCTTCATGTAGATGGTTATCCAGGGTATCATGGGATACCTAATGTCAAACTAGTTGGCTGCTGGGCTCATTATCCTAGAAATATGATTATCCGAGAAGGATCTCTTGAGATCGCATAAATTCTAGAGATTCTCATGTTTTTCTCGGATAATCTA
>NZ_JAHLDL010000088.1 GCF_018861315.1 Clostridium bowmanii | reverse complement strand
ATAACTTGGTCAAGCCCTCGACTTATTAGTATTAGTCAGCTGAACATGTTACCATGCTTACACCTCTAACCTATCAACCTGGTGTTCTTCCAGGAGTCTTACTTACACCGCACTTACGTGCGAGTAATGGGAAATCTCATCTTAGGGTGGGCTTCACGCTTAGATGCTTTCAGCGTTTATCCCTTCCAAACATAGCTACCCAGCGATGCCACTGGCGTGACAACTGGTGCACCAGAGGTTTGTCCATCCCGGTCCTCTCGTACTAAGGACAGCTCCCTTCAAATTTCCTACGCCCGCGACGGATAGGGACCGAACTGTCTCACGACGTTCTGAACCCAGCTCGCGTGCCGCTTTAATGGGCGAACAGCCCAACCCTTGGGACCTACTTCAGCCCCAGGATGCGACGAGCCGACATCGAGGTGCCAAACCTCCCCGTCGATGTGGACTCTTGGGGGAGATCAGCCTGTTATCCCCGAGGTAGCTTTTATCCGTTGAGCGATGGCCCTCCCACGAGGTACCACCGGATCACTAAGTCCGACTTTCGTCCCTGCTCCACTTGTAGGTGTCGCAGTCAGGCTCCCTTCTGCCTTTGCACTCTTCGCGCGATTTCCAACCGCGCTGAGGGAACCTTTGAGCGCCTCCGTTACTTTTTTGGAGGCGACCGCCCCAGTCAAACTGCCCACCTAACAATGTCCTGTGACCAGATTCATGGCCTCCAGTTAGAACCTCAGTACTGTCAGGGTGGTATCCCAAGGATGACTCCACACAGGCTGACGCCCATGTTTCTCAGTCTCCCACCTATCCTGTACAGACAATACCGAAATTCAATGCTAAGCTACAGTAAAGCTCTACGGGGTCTTTCCGTCCAATCGCGGGTAGCCAGCATCTTCACTGGCACTACAATTTCGCCGGATGTGCTGTTGAGACAGTGCCCAAATCATTACGCCATTCGTGCGGGTCGGAACTTACCCGACAAGGAATTTCGCTACCTTAGGACCGTTATAGTTACGGCCGCCGTTTACTGGGGCTTAAGTTCATAGCCTCGCTTGCGCTAACTAATCCCCTTAACCTTCCAGCACCGGGCAGGCGTCAGCCCCTATACATCAGCTTTCGCTTTAGCAGAGACCTGTGTTTTTGCTAAACAGTTGCTTGGGCCTATTCTCTGCGACCTACTTGCGTAGGCACCCCTTCTCCCGAAGTTACGGGGTCAATTTGCCGAGTTCCTTAACAGCAATTCTTCCGATGGTCTTAGGATTCTCTCCTCACCTACCTGTGTCGGTTTGCGGTACGGGCACCAATATCCTCGATAGAGATTTTTCTTGGCAGCGTGGAATCAGATACTTCGGGAATAAATTCCCTTCCCCATAACATCTCAGCGTTAAGAACAAACGGATTTGCCTGCTTGCTCCGCCTAAATGCTTAGACACACATCCAATAGTGTGCACATCTTATCCTCCTGCGTCATCCCATTTCTAATAACGTTTATTGGTGGTATCGGAATATCAACCGATTGTCCATCACCTACGCCTTTCGGCCTCGGCTTAGGTCCCGACTAACCCTGAGAGGACGAGCCTTCCTCAGGAAACCTTAGGTTTTCGACCGTTAAGATTCTCACTTAACTCGCGCTACTCATGCCAACATTCTCACTTCTGTACCGTCCACCACTCCTTACGGTATGACTTCAGCCAGTACAGAAAGCTCCTCTACCGCGTACACATAGTGTACACCCATAGCTTCGGTGGTAAGTTTTAGCCCCGGACATCTTCGGCGCAGGATCTCTTGACTAGTGAGCTATTACGCACTCTTTGAATGAGTGGCTGCTTCTGAGCCAACATCCTAGTTGTCTTAGAAATCCCACATCCTTTTCCACTTAACTTACACTTTGGGACCTTAGCTGATGGTCTGGGCTGTTTCCCTTTTGACTACGGATCTTATCATTCGCAGTCTGACTGCCGAAATAAAAGTATATGGCATTCGGAGTTTGATAGGGTTCAGTAACTGTTGTCAGCCCCTAGCCCATTCAGTGCTCTACCTCCATTACTCAATTAATCGACGCTAGCCCTAAAGCTATTTCGAGGAGAACCAGCTATCTCCGAGTTCGATTGGAATTTCTCCGCTATCCACAGCTCATCCCATGGTTTTTCAACACCAACGTGGTTCGGACCTCCACGGAATTTTACTTCCGCTTCATCCTGGCCATGGATAGGTCACCCGGTTTCGGGTCTACGACATGCAACT
>NZ_JAHLDL010000087.1 GCF_018861315.1 Clostridium bowmanii | reverse complement strand
TATACAGATGATGGAGGAAGGTCCTCCGAAATCGCCATGCAGGTGGAGATTTCAAACTACCTTAAGGTGCTGTAATCAAAAGTTATGGTGCTTAGCATTAAGGAAAAGGCAGAGATAAATCTGTCAAGTATGTACTAAAGAGATGAATGAGCATGTGAACCACTTACGAAAATGTCGAAAGTGTATAGATTCCATCAAAACCAGGGGGTTGTCGTTAACTTGGGATAAGCCTAGAGGAAACCTGTTTACTGGCTAGGCGGTGGGCGGCATAAAGGTGGCATGACTTTAGTATGGGCATTTGTATGGAACGTGGGAACCTACGGCTTGATGTTAAGAGAGTATTTCAAGCAGAAGAACTGTGAGAAAAGAGTATCGATGCAAGCATAGGGGCAGATTGAGTCGTAGTAGTGAAGAAACTTCTGTAATGGAAGTGGAGCGAAGGACTTCAAGTTATTCAGTTTCAGAAATAAGTCAACTTTGAAAAGGAGGAGGAACTTATGACAGAAACAAAGCCATTTAATATTTCTAAAAGAGCTGTAGTTACAGCTTATGAGAAAGTTAAAGCAAACAAAGGAACATATGGAGTTGATGAACAGTCAATCGAAGATTTTGAAAAGAAGTTGAAAAATAATCTATACAAAATCTGGAATAGAATGTCATCAGGAAGTTATATTCCAAAGCCTGTAAGAGCTGTTGCAATTCCAAAGAAAAGTGGAGGAACTAGATTACTAGGAATACCTACTATTGAAGATAGAATTGCTCAGACAGTAGTTAAACTATATTTTGAACCAGAAGTAGAGCCTATGTTTTATGAGGATTCCTATGGATATAGACCTAATAAATCTGCAATACAAGCACTTGAAGTTACAAGAAAAAGGTGTTGGAGAAAAGATTGGGTTCTTGAATTTGATATTAAGGGACTTTTTGATAATATCAGACATGACATTCTAATGAAAATGGTAAGAAAACACACAAATGAAGAATGGATTATTCTATATATTCAAAGGTGGTTGACTGCACCATTTGAAATGAAAAACGGGGAACTAGTTACAAGGGATTCCGGTACTCCGCAAGGAGGTGTCATTAGTTCGGTACTTGCGAATCTGTTTCTACACTATGTTTTTGATGATTTTATGACAAAAGAATTCAAGACAATTCCGTGGGCAAGATATGCAGATGATGGAATAACACACTGCGCATCCCTAAAACAGGCGAAATATCTACAAAGACGATTGCAAGAAAGATTTGAAGAATATGGGATACAGTTAAACCTCGATAAAACAAAGATCGTATACTGTAAAGATGATGGTAGAAAGGGAGATTATCCGAATATATCATTTGATTTTCTAGGATATACATTTAAACCTAGAGGTGCTAAGAGTAAATATGGCAAATATTTTACAAGTTTCTTACCAGCGATGGCGGATAGGGCAAAGAAATTAATTCGCATCCAAGTAAGAAGCTGGAAATTGCAATTAAAAGTAGATAAGGATTTGTGGGATATATCAGATATGTTTAACAAAAGGATACAAGGTTGGATAAATTATTATACACATTTCTATAAAACAGAAATGTATGCAGTATTAAGATATATCAATAATGCTTTAGTAAAATGGGTTCGAAGAAAGTATAAGAAAAGAAAACATAGACGAAGAGCGGAATATTGGTTGGGAAGTATTGCAAAAAGAGATAGGAATTTGTTTGCACACTGGAAAATGGGAATATTACCAACGGCTGAATGATTGGAGCCGTATGAGCTGAGAGGTTCACGTCCGGTTCTGAGAGAAACTAAGGGGGAAGTTCCCTTGGTTTACTTACTTACTGATTTTTGCAAAATCAAAGAAATTGGCAGGGAAATATCTAGCTTTGGCTATCCATATATTAGAAAGAGACCTGAAACTTAAGGTGAATGGAACTAAGACCCATATAGCTGATGCTAGTCAAGGGGTGGCTTTTCTTGGATTTATAATAAGAGAAAAGTGGATTTCCATACATCCTAAAAGAATTGAGGGATTCAAAAATAAAATCAGAAGGCTAACGCCTAGAAACCATGGGATGAATATAGAACAAATGATTAGAAAGTTAAATCCAGTAATCAGTGGATGGGCAAATTATTTTAGAATTGCAAACTGTAAAGGACTTTTTGAGAAGCTATTTAGTTGGATTAAAAGAAGGCTAAGAATGAAGAAAATGAAAGAATGGAAAAGCTATAAATCTTTGCATAAAGCACTTAGGCGAAGAGGGTATAAGGGTGAATTCAAGAAAATATCAATGGTAAGGTGGAGAAATTCAAATTGTGCATTGATACATATGGCTTTACCTAATACATGGTTCAAAGAAATAAAGCTTGTTCACTTGTCAGATATACAGGTCGGTGTCTTGTCAAATTATTATGAATAAATAATTTTTAGTTTTACCAGGAGCCGTATGCG
>NZ_JAHLDL010000086.1 GCF_018861315.1 Clostridium bowmanii | reverse complement strand
TTAACAAACAGAAAATTGTTAATCCAATTTTCTTATTAATAATAATCGCCCCCTTTTAATTATCTTTATAATTTAGTACGCACTTTTTTACCATTGCAAAACAAAATCTATTCCTAAAATGGAGATAGCTTTTGTTTAGATCTAATGAGTTTTTTATGAGTACCGTGGAGTAGTATTACAACTTATTATTTTTATTTGCTATTATGTCTATTAAACCAATGCTAAATATTAATACACCAATTAACATAAATGAATGTATGAACCCATTTAATATAGGAACAAATTCACCAGACAAATTTTTATTATAATACACTATTTTAACTGCTGTATACCCCAAAGGCGTACTTATTAGTATTATAATAAATGCTAATAAAAAAAATTTGATGTACTTTTTCATGATTACTCCCCCTTTAATATAGAATAACTCGTTATTAATTACTACTGTGAAACAATATATTTATACTAATTATACCTTATAATGATGAATAATCCATATGAAAAGTTACTTATATTTAACCAATAAAAGGCATTCAATATAACAAACGTTATCATGAATGGTTTTTGTCAATTTATTAAGGCGATGAGGCAACATCCGAAATTTCGGTTCTACCCTTTAATAGTTGTAGTAAGAATTCATTTAAATTTAACTGCAAATTTAATAATAAAGTAGGGTTGTATTTTGAATATAATTGGCGATGTTTTTTATAAATGAATTACAAATATATACTGAAATCTCCACGCGTATACTTTGATGTTTACTTTCCACTTTACTTTTATATATCATATTTTCCTTAAGTGCCTTTCCTGAAGGAAGCATAACTGTAAACTTACTTCCTTTTCCATATTCACTTTCAGCATGTATACTACCACCATGTAATTCCACAATCGTTTTAACTAAACTTAAACCAACGTCTGTACCCTCTGTATTTCTTGATAGTGATTTATCTACCTGCTTAAATCTATCAAATATCATAGCCAGATTACTGTCTTCAATGCCAATACCATTATCTTTAACTGATATTTCAACAAATTCATCATCAGCGTGTTTATACGATTTTAGAAGGGGCAAATGTTCTGATGGTGATGGCTGTTTTTTCTATAATTGCCATAACTATATAACCGAGGTTATATTTTATCCTATATTAAAACAAGAATTAAACCTTATGGAAAAGGAAATGGTAAGGTTTAAGGAGTTAGGTAGAGAAAGAGATTGGCAAAGGCAATATGTTAAATGGCAATACTAAAATTCACTTGTAGATAGTTTGGAGGTGCAAATCAATGGCCAAGAAGCCCAATAGAAATACCGAAGGTTTAAAAGAATTTGCAGTAAAGAGAAATTAAGAAACTATCGAAAAGGTTAATTTGAGAACAGTTGGTGAAAAAACAAAAAAACGTGTCATAGAAGAATCGGTACCTGGAAAGAAGTTTACAATCTCTTATGTTATTTAGGTCTGCTCAAATTTTAGAGGATGAATATTATGATAAAGAAAAAGTCAGATTTACCTAAACGTCTTCAATATCTGAAAGAAGTATATTTTAATGCAAAGCCAAGCATTACCATTGGTCATGCCTTGGCATTTACCGAAATTGCAAAAAAATATCCTGACATTCCAAGGAACGTGCTCCGGGCCAAAGGATTCAGGAGAGCATGTGAAACTGCCCCAATGCTTATACAAGAACAAGAGCTTATAGTCGGTCACCCTTGTGGCAAACCGCGTGCCGGTTCATTTTCACCAGACATCGCTTGGGAGTGGGTTCGTGATGAACTTGACACCATAAGCACTAGATCACAAGATCCTTACTTCATCAGCGAGGAAGACAAGAAGGTTATGCGAGAGGAATTGTTCCCATTTTGGAAAGGTAAATCTCTAGCAGAGGAATGTGAAAAAGCTTTTCGGAAAGAAGATTTGTGGGAATTTGGCGCGCAGGCATGCATAAGTGATTTAACCTACCATATGACAAGCGGTGGCGGAGATACCAGTCCGGGCTATGATATCATCCTTTTTAAAAAGGGAATTTGCGGAATTAAAGCAGATGCAGAAGCTTATCTTACCGGTTTATCAACTGACACAATTGAGGACAGGGATAAAATTTCTTTTTATCAAGCGGAAATAGAAACGTGTGAGGGAATTCTCACATATGCAGCTCGTCTTTCGATATATGCATGGGAACTGTTCGAAAAGGAAAAAGATCCAAAGCGTAAATCAGAGCTTAAAAAGATCGCCGAGGTCAATGCCCATGTGCCAGCTAATCCGCCGGAAACATTTCATGAAGCATTGCAGGCCATTTGGACAATACAGTCATTGTTTTTGATGGCAGATAATCAATCTAGTACTTCACTGGGCCGTATTGACCAGTATGTGTTACCTTGCTATGAGTCAGATATTGAGAATGGAAGACTAAGCGAAGAGCTGTATTTGTCAAGTGAAAAGTGGTTCTTTCCAATGTTAGTTGATTACACGTCTATTTTCAAGCCATAAGATTTTCTTATACAACATATCA
>NZ_JAHLDL010000085.1 GCF_018861315.1 Clostridium bowmanii | reverse complement strand
GTACAGAAAAGGTGTTTGTTTTTGTGGTTATTTGGAAATTATTCAGGGTTCTTATTTTCCTAAATCTCATGGTTTTAGTTTACCACTTACAGTTGCCTTCATTGGGTGGTACAATATTAAGTAATGCGTTATTCACTATGGTTTCACAAAATATCGAAGCGGTTTCTGCAATAGGAGTAGGATAGTCCGTGTTTAGCATTTTTTTATTTCTAAGAAATAGCTATGATAAGCATGTCCAATTTCATGAGCCAGTACAGAAACATCACTAAAATTCCCATTAAAATTAGCGATAATTCTACTTTCTGCTATTGGAAAAATATCAACCGCTAGTCCATAATTACATTTTCCAGCTCTTGGCTCAGCATCAATCCATCTACTGTTAAAGACTTTCTTTGCAAAATTCGCAAGTTCTTGACTGAAAGTTTTAAAACTTGATACAATTAAATCTCTAGCTTCTAAATATGATATTTTTGTAATAGCTTCACTTATTGGTGCAAAGATATCATAGAAGGGAAGGTTAAAGTTCGTATAAATATAACTAATTGATTCATCTTCAAAAGTAAGTTTTCTTATATCTCCTTTAGAATATTAAGTTCGACATTGTGTTCTTTAGAAAAGTTTTTAGCCCTTTCAATTTGTGAATTGCTTATTTCAATTCCATATGTCTTATACCCACATTCTAAAAATAGTGCAAGTGGTGGACAGTTTCCTCCTGCGCCACCTGTTTTTTTAAGCCAATTCTGAAAGGAGTTTTTTATTAATGGGATATGTTTTCCGCTTATTTAAAACGATATATGTGGACATATCAACGTCTTATTGAATAATTCTATTCCATTACTTCAACAAGCTCAAATAACTCTACTATAAGTATTTCATCATCTGTTAATTGAATATCCTTTACCGTATTATTCCATGCAGTTCTGTGGTCACCTTGAAACTTTTGAACTTCTTCACCATCTCCTTCTCCTCTTACAAGTCTGATATCTGGATCTCCAAAAGTTGTTTCGAAAACATCTATGATTCTAATATTACATTTAGGTTCTTCCTGATTATTAACTACAGTTACCATTTTACCTTTTGTTTCATATACCTCATTTAATTCGTGTTCTTCATAAAGTATTTTAAAACTGCAAGTTGCTGTTTTTACTCTATCAATAATTTGTTGAATTAACATTTCTCCAATTCCATTATCTCCATCCCAACCAAAGGATGATATATTTTCATATATTTTCATGATTCTCTTCTCCTTTAATAAATTTATTTCAATGTTTTTCTATAGATGTAGACTATCTAACATTATGCTTTATTAGCATTTATAAAGCCCTCTATATAAGATTTCTCATTTTCAGAAGGTTCCCTATTAAATTTATTCATAAATAGCCTAATTGCATGTTTAGCAGAAGTGACCTCACAGGCTATCTGTGCTGTAGTTCGTAGTAATTCCCAAAAATCACTTATCTCTTTCCTATCGCATACTGGCTCATGTGATATGACATAATATTCTGCATAATACTTTTCTATTTTATCTATCATCTTTAATAGCTCTTCCCTATCATATCCATATAAGCCGTTATATCTTCTACCATACATACAGTCTCCTAAAAACATAACCTTTTCTTCAGGTATATAAACTATAGTTGAATCGTCCGTATGAGTTCCTCCAACTGAGTTTAAAATACATGTAAGTCCACCTAAGTCTATTTCAAGACTATCGTTAAATGTTATGTCCACCTCACCCACTTTAAAATTTTCTCTTTCCTCAATTTCTAATTTTATAAATTTTGAACAGTTTTCACTAATAATTTTCTCTTTTACATGCTCTTCTAACGATGTATCATCCCAATTCAAGCTTCTCATTCTGTCTATTTCACGCTTTGTCTTTTCATGTGCAATAGTTATTAAGTTCATCTCTTTTATTCCAAATATATGATCCCAATGGTAGTGAGTTAATACCACATATTTAACTGGCGGTACATTCAATTTACTTACCTCTGCTAAAAATTCTTTAGCATGGTTAGGCGAATTGCCTGAATCAACAATTAAACTATATTTTTCACCACAAACTAATCCTAATATAGGTCTATCAGTATCATTTTTATGTGTCATATAATAAATGCTGTTTGTTAATTTTTTAAACATTGTTTTACTCCTTTTTATTTTTATTATTTTTAACACTTTGTTGTAGTATTTTCTATTTTATGATTTAACTAACGTTACTAACTGCCGACATTTTTGAACCTTAGCAAGACTTGGCTTGGTGAAGGAGCTACTAACGATATGTGATTCACAAAATCAAACAAAAGGTGCCAGATTATCACAGGAAATAAACTCTTTGTAATCATTACAATTTCAGCAGCAAGGATTCCAAACACAATAGCATTAATAATTTGTAGTAATACCTCAACAATACTTTGTCCTACCAATATACTTGCGAAATGTCCAATTCCAAATACCAAAGCAGAAATAACAATTGTTTGTTTAACAGAGAAGTTGTCTTTCAGCAACTTTAATATAATGCCTCTGAAATAGACTTCTTCCGATATTCCAACCGCTAATGTAAAAAATATAAGTACACTGACATATGTAAAACCTT
>NZ_JAHLDL010000084.1 GCF_018861315.1 Clostridium bowmanii | reverse complement strand
ACCCTTGTCTTAAGCTAACGGTTGGCACTATCAGCCCCCGTATCGGACTTTCACCGACGAGTAAACGCCCATGCCGGGCGCACTAAAAAAAGAAGTATAATCTTAATGCAATTATACTTCTTATATATCTAATACTAATTGTTTAAATTAATGGTTTTGCTTTTAATAACTTCATCTTGTTCATAAGACCATCACTAGGTTCAAAATAAAACTTTTTGAATTTATCTTGCACTTTATATACACAACAAAACTTACTTCCATTAAATGTAGAACACATATATTTTTTACTACTACTAATATGGAGATTTGTATTGCAATTACTATATTTACCGATGAACTCAATATCCTTTAATTTAATATCTTCTAATATTTTAACCTCTTCACCTCTTATTTTATGAATAATGAATTGGTCTGCTACTATAGAATACTTGTACTTAACCTTACATTTCGAAAACTCTATATAACAAAGAGCTATCATTAGTGCATTAAAGAACATAGTTACAAATAATTTTATATTTATGCTGCCTATACTTAATTTAGGTAATAAGTCTGATAGACATATTACTATAATTAATGTAATAAACAACAATACTATCGCTGGAAATTTTTTTCTTTGGACCATTTCTTTATACATAAGATTTTAGACCCCCTAAAGTAATCACATATGTTAGGCATAAATAGTTTTGTGTCCAACATATGTGATTATACTAGCATTTCATATATTAATCTACTGGCGCCAAGTCCCCTGTGGTATATGTAATCGCAATATAGGAGCATGTACTCTGTTTATAGCAGCTTATATGTATCAACATATATATTTCTAAGTTTTCCGCTATATTGCTACTTTTTATAAAAAATTATGTATATTATATTTATTTATATATATATCATATTTATTTATATATATTATACAACTTTACAAAGTATATCTAGTATACTTAAAACTTTACAGTTAATTTTTATAATCAAGGAGGAGGCTAATCATTATACTGTACACTTTTCTTTATTCACTTTAAGCTTTAATTTTTCCTCAATAAATCTTGTAATACTCTTCATTACTCTATTTGCTGATTTCTCGCTTTTAACATATATATTAGCATCGTCAGCATATCTACAAAAGTTTAATCCTCGCTTTGTTAGTTCTACATCAAGTTCATTTAACATTACGTTACTTAATAATGGGGACAAGGGTCCACCTTGAGGTGCTCCTTCTTCAGTATTCATAAATACCCCATTTATCATCACCCCACTTTGTAGATACTTTCGTATCAAAGATGGATAGGTTATAATTAGTTATACAATAAATATTCGGACATGATATAATATAAAAATATGAGAAAGAGAGAGTGGTTTATATCATGGGAAGAAACGGGAAAAATTATACTGAGGAATTTAAAAAACAACTAGTAGCACTTAGGAATAATGGTAAGGTTATTGCAGAAATATCAAGAGAATACGGGGTGGCTAAATCCACTATTAATAAATGGGTTGCAGATTATAGTAATACTGGATCATTTAAAGCAAAAGATAACCGCAGCGATGCCGAAAATGAGTTACTTAGATTGAAAAAAGAGAATGCTAGGTTAGAGATGGAAAATGATATTTTAAAGCAAGCAGCGCTGATAATGGGACGAAAATAGAACTTATTTTAGCAAATAAGTATAAATACAGTATTAGCGCAATGTGCAGAGCACTAGGCATCCCAAGAGGTCTAGTTTACTATAAACGTAAAGAACGCAGGTTTAATTCAGAGTTAGAAAATGTAATCATAAAGATTTTTAAAGATAGTAAAAATAACTACGGTACAAGAAAAATAAAGGTTGAGCTATCCAAGAAAGAAATTCAGGCATCAAGAGCTAAAATAGCATGTATAATGAAGAAATATGGACTAGTATCAAATTATACTATTAAACAGTTTAAAATACATAAATCTGGTTGTAACAATGATAAAATTGAGAACGTCGTTAATAGAGATTTTCAAAACAGATCCAATCTAGATGTTGTTGTAAGTGACTTAACCTATGTAAATGTTGCTGGAAAATGGCACTACATATGCCTTCTTATAAATTTACATAATAGAGAGTTAATAAGTTACTCTGTGGGCAAGAATAAGGATGCTAAGCTTGTTTATGAGGCCTTTATGAGAGCAGATTGTAACCTTAGTAACATAAATATATTTCATACAGATAGGGGAAATGAATTTAAAAATAAGATTATAGATGAGGTTTTAGAAACATTTAATATCCAAAGGTCGCTTAGTAAAAAAGGCTGTTCATACGATAATGCAGTTGCAGAAGCAACGTATAAAATAATAAAAACAGAATTTGCATATGATAGAGTATTTAGCAGTTTTGAAGAATTGGAACGAGAGCTATTTGATTACGTAAACTGGTATAATAACCATAGAATTCATGGTTCATTAGACTATTTGACACCAAAAGAATATAAGGCTAAGATGTCCGAATAAAATTTGTGTGAAAAAGTATTGACAATCCATATTAGGATAATCGTTTAACTCGGATAATTCAGATTCCCCCTCACGGAGGACACCCTTGTCTTAAGCTAACGGTTGGCACTATCAGCCCCCGTATCGGACTTTCACCGACGAGTAAACG
>NZ_JAHLDL010000083.1 GCF_018861315.1 Clostridium bowmanii | reverse complement strand
ACCATTATCTGAGAAGATAATCAAAAAATCGTGTATTTATGCAATATACGGAAATTTTTCTCGGATAATCATATTTCTAGGATAATGACTATTATCTCACTTCTCGAATAATAGTCATGCCCGAAGATACTTTACAGATTCTCTAAAAGCGATGCCAGATAAAAAAAGTAAAGCGGCGCTGGAAGCTACAAAGGGATTGAACTTCTGTAACCAACTTTTTTCTATAGAACATGCTACATCAACTCTAACGAGTGAAGAACGTTTTGAGACTCGTTTAGAAAAAAGCAAACCTCTGTTGGAGGCTTTTTCGTCATGGCTTAATATACAAAGCAAGAGAGTGCTACCCAAAAGTGCGCTAGGAAAGGCCATTACTTATTGTAGAAATCAATGGACTAACTTAGAAGCATTTCTCTTGGATGGAAGACTGGAGCTAACTAATAATAGAGCTGAACGATCAATAAAACCTTTTGTAATTGGAAGAAAAAATTGGTTATTCAGTGATTCTCAACGCGGAGCTTGGGCTAGTGCTATAATTTATAGTATCATCGAAACGGCAGAAGAAAATGATTTAAAGCCTTATGAATATTTAACTTACCTTTTCGAACAACTTCCTAATACTGATGTAACTAACATGAATTCATTGGATAAGTTACTTCCTTGGTCAGATACTATACCCGAAAATTGTAAAGCACCAGCTCAAGCAGAGGCTGAAAATTTAGAGAGTGCAAAAGCATAAATCAATCCCCCTCTTAAGTGTAAGATGGGGGTCTTTTGTTTCTATTTTTTCATGAATGTATGTATTTAAGAAGGTGGGTAAGGTTTGACACTTACAGTTAAGTGTGTATGAAGAAGCTTTAGGAATTCGAATAAGAAAACAATAATATTATGTTGACCATAGTTGAACTTCAGAAGGTAGGGGTAAATATATAATTTTTTTAGCAATGTATAAAAAGATAATCCCATTTATGATATTATGTGCAGCAAGCATAAAAATTACGCAATGAGGTAGATGCCAACTTCCCATTATTCTTACAATTGGAAGCTGGAAAAATGAATATTTAATTGATAAGAGTAAGGAATGTAAGATATATTATAAAATCATATTTTATAAAAATTCCTCTCTGTTAAAGAATAAGGTCGAGACGTCGAACTTTTTAAAAACCCCATCAAACCTTAATCTATCTGTATCATTTATCTTTAACACTGTTGACGTATAAGCCGGAGTAGATTATAATTATTTATGACTAAGGGAAATAGAAGCATACGCACTATTTTATAGAATGTTAAGTATAAATGTAGAAATATTAATGGGCTGATATATGGTATGCAGGTTAAATACTAAAGTTGAGTTTTATGGTGGCAGTGCCACCCGTTTGCCACTGTCACACAAGATATTATTAGATACAATTAGTTAATATAAAAGCATTGATTAAAAGAAGCATAAAATTCAATGATGTGGTGGAAATTCCGACCATTTTCCGACGGTCCATAAAATACGTTTAGATATAATCAAATAATTTTAGTGCTTAAAAATTATTATGTACCTCATATATGGTATTATATCAATGCTCACAAAGTATTATAAAATATATTTAGATAAGCTAAAATACGGGATATAAACATACCCCTCACATAGAAACTATCGTAGACATAGTCAAGGTAAATCAATAGGTTCAAGGGTTTAGATGTTTAAAACACAATCAGATTATGAATTTTTTCGACGGTTACTCAAGCGCGTCGGAAAAATTCTTTTCAAAATTGTATATAATAGATTAGTTTATTTTCTTGTAACATTAGAATAGTTATCCATGGCAGCAATTTAGCCTATATCATAGTCAAACCATTGATTTAAAGCCTCCGTAGGTTGATGCACTCTATTTTTCTTTGGATTTTAATAAGAAAGAGAAAAAATATGGCTGATTATTTTTCAGTTAAATTTAACTTTGATTTTAAAATTAAAGGATTTAACATTTTAACATAGAACTTTAACAATATTAAACATGTTAAAAGTACAACCACAATGAGCTGACAATAATCATATTAGACTTAATATGTCAAGTAAAGAGCATTAGGTAACTATTAGTTGTAAATTTATTGGTAAATATGGCGTCCATAATGAATTTATTATTCTATATCCAAATATGATATAATGAAGGGTGGTGAAATGAAATGGATAAAGAAATATTAGAAATATTAAAGAGACTAGAAATTAAACAAGATGAAACATATCAAATAGTCAAAGCCCTTGAGCATTCAGCAGAAGTAAGCAAGGCTGAACGTGATAAAATGGCCAATGATATATCTCATATTAAGGGCAATGTTGAGGGGATTAGAAAAGATATTAGCAACGTTGAAATTATAACAAGTAGCAATTGGAATGATATAGCAAAATTGAAAGCTGTAAAATAACCAGGGTGAATCCTTGGTTATTTTATTTTGAAATATATTATTTAATTTATATATTAGCTAACCAGTGAACCTCACATGATTGAAATCACGTGCTTCTAAGATCACTCTTAAAATTCCCCACATCGACGTCCTCGTAACCTACTAACTCCATGGGTGTTATATTTCGGATAAGTTCCTACCCTACATTTCCTCTATATGAATTTTTAT
>NZ_JAHLDL010000082.1 GCF_018861315.1 Clostridium bowmanii | reverse complement strand
CCAGAGTTTTGCTGCCGACTTCCTTCAGATTCCCCCTCACGGAGGACACCCTTGTCTTAAGCTAACGGTTGGCACTATCAGCCCCCGTATCAGACTTTCACCGACGAGTAAACGCCCATGCCGGGCGCACTAAAAATAAAACCGTATATAACTACGGTTTTATAAATTTCTACAAGAAAATTACTATACCCTTAGGGTAGTTTACATCTATTCCAAGCTTTTATTAGCTTCAATTATTTTGTCAATTCCCTCAGACGGAACTTCTTCATATCTTTCGAATTTAACCCGGAAATTTGCCCTAGCACCAGTCATTGATCTTAAATCTGTTGCATAATTAAATAACTCTGACTGTGGTACCTCTCCTATTACTTTCTGCCCTTTTTCAACAGACTCCATGCCCAAAATCCTGCCTCTCTTTTTGTTTATATCTGTGATAATATCACCCATATAATCCTCTGGACATGTAACTTCCACGTGCATAATTGGCTCTAATATAATAGGTTGCGCTTCTTGAAGACCTTTCTTATAAGCTACAGAGGCAGCCATTTTAAATGCCATTTCTGAAGAATCTACAGCATGATAAGAACCATCATGTAATGTTGTTTTAAGCCTTATAACTGGAAAACCTGCAAGTACACCATGTTGAATACATTCTTTTAAACCTTTCTCAACGGCAGGTATATATTGTCTTGGAACTGTTCCTCCTACTACTGCATCAACAAATTCTAAATCATCTATACCATCTACTCTAGGCTCGAATTTAATTTTCACATCACCATATTGCCCATGTCCACCAGACTGTTTTTTATGTTTCCCTTGAACATCAGCAACTTTTCTAATTGTCTCTCTATATGCAACCTTTGGAATTTCTAAGGATACATCAACTCCAAATTTATTTTTCAATTTACTAACTATTACTTGCAGGTGAGTAGAGCCTAAACCCGAAATTATAGTTTGTGCATTTTCTGCGCTCCTAGTTATGGAGAATGTAGGATCCTCTTCTAATAGTTTAGTTAACCCATTGGATATTTTATCTTCATCACCTTTAGATTTAGTTACAATAGCTCTTGAAAATACTGGTTGTGGGAAATCCATAGTGTCAAACATTAATTGTTTAGAACTATCACAAAGTGTATCTCCTGTAGTTGTATATTGAAGTTTAGAAACAGCACCTATATCGCCGGCCTCAATTTCTTGAGTTGGAAATTGCTGTTTGCCTTTTAAGAAATACATGTTACCCATTTTCTCTTCTTTTTCTTTATTAGTATTATATACTATTGAGTCACTCTTAGCTTTTCCAGTAATGACACGGAACATAGATAATTTACCTACAAATGGATCCGCAATCGTTTTAAATACTAAAGCTGAGAATGGTTCAGTATCATTGATTTTAACTTGAGTATAGTTATTATTTTTTATATCTTTTGCACTGTAAAGAGTTGTATCAATAGGTGAAGGAAAACATTCAATCATGTCTTCTAATAATGTATTGATTCCTATACCCAGCAAAGCAGATCCACACATTATAGGAGCAATATCTCCCATTGAAGCTCCTTTTATAAGCCCATGGTATATTTCCTCTTCACTTATATATCCCTCATTAAAATATTTATCTAATAATACTTCATCAGTTTCAGCTACAGCTTCCATGACCATTTGTTTACACTCATCTACCTTATCAATTAATTCTAGTGGAATATCACTATCTTCCATGTTATGTGTTTTAGGATTGAATATCCGAGCTCTTCTAGATATTACATTTATTACACCTTTAAAATTTTCTTCACTACCTATAGGGTATTGAATTGGTACTGCTGATATTCCAAATTTTTCTTTTATCTGCTGCAAAACAACCTCAAAATTACTATTCTCTCTATCCAGTTTATTAATAAAAAATGCTCTAGGTAATTTATGTTCATTGATATATTCCCAGGCTTTTTCAGTTCCAACTTCTATTCCAGATACCCCACATACAGTTATCATTGCCATATCTACAGCTCTTAGCCCCTCAATCATTTCTCCTATATAATCAAAATAACCAGGCACATCCACTAAATTTATTTTAACATCTTCCCATTCACTTAAAGCTACAGATGTGGATATAGAGGTTTTTCTCTTCTTTTCTTCAATATCATAATCACTAACCGTAGTACCATCATCAACTTTACCAAATCTATCTATAGCTTTTGTGTAATATAATATTGACTCCATTATTGTAGTTTTTCCTGAACCACTATGACCAACAATACCTACATTTCTTAGATTATTGCTTTTATATACTTTCATACACAATACCTCCTAGCTTTTCATTGGATATATATTGATATATTCTACCTTTAAATAAAAAACCCTTTTAAATAACTAAATTTTCTAAATAGTTTGAATATTTGTTATAAAATATTTTAATCATTACCTCCCAAAAAACATAAAAGTATCAATAATATAAAATTATTGATACTTAAGTATATATTTAAACTAGATGTAATTTATTACTAAAATTTATATATATTGTAAAAAAATCATGAAATGTCTGTTATGTATAGTACTTTCCAACAAACAAAAAAAGCTAATCAATAGCTTTTTATATTTTAAATAAAATTGGCTCCTCGAAAAGGATTTGAACCTTCAACCTATCGGTTAACAGCCGAGCGCTCCACCGTTGAGCTATCGAGGAACATTACCTAGCAACGACCTACTCTCCCACAAAGTTACCCCTGCAGTACCATTAGCGCATTGAAGCTTAACCTACCTGTTCGGTATGGGAAGGGGTGTTACCTTCA
>NZ_JAHLDL010000081.1 GCF_018861315.1 Clostridium bowmanii | reverse complement strand
AGTTTGTAGTATTGTTGAAAATACAAGTAAAAAATACCCTAAAATTAAATATAGGGATTTTATAATATATTGTGCGGAGTATAAGTTGTAATTGCATATATAGTTAAGTAAAATAATATAGTACACCCAAGGATTTTAAAGTAATCTCCTTTCACAAGATTATAGCTCCGTTTTAATGCAGCAAATACTCCTTTGTTTTCTAGAGCAATTGCATGAAATGAAAACGAAAATATAGTGACATAAGCTAATATTGATAAAACAAACAACAATATTATTACACCCGTCATAACTATTATAGTTATTTCATTTTTATCATTCATTCCAAGGGATAATAATGAATTTTGAAATTTACTATAGATTAAGTAGCCTATAGCTGTAAAAATACCAGCCACTGGAAGGAACATTAATACTTCCATAAGTAAAACTCCTAAAACTTTTAAAATCTTTTTAAAGGAAAATGATATAGCTTTACCAGCATCAATTCTTTCTTCAAGTAATCTTTGACCTGCTATTTTAATTAAGCCTATTTTGAAGCACATTACAAAAGCTAAAATACTTAAACCTAAGATTATAGAGACAACTCCTATTACTACAGGACTCAATTTTAGTCCTATAACTAGTGCAACTACTATTACACCTACTAGTACAACCCCAACAATTCCGACGAGGCACAATGCCCAATAAGCTAGATTAAAGGTAACTATTGTTTTAATATATTTCTTTAGGATTTCTATAGATTCATCCATTATTTCGGTAAGACTCATTGTACCCATGTTAAATCCCCTTTCAAAAATATTGTTGACTAATATAGACGTTAGTCATTAATGTCCGTTAATATTTTACTGCAAATATGATATTCTGCTCTTTTGATAAAATAAAAACCAAGTTGTATCTTACTTTTATCCAACTTAGTTTTCTACAGTTTTCTTCACCATTTCATTATAAAACATTAAATAATTTCACAAATATTATTGTATAATTATAGTAAAACCTTATATTATTGTAACATGTAAATATTTTATTCTCAATATAAACCAGCTTTAAATTTTAATAGTAATGCGTATCTTTTTCCTAACTACAAATATAAAAATGAGGTAGATAATTAGTTTATCTACCTCATTTCATATTTTATAGTATTAAATAAAGGCACTTATTAAGTACTATTTGTTTGCTTTTTCTACTCTAATGGGTTTACCTTTTATGGTCCCTTTATTAAGGGTTTCTAATACTAATTTACCTTTTCCACCCATAATATCTACATGAGAGAAATTATCTTGAATATCTATAATACCTATATCACTAGCATTAACCCCTTCAATATTGCAAATAGTTCCTACAATATCTACAGTTCTTATTTTTTTCTTTTTACCTGCACTAAGATACAATTTCATTATATCTGTACTAAAATTAGATGCTTTTGTCTTTTTAATAACAGGTTTAGCATCATTTTTCTCATAAAATGCTTCTCTGTATGGCTCTGAATCTTCCTTTGATGGAATTGGTTTTTTAGGTATTTCCATACCGATGTACTGCTCTATAGCTTGTAGGAATTTTTTCTCGTGATGAGTTGTAAAAGTTATAGCTTTTCCTTTTTTACCCGCACGTCCCGTTCTTCCTATTCTATGTACGTAATTTTCTTTTTCCAGTGGCAGATCATAATTTATAATATGAGTTATATCTTCCACATCAATCCCTCTAGCAGCAACGTCTGTAGCCACTAAAAATCTAAATTCACCTTTTTTAAATCTCTCCATTGCATCTAATCTTTCATTCTGAAGCAGACCTCCATGTATTTTAACACATGAATAATGACGATTTTTCATTTGATCCGTTATTACATCAACATTTTCTTTTGTTCTACAAAATACTATACAAGAATCTGGATTTTCAACATAAAGTGTTCTCTTAAGCAAACTTAGTTTCTTATCTTCGTCTACTTCAAAACAAACTTGATCAATTTTCTCTACGGTTAATTTCTCTGGATTTATCTCTATTTTAACTGGACTTACCATGTATTTAGCACATATTGCTTCAATAGATTCTGGAATTGTAGCTGAGAATAACATCGTAACTCTGTTTTTAGGAACAGCTTTAATAACCTCTTCTACTTGATCTATAAATCCCATACTAAGCATTTCATCTGCTTCGTCTAATATTAGGTATTTTACCTTAGCTAAATTAATAGACCCTCTTTCAATATGATCTAAAGTCCTTCCTGGTGTTCCCACTACTACATGAACTCTTTGCTTTAGTTGTTTCTTTTGCATAGCTATAGGCTGTTTACCAAAAACAGCTACGGCTCTAATTTTTTTGTACCTTCCTATTTGTGTTATATCCTGGCTTAATTGAAGAGCTAGTTCTCTGGTAGGTGTTAATATTAGTGCTTGTGGTTCTGTTTCTTCTATATCTGCACTTTCACATAGTGGAATGGCGAAAGCAGCTGTTTTTCCGCTACCAGTTTGTGATTTTACTATGATATCTTTGCCTTTTAGGGCTATAGGTATTACTGCAGCTTGGACCTCAGAAGGGTTTACATATCCCAAATTTACAATTGCCTTTAAAATTTCTTCACTAATATTAAATTCCTCAAATTTCATGTTACTCATTTTAACTTCCTCTCTCGTTTCATATATAATTTTTAAGTTTAACTTAAATATATTTTTAATTCATAAGCTACTATTATACCATGATTAAACACATAATTTCTATTGCAAATTTTAACAATGCGTAAAAATATTTATTTACACATATATGGTTTGAAATCAAGTAGGAGGCTAATCATTATCTGATTAGCCGACCTCTTACACCACCGTGCGTACCGTTCGGTACACGGCGGTTCAATAGAAATTA
>NZ_JAHLDL010000080.1 GCF_018861315.1 Clostridium bowmanii | reverse complement strand
TTAGGGTAGGAACTATCCGAAGTAAGACGCCCATGGAGTTAGTAGGTATGTCATAGGTTGTTATGTTAAGGGTTACGAGGACGTAGATGTGAGAAAATTTATTGGCAACAATAGAAGCTCGTGACTTCAGTCATGGGAGGTTCACGCATTTCAGTTCCAGTAACAGGAGGAGGACACGTTTTTCCTAGTTCATAAAAGCCAATTAGTGCTTTTCTTTCTCTATTTCTAAGATTAATGGCTTCCTTTAACTTTTCCTTAGTAATTTCTACCCCAAACTCACTTTCTAATCTCTGTTTAAATAATATCATTTCGCTTTTCCAAGAATTGAAAGGAGCTTCTCCCTTGTTAGTTTGAGGTAATTGCATTACGTGCATTGGTTTAATTTGCCCAAGATATTCATACATCTTTTTCTTTCCATCGCAAGTAGTTTCTCCAACTATCATATCTGAAAAATAGAAGTATGGACATTTATCTGTTAAAGCAAAACCATAGCTAGCTTTAATAAGTGGACATAAATTTTTGGGAAGATGTTTTTCAGCTTCACTAATAGGTTCATCACTCATGCTACAAAGTGAAATAGGGATAGCTCCAGCAGCCATAATAAGTTCCCAAGGACTATATGTACAATAAGTTCCAACTATTTTTTTTCCCTCATCTTTTAAGTTTTTTACATCAACAAAACCCTTTTGTCTTGCTTCATTGAACTCATTAAATATTTTAGGCAATTCATTCATAGTGATAATTCCTCCTTAAAGCTCTCTAAATATTATTCTATATAACTTCAATTATATATTTACTATATTATCATGTCTAATAAGGTTTTTGTATTAACTAAGGGTTATCTATTTGAAATATCAATAATCCTAATTTAGCACTATCAATATTCCTTTAAAAAAGAGCCCTAGGGCTCTTTTTTAATTATAAAATCATTCATTTCCATGTGGTTTAGTAGGTTGATCTCCTCTAAAACCATAATTAGTAGAAACCTTTCGCCCAATACTAGTAATTTTACCTGTTATACATCCACGACAATGTGCAGGAGTATCTCCAGTACATATTTTACCTGGATATAGTGCATATTGTTTTCTATATTCACCTTCTGTAACATTAGGCATAACTACATTGGCACCGCTTTGTAAGGCCATTAGCCTTCCATTTTTATTTAAGGATTCCATGGCCGTTGTTGCAGGTATGTTAATGTCAGGTAGGAGTAAACGGGTTATAGCCATAACTTTAAGTGCCATAGTTAACTCCTTACCCTTGGCGCTTGCAAGGGGTGTGTCCTCATTTGGAATAAATGGACCTATACCTAACATGTCAGCATCAATTTCTTTGAAAAATAATATGTCATCCGCATATGATTCTATAGTTTGGTTTGGCAGACCTACCATAACACCTGTACCAACCTCATAGCCTAATTTTTTTAAATTTTTCAAGCAATTCAGTCTATTTTCGTGGCTCATACCTGGATCTAAATCTTCATAAAGTTTTTTGTCTGTTGTTTCTATTCTAAGAAGATATCTATCAGCACCAGCATCCTTAAAGGTTTTATATTCATCGTAAGTTTTTTCGCCTATACTTAATGTTAATGCTAAATCTAAAGCCTTTATTCCTTTTATTATTCTTACAATTTTATCACTAGTGTAATAGTCATCTTCACCGCCCTGAAGGACTATTGTTTTATAGCCAAAGGATTTAGCTTTATTGGCAAAGTCTAAAATTTGTTCCTCAGTTAATCTATATTTAACTAAATTTTTATTATCTCTCCTTAGTCCACAATAAAGACAATTCCTTTTACAAATATTTGTGAATTCAATAAGGCCTCTAAGATGAACTTCGTTACCTAAATAGTTGTTTCTTACTTCATCAGCTGCGTTAAATAAATCTTGGTCTACTTCATTACTACTTAAAAGAGTGATAATTTCTTCTTTATTTAATATATGTTCAGTTTTTGCCTTATTTATGATTTCTAATAATTTCATTGTTGGAACCTCCTAGTATTTCTTTAAAAATAAGAGTTATAATCTCTTATTTACTTACAGTTATTTTAGGGTATAAAATAATTAACGATTGTTTTACCCTAAGATGTAGTATTAACACTATCATAATATTTAAAAAAATATATGTAAAGATAAAATAATTAATATATTAATAAATTAATGGAAAGATTAATAAGATAGATTAATAAGATACATTAACAGATAGTTATTATTGACTTAGCAAAAGAAAAATGCTAATATTAAAATATAGTTTAATTAAACATGATTTAGTTTAAAGGATTAAAAATAAAGGAGAGATTAGTTATGAATAAAGTTGAGATTTATACAAGTAATACTTGTGGATATTGTCATATGGCTAAGGAGTTTTTTAAAGAAAACAATATTGAATTTATAGAGCATAATATTTCAGAAGATCCTGAAGCAAAAAAATCACTTATAAAAAAAGGATATAGAGGAGTACCAGTAATAGATATAAATGGAGAAGAAATGGTTGGGTTTGATAAAGAAAAAGTAGTAGCACTATTAAAATTATAAAAGCGATAAGAATGGATGTTATAAAAGAGATCATATTTTAAATATAGTATGATACATAGCTAATAAATAGTTTAACTATTTATTAGCTTTCTTTTTATTTAAAATAATAAACTGACCATATAAATTTGGAAACTTTCTTGGTAAATGTTATTATTTATCTAAAAACCAATAAAAACGTTGACATGTGCAATGCTAACTGTTAGAATAAAAAAGTAGTCAATTTGTGACTACTAAAAATTTCAAGTTGGTCTTTGAAAATTAAACAGAAAAATAGGTAAAATAACGAAATAATATTTCGTTAGACCAGTTAATTACTTTAGATAAAGAAGTAATTTTAGTCGTAAGACTAAAAAGTATGT
>NZ_JAHLDL010000079.1 GCF_018861315.1 Clostridium bowmanii | reverse complement strand
GCAAATGGCAAAAATTAATTGAACTTTCTCAACAACTTATAATTGAAAAGCAGGTTATATAGCTGGATTTACGATTTAGCTTTTGATATAATCAAATTAGTTTCACCTTCAGTGTTCTGAAAAAAAAGGGACAATCTTAAAGGTGTATTTTTGCTACACTTTTTTACTTGACAAGAAAAAAAGCCAAAGTTTTGTTGATAACAAAACTAATGTTTCATTACTTTTAGGTATATTTTCACTTTTCAAGGTGCAATTTAAATCTTAAAATTTTTAATCTAGTTTTTTTCATAGGTTAGTTAACACTATCATAAACAACATATTATCTACCAATTATCTCATAGTCTGTTTTATTTTGCACTTTCTATCATTATATACAAACAGATGTGTATAAACATACAATTTATAAGTAATTTCTCACTTTTAAGTGACCTCGCAAAGGGGTAGTAAACTTAGCATTAACATCCTAAAATTAAGATGAATCATATAAAATCGATGCTTTGAATTAATTTATATGGCCAAATAAATATGTAAAATTATGGCATTAAATAAATTAATTGGTGAAAAAGGTTGAAATATAAAAACATTAGTGATATACTTTAATCAGAATATTCTAAGTTTTTAGCAAATTTATATTTGTGTAAAAAAGATATAAAATTTAGGAATAAATGCTTTTTGTTAAAAATCAAATTGTAAAGGAGTGATATGTATGGGTTTATTACGTTGGTTAGCAGGAATATTAATAATTTTCTGGTTATTGGGTTTGGTGCTTAATATTGGTGGTGGCCTGATACACATAATAATTGTCATAGCTGTTATATTATTCGTTTTTGATTTTATTAGTGGAAGAGGAAGATTAAAGTAAGTATTGGTAACTAGTATTTTAGATCCAATACAGAAACATTTCACAAAAAACTGAAAGAAGAAAGGAGTATTATTATGTTAAACAAAGCTAAAACACTAAGGGGTTACAAACTGCACTGTAATGATGGGGAAATAGGGAAAGTCAAGGAGTTCTATTTTGATGACTACCACTGGGCGATTCGCTATTTAATTGCCGACACTGGAAATTGGTTAATGGGCAGACAAGTAGTAATTTCACCGTATGCGTTAGCTTCTGTGAATAAGGAAGAAGAATACATCAACATCAATTTGAGCAAGAACCAGATTGAGAATAGTCCATCATTGTACAATGACGAACCTGTCTCACGACAATACGAAGAAGATTACTATGAGTATTATAATTGGCCAACATATTGGAGTGGTCCAAAAATGTGGGGAACGTGTGGACTTTATCCTCGCATCGAAAATGGACAGGTTCAAGAAAAGTTAATAGAATCAACTCAAGTTGAGGAAGAGCTAGATACCCATTTACATAACACTCACGATGTGAGTGGCTACGACATCCAAGCTACAGACGGCTCAATTGGACACGTTGATGATTTTATCATCGATGATGAGACATTGGCAATTCGTTATCTAATTATTGATACAAAGAACTGGTGGCCAGGGAAAAAGGTCCTTGTTTCACCGAAATGGATAGAGCGCGTTAGTTGGAACGAATCTAAGGTATTCGTCAATCTTCTTCGTGAGAACATCAAGCAGTCACCGGAATACACGGATGAGTCTCTTTTAACTCGAGACTATGAGACTGGACTGTATCAACATTATAATCAACAAGGATACTGGATTGATGAACTTGATTCCAATGAACATTTCCACTAAAATATTTGTACGAAACCTACGTTCACTACATTTTTAACATAACTTAAAAAGTGTCTGCATATTTTGTTTTTAATTTGGTATATGTATGACGCAATATAAAAACATACTAATTTGGCTAAAATGCAGCCTGTGTCAAGGCCAATTTAAAAAAGAGATTTAAAAATACCCTTATTTCACAAATGTGATATAAGGGTATTTTTAAATATTTTTATTGGGTACTCAACTGTTTTTAAGTATGAGACGTATTGATTCAGTGAGGGTTTTGCTAGACCTCATTGGTTTTATTATAAAAGTCCATATAAACATCAATCTCAACCTTTAAATCCAAGATAGCATTCTATGTAGATATTTTCCATAGCAACTACTGACAATTTAACACTACTTATAAGTTAATGTATTATGGATTTTAAGTCTGTAATAATTTTCTTGAAATCAGAATTAAGTTCTTCATCAACATTAAATACGTCATCTATGCTATTATATTTATTCATATTACTATCAAGAAATGTTTTATTGAAAATTCTATTTGAAATTTTATAGATGATTTTTTCATATCTATCGTAATCAAAATCTGATGAATTTTGTGTCTGTAATTCATTTTTGATTTTCAATTCTTCACTTATTATTTCTAAATCTGTATATAGCTTATACAAACTAGCTGTATCTCTTATTTCACTAGATATTTTAGCTATATTATTTATCCATTCTTTGCTAAAATACATTCGCGAAGGAATATTCTTAAATTCTTTATTTTTGCTATTAATGTAAAGCCTTTTTAAATCATTTGAACCTGTGATTAAATCATAATAAACTATTAAACTATTAACTCTGAGTTCTGATTCCATTTGAATTTTTTTACTAATATTCAAACTGATTATTACAGCTATAAGGGTTGCAGTCCCACCAAGGATTCCTCCAATGTAGCTACCTAAAAAAGTTGACCATTCAAGATTAGTTAAATTGGGTTTACTACCATTGGTAAAAACGAAACGGTTCAATATAAATGGAATTGCAATACATAGAATTATACTTACAATTATAGCAACTATAACTTTTCCATTTCGATCTAAAAATTTAGAAATCATATTTTACCTCCTTGTATAATCTAATTATAAGTTTGATAAGAAACCATCCTTAAATAATACGAATAATTTCCTACTTATCTTTGTTAATGTTAATCTTTATTTTTATTCATTTCTGAATTACACACTTATCTTTGCTCTTGGTTTTTTATCACTTAGATTCCATT
>NZ_JAHLDL010000078.1 GCF_018861315.1 Clostridium bowmanii | reverse complement strand
AAAGAATGTACTTAGAGAATAACTCTAGGTCGGTAGCTTAGTTTAATATAAATAATTACTAAATTTACCATTGTTCGTGTTTCTTAATGGTATTTTTGTTGTGCATTAAAATTAATAACTATTTTTTTGAATTTATAGTTGAATTTAATTAGCTGGTCTAGCAGTATAATTTGTACAAACTGCTAATATATTTTATTCCAATAAAAATAGAATGCTACTATAAATAAAACAAATATCATTATTAAAATAAAAAGACAAAGGAATTTAACATAAAAGAAATAAGTATTTATTGCATTGAGACAATATTGTAATAATTTAACAAAAAATGAGCAGTATATAAGGAACCCTGCTCAAATACTAAATAAAATAGTTAGGCAAAAGCCAATAGAAAAGGCTATTTAAGATAATCATCTAGTGCTACTTGCCAATTTCTTGTTATATCACTACCAGTAAGTTCTAACATATAATTTCTAAGCACTGAAAACTTCGGCCTTTTAGCTTCTCTTGCAAACTCTTCAGTAGAACAGGGTAACACTTTTGTATTAATACCTTTAAGTCTAAATATCTCCTTAGTTAATTCGTACCATGTGCATTCTCCTTTACACGTACAATGAAAAAGACCATAATTTTTATATTTTACTAGTTCTATTATAACTCTAGCCACATCCACAGTACTGGTAGGGGTTCCCATTTGATCATTTACTACCTTAATTTCAGCATTAGTTTTGCTTAAATTTATCATAGTCCGTGTAAAGTTATTACCATCTCCATAAAGCCAGGCTGTTCTCAATATATAGTGTTTAGGGTTGTGTCTAGTAACTAGTATTTCACCTTGCAACTTAGTTTTACCATATATGGTTTGTGGATTTACAAAATCGAATTCTGTAAGTTGTTTATGCTCAGTACCTGCAAAAACATAATCTGTTGAAATATGAACAATTTCTGCTCCAATTTCATTTGCTGCCATTGCTAAATTTTTCGGACCTAGGGTATTTACCTTATATGCTAAATCTACTTCTGTTTCACATTTATCTACATCAGTAAATGCGGCACAATTTATTATTATATCTGGTTTGCAGATATTTATAAAACAATATACATCTTCTACTATTGTTATGTCTAATTGTGCCATATCTGTAAGTGTTAAATCTATATTACTATCCTTTTTGTACTGTTTTGTGAGTTCTCTGCCAAGTTGCCCATTTGCTCCAGTAATTAATATTTTCATGATGTACACTCCTTTATTTTAAATACTCACTGGAGGCTATATTACTCAGCCACTCTTTATTTTGTAAATACCATTCAATTGTTTTCTCTATTCCTATATCAAAGGTAGTTTCTGGATACCATCCTAATTCTTCTGTAATTTTCTTTGGGTCTATACCATATCGCTTGTCATGGCCTTTTCTATCTACTACATAAGTAATTAGCTCTTCGGTAACCTCTTTATCCTTGTTTATATTTATATAATTTATAATTTTCTTAACTATTTGTATGTTGCTTCTTTCATTGTGTCCACCGATATTATAAATTTCCCCGAATTTACCATTTCTAATAACTATATCTATAGCCCTGCAGTGGTCTTCAACAAAAAGCCAGTCTCTTATATTCATCCCACGCCCATATATGGGTAAATCCTCATGATTTAAACAGTTACTAATTAATAGAGGTATTAATTTTTCTGGGAATTGGTATGCTCCATAATTATTTGAACATCTCGTTATATTAATCGGCATATTGTAGGTATCAAAGTATGCTCTTACCATTAAATCAGCGGAAGCTTTACTTGAGGAATATGGGCTATGGGGGTCTAGAGGGGTCGTTTCAGTAAAATATCCTGTAGCTCCAAGAGAGCCGTAAACCTCATCTGTAGATATTTGTAAGAACTTCTTTTTCTGTTTAAAACCATCACTTGTTAACCATGAATTTTTAGCAGCATTTAGAAGGGTAACTGTGCCGAGCACATTAGTTTTAACAAAGGGTTCAGCATCTTTTATACTTCTGTCCACATGGGTTTCTGCTGCGAAGTTTACAACGTAGTCGATGTCATTTTCAGAAAATATATCATTTATTAATTTTTTATCGCATATGTCTCCCCGAACAAAAGTATAATCTGTATTGTTTTCTAATCTTTTCAAGTTATCTAAATTACCTGCATAAGTTAATTTATCTAAATTTATTATTTTTATATCTGAGTATTTATTAAACATATAGTAAATAAAATTCGAGCCTATAAACCCAGCTCCTCCAGTTACTAAATAAGTTTTCATCTATATATCTCCTCCTCTACATTAAATTGATATTTCTGTTTCTATGAAATTAAACTTACCCATATAGATTCTCCATTAATTACTTTAAAGTGGCAATATATATGACATTGTTTCAATGTTAGTATAAGCAATATTAATTAAATATTTACCATATTCTGTTTTTATTAGTGGTTCAGCTATTTTCAAGAGTTGCTCTCTATCTATAAAGCCATTAATATATGCTATTTCCTCTATACAAGCTATATATAAGCCTTGCCTTGTTTGAACAGCTTCCACAAAATTTGCTGCGTCGAGTAGTCCTCTATGAGTTCCTGTATCAAGCCAGGCCATGCCTCTACCAAGTAACTCTACTTTTAAATTACCTCTATTTAAATATTCATTATTTACTGCTGTAATTTCTATTTCACCTCTAGCAGAGGGTTGAATGCTTTTAGCGATGCTTATTACGTTATTGTCATAAAAATACAGACCAGAAATAGCATAATTTGATTTTGGGTATTCTGGTTTTTCTTCAATGGATAATATATTATTGGCTTCATCAAATTCGATTACTCCAAATTCTTTTGGATTACTTACATGGTATCCAAAAATAGTTGCCCCTTCTTTTCTGTTTGCAGCAATTTTAAGTCTCTGGGTAAAGCCATAGCCATGAAATATGTTATCTCCAAGGATTAAAGCTACACTATCACTTCCTATAAATTCTTCACCTACTATAAACGCATCGGCTATCCCTCTAGGATAGGGCTGAATGGCATACTGTAAATTAATACCTAAAAAACTGCCATCGGAGAGTAATTCCTTAAAAGAAGTAATATCTCTAGGAGTTGAAATAATTAATATTTCTTTTATACCAGCAAGCATTAATACTGATAACGGATAATATATCATAGGTTTATCATATATAGGTAATATTTGTTTTGAGATTGATTTAGTTATTTGGTATAGACGTGTGCCAGATCCTCCTGCTAAAATGATTCCTTTCATAGTTTGCCTCCTGAGAAAATTTAAAGTATTAGTATATAACTATGAAAATAATAGTATATTAGTTACAACTTATACTCCGCACAATATATTATAAAATCCCTATATTTAATTTTAGGGTATTTTTTACTTGTATTTTCAACAATACTACAAACT
>NZ_JAHLDL010000077.1 GCF_018861315.1 Clostridium bowmanii | reverse complement strand
CATTATGGTGAGTGTTTTAAAATGGTGAGTGAGTCAACTTATTCTTGAGTTTGAGCCAGTCTTTGTATGAATCACTCACCATAATAACTTCATCATTTTTTACAAAGGGAGTTTAAAAAATTCATTAAGTCAGTGTCATCTCCCCAAATTGGGAGGTCTTTAATTGGAAGAACATCACTGTAAGCTTCTTCTATTGCTTTTCGTTTCATTTCTGTATCTGCCCTAGCATAAATTTCTGTCGTAGAGCAATCACAATGTCCAAGAAAATCTCTTATATATATAAGATTAATTCCGGATTGAAGTAAATGCATACTTTTACTATGCCGAAAAACATGCGGTGTTACAGGAAATGGAACAGTAAACTTAGGATTCTGTTTTGCTATTTCTACGTACTTATTAATGATGTATGAAACTCCCCAACGCGTCAGCTTTTGCTTTCGTTGATTTACAAATACATAATTGTCTCCCTTGCTAATTGCATTATTAAATTTCTGGTTAATGAGATAATTCTCTAGGAGTTTCTTTGTTTTGTCCATAATAGGTACTTGTCTCGTTTTGTTTCCTTTGCCAGTGAGTGTTATGACTGAAGGATTAGATATACGGACATCTTTATTTTTCAAGTCAATTAATTCCTGTACTCTCGCTGCAGTGTCATACAGAATTACCAAAAGAACAAAATCTCTTTTTCCATCGTTAGTTGATGTGTCAGGTTGCTCTAAAAGGATTTTCATTTCTTCACCAGTTAAAAATGGTACAATTGTTTTAGGTCCTTTCTTATTAGGGATGTTCAATATTTTATGAATTTCATATATATTTTCAGGAGTTTCTTTTTGAACGTATCTAAAAAACGAATATAATGCTACCATACGCTGGTTTCTTGTCGAGATGGCACATTTTCTTTCTTTCTCAATCCAGTCAAGAAATCCAATGATTAAGTCATGCGTTAAAAAACTGAGAGTTAAGCGTTCTGGTTTAACTTTCTTTTCTTTTTCACAATAAATAAGTAATAGTTTGAAAGTAGTTGCGTACGATTCAATGGTATTGGGACTGGAATTTTTATGTCCTGGCAAGTATTTACTAAGAAAGTTTGTCAAATAATAAGGGAAATCAGCGTTCTTCATATAAACAACTCCCTTCTGGGATGACATAGCCAAACTCTGCTTCTGATTTGCTAAGAATATGAGGATACAAATCTGCTGTCAGACGTAAATAGTACTGAGTAGCTCTGAAATCTGAATGCCCCATATAAGCGGACAGATAAGGCAGCATGTTTGTCAGATCAATTCCTGCCAGTGACCATTTTTTGAGACAAGCAACGGCTAGTCCATGTCGAAAATCGTGGATTCTAGGACCTGTTGAGGTATGAGATATATCCGCCTTCAGAAGATAATCCCTGAAGTGGTTATAAGCAGTACTTCGATCCATGTGCCCCATTTTAGCTCCTGGGAAAACGAAGGTGGTATTATCACTGAAACGATGGAAAATTTCCATATATATTTTCATTCTAACTATAAGGCTTTCTGTAATTGGAATAAGCCTATCCTTATTGTTTTTTGAATGACGTATTGTCATAATACCATCATCAAGATTGACATCTGCGATAGTAAGATTTAGTGCCTCAGAGATCCTTGTACCAGTGCCATAAAGGAACCGAAACAATACCGGGTCAACGGTATTCCTATAAGAGTTTATAGACGCTGGATAATGATCTACTGCAATGAAAAAACGCTGAAGTTCCTCCTTCGTATAAATATGAGGTATGAACTTGCTTCTTGGTAACAATGTCTGTATTTCTGGTACATATACTAGATAACCGTGGTTATTTAAATAAATAGCAAATTGTTTCATCACTACTTCTTTATTATAGTGAGAAACCGGCCTTTCTTCCTTGTTATAAATGAATTCCTTGAGCATTAGTTTTGTAAGGTTGATACCGTTGTAACCATTGTAATAATAAAATGAATCAAAATGACGTAAATATCTAGACTGTGTTTCAAATTTAAAACCTGTTAGTTTCTTTTCTTTAATATACTGCTCAATAATATCCCCAAGGTCACTTATCCAATCATAAGTTTTCTTCATTTATTGAAATACCTCCTCTGGATCAAGTGCGCATTTACGTAATCCAGCTATGTCAATTTTAAGATAGATACTTGTCGTATTGATGTTTTGGTGTCCTAAGGTTTCGGAAATAACCGCTAATGGGACTTGTGCTTCAAGCATATTTTTTGCCAGGGTACTTCTTAACGAGTGCATCCCATGGTGTTCATTCATTGGAATCACTAGCTCCGCTTTGACCATATAACGGTGTAGTGACCTATGGAAGTTCTCAGTTTCACCAAAAGCATTATAAGGAGCCCGATGCCTAATGAACAGATTATCACAGGATGTTACAGGACGGCCATTTTTTAAATAGTCAATAACGGCCCAACCTATATCATCTAGCAACGGCAATTCAATTGGCTGCTTTGTTTTCATCATGTTAAGTGAGATAGTTTTACGGTTCCAGTTTAGAGACGAGAGTTTCATACTCCTAATATCGCTTACTCTTAATCCAAGTCTCACTATCATAAGTATTAGAGCATAATCTCGTTTACCCTTTGGGTCCTCACGGTCGATGGAATTAAGGAGTTTTAGAATATCTCCCTTTTTCCATGCATATGGAATATACGAATTTCTCATGATCCGGACCTTCGGTAGTAGAAGAGAAAAATCACAGCAAGTAAAACCGTTTTGATAAATAAAAGATAGATAATTTCTCAACACATAAAGAATGGTACCAATATATTTGACTGCGTCGTTATCATACAATGCTAAAAATTTACAGATATGATTAAGTGTTATTTCATCTGATGAATTAATGTGAACTGAATCAAGATATTTCAGAAAAAACTGTACCTTCTGTATATTTGAATTAAATGTTGCATTTGCGTATCTTCTGCATTTACATTCCTCTATAAACATCTCGTATTCATCAAGGAATCCTTCGGGACACAGGAATTGCTGTTTTGTTTTTCTAGGTTGATAACAGAATTCACCTGTATCAAGATAAATAAGTAATAGGTGTAAAGGCTTTATCCGTCGGTTGATTTTAGAGCTGAGTTTATTTCCATTAAAACTGCGTAATCTCATGTTTGTTTTTAAGTAAATGTACTCCAAACATACTTTTTCATCAATTTGAGATATGGCATGCTCAATTAGATACTTTTCAAACACGTTAAATGAGTTTTTGTAATTTTTTAGTGTTCCAGGTGCCTGTCCTTGCGTCTCTAGTGAAGCAAGAATATATTCAATTGCCTCGTGAATGTTTGTGGTTTTATTCATTGTAATCATCCTCCTATAATGTAGTTGTAAGCATTGATAATAAATCAGTCACAATACCTACGAACCTTATAACTAATATCTTATCCATTATAAGAAGAATACAATTATTATGGTGAGTGATTTAGATAATAATTACCCAGATACACAAAGGAATCAATTCTCTTACCATTTTAAAACACTCACCATAATGGCGAAAA
>NZ_JAHLDL010000076.1 GCF_018861315.1 Clostridium bowmanii | reverse complement strand
TGTAGTGCGTCAAAATATAGCTTTATGTAACTGCATTCCTAAGTCAAATTATAACTATAATACTATTAATTATCTAGTGGTTATTTGCTTTTTTACTAAGCAGATTATTACTATAACAAAGCTCCTAATGACTTGACATCATCAGGAGCTTATTTTATGCTTATTATAAAACTAAAGAAAGGAAAAGGGAGAACCCAAGCCGCCAAAGCAACGTTCTCCCTTTAAAATAAGAGTTAAAACTCTTATAGGACTATTATTATGATAAGATTATTTTCACAATTATGCAAGTTTTTTAAGCAAATTCCTTTTGAAAATGAGATAACTGCCTTTAATAAATATGTAAGCTCGGTTAATGTAGAGAATTTAGTGTGCCCATTTTGTGGTGCTAAACATTCATTAGCCTCATTTGCTTTTTATAAACGTCATCTTGTGACTTATAATAACAATATTGCTGAAGATAATATAATAATTATTTCTCGATATATGTGTTCATCATGTAACCGTACCCACGCCCTCCTACCTCCGGTAATTGTGCCGTATATGTCATTTAGTTTTAAATTCACTGTGTACCTCATCTATGACTATCTTGTACATAAATATCACTCTGTGGAAGCTATGTGTGAACATTATGGCATTGCTATATCTACATTCTACCGAATTTTAAAGAAGTTTAAAGAACATAAACAGATATGGCTTGGACTTTTGGAGGACAAGCTCATTTCAAACTTAAGTTTTGTACGGCATATCATAAATAGTTCCTTCGATGAACTTGAGAACTTCATAATACAATTTTTCAAGCAAAATGGTTTATCGTTTTTCCAAGGAACGTCATAATTTAACTATAACCATATTTCCTTCATTTTAATTTATACATACCACTTAATACGATAATGGTCATTGAAATAACCATGTGATACCATTTTTCTAGAGGTGATAGTAAATGAATAACAAAGAAATAATCGAAATAGCATCTATTAGATTAGCACTAATAGCCCCTGCTATAAATAATACTTTTACTGAGCAATCTAAAATTGCTTATTATAGACGTGTTTCTATTAACCCTGTAAAATTACCTAACGGTAATTCAGTCTTGTACAGCCCGGGGACACTTTCTAATTGGGAATCAGAATATAATAGATTTGGTTTTGATGCCCTTCTTCCCAAAACGCGTAGCGATATAGGTCAAACCAGAAAGCTAAGTGATGTAGCCATAGAGCAGATATACACTTTAAAAAACAACTTCCCTAAAATTAATGCTACGCTTATATATTATAAACTCATCGAAGATGGCTTTATTAAAGAAAAAGATGTATCAATTTCAACAGTTCAACGGTTTATAAAAAATAATGATATTAGATCAGCTAGGTGTATCAACATGAAAGATAGAAAAGCTTTTGAAGAAGAGTTTGCAACTGGAATGTTTCAAGGCGATACATGTTACGGGCCATTTATAACTGAAAATGGTCAGCGTAGACGGACGTACGTAATTATGCTAATAGATGATAAGTCTAGGCTGATAGTAGGAGGTAGATTTTTTTACAATGATAATTCTTATAACTTTCAGAAAGTACTTAAAGAGGCTGTAGCCAGGTATGGAATTCCAAAAAAAATTTATTTGGACAATGGTTCTCCGTACAGGAATGAGCAATTAAGCCTTATATGTGGCTCTCTTGGGATAGTAGAGCTGCACACGATGGTAAGAGATGGTGCATCGAAAGGAAAGGTAGAAAGAAATTTTAGGACATTAAAAAGCAGATGGCTAAACGCTTTAGATGTAGAATTCATTTCCTCCTTAGCGGAGCTAAATGATGAATTATTCACCTATATTAATAAGCATAACATAACTATTCATTCTTCTACAAATCAGCGCCCTATTGATAGATATAAGAGCGATTTAGCTCATGTAAAAGCAGCATCTAACAGTGATTGGCTAGATAATTGTTTTATGAATCGCGTAAAACGGAGAGTAAATAATGATGCAACTATAAGCATTGATAAAATTTTGTATGATGTACCTATGCAATTTATAAGGCAGAAGGTTGAATTGCGATATCTACCTGATGACATGGAAAATGCTTATATTTATTATGAAAAAATTAAGTATAGCGTTAGAAAAACAAACAAAGTTGAAAATGGTAAAACTAAACGTAAAAATCCACTTAATATAGACTATTCAAAGGATGGTGTTAAACATGTTTAAACAGTTCTATGGTATGACCCTAAACCCTTTTGAAAAAGGTATTAAAGAAAAAGATGCATATATCTCAAGGGATTTAAAAGAAATGATATCAAGACTTGATTATCTTAATGAAACTAGAGGCCTTGGATTATTTACGGCTTCGCCTGGTAGTGGAAAAACTTTTGCTCTAAGATGTTTCGCGAAGAAAGTTAATCCGAATTTAACAAAGGTTATTTATCTTTGCTTTACTACCGTAACTACTGCTGAGTTTTATCGTCAGTTTTGTATCTCACTAGGACTAGAACCTTGCTCTCGTAAGTCAGACATGTTCAAAAATATTAAAGACTATATGGAAAACATGAGCAGTGATAAGGGTGTACATTACATGCTTGTATGGGATGAAGCACAGTATTTGAGTAATGATATATTGAAGGATTTAAAATTACTTATGAATTTTTCTATGGACTCAAAGGATTGTTTTTCACTGGTTTTGATAGGTCAACCTATACTTAATAACATCTTAGAAAAACAAATACATGAAGCATTAAAGCAAAGGATCATAATAAATTATGATTTCGAAGGGTTTTCAGAGACTGAGGCTATAGAATACATTCATTCTAGACTATCCCTAGCAAGTGCCTCTTCTAAAATAATTGATGATAATGCCATTCTAGCTGCATACAGAAGCTGTACTGGGTCTATAAGACGTTTAAATATGATATTAGTAAAGGCTTTAATAATAGGTGCACAGCACGAAAAAACAGTGATTGACACTGACACAATAATGGCTGCCGCCAATGAATTATCGCTTCGATAATCGTAGATTATTTTTTAGGAGGATTGTCTATGCTAATTAAATTTGAGTGTACAATGAAAATGGGCAAAAAAATAGAAAGCTGGTCTGGGATGATAACTAAGTTAACTAAATTTGGAAGTCATTATGAGCTTAAGATTGAAAGCCGAAGTGGATTTATCGTAGTTATAGGCAAAACAAATTATGGTAACTTTGCTTGTATACCTGATTATGATGTAGGCTGTCATCTTTCTACCTTAAACGATTTATTTTGGAATTCTGAACGCTTAAGTGCAATTATGAACAAAGTAGATGCGATAACTGTGGCTAACGCCTTACAAGCAATTGCTGAACATATTGATTTAAACTAACATACTTGGGTAGCTATTATTGCTACTCATTTTTTATATAAGGTAGCCTGTAGGCTAAAAGAAATTATATTAATAAAATGATTTTTCCTTATTGATAAAGTGATTTCATAGGTATAATTTGACGTAAATCACCTACTAATAATAGAAATAAAATGACTTTTCAATTAGTTATAATTTGACGTTTAACA
>NZ_JAHLDL010000075.1 GCF_018861315.1 Clostridium bowmanii | reverse complement strand
TTACTTCTTTATCTAAAGTAATTAACTGGTCTAACGAAATATTATTTCGTTATTTTACCTATTTCTCTGTTTAATTTTCAAAGACCAACTTGCTTTGTCATCATGTGACGACTTCTACTATTTTACTATGTTTTTCTTGTTTTGTCAACATTTTTTTTACAAATATTTTTTAATTTATTTAAATAATATTATATGTTAACTTATTAATCTTTGCCTTTATCGTTACTCATTCGCAGCGACAAATAATATAATATCATCCTTGACTATAATCATTTTTATTATTTTTCTTATATGCGACAATTATATACAATATTCTTGATAATACTACTATATAGTAAGTATCCTTTATAATGACACACTAGGAATAGTATCCCTTACTCAAAACTAAAATATACCTATTTTTTTTTAATATATATAATTATTTATAGATATTCCTTAAATCCTCTACAATTACAATCAACTTAATAAAGAAGACTCATGACCTTCATATTAAAAAACAGGAAGATTATCTAACCTTTAACTCTCTCCATAAAACTATATCTCTTCATTAATTAATATAACTATAATTTCTTTAACATTATCGCTACCAATACTAGTTTTAGATTACTTATTTAGTATTTCTCTTTTTATCATTATTTTATTACTAATCTGTTATAAATTTAGAAAAACAAAATGCTAAGGACTTCCTACTTTAAGTCCTTAACATTTTGTTTCCATGTTTTCCGTTAGTTACCCCTAATTTTATTGTGTAAAATATTTATTTTTCAATAATATATCTCTGAAAAAAATCATTTGTACTCATCCCTGTATCTTCTTCCATATTTTCACTTACTTCAGCAGTTATTTTTGCCGTATTTTCAAGATATTTTTTATAATCTTCATTAAGAATACTCAGATATTCACTGAATTTTGTATGAAAGTGCACAAAGGTTTTAGCATAATTTTTGAAAAATAAACCAAATTCGTTCACCTCTTCTTTTTCTTTTTCATCTTCTTTTAGCAATAGATAGTTATCTTTAATCCCTTTTGCATATTCTTTAATATATAGTTCATCATAATTTATTATCTTTTTAATACCAAACAAATATCTACTCCTATCTTCTTCTGAGATAACTTCATTTTCAAATTTTTCTAAATAGTTATTACCTAAAAAAAACTCTTCTGTATCATTTATTTCATCTAATACCTCCACAAGCTTTAACCACACAGTTCGTTTTTCCTCATTATCAATAATAATATCTAAAAATGGTTCAAAAATCATAATAAAGCTTTCCCCATATATCCCAGGAAATATTCTACGCATAGCATTTGAAATATACTCTTTCTTTTCATCTAAAGACAATTCTAAAGTTTCCCTAAGTAGCTTTATATATTCTCCCGCAGTATCATAGTCAGTTAAATCTTTCTCTATAATATTTAAAATAATTAATCTGCTTTTTTCTAAACTACACATATCCTTATCAATTCTAGAAAGCGCTTGTTTCATAACTTCAGGAATACTTTTATTGCCATCAATCACTGCTTTGATCTCAATAATGGGAATCTCCACTACTCTGAGTGCACCTATTAAATTAAGCTTTATGATATCTTGATGAGTATACTCTCTATAATTGTTTTCATTGTTTTTTATAGGCTTAATTAAGCCTTCCCCCTCATAATACTTTATTGCCCTTTTAGTTAAGCCTGTTTTTTCAGCAGCAGCCTTTATATTCATACATGAACCCTCCCTTCTAATCATTTAATTGTAAACCTGACAGTAAGGTCCATGTCAATACATTTTACAACTAACCTATGGGGCTTTTAAATCCATTACCTTGAACTTCAGCTATATCAATTATAGAAATAAAAACTTCTTGGTCTATATCTTTTATTACTCTTTTTATTTGTGGTAATTGCACCAATGATACTACACAATACATAACATTTTTTCTATGGTTAGTATAAGCCCCTTCTCCATATAAAATAGTTACCCCTCTATTAAAATTATTCATTATAGCATCACTTACTTCTTTTTCTTTCTCCGATACAATTAAAAGCATTTTACGTCTATTTAATCCATTAATAACCTTTTCCATAACAGCAGAAGTAATATACATAGCAATCAGAGTATATAATCCTACTTTGAAATCAAATAATACAGATCCTACAGCTACAATTAAGAAATTTATCATAAAGCTCACTATACCTATTTCTATACCATACTCCTTTTTAACATACATAGCTATTATATCCATGCCACCTGTAGATCCTTCATTAGAAAAAACAATTCCTATTCCTATTCCTGAGAGTACTCCGCCATATATACAATAAAGAAGTCTATAAGATTCTTCAACAGGAGCCAGAACATTATTTAAAGATGCGGTCAGAATTAAAAATAATGAAAATGAAATGGTACCTAGTATTGTTAATGCAGTAAATTTTTTATTTATTTTTAATATACTTAATATAAGAAGGGGAATATTTAGTATTAATATTGTAACGCCCATTGGCATATTAAAAATATACTGTAATGTTAATCCTATTCCTGAAAGCCCCCCACTAAGAAGCTTATTTGGAATTACAAACAAATTTACTGCCACAGATAAAATAAAACTCCCTAAAATAATAAGAACTATTTTCTTAAATAACTCTTTCAAATCAGCCCTAGATAATTTTTTCATAAACTGCCTCCGTGTCTTTTTATATAGTACAAAATAATTGTTACTATTTTGTATGCTGTATTTTTCTATTTACTATAATTATATACCATTTGATGGTTATAACAACCAAATTTACTAACATATATATTAATACTTAAGAATAAATAAATACTTATTTTATAAAAACATAAGTATTTATGATACACTTAAGTGAGGTGATTTTATGAACATATTACTTAATGATTGGAACGAACTCTTGTTAGGACAGTTTAATAATGAATATTTTTTAAAATTAAGAAGCTTTTTAAAAGATGAATATGCAACTAAACAAATATATCCCGAAAAACAGTATATATTTAATGCTCTTAATTATACCGCTTATAAGGACGTGAAAGTTGTTATCCTTGGTCAAGATCCTTATCATGGCGCTAATCAAGCTCACGGTTTAAGTTTCTCTGTGAAAGCCGGTGTATCTGCTCCTCCCTCGCTATTAAATATATACAAAGAATTACATACTGATTTGGGATGTTATATTCCTAACAATGGGTACTTAAAAAAATGGACCGATGAAGGTGTTTTGCTTTTAAATACTGTACTTACTGTTAGGTCAGGAGAAGCTAATTCTCATAAAAACAAAGGTTGGGAGTATTTTACAAATAAGATTATTTCTTTACTAAATTCAAAAACGGAGCCAATAGTTTTTATTTTATGGGGTAATAATGCTATTTCAAAAAAATCTCTAATAACAAATCCAATACACCACATAATAAAATCTGTTCACCCAAGTCCATTATCCGCATATAGAGGTTTTTTCAATAGTAAACCTTTTTCTAATGCTAACAATTTTTTAGTTTCTCAAGGTAAAAAATCTATTGATTGGCAAATTGAAAATTTATAAACGAATTATTTTTTGACATAGAAAAACGTCTTAGAATTATCTAAGACGTTTTTCTGGTGGCTAGACCAGGAATCGAACCAGGGACACGAGGATTTTCAGTCCTCTGCTCTACCGACTGAGCTATCCAGCCATATTACCTAGCGATGACCTACTCTCCCACAAAGTTACCCCTGCAGTACCATTAGCGCATTGAAGCTTAACCTACCTGTTCGGTATGGGAAGG
>NZ_JAHLDL010000074.1 GCF_018861315.1 Clostridium bowmanii | reverse complement strand
TTGGATTGTCTATCGCTAAATTGATTGTGGATATACATAAAGGAAGCATAAATGTAGAAAGTAAGGAAGGTATCGGAACAAAAATAATTGTAATATTGAACACCTAGATCTCAGGATTGGCTGTTTTCTAGGTGCATTTTTTATAAAATCACCTAATTCTTAAGCTAATCCTAAGACTATTTTAATCTGTTTTTCATATTACAAATATATAATATGAATAAGGGAAAGTATGCAGAAGAGTTAGATAACGAAAGGAAAAAAATCATGGATATTTCAATTAACTTTATAAATGGGATAATGCATATTGACAAGTATTTAACCTTAATAATACAACAATATGGAATATTAACATATGCTATTATTTTTCTAATTATATTCGTTGAAACAGGCTTGGTTGTTCTACCATTTTTGCCAAGTGACTCAATGCTATTTACAGCAGGTGCACTAGCAGGAATTGGATCAATGAATGTGTTTACTCTTCTGGTAGTATCATATCTTGCAGCAATACTTGGAGATACTTCTAATTATCATATTGGGGAAAAAATCGGGAAAAAGTTATTAGAAAAAGAAAAGGTAAGGTTTATTAACAAAGAACATATAAAAAAGGTTCAAAAGTTCTATAAAAAACGTGGGTCAATGACAATAGTTTTAGCAAGATTTATTCCTATAATGAGAACCATTGTACCTTTTATAGCTGGTATTGGAGAAATGAATTATTCTAAATTTATGCCGTACAATTTAATCGGTGATGGAGTATGGGTAAGTTTAGTTCTAGGCGGAGGGTATTTCTTTGGCAATATATCTTTTATAAAAGATCATTTCTCTTATGCGCTAATATCTATAATAATTATTTCAATACTGCCAGGAGTTATAGTGTTTATAAGAGAAAAGAGAAAAAAGTGGAAGTAGACCATAAAAATAAGGTTGCCATATAGAGAAAAGGATGAAAGGGGCATTAGGGTGCATTCCTTTCCTTCAGGACACACTTTATCATCCTTTGCGGTTGCGGAAATGCTGTCTATGTATTTTGCACAATATAAATTTGTATTTATGTCAATAGCATTTCTGATAGCCTTATCAAGATTATATTTATATGTTCATTACCCAACAGATGTTATAGCAGGATTTATAATTGGGATGTTATGTTCGAAAGTAATCTTTATTATTTTACAAGAAGGATACATCAGAAAGTTTGTCTCTTTTTTAAATTTATAATTAATTAAGTTTTAAATATAGAAAGCTTCCGGTTACCTTCGATTACATATTTGATAAAACTTTGGTTAGAGAAGTTGTAATAAAAAAAATAGATATTCTAATCAATAAAATATAATCATTATATTTATTGATTAAATATCGTATAAGGAGTGTATATTACATGGCTTTCCAAATACCACTATATGACAAATGAAATGAAACTAGTAACTATCCATAAGAGGCAGTATTTTCTGGAACTAAAATTATTATATAAGGAGGAGCTTAAATGTTATCTTATGAATCAGATTCACTGACGCAACCGGAAGGACTGACTATAGTACAAGTAGAAAAGCTAACTTCAGATGGTCAGGTGAATATCATACCAAACACAACAATAAAAACAACGAAACAGATATTAAAAGAAAACATATGTACTTTATTCAATTTATTAAATTTATTTATTGCAATTGTGTTATTCTCAGTACATGCATATTCTAACATGTTTTTCTTTGCAATCATTTTGCTCAATATCACGATAGGAATTGTACAGGAAATTACTGCACGAAATCTTGTAGAAAGTCTTTCTATCCTGAATGCACTTCAAGTAAAAACAATACGTGATAACGAATTACAGATAATTCCTGTCGATCAGTTAGTTTTAGGAGATATTATCCGGCTTCAGACAGGTGACCAGATTCCATCCGACAGCTGCATCGTTTCGGGGTCTATTGAAGTAAACGAGTCCCTGTTAACGGGAGAAGTAGATGAAATATTAAAAGAAGTCAATAATAGATTGTATTCTGGGAGCTATGTAGTCAGTGGCTTTGCATATGCTACAGTTGAACATGTGGGACTGGATAATTATTCTTCAAAGATTGCAACACAGGCAAAACAAGACCGTGGAATTCACTCTGAGCTGATTGATTCCATGAGGACGATTACCAATTTCACCAGTTTTATTATTGTTCCCCTTGGCATTATTTTATTTCTAGAAAGCTACTATTGGCACAGCAGTACGACGGTTATTGCCGTCACATCGACTGCTGCCGCGTTGCTTGGAATGCTTCCTAAAGGACTAGTTCTATTGATGAGCCTTTCCTCTGCAACAGGTGTCATAAAGCTATCAAAGAAAAATGTATTGGTTCAAGACATGCACTGTCTTGAGACTCTGGCTCATGTAGATATTCTTTGCCTTGATAAAACCGGAACATTGACAAAGGGTCAGATGGAAGTGGTAGATAAGCAAATTTTCCAACAAGTTTTTCAAGGCCATCCTTTTGAAGAAATAATGGGCAACTATGTTTATCAAAGTGACGACCACAATGCAACGATGGAAGCTGTGCGCGTAAGTTTTCCTTCTCATAAAAATCTGAATGTTTCTTATAAAATTTCATTTAGCTCCGATCGTAAATGGAGCAGTATCACATTTGAAGGTCTTGGAACTATTATCGTTGGGGCACCAGAACTTATATTGGCAGCTCAGGATGAGCACGAGGAACTGGAGAAAGCAACTCAGAATGGGAATAGAGCTCTGGCAGTAGGGATAACAATTCAGGATCTTACGAAAGATACGTTAAATCAGGTGGAAATTGAACCTTTGGCATTTTTCGTGTTTGATGATGCCATCCGTGAAAATGCTACTGAAACGTTAAACTATTTTAAAGAAGAAGGTGTCAATCTTAAAATTATTTCTGGGGATAATCCAAAAACAGTTGCTTCTATTGCGCAAAAGGTGGGATTTGAGAACAGTGAAGCATATATTGATCTGTCTCAACTGGAAACAGATGATGAACTAACCGATGCTGCAAAAAAATATAGTATTTTTGGTCGTGTCAGCCCTAAACAAAAGCAGCAATTAGTTCAGGCTTTTCAGGCACAGGGGCATACGGTTGCGATGACAGGTGATGGTGTAAATGACGTATTAGCGCTTCGTGAAGCAGATGTGGGCATTGCAATGTCATCAGGAAATGATGCTGCAAAACAGATTGCTGAATTGGTTCTCCTTGATTCAAATTTTGGATCCCTTCCAAGCATCCTTGGTGAGGGTCGACGAACTATTCATAATATTACTAAAGTGGCCTCTGTCTTTTTCATTAAGACTATGTATTCAGTTGTTTTGTCAATCCTGTGCGCTATTTTTGGTATTACATTTCCATTTTTACCAATTCAAATTACAATGAATGACTTAATTATTGAAGGCTATCCTGCTTTATTTCTATCATTTGAGGAAGATAACCGTAAAGTCATAACAAAATTTTTACCAACTGCACTGAAAAGTGCGCTGCCGAATGCATTGCTAGTTGTTTTTGATATTATAGCAGTCTATTTGATGACACCAGTACTTGGATTTTCTCAAACAGAATCCGTAACATTAATGTATTATTTAATGGGATTTGTAAGCATACTAGCTGTAATCAAAACATGTTTACCATTTAATAAATTAAGAGCTTTTTTGGCTGTTACTGATTTAATAGGTTATTATGTAGCCATATATTTATTCCGGCATATTTTAGGTCTTGGAACATTGACAGGCGCTACACTTCCGATATTTAGTATTCTTATTTTGGTTAATATTGCATTTCGCACGAAATCTTTGTATGAAGCTTGGAAAGGCAAGAAAAATTATTAATGATAATTCATCGACTTTCTCGTAGGTCATATTAGAACAATATATACGAATATAAATAGAATCACCAGAGATGGCGATTCTATCTGTGTCTTTTGAAGTATTATATTGTCATAATTCTTATCCTTTAGTGCGCCCGGCATGGGCGTTTACTCGTCGGTGAAAGTCCGATACGGGGGCTGATAGTGCCAACCGTTAGCTTAAGACAAGGGTGTCC
>NZ_JAHLDL010000073.1 GCF_018861315.1 Clostridium bowmanii | reverse complement strand
AACATGGAAAGTTAATAATGGACCACATACTTTTGCAGCATCCTGGGAAGCAAATGCAGGAAGTCCTTCAAGCTTCGGATTTATATATGGTTATAATACAGATTGGTTTAATGAAGATTATGTTTATGGTATGTGTTCTACATCTCATTATTCAGCTATATCAAATGGTAATGGTCCGCATAGTTCTGCTATGGTAGCAGGCAATAGTTGGGCTAATTTAGAAGTTTTACATTCAGGTACAGGAATATATTATGGTATAGTATATTAACAAGCTACTTAATTATTAGATGTAACTTTATCATTCTTGTATTAAATAGGAATGATAAAGTTATAAACAATAAGAAAATATATTGACAGAAGGTTAAATTTGGAGGAGTTCTCTTGAAAAAAATTAAGTTCATAATTAGTTTTTTTATAATGTTTATAGGAATTTTAATTATTGGAGAAAGTCATGCTTTTTATTTAGATAATTTTTATACTCAATACTCTAATACTACATTATATTTACAATTAAACACAACGAGTAAAGAAATGATTACTGATATTTCCAACTCATCAACAAGGAATAAAGTAGAGGTATTTACTTTTATACGCACTCAACCAAATATTTCTCTTACCGAATACAATATTTATGGGACACAAGGAGTTGAAAATCTTGTAAACCAAAATTCAAATATATTTAAAAGAAATTATAAAAGCCTTTTTTTAGGAAGTATCAATTTTAAATTTAATAATATTGATGATGTTCCAAATATTAAAAATCAAACTGAATATTATGTTATTGGTAGTAAAGACAATATAAAGCAATTTAAAATGGATTTAATTGATAAATATGCAGGTAATCACCCAAAAGAAGGAATTTCAAATAAAGAATCAGTAAAGAATATAATTGCTATATGGATACTAATAATTAGTATTATTTTATTATTTTCTTTTTATGACGTTATTTCACAAAAAAAAGAAAATCTTATTAGAATGACTATGGGAGAAAAAATAGGTAATATTATTTGGAAAAATATTTTATTAGATACTTTTGTATTTATGTTATCTTTTATATTAATTCTTTTTATATTATTTAAATATACTTTCGTATTCTTTGATTTTAAAATTTCTTTAATGTTATTTATTATTTCATTGATCTTAAATGGCTTATTATATTTAAGTTTATATTTTTTAAATGTAAAAGAAGTTTTTTCTAATAGTAAGAACTCAAAAAATTTGTTATCTATTAATTATGGTATAAAATTAATAACAACCATTATAACAATATTTATAATATCAAGTAATATTGGTTTTATTTATCAATCTTATACTTTTTATAAGCAACAAACTTTCTTTGAAGACCATTCAGATTATTTCCATATTAAGTTTATGTATTATCCAATCAATTATAGTGATGGTACTAGCAATGATAGAATAGTTGAATCTATGACTGTACAAGAAACATTTTATAAAGAATTTTTCAAAGAATTTAATACAATGGCAGTAAAGGATATTTCTGGTATTGTGAATAAAGGAGCTATATCTGCCAATAAAAATTCATTTAATTATTTATCTACCAAAATAATTAAATTAAATAACTTTAAATTAAATAAAGATTTTTATTTTATATTGCCAGATAAAATGAAAAATGATTCTAAAATTGTTGACGTATTAAAAAAAAGTATACCATTTAATGATGATGTTAATTTATCATACAACTATGATTTAATTTATTATCATGAGAATATTGATGTTGTCGGAATGGATGAGGATGAAATATATGGAAGTACTTTGATTAAAAATCCTATTATTATATACAATAATATGTCAGAGGCTCTTATTAAAAATCAAAGTATAAGGAGGTCTATAGGATCCTCAGATGAATTATATGATGTTATGTATGAAATATCATCAGCCACTCAATTAGATAAATTAAATAAATTTATTAAAACACATAAATTAGAAGGACAATTTATACAAAAAATAAATGTTTTAGAAAAATATGAAAACATGTGGATTATAGCGAAAAGAATTTTATATATTAATTTAATATTTAGTTTTTTAGTTTTACTTTTAGAAATTATTATTATTAACTCAATTATTACATTGGAGTACAAAGTAAATGCTATAGAGCTTTCTATAAAGAAAGTTCTTGGATACAATATTCTACAAAAGAACAGTAAAATTGTGATGATGACAGTTGTAACTACAATATTAAGTATTGTAATAGCTGTTATTGTTAATATAATGATGGAAACTAAGAAAGGATATTATTTGGTTTTTGGAGGAATAAGCATATTAATATTAGAACTTTCTGTTATTTTATTTTACATACGTAAAATTGAAAATTCGCAAGTCCAAAAGATTTTGAAAGGAAGAAATTTATGATTGAAATAAAAAATATATGTAAAAAATTTGATGAAAAAATAATATTTTCAGATTTTAATTTAACAATACAAAATGGAGATTTTATTATATTTTCGGGACCGAGCGGTTGTGGTAAAACAACTTTATTAAATATGATTGGTGCAATTGAAAAAATTGATAATGGGGAAATAATTGTTGATGGTATAGATATTAAAAATAAAAAAAATCATCTAAATTATTTTAGGACAAAAGTAGGATTTTTGTTCCAAAACTTTGCATTAGTTGATAATAAGACTGTTAATGAAAATCTAAACTTTATTTGTAAGAATTGTAAGACAAACTTGTCAATAGAAGAGGCATTAAGTATTGTTGGCTTAGAGGGAGAAAAAAATAAAAAAGTCTATACATTATCAGGTGGTGAGCAACAAAGAGTGGCTTTGGCTCGATTAATGCTTAAAAAATGCGATGTTATATTAGCTGATGAGCCTACAGGATCTCTTGATAAAAAGAATGCAGAATCTGTACTTAATATTCTAAAACAATTAAATAAGCTAGGTAAAACAATTATAATGGTTACGCATGATGAAGATATGAAAAAGCAAGGAAATAGGGTGGTGAATTTATGAGTAAAATTCAGAAAAAAAGAATCTTTATATGTATTATATTAGTTTTTGTAGGTCTAAATGCTTGTTGGTTTTTTATAACAACTATCAAATATAAAGAATTTGTAAAAGTTTTGCCTAAAGTTAGAAATGGCTCGTATGGTATGAAAAAAGAAGATGGTTATAACTATAATGTAAAAAAACCTGGATATTTACATTACACAGGAAATTTAGCAGTTTCTAATGATACAAAGGGTGAGCTTTTAATTATATGGCCATTGATATCAGGTGGATATAATTATGGTATAAGATTACAGGAAGATGGGAAAGCCTATGAAATCTATGTTGATGAAAATATGAACCCAATAGATAAATCTGACACGTATTCTGTCCAAAATATTAAAGATCATAAAGCTGGTGTGGAGTCATTACTATCTAAAGCTAATAAGATGTGGAAGTTGAAATAGAGGTTTCTTATATTGGGGTATGGCAACGACTAATGTAAAAATAACCTCCTAGAAAATAGCATTAAAAAAGGGCTATTGCCCTTAGTCGATTGTGACACATTATATGAAAAATGCGAAATACTTTTAAGGAGGTCGTATTAATTAATAAGTGCAGCATAGAAAGTTGCACTGACTAAGTACACTACTGTAAATATAATTGTAAATGATATATTAGTTCCACCTTTGTTAGTTATTTCACTTTTCTGTTGACTTAGATTTGTTAAATTATTCTTAATTTTAGCAATTTCATTTCCCGAATAATAACAATATATCTTATTACCATATATACCTAAAAAAACACATAAACTTATATTTAAAGATGTCGCAAATTCATGAGGAACTATAATTGTCAATATAAAAAATATAGTACTTGACGCTATCGCATAAAGATACATTTTTCTATATGCTAACCAGAAAAAAGTAAGAAAAAGAGCTGGCCAATTTAAACTGATATATTTGTTATGCCTTGCTCCTTTAAATTTTAACCATTTTGATATATAATATTGTTGTTTCTTAACTCCAACAAATAACTCAAACTCTTCAGTAGTCACTGAATCTGGAAGCGCATTAACTATAGTAAATCCTCTATCGGTTTTAATTTCATTACTACATTTACAACAAAATTCACTACCTTCCACTAATGAATTACCACATTTCACACAAAACATATTACTCCCCCCACAAACTATGCTTTTGGCTTTTTCATAAA
>NZ_JAHLDL010000072.1 GCF_018861315.1 Clostridium bowmanii | reverse complement strand
AAACTGGAGTAACTGGAGCAACGGGTTTAACTGGTGCTACTGGGGTAACTGGTGTAACAGGTGATACTGGGGAAACTGGTGAAACAGGTGAAACTGGAGCAACAGGAGTAACAGGAGAAACTGGAGAAACTGGAGCAACTGGTGTATCAGGTTTAACTGGTGCTACTGGGGTAACTGGTGTAACAGGTGAGACTGGAGCAACAGGTGAGACTGGAGCAACTGGCTCAACAGGAGTTACTGGAGCAACGGGAGTAACTGGTTCAACAGGAGTTACTGGAGCTACTGGAGCTACTGGTGCAACAGGAGCAACAGCAGGAGCAATTGTTTTTACACAGACAAATCTTACTGCCATAAATATCCCAACTGCTACTCCTACTCCTACTACTATTCTTACTAGAACAATAACTACTACTACTCGCCAATTATTAAAATTAGATTCTATGGCAGAAATTGAGATTACTACCTCAGTTAGTGCTACTTCTCAGTATACGATTCTATATGATCTATTATTAGATGGTGTATCGATTGCTTCAGTAACTATTGAAAAGGATCGAGATAATGCTAGTGCCGCAACACGTCTTTATGGTGAAATTCCAAATTTGACATGGGTTGATGCACCTTCAGCAGCTGCTCACACTTATAGGATTGATGTTACAATTACTGGAGCAAATATTGTAAGTCCATCTGTGGCACTTACTAGGGCATTAAATATAATTAGCTTCTAAAAAAAAATCAAATAGTGCCTGTTTAATAATGTAGTTTAGAATTAGTATTATAAATACCAAAAAATCATTAAGGATAACTAGCACATTATTGTTGATATGTGTTAATTATCCTTATAAATATGAAATTATAATAAATGAAAAATTTTATAGAAAGCTCCAGGCTTTGTTTAATGAAAAATAGAATGAGGCTTAATATACTCTTCTAATGCCTGCTGCCAGTATCTTCTTATGTCATTAATAGTAAGTTCTATATTTTCACCGCTTTTATTTATATAATCTATAATTTTTTTTACTATTTGTATATTTGTTTTTTCATTATGCCCACCCATATTATAAACTTCACCTAGTACTCCATTTTTTAGAACCATATCTATAGCCTTGCAATGGTATTCAACGTAAAGCCACCTTATATTCATTTCTGATCCGTATATTGGCAAATCTTTGTGATTTAAGCAGTTATTAATTATTAATGGTATTAATTTTTTTGTCATCCAGACACTAAATAAGTTTTCATCTATATTTACTATTCCTCTCTATATTATAAATTACTCTCGATATCTCACTCATTTAGGAGAGATGATAAAGCAGTATTTCATGGACATGTACTGGAGAAATAATGATTTAACCTTAACTCCAGTTAAAGCAGATCAACAATTTTCAATGTAACATTTTAAATTTTAGTCCTATGGAGGAGTAAGTCTAAATCTATCCAGGGGGCTTCTAAATTATTTGAAAGTCTTATGACTTTTTTATAACTTTAAACAAATCTAATCAAATAGATGTGATTAGATAAAATAGCACATTATGAACTAACATCATATTATGAATGAGCAATAAAGTTGTAATTTATTGCAAGTAAGGAGGGTACAATTTGGACACGATAGGCATTCAACTTCAAAGACAAATAGCTGGATCAGTTAGCACAAATTCTAATGTAATATTCGGCTAAGTAGTTAACAGTTATGGAGCTGTAGTTTACAATTCATTAACTGGTGAAATAGTAATAAACAAAACGGGAAGGTATTTTATTAACTGGTGGGTAGCAACCCAGACAGCTTTAGGATCAAGTAATATAACCTTTTCAATTCAGACATCTCAAGGGGATAATTTGATAGGAAATTCACCTATTAAAACTGGTGACGTTGTTGGTTTTGCTATTATACAAGTCGATTCTGCACCAATTGCATTAAGGTTAATCAATTCAACATCTAATAGTGTGTTTTATTCTACTTTGGTACCAATTAAAGCAAATTTGGTGTTAGGCGAAATACCAGTAGAAGCTGGAAGTATAACTGGGACAACCGGAGTAACTGGTCCAACAGGATCAACAGGATTAACAGGATCAACTGGAGTAGCCGGAGTAGCCGGAGATACTGGAGCCACTGGAGCAAGAGGTTCAACTGGAGCTACTGGGGTAACTGGTGTAACAGGTGATACTGGAGCAACTGGAGCCACTGAAGTAACTGGGCCAACCGGAGCAACTGGAGCAACCGGAGCAACAGGTGAAACTGGAGCCTTTGGTACAACAGCATCAATAGCGAATGTAGGACCCGATGTTAGTTCGCAATTTAATGAATTAAGAACAGCTGAAAAGATGCCAATCATCGAATTGATTTCAGTTTATGGATTATCTAACCTAAGAGATATTACTACAACTACAGGTGCAGGAACAGTAGGTAGTAATAACACAGAATTTCAACTAACTACTACAGCAAGTGGTGCGGATAGCGCAGCATTAGACAGTTCGGAAAGAGGAAGATATGAACCTGGACTTGCTGGAGAAGCAGGAATTGGTGTACGTCTACCAGCCCCACCAACTGGTGCACAAGTGGCAAGATGGGGACTCTTTGATGCCCAAAACGGTGCTTTCTTCGGTCAAGATGTAGCGAATGGTATTTTCATAGACATTAGAAGAGCTGGCGTTGACACTATTGTTTCACAGTCCTCATGGAATGTGGATAAACTAGATGGTACAGGACCAAGTGGAGCAACATTGACACTTTATGAAGGAAATATATACCAAATTGTGTTTACTTGGTATGGGTATGGTGTCATCGAATTTAGAGTAGTAATACCTGACCCAACTACTTTAGCACAAGAAGTTATTACGGTTAATCGATTTACACCTACAGGCCAGATGAGTTTTGCTGACCCAAATCAACCCTTAAGAGCAGAAATTAACAACGCTGGAACAGCTACTAGTTTTAATTTATTTGTAGGATGAAGACAATATAGTATCATTGGGAAATATGAACCTACCTTTAGAGTAACCTCGGAACGAAGGACCGTTAGTAATGTCACTACTACGTTGACACCTGTTATATCATTTGAAAGAAAAGCAGTTTTTCCAACGGGGTCAGCTAGAACAAACTCAGTTGAAGTTGATTTAGAAGAAATTAATATTATATCAACAGAAGAATTAATTTTAAAAACACTTTGAAATATTGTAGAATGTAATAAATAGAAACTGTTGATTAATAATAATCAACAGTTTCACATTAAATGATTTCAGTTATTTCATATTCTACTTAGAATTTTATCAAATACCATTAAAATTAAGCTATTCCAACACCTGCACTGGCATATCCTACTACTGTATTAATCAATGTTAGTCCAGCTGCTGATGCAGAGAATACCATTAATAATCGTGTCTGCACAGTAACTGGTATTGATAACCCTGTGAGTAGAGCATTACTACTAGTACCTATTGCTAAAATACCTGTAAGAGCTGGTGCTAAAACTACCGCAGTTCCAGCAATTGGGGAGAAGGTATTATCAGGTGTAGTAGAGCTGTACAATTGTGCAGTAATAGTTACTGTTGATCCTATAAGACTTACAGCTGCTGTAGTACTGAAATAAGCAGCTATTGAAGTAATAGTACCATCACGAGGAACTGAAAAAGCAAAATTAAGAAGCTTTCCTGCAGCACCTGTCAGGTCTATTGTTGCACCTAGAACACTTAGGGCTGTTCCAGAAGAACCAAATCCAACAAGGGATGGTATTCCAGCTAAGCCACCTAAAATGGTAGTTAATGCGACAGGAAGGCCTGATGTAAATGGTATTATTGCACCAGCTCCAGTGACCCCGGTAACCCCGGTAACCCCGGTAACCCCGGTAACCCCGGTAACCCCGGTAACCCCGGTAACCCCGGTAACTCCGGTGACTCCGGTAACCCCGATAACCCCAGTAACACCAGTTGCACCAGTAACACCAGTGACTCCAGTTACACCGGTAGCAGCAGTACCTGGGCCGGTTACACCAGTAGCCCCTGTGGCCCCAGTATCTCCAGTTCTGCCAGTTGCACCAGTAATACCAATTGGGAAAAAATTGTTGTGGCAATTACTACGATTTCTGTCACACTTATTTGTGTCATGAACTCTATTGCAACAATTATCAGATGAACATTCAGCTGCGTGCCAATAATTGTATTTTTTATTATCAAGATAATTCAAATTATTAATAAAATTAAACTGATTCTTTATCACTAAATAACCTCCTTGTATAATCTAATTATAAGTTTGATAAGAAACCATCCTTAAATAATACGAATAATTTCCTACTTATCTTTGTTAATGTTAATCT
>NZ_JAHLDL010000071.1 GCF_018861315.1 Clostridium bowmanii | reverse complement strand
CCATTTTATAAGTTCTATATCTTCAGAAGTGAATTTTTTACCGGAGTATTCCATGATAATATTGTCCATGATTTTGTTCCACCTACCTTTCCAATATTATCATAACATTGCAGTTATAGGTTTGTTCAGCGCCATTTAAGAAAAAGTTTTTCAAAAAAATTTATAGCCCTTGATATACAAGGGCTATATTATTATGCTTCAGCTCTGATGTTGATGAGGATACTAGATTATATTATCCAAACTTTATATATGAACAAGAGTCTCAATTTCTCCCCTTAATGTCCCCCTACAGGCAAATGAATCCATTAAAACCCCTTCCTCAATTGCCTCAAGGAGCACCATCTTCTGTGCCTCCAAACTTTATACCAGCCCAACCTCCACAAGAAGTTGGGATCACCCCTCTAGGTTTAACCCAAGGTGAAATTAGACCTTGTACCTATAGATTCCTTTATATGTGGTCAAGAACACGGGGTAGATTCTGGGCATGGCTTATATTTGCGGGACCTAGATCTGTATCAGGCTATCGTTGGTATATGAATACTTGGAGGTACTTCGTAATGGATTTGAATAATATTATTAGCTTCCGCTGCTTTTAAAATAGCATAACCAACATATACAATGCGCGAAATATTCAATTATTTCGTGCAATACTTCATACTAACTCTACTGCAATGCAGATTTAAGTAACTCTAATTTTTCACCCATCACTGAAAGATCACCATATTTCTTTTCAAAGGAATCCCTTGTGAATGAATAGGTATAATTATATTTTGCATCATCTAATTTCCCCTCAGACTGTGAATCACGATATGCAAATGTTACTTCATCGAGATTATCAATCATGCAAAATAAAACTAATGCATTTGTGCTCATATTAGAATAAGTTGCATTATTATCATCATTGGCAACAGGCCATTCACTAATATGTGATGCATTCTTTTTTGCTTCATAAAACACATTAAGCTTATATGGCTTTTTTTCTGTTACAAGTGAAGTATATTGTTGATTAAAGTAGTTATCAGGCACAGGAAGATTGCCTACAATAGCAGAAACCTTGCTATTGTCTCCTATATATGGAGTTTTATATTTTGAAATTTCAGTTAAATCGTAATTTGGCATATCAACTCTTATAACAAACCCATAGCTAACTGTTCCCCTATCTTTAAAATTTAATCTCAGGGTATAAACATATTCACCAGCATCTTGTGGAGCCATCATATATAAATTCCCATTCATAAAACTTGGTGATACTGGTTTAAATAATTCTATGGGCTTACCATCTTTATATATAGAAATTTTCTCTATTGAAAAGTCATATTTTTTATCCTTATTTAATTTCTGTGTTCCAATAATAAATTGTTGTCTTGCTATTACTGAAACAATGTTCTCTAATTTGTATTTAAAAACGTTAGGATCTTCTGAGTTAGCCTCAATACTTTTACCATTATATTGCCATAAATATGTGCCCATAAGTGCTACTTTAGTTTTTTGCTCTTCTGCATTTATATAAATTGCGGGTGGAATCGCTTTTCCAGTTCCAATTCCCGCACCTAAATAAAGTCCACCAAATATAACACCTAGAAGCAAAATTGCTGATAATATTATCACTTTTTTTGATTTTCTTGTATGATTCATAATTGCTATTAACCTTTCTTTTAAACCCTTTTTTTCTTCACACATAGTTACCTGTAATATCCCACTAGGGTATTTATACTGTGCTACAACAGATATCAATGTATCACCATAATCTTGTTTTTCTGCAGGACTAAGGTTTTTAATAACCGCTTCATCACAAGATAATTCACAAGAACTATTAATTTCCTTTTTAATAAAATACATAAGCGGGTTAAACCAGTGAATTGATGAGGCTAACATTGTTAGCCATTTTACCGGAATATCGAACCGTTTAAGATGTACAATTTCATGAAGCAGAATATTTTTGAGTTGCTTTTCATTAAATTTGATATCAGGAATAATAATAGAAGGTGTTACAATTCCGATTAGCATTGGTGTATTCAAAAACTGATTACGAAAAAGTTTTACCTTCCGTCGTCCATTCAATAATGTACCTAACATTTCCTTTTCACTATTTGTAGCTGAGATATTTGATTTCTTCAAGTATTTTAAAAATCGAGTATACCCTGTTAAGTTAACACTCAGTGTAATTATAACTCCCATTAGCCAAACATATAAACTATACTGTTTAAATAAATCATTAAAATATATTTTCTGCTTAACCTCACCATTATTAACAACATTAGATACGGTTCCTTTAACATTCAGTGATGAATTTGATTTTGATATATTTGTGCCAGTCTTTACTATTGGTTGAACTATATCTTGAGAATTAGCTACCACCAGTGCTTGATTACCATAAAATAATTTATTCATAATACTTGTTTCTAAAGAAAATGGCACTATAAGTCTTAGGAGTACCACAATCCAAATATAGTATTGTATAAATTTGAAAAGCTTGTGCTTTATAAATGGTTTTATTAAAAAAATTACCATTGCAAGAATGCTACCTGACAAGGAAAGCGATAGTATTAACTTAACTGTTGTGCTCATCACTAGCACCTACCTTAAATAGATTACGCAACTCCTCAATGTCAGTATCGTCTAGCTTTTCACTTCCTAACAGAGATGCCACAAGTTTTTTTGCACTTCCAGAATATAACCGGTTAATTAAACCTTGAGTGGTATATTGATTATATTCTGTCTCAGTAACCAAAGGCTTATAATAGAATACCTCTTTTTTGGTGGCTAAAACCACACCCTTTTCACAAAGTCTTCGAAGTAAGGTTTTTATTGTAGAAGCTTCCCATTTACTGGTCTGTTCAAGTGTTTTTCTAATATCTGCTATTCGAAGTTCATAACCAGCTTTCCATAGCACACGAATAACCTCAGCTTCTGAATCTGTTATCTTTGAAACCAATGAGCTCATATTCAGTCCCCCTTTAAGGTTACCGTTGTAACCTTAAAGACAGTTTACAGCCGTAACCTTTACATGTCAATATATAATTACTGTTTAAAATCTATTTTTCCTAAATATTAAAATATAGCTATATATAATTAAATATGCATAATTGTTATGTAAATATTTACATTAAACAATTTTGTTGATATCGTTTTATTAATATAATAATACTTTAAAGAGAAAAAGTAAAAGTCATAGGTTTTCAACAGAAAGTTACCGGTTGATGAGAGGTGCAGAAAACGGATTTTGAATATGTCTCTGAGTAGCGAACTGAAAGGGTTTTATATCTCAGTAGGCTTCTGACGGGTGCGACCGTTATATCGCAAAGGTATAAGTGCTTTTGCGCCGTGCCTTATGAGGTTTACACAGTGATGTGTAAATAAACCGAAGTGGTAACACGCGAGCATAGCTCCTGTCCTCTGCATTATGCAGAAGACAGGGCTTTTTTTTATATTCTTTTATATTCTTATTTATTTTAAAAGGAGGTGGTTTAGTGGACAGTGACATTAGCGATATAATACTTAATCTTAATAAAAATAAAATTTATGGAGGAATTACAATGAATAAATTATCAAGAAAAAATTTAATATTAGTTAGCTTAATGCTATTTTCAATATTTTTTGGAGCTGGAAACTTAATCTTCCCACCTGTACTTGGACAAATGTCAGGTACAAATCTTTTACTTTCTCTAGCTGGATCCCTTGCCTCGGCAGTATGTTTACCTATCCTTGCCGTAGCTGTTGTGGCAAAAGCCGATGGCCTTCAAAATTTAGCTAGAAGAGTTAATAAACCCTTCGCACTTATTTTTACATTATTAATATACTTATCAATAGGACCATTTTTAGGCATACCTCGTGCTGCTAGTTTATCTTTTGAAACAAGCATAGCACCATTTTTAAAAGCATCAGCTATTGGTGGAGCTTTGCCTCTTTTTGTATATACATTGTGCTTCTTTGGTTTAGCCTTTTGGTTAAGTATGACTCCTAATAAATTAATGGATCGTTTTGGCAAGGTACTAACCCCTGCTATCTTAATACTTATATTAATAATATTTATAGGTAGCTTAGTAAAACCTATTGGTGGCTTTAATGCTCCAATTGGGGATTATGGTAACTTCCCTGTATTAAAACGATTTTTAGATGGATATATGACTATGGATGCCATTGCTGCCCTTAATTTCGGAATAGTTGTTGCACTAGTTTTAAAAAAACAAGGAATTACAGATAAAATAGCTTTAAGCTCTTACACAATAAAAGCTGGGTTTATAGCTGGGCTTGTCTTAACTTTAATTACCTCATGTAGTGAATATTTTTCAAGGATAATTCCAAAAGTTAGCTATAAAGTATGGGTTACTGGAATAACACTATCTAGTATGCTCTTTGCAAATGTAGGTTTAACTAACATATTAAAGGTATCTGTACCTGTTTTAACGGCTATATATCCTATGGCAATAGTGCTTATTGTACTAGCATTCACCCATAACTTATTTAAAGGTTATAACTCCGTATATTCACTCAGTATGCTATTTACTGCTGTTTTTAGTGTATCTGATTCATTAAATCAAATTGGACTTAAAATGTCATTTTTGAATTCTATGCCTTTATCAAAGGAGGGACTTGTTTGGGTATTGCAATCCTTAGTTGGTGCTCTAACTTATATTCCGCTGAATGAATTTAGAAACTAATTATTTACTTAAAAGATATTTATTTACAATTATTTACAAAAAGGAATTTTTAGTTT
>NZ_JAHLDL010000070.1 GCF_018861315.1 Clostridium bowmanii | reverse complement strand
AATTATGGAAAGCAACATAAAACATCCCTGAGTCAGAAAAATCTCAATCTGGTTCATTTTAAATACTGTGACAATTACCCCTGATACCACTAGGAAAATCAAAAGCATTATTGTCCATACAATTGATAGCAAAACTGGTTTCGTTTTTCGCATTTTTATTCTCCATTATCTATAAGTAATCTTTACTCTTTGCTATTTGTACAACATTTGAGATATATGCATATAAAATCGGTCTATCTAATTTAGACAAACCAATAAGTTTTTTCCTAATAATTCAGACATAATGTTTATTTGTTTATCTTAATTATTTTTTTGAACTATATAATCTATATATCCTTGTTTTATTTTTTCACCTTCATATATTCTTTCTAAAATCCTGTTTTCTTTAAATAATATTTTCATATCTTTAAAGTGTGTTTCAGCCTCTTGAATATTATAATAAGTATGAATAACTTTCTCGTCGCCTTCGCTCTGTAAAAACTCTCCTTCTCCCACCTGTTCACCGTGTCCATAATCACAATCATTTACTGAAAGAAAATTTATAAAACAAATTCCACCAGGCTTTAAAACTCTTTTAATTTCAGCTACAGCTTTCGCAATATCTTCTTTTTTCATATGGAAGATAGTATTATAGGAATAAATATAACTAATTGATTCATCTTCAAAAGTAAGTTTTCTTATATCTCCTTTAGAAATATTAAGTTCGACATTGTGTTCTTTAGAAAAGTTTTTAGCCCTTTCAATTTGTGAATTGCTTATTTCAATTCCATATGTCTTATACCCACATTCTAAAAATAGTGCAAGTGGTGGACAGTTTCCTCCTGCGCCACAATCTAATACACTTTTCTCTAAATTAATCTCATTGCAATAGTTTAAAAATTTATATAGCTGTGTTTGTCTAAATATTAAGTTCATAAGACCCTTCCTTTCTCTAATTTAAATATTTTTTAATATGATTACTATCTATTTTACGAGAATGTAATTTTGCAGTAATATTACTGCAAAAGCAGTATTTTATAACACCTTTAGGACAATTATCAATACACCCTCCACATAAAATACATTCAGAATTTTCCATGGAACTTTTCTGTACCATTTTATTTACATTAAGACTCATCACACAATTTTTATTACATAGTCCGCAATTGGTACATTTATCTTTATCTGCTAACAATTTAAGTGAGGGGAATCTCAAAAGAGCACCAAGTTTAGTTCCTATTACCATAAATGGAGCCATCCAACAAACATAATGACAAAATGCTCTCTTTCCACCAACAAAGGACATAATAACAACCAAGCCAACTACGATATAGTAGATACTGTAAGCGATAGGCTGAGCAACAGATATACCATGATTAGTTGCATAGAAAATATTAATTGCTTTGGTTTTGTTAGATGAAATAAATATCATAATAATGCTTATTATCCATGGTGTCCAAATAAAGAATTTTATCCAGTTCCGCTTGCCACCCTTTGCCTGTTTATTAAAAGAAACCATACAAATTTCTTGTAACCCACCTGATTCAATGTAAATAAAATAAAACTTCCAGTAATAATACCTTTTGTCATACCTTCTATTATCAAAAATGGAGAAAAATAATATATTGTTATTGGAAATAAAAGAAACGATATAATTATTAAAGCCTTTCTAATATTTTGTCTTTTCATAATATCCTCCTTATCGAATATCTCGCCTTGTCTAATACACAAATGAAAATATGAACAATATAAACAATCAAAATAAGATATTTAATAGTATACTTTGCTATGATTCAAACTATTTTCCTCAAGAAATTGTATTCTAATAGTTTTGTGCTATTTCACCCTAAATTCCTAATACCGTTTCGTAAAATTATACTCGTAATCTATTGCTAACATGCTTATCTATCTGCACATTTTCTAGAGATATTTTATTCCATAAATATAAGGCATAGATAATCATTATTATTGCTTGAAGCCCAATCGCTATATATTCACTTGTACTAGCTATTAACGAAATGTGATTCACAAAATTAAACAAGAAGTGCCAGATTATCACAGGGAATAAACTCTTTGTAAGCATGACAATTTCAGCAGCAAGGATTCCGAACACAATAGCATTAATAATTTGTAGTAATACCTCAACAATACTTTGTACTGCCAATATACTTGCGAAATGTCCAATTCCAAATACCAAAGCAGAAATAACAATTGTTTGCTTAACAGAGAAGTTGTCTTTCAGTAACTTTAATATAATGCCTCTGAAATAGACTTCTTCCGATATTCCAACCGCTAATGTAAAAAATATAAGTACACTGACATATGTAAAACCTTTAAAATCAACACCAACCAGTATAAGAGGTAGTTCAGAAAGGACTACCGGTATAAAGAACAGAGTTTTTCCTATACTCCCTGGTTCCATTTTTCTCAATCCAATTACTTTTAGATGAATTTTCTTTTTGCATACATAGATAATCGGAATAATTATGGAAAGCAACATAAAACATCCCTGAGTCAGAAAAATCTCAATCTGGTTCATTTTAAATACTGTGACAATTACCCCTGATACCACTGGGAAAATCAAAAGCACTATTGTCCATACAATTGATAACAAAACTGGTTTCGTTTTTTGCATTTTTCTTCTCCTTTCCGGGCGTGCGGAACTACCGCACCGGGCTCTTCAAATATACTCGCTTCCGTAACTAAGCAAAACATTCTTCAAATCTTATCTGATTATCAGATGCATCCTTATTCAGCAATCCATATAGATTGCTGAATTTATAGTTTTGGTTATGTTTAGCTGTTCTTGCTATTCCTCGCAGTGATGGTTGCATTATTTCCTCCAGTCCTTCAGTCCAGATTATGTTTCATTTGCGAGTTGCATATATTTGTTAATCCCTTCCCCAAGTGGAAGGCTCTCCCGCCCTCAGAGTACTATGAATTAATCCGAACTCCTATGCGCATTGGTCGTCCTCTTTTTCGATTGGATAGACCTACCTGTACTAAAAGAGCTATAGGATTCCTGCCAAGTTCCTAGCATCTTTCTATACATGCCACGTTTTTGGACCCCACATACCCTCGAGAATCTCACCATTTACGATTCTTCTGTATTGACTTCCGTGACGTTAACCACGTCGTAAATTTTCACTAATTCATTCATGATTTAATTTATTACATAAGAAAATTAAGAAATCTTCTTAATAGCTAATGCCCTTATTATTACAATGAAATAAATTATAATACAAATTATTGATTGATAAACCCTCTAACAAGCTATCCATCCTATTTTATATTTATTCAATTAATGCATTGTCAGCCAATGAACTTGGCGCAGAATAGTCATATTTACCTAAAAAGAAATATACAGGAATGTAAAACTATCAACTTCTTCTAATATATTTATTTCCATAACTTCTGGCCATAAACATTTTAAGCTAAAAGAGAACCCTGCCATAAACTTGTAAATATCTACTAATTTGTATTCTTCACTTCTTAACATTCGTTTAATGTACAAACTCGTGGAACCTTAATTTTTGTTATAAGAAAGACCTGCACCTAATTGATCCCAGTTTACAACAATAAAGTTCTTTTCCAACTGCTTTTGGGTATCAGCAGCAATCCCGATATTGGCTGTTCCAGGTCCACCATGCAAAACAACAATATTGGATTATTTTTATTCTCAGCCCGTATTAGTACCCACTGTTCAAACTTTCCAATATTAATTTTAATTAAATCTGCGACACTATTTTGCGCTTCAATATTTTTGGTTTTTCTTGAAAACATTTTACAACACCCCTTTTTTTTATAGTTTCATTCATTATTTAATTTACTATAAATAAATAAATAAATAAATACTCCAATATATTGGTATAGGTCTGCCTGCCTAAAATAAAACTAATGAAAATTGTAAATAATTATGCTAATAGATAATTCTTTTTAATATACTCCACCCATTTATTCTGCATTTGATTCTCTGTTATGCCCAAAATACCTACAAAGTTATTAGGCGCCTCTATTAAATTATATAACTTATCATAACCAAACTCTTCAATTATTGATTCTACTATTGTGTATGAGTATTGATACCCATTACGTTTGAAGAATGTTTCAAAATCCTCGCCAGTATCTAAATCTTTAAATGTAGGAATCGTATTATTTACTAACCCATTCATAACGGTTTCCCTTATCCAGTTCTCATTATTGGCTTTTGCTTCTTAACATGCAATTCCTTCATTCAGCCATCTGGGTGTGTCATCATTTATTTTATTTACTATGATATGCACAAACTCGTGAACCGCTGTATTTAAGACATTATTGAATTGTGAACCTGGTGGCGGATTTAAAGGAGACGCTATTACAATTTTGTCTATCCCAATACCTCCTCTTATCCAATCAGGTGCATTCGGAAATCCTAAAGCAATATGAAGTTGATTAATGTCTGAATGAATCTCAATAGTCAATTTCTCTTGAAGTTGTTGCTTATAAATAATTGCAATTCTATTATAATTATTTTCAAGAACATCTGAAACTGTATCTAAACATGGCTTGTCTATTTCGGTGTAATAAATTATAAAATGTTGAGTTTCTTTTCTTAAATTTAGTTTGTAATCTTTCTCTTTATGTAGCTGTTCAAATCCAATGTTACCCATTTAGTTTCCTGTACCTTTCATTTTAGATTTCCCCTTATAATTTGTATCACTTTCTATTTTTAACATGTTTGCTTGTATACAATACCCTACCAATCTGGCTCATCCTTTATATTAATTATTAATTACATAAAAATTCTAGAGAGATCTTAAATGTCACAGTCACGGTAGAGACATGGATTGCTCCACACACCCCGCACAGACCCCGGCGTGCGGAACTACCGCACCGGGCTCTTCAAATATACTCGCTTCCGTAATTAAGAAAACATTCTTCAAATCTTATCTGAATATCAGATGCTCTCCTTGTGGCCTATATAGTTTCATTATTTACTTTAATATATGTGAATGTTCCGAACTCTCAAACACAATAAATGGTATCATCATCTCCTGCTTGGTCATTCCTGCATGATTTGATATGAACTGTTTAGATTTAGGACTGTAAGCAATGCCTTGATCTCCAATGGCAACTGCCAAAAAATCGCCAATAAAGTCCTCAAATTTTCTATGTGCTTCGCCAGTTCCGAATAATTGTCCTTCTAAGATTTCTGCTTTGGAAAACAATAAAAAATCCTTGCCAAAGTCTTTGTAAAATTCTAATTTAAACAACTCTTTGTACTCCTCTTTCACATAAAAACATGTGGCTCTACTTTCAATAGAAATTGGCCTTATTAACATCTTTAAAAGCTGAGGATAATCACTAACAAACCTATAGTTCAAATTAATATGCCCATGATCTGCGGTTACAACAACAAGTGTATCCTTTAGCCCCTCACACATTTTCTCTACTCCTTCATTTAGTTCTTTCATTATCCTAGAAATATGATTATCCGAGAAAAATTTCCGTATATTGCATAAATACACGATTTTTTGATTATCTTCTCAGATAATGGTTAT
>NZ_JAHLDL010000069.1 GCF_018861315.1 Clostridium bowmanii | reverse complement strand
GTTAAAATCTTATGTCTATATTTAACACACCAAACAATATGATATTGTATTGAATAAACATAGCCACGTCCATAATATACTTGAGCCATTACTTTCACCTCTAAATACATATTAACATATGTGTTTATATGAATCAATTATATTAAGGGTCTATAACTGTTTTATTGCCAACATATGTAAGGCGACCTAACTCATGGCTTAAGCCACGAGTTAGGTCGAAGTCTTCAAGATAACAATTTATTATGTTGTATGATTTTATTGTAACGATTAAAAATAATTTAACACATTTTTAACACATTAGTTTTAAATAATTACATTTAGATATAGAATGATACAGTAACAGAGTCTAGTATTGGTAATACTTACAGTGCTTTGTAGAAAGTTATAATAAGCAATTTACCGAATCAGGGGTTCAATTGCCCTATGAGTCACCATACACTAAAACGTTGATATAGAAGGCTTTACAGCAATGTAAAGCTTGCTATTTTATTTACAAAATTGGTTTCATTATTATATTTTAATTTATGAACTAAAGCCATATATATCTTTAACTTTACCAGTAAGAATTGTTTCGTTAACCTTATCTTGTATCATTTTCTTAGAAACTGTTTTATCTTTATATATAATTTTTATTTTTTTAGATTCTAGACTTATTTCTAAGCCATCTATTCCATGGAGATTACTTATACACTTAATTACGTTTATTAAACATTTATCACATAACATATTATATTGTTTGAAATTAACTGTAAAATCTTTCATTTCATAAACCTCCTTGTTAGTTGTATAATACCAAATTTATATGTGTAAGATATGAAGATAAAAGCAAATAGATCAATCTTGTCAGAGAATGGAGTTTTCGCTCCTTTTTTATCTAATAATAAACTATAAGCAGTAGCAAAAACAGAGGCTACAAAAAAAGGCATACTTGAAAATTTTCCCGTTAAAATTCTAGTACCAATAAATAATATTAAGAAAAATACCAAAGTAATCTAACCTTCGTTTGGTTATTAATTGTTAGTCACTACCAAAATAATAAATGCATAAGAAAATTATTTTATACATTGACATAAGTTTAAATACACATTATACTTAATTGAAAATGACTTTCAATATCATGTTTTTAAAGGAGTGTTATATTAATGGAAAATTTTTTACCAGGACTAATTATGGGTTTTAGAGAAGGCCTTGAAGCTTTCTTAATTGTAGTAATTATACTTCAATATTTGAAAAAAAGTGGCAATATTACTTTCAGAAAGAATGCCTTTTCAGGAGCTTTAGTAGGAATTTTAGCTTCAATAGGAATTGGTGCAATTTTATTCTATATATCTAAATCTATTGGTAAAATGGAGGAATTATCTAAGGTGTGGGAAAGTTCGGCTAGTATTTTAGCACTAATATTGATAACTACTTTTATTTATTGGATGATAAAACATGGAAGAAACATGATTGCCGAGGTTCAAAAACAAGTTAAAACTAACCTTTCAGCTTTGGGCATTTTTAGTATTACATTTATTATGGTTACTCGTGAAGGTGCTGAAATTGCAATATTTCTTTTTGCAGGTAAATATACTTTGTTATCAATATTTTCAGGGGTTTTTGCAGCATTAATTTTGCAATATTGATTTATTTTTCTTTAGTGAAAATAAATTTAAAAATATTATTTAATATAACTTTAGTATATTTGATTTTACAAGCTGGTTTTTTACTAGGTTATGGAATTCATGAAGGATTGTCTGCACTAAATTCTCTAAATATACTTGCAAGTACAAGTCCTATATTTATTAAGGCTTTTGACCTTTCAAAAACTATATTCTACCATAAAGAAGGTATTATAGGGCTTCCTCTTTACGTTTTATTCGGTTGGTACTCAAAGCCAGAAATCATACAATTCGTTGTTCAATATGTTTACACGTTTATCATGTTTTTTATTTGGCATAAGGAATTGAAAAAATAGAATACTCGTTTCTGAATATATCTTTATAAAATCTACACATCTTCTTTGTATAATTTTAATTAGATAATATAATAGATAAAGAGGTGATCTATGAGCAGTAAAAAAACAGAAAATTAAAGTTTACAACATGACATGCACCTCCTGTGAAGCTAGAATAGAAAAGTCACTGATGAGTATCAGTGGTGTTACTAAGGTATTAGCTGATTACAAAAGTGAAAGTGTATTATTAGAATATGATGATGAAATGTGTAATATAGTACAAATTAAAGAAAAAATCTCTAAAATTGGTTATAGTACAGAGAATTCTGGCAATTACAAACTTGTTGGTATGCTAATAATAGTTCTTGCAATTATTCTTTTAAGTAAGGCTGGTAATAGCTTTGACATGGAATTTAAGCTAGAAAACGCATCTTATTTAGTTCTATTTATAGTTGGTATTTTCACTTCCCTGCACTGCGTAGGTATGTGTGGCGGCATAATGTTATCACAAAGTATACGAGCAGAAAATAAAAGCAATTTTCAATCTCTAAAACCCGCTATATTCTATAATTTAGGCAGAGTGATATCCTACACTATTCTTGGTGGAATTGTTGGAGCTCTGGGTTCTGTTTTTTCTCTTACGTTACAATTTAAGGCTGGTCTTCAGGTTTTAGCTGGGATTTTTATGATTATTATGGGATTAAATATGTCTGGATACAGTCTTTTTAGAAGATTCAACATAAAATTACCTTGGTCTTTCTGTAATCTTAAAAAAAGTGGAAAAACTCTTTTAAATTGGTAAGAGGTGTCCTAAGTTTATGAGCCATGTCTGACGTCAATCTTTTCCGAAGAAGCTCTTGCTTTTGTAGAGTTTCAGCAAGATAGTTTATTGAAGTTGTTAAATCATCTATTTCTTTGGTTTGGGATGCGACATGAGATCTAGCTTCTAAATCTCCATTTCTAATTTTATTAGCAGTATCAGTGATTTTTGTTAAGGGTGAGGATATTTGCTTTGAAAGTAGGATGCTTACTATTAACCCAAAAATCAAAGCTATAAAGCCAGAAAGAAAAAAGGAGTGATTCAAGGTCATTTTGAAAGTTAATGCCCCTGTATTTAAAAAAGACGTGCCATAATATCCAAAGACTATAGTTCCAATTTTTTTATTATCTTTACTTAATGGATAGCTATCTTCAGTGTATTGACCAGGCTTTATTTCAAAAAAATTTTTCATCATTGAATTCATCATTGAACCCATCATTGTTTTGTTTTGTAGGTTTGAATTACCTGAGGTGAAAAGTACCACACCATTTATATTTTTCACTTTAATATACAATTCTTCTGCATTAGCATATCTTAGTATTTCATCTTTATTACTAGAAGAAAAGCCTGATTTCTCGTTGTATAAGCCATCTATTGTAGTTGCAATTTTGTTTACTTTATTTTTATGTTCATCAATTAAATAATTGTTAAATTTATTACCAATCATATAATTTGAAATTAACACTGCAATGAGTATAGATACAATTGCAGTAAGAAGAAAACCCAAAGATAATTTTTTTGCTAATTTCATTTCAATTCACCTCATATTTTCATTAGAGTTAAGATGCATAAACAATTAACCATTGAATTTATATCCCATTCCATACACTGAAAGAATGTATCGTGGGTTTTTAGGGTCATGTTCAATTTTCTGTCTAATATTTTTAATATGAGTATCAGCAGTCCTATCAAAACCATCATAATCGATTCCAAAAGCTTTGGTTACTAATTGTTCCCTTGAGAAGATCTGCCCAGGGTTAGTTAAAAGCGCAATTAAAATTGTAAACTCATTAGAAGTCAAAGGAACAGGGTTACCTTGTTTTTTAACAATCATTTTCTTTTTAGTATACTCTTCCTCATCAATTTCGCCTTTAGCATATCTCTCATTTAATATATTTAATGCTGAGTTATTTAATAATGAATCATTTGCCAATGAATGATTTGTTAATGAAAAATGCGTATTACTTTTCATTAGCTTAAAAGCTAGATAAATTAATGTTAGAAATATTAAAAACCCAAAGCCCATCATTAGAAACATTCCACCTCCACCATATCCTCCAAATTGTCCATAACCGGAACCCAAAAATCTGCAAAACATATAAATAGCCTCCTTGTATAAAATATTTACTCTCTTAATATAATTATATTATAGACTGCAATTGTGGGGAAAATATGAAGATGATAAATGAATACATTCTTTACTATTTTAAATTATCGTTCAACTGCAGTGCATAAAACCAAAGGTAACCCCATGACAGTTTGTGTATGTTTCATATATAGCTAATGAATCAATATCTAAAATATGAGATGAACAAAGACGAGTAATATTTTATAAAAATTGTATATCTTTATAATTTCTTTATATTATTTTGTAATAATAAGAGTAGATAGAGATTAATTATTTGCGGAAGGGAGTTTTAGTTCAGTTTCCGTATTTAATAAATGTACTAAGATTAAAAGGCTTTAAGCCATTACTATAATATTGAAATTTGAAGGGAGACCTATAAAAATGAAAAAGAAGATAATAGTAAAAAGTATGACGTTTGAACATGGTTTAAATAATGTTGTCGATGGGCTAATGGAAATTGGGGTAAGAGATGTGGACATTAAAAAACTAGTTGTTACTGCTGAAATAAGCACGAATATTACTGATGAAATTATTAAGGCAGCTATTGAAGAGGCAGGATATGATGTTGTAAAAATAGAAACCTCTGCCTTGCAATATGCAAAAACTTCAAGTACTATAGGTCAATATAATAAGAAGATAGTATAGAGGTAATTGTTTAGATGTTTTAAATGAAAGATTTGCTTGTGAAGGAAGGAGGAGAGCCTCATAACGTACAGGTCTCACTAGATGGAAGAGGGTTAGGTTACACATAGCTTAGACAATTCATCTATTGAACTTGTTGCTTGTATCTTTTATTTGTCATTTGAATATAATAAATATGTCAAGTAAAATCAAAAAAAACTTGACCTTTCTAACATATAAAGTATATAATAAATAGAAGAAGGTGATATTATGAGCTATCAAATAGAAGTGGAAAATAAAATTGAAACATTTGCTGTTAAGGATTTAATTGTTGCAAATGTATTTTTAAAGGAACATTTATCACATATTCCAGTAAACTCTTATTATAAAAGTCTTGAAAGAATGGTAAATAAGGGTAAATTAAAAAAAGTATCTAAAGGTGTGTATTGTAGACCTAAGATAACTAGATTTGGGGAAATATCATCTGGTGAAGAAAATATTTTAGATTATTATATTGGAAAAGAAAAACTTAAAGGTATTGTAATAGGTTATAGATTATATAATAAATATGGAATAACAACTCAGGTATCTAAAACAATAGAAATTTACTCGAATATTCTAGAAGAAGAGAAAAAAAATATAAACAACATTAAAATAAAAAAAATAAACTTATCAATTAATCTTGAAATAAAGAAAGCAATTGAGCAGCTTGAAATATTACAACATTATAGTGAAATAGAGGATGCTAATGAAAATAAATTTAGAGCTTTTATTAATATAATTGTAGAGAGCTATTGTGATGAAGTATTTATAAATGTATTAAGTAATATAAGGTATAAGAAAAGAACAATTGCATTTTTAGAAAGTATTTTAAATGATAATAATATAAGAAATACTATTTCAAAATTTTTAAATAGAACATCAAAATATAAAATACCAGTAATGAGGGGAATTTATGAATCTGCATATTAATAAAGAAAAATTTGAAGATTTATGTATAGTTACAAGTGAATTTATAGGGATTCCACTTGGGGCTGTTAAAAGAGATTATTATATTGTAATGATACTTGAAAATTTGCAAAATAGTGATTTTGTAAATGAATGTGTATTTAAAGGTGGAACTTCTTTAAGCAAATGTTATCCAGGCTCTATAAATAGATTTTCAGAGGATATCGATTTAACATTTATTTCGAAAGAAAAATTAAGCGATAAACAGTATAGTAAGAAGTTGAAAAAAATTGAAAAAATTCTAATTGGCAATGCCAGTAGTGATAAAATAGGTAGTGAACGTAATGATAGGAATAAAAGCTCATATGTTTGGTTTGAGGAAGATGATATAGAAAATAGTAAGGTTAAATTGGAAATAGGTTGTAGTGTTAAACCAGATCCTCATAAAGAAATAGATCTTAAAACTTATATTCAAGAATTCTTAGAAAATAATAAAATGATGGTGGATATAAGTAAATATGAGTTGAAAACTGTTAGAATCAATGTATTAAATGTTGAGAGAACATTTGTTGATAAAATTTTATCTGTTAAAAGACATGCAATTGATGGAACAATAAATAAAAAAGTAAGGCATATATATGATGTAACACAATTATATAAGCTGAAGGAATTCAAGATTTTATTGCAAATAAGGGAAACTTAAAGGAATTAGTAAAAACGACTAAAGAAACGGACTCCTTTTATTTAAAAAAACGTAGTATTGAATCCAAATATAATCCACATGAAAAATATAATTTTGATTCATGGAAACACTATTTTACAGATGATGTAAAGGCAAGATATGAATCTTTGCATAAGGATTTACTATATAGATATGAAAAGCAAAATTTCAAAGATGCTATTGAAACTTTTAAAGCAATAGAATGTTTGTTTATTGAAGATTTCGCCACGCACTCTCGTGACTTCAGTCATGAGTTAGTGGCGTTAAGTATTACTGCATAAAATATAAGTAAATTACACATGCTAAGTGTTGATACCACTGCGTTTAATGGTATAATTAACTTATAGAAAGAAGGTGAATTTATCTATGTTAAAAGGATTTAAATATAGAATATATCCTACTGAGCTTCAAGAAATT
>NZ_JAHLDL010000068.1 GCF_018861315.1 Clostridium bowmanii | reverse complement strand
ATTATAGTAAATCCGTTATCTTCAGCAATTTTATGCAAAATTTCTTTTAATCTAGTTTCTATACTAGAAGTTAAAATCTTATGTCTATATTCAAAAAGAAATCTTCTGTTACCATATTCCCAATAAAAGTAAAAAAAAATCACAAACTAATAAAGCAGCGCCTTTTAAGCTATATAAGGGAGATAAAGTTACCATAGTGACAACTGATGGAAAAGGATGGTTTAAATTACTAAATTCAAAAAAGAAAGAAGGTTGGTTTTATTTTGATAAAAAAACCTACAAACTTCAAGGAAAAGAGCAGTGGCAAATATTTAAAAGTTTACCTATTGCAGGCTAAGTAAGGATTTAATATTTTTATAGAAATAATAATTTAATTTTCTTTTAATCTAAAAAGCAAACAATAATTTTAATTATTGTTTGCTTTTTATTTGTATAACTTTATCTGGGTTAATTCTTATTTTTAAGGGAAGTGGTTTTTCTTTAACTAAATCCCACTCTTCCTTAGAAATATCCCACAATATATGATAATCTTTTTTTGCTCCTAGCGATTCATTAAATTTTAGATATACAATTCTTCTAAATAGTGTCTCATCAGTAAAAACAATCCAGCAGTTAAAAGTGTTTATATCTTCATCTTTGTCCATGATTTCTAAATAATGAGCCCTAATTCCGATATCTGTTATTCTATCCTCAATATCATTATTAAAGGTAATTCTACATCCCCAGTCAATAGCTTCTAATATATTATTTTCAATTTTTCTAACCTTTGAAATATTTTTACAACCTGTTAGTTTCGCAGAACAAAGTGTTGGTGGGCTATTAAATATAACTTCTTTATTCCCAATAGCATCAATACTTCCCTCTTCAATAATTATTATGTTATTGCATAATTGATATGCTTCTTCCATGTTATGTGTAACAAAAATAGAAGTTCCCCTAAAATCCATAAGATCTTCCTTAAGCTGTACTATCATACTATTCTTAAGATGCTCATCTAGAGCGGAAAAAGGTTCATCAAGAAGTAATATTTCAGGCTCTACTACAAGTGCTCTTGCAAGTGCAACCCTCTGTTTCTGACCCCCTGATAGTTGATAAGGAAATCTTTTTTCCATGCCACTAAGATGTAGATTCAAAATTTTCTTTTCAATCTTACCAGCTCTTTCAGCTTTAGATATGTTTTTAGGGAGTCCGAACCCAATATTTTGTTCTACAGTCATATTAGGGAACAACGCATAATTTTGAAAGAGGAATCCTACTTTCCTATCTCTAATGGGAATATTAATTTTATTTTCCGAATCAAATAAGACTCGGCCATTTAATACTATTCTTCCACTGTCTGGAGTAACAATTCCAGCTATACAACTTAGTGTCATACTTTTCCCTGATCCAGATGCACCTAAAAATCCTAAGATATCATTATCTGCTTTAAAATTAACTCTAAGCTGAAATCCCGATAGTTTTTTTGTAATATCTACTTCTAAATCCATAATTATTTCCTCCTTGCAGAGGATACTAAAAATGCTTGCTTTTCAGCCCATTTGTCACTAGCTACCATTACTGTTAAGGATATTATAAATATTAATATAACCCATTTAATAGCATTAGCATTATCCCCAGCTAACACAGCAAAATATATTGCGATAGGAATTGTTTCTGTTTTACCTGGAATGCTACCAGCAATCATCATTGTAGCCCCAAACTCTCCAAGAGCCCTTGCAAATGCCAGTACTGTACCTGCTGCAATCCCAGGCCATGCAAGTGGTACTGCTAACTTCCAAAATATTTTCCACTCAGAAGCGCCCAAGGTTCTAGCTGCATTAAGAACATTATCATCAATTTGACGAAAGGCACCTACACAGGTCCTATACATTAGAGGAAAAGCAACTACAGTTGCAGCAATAACTGTAGCCACCCATGTGAATATTAATGTGATTCCAAATCCATTTAGTAATTTACCAATAGGATAATTCTTTCCAATAATCATAATCAATATAAATCCCAAAACAGTTGGAGGAAGTACCATAGGTAGTGTCAAAATTCCATCTAGAATTCCCCTACCTCGCCCTTTGTACCTAGACATAAACCAAGCTGCGAAAATTCCAATAAAAAACACTATAAAAGTAGCAGTAAAGGCTGTTTTTATTGAAATCCATAATGGTGAAAATTCTGACATCCTATTCAACCCCTAACTATATCTAGTATACACTCTTATTTTTAAAGAGAATTAAACCCATATTTCTTAAAAACTTCTTTTGCACTATCACTAGATAAAAACTTCAAAAATTCCTTAGTATCTTCTACATTTTTACTAGCTTTAATAACAGCTGCTGGATAAACCACTGGTGTTTTGTACAAATCATCACTAGCAACGGAAGCGACCTTTACCTTTTTAGAAGTTTTAGCATCAGTACCATATACTACCCCCGCATCTGCGTTTCCAGTTTCAACCCAAGTCAAAACTTCCTTAACGTCTTTGGCATAAACAGCTTTTGACTTAACTTTATCAATAATATTTAATGATGTAAATACTTCTTCGCAGTATTGACCCACAGGAACTGTTTTTGGTTCACCTAATGCTATTTTTACTATTTTATTATCTGCAGCATCCTTAAAATTACTAATATCCAATTTAGAATTATTTTTAACTATAAGAACTACACTGTTTCCTACTAAGTTAACATTAGTATCATCTATTAACAATCCTTTTTCCTTAAGTGCAACCATCTGTTTTTTACCAGCTGAAAAAAACAAATCTACCTCAGCACCTTGTTCTATTTGTTTCTGCAGTATTCCTGAAGAAGCAAAATTATAATTTAACGTAACATTCGGTTTTTCTACCTTATAAAGTATTTTTATTTCCCCCATAACCTCTGTCAAACTTGCAGCAGCAGAGATTGTAAGTGTAATTGGTTTTTGCGTAGCTACGGGAGCTGGTGTTTCAGAAGTTTTAGCCTTCTGACTACAACCTGTCATTAAAAGCATACCCATAACTAAAGACATAACTAATAAAAAACTAAACCTTTTTTTCATTTTTTGTTCCCCCTACAATATATTTAAAACATTTTAAATATAAACATAACAAAACCATACAATTTGGTAATTAATTATCTGTTTTGTTGTGTTACGTTATGTTTTATTGTATATTTATTCAGCAAAAAATTCAATAACAAAAAGTTATTTAGCTCAATAAATCACTTTCCCTATGTTTCTGCAGTTACTTTTCCTAGATCTTTTAAATCATATCCACCAATACCCTGTAGTTCCAACTTAAATTCGTCAGATCGAATAATTTGAAGCACAGCTTCAAAATATGGTTTTTGAATGTCCTCTTTCTTAATAACAAGTTCATAACTTTCTGTTTGCAGTGGAATAAAATCAATTCCATTTACCTGTTGACTTGTCTTTTCATTCCCAATACCAAAATCCGCTTCGCCTCTAGCTACAGTGCTGGCTACTGCAAGATGTGAAAAACATTCTCTTTCATATCCAGTGACACTTTGGGCGCTTATACAAAGTTTTTTTAAATACTCATCTAATAAGATTCTTGTGCCGCTGCCTTTTTCACGATTTATTATAGTAATTCCAGGTTGTTTTAAATCTTCTAATCCTTTTATTCCTTTAGGATTGCCCTTTTCAACATAAATCCCTTGCATTCTATTAGCTAGATGCACTATAATTGCAGGTATTCCTGGAAGCATTCTTTTTACATAAGGTATGTTATACTGCCCCGTTTCACCATTCCACAGATGTGTTGCTGTAATTTGGACCTCATCATGATAAAGTGCATATAACCCATTATAACTTCCAGTATAAGACCTAAGTGCATGAATCCCTTTAACGTTATGTTGTAAATATCTAGATAGTATATCAAGCATAATATCTTGACCACAAATAACGAAATCGTGATTTTCAGGACTTTCTTCTGGCTTATTTGGACTCACTAAAGTCATATTAGAATTAACCAATCTAGCATTACTTTGCTTAGTATTTTGAAATTTTTTAGATTTATTCTTATAATCTTCTATATCCTTCATTTCTATTCTTACCTTATTACCAACCCTATAAGAATTAAGCTCTCCTCTTTTTACCAATTCATAAACTGTATTCTTTGATATTTTAAGCATCTCTGCAACCTCTAAAGGTGTTAATGCAATATTTTCATCCACGTTTTTAGCCTCCCTACACATAAACGGTCCTTATATATTTCTAAAAAAGCTCTTTGAATTCCTTCTTAATAATTAGAAAATCCTCTAAGTCATTTAAAAATTGAAATAACATTGCCCTATCTTCAAATTCGTTTCTAGTCTCTGGTAGTTCCATGTTTCCATAATTTTTCCTAAGGAGTACCAGCTTATTAATAAGTTCAATACAATCATTATCTTCATGAATATTTACCGCAACATCATTTGTGAACTCTGATAATATTGAAGTTTGCTGGTAGGTCATATAAACCCTGGAAAAATGCCTTTTCATTCTTTTTATGGCATCTAATTGTAGGCTTCTCATATCTATATAGTTTCCATAATAATCCTTGCTCTTAAACAAATTATTATTATTTATCTTTTGTGCCATTAATTTAGTATTTGCAATTAGTTTTTCAACCGTCAAAAGTACATTTTGCTCATAAATTGGTACCGCTTGAGTAACTAAGCTAGCCGCCATATCTGCTAATATTAACCTATATTGTTCTTCAATCTTAGCTTTATTCTTCTCAAAATCCTCCTCTAAGGAAGCTGTATATAAATTAAATATCATTGCAACACCGATGCCTATTATAGTTAACTTTGCTTCATTTACAATCCACGAAATGTTAATGTTTGTAATTATTAAAAGATGTGTTGATAATACTGAGCCAATAACCATTCCCTCAGTGGTTTTTGAAATATTAGTTAATGGTATAAATATAAGTAAAAACAGTCCAAATATCATAGGATTATTACCGAGTAGTGTATAGAGTGTAAAAGATAAAAGTATAGCCAATGTGGATGCTATTATTCTCTTACCTGCAACTAATAATGCTTCTTTCTTTGTATCTTGAATACTTAATATTGCTATTATACCTGAAGTTACTCCAAATTCTAATCCCATATAGTTTGATATAATAATTGCTATAGTGGCAGATAAAGCTATCTTAAATGTCTTTGATTGTAATGTTTTAAGATGTAATTTTTTTATCATTTCTTAATTTTTCTCCTTCTGCCTTGACTCTTAAATAAATATAATTTTATTATATCATTAAAATCCTATTTCATCGATTTTTTACTTTAATTCAGTTCCACCCCATTCAACGACCGTAAATCCACTTTTTATGAATGGTTTTAGCTTTTGTTCTTCTATTTTCATTTCACTATTTAAGGGCTTAAAATCCATCACCTTTAACTACAAATCACTTTGACATATCCCATTTATTATTAGAAACCCCTTCCCAGTACAAATATGAATATTCTCTATTATCAGCAAGATTAGTTAATATGCCCTTCTACTTAAAGTTGCGCACTATTTGTTATTAAACAATAACTTAAAAACCACCAGATGACAGGTTCCCTAGTAATGGATTATTCACTAGCTTGCTTTATAACCTTGTTAGGTAACGAAACCTTTAAATAATCTAAAAATCAAACATTTGGTGATTGGCTTGGACCTATTTATAGATGCTCCCTGTGTAAATATTTCAATCCACACACCCCTAAAGGGTGCGACAAAAGCATTTTACTTTTTCTTATGCGTACAAGAGATTTCAATCCACACACACCTAAAGGGTGCGACACTTTATAGGCATAAGATTTGAAAACAAGCAAAGAATTTCAATCCACACACCCCTAAAGGGTGCGACCTATTGTAAGCGATGGAACACATACCGTTACCTAAAAAAACAGCTCCGCATTAACCTGTGAAACTGTTTTTTTAATAAAATCCTTCTTTTGCAATTTTCATTATGTAATTATATTGTTTTCGAATAAGTTTCTTAAATTCAGGATCTGATATCTCATTATATATAGCAATGCCTTCTTCATAAAGACATTCATATATTAATTCACAATAATCATCATCTTCTCGATGCATTTGTTTGTATCGATGTTCTAGCTCATATGGGAAATCAAGAGTATATGCTATATCATCAATTTTGCCACTAAGAAACTCTTTAGTCATGTTCATCATGTAGTTAATATTAGGCTGACTCACTGCAAATTCCCTCCTTTTTACCTGTTTCTGTTTCTGTTGTATTTATTCTGCATTCAAGCTGTACCTTATCTGACCATGGCAAATATTCATCAAGCACAGAAGAATTTGATGCAAAATTACTATTGGGAAGCATTCGGAAGAGATATTCAAGGTATTTATAAGTATCTAAATTATTGGCTGCTGCTGTATTTATAATGCTAAATACAGTAGCTGATGCTTCTGCTCCCGCAGGTGAATCAGAAAATAGTGAGTTTTTTCGCGTAATTGCCACGGGTTTAACTGCAATTTCTGACAAATTATTTGATAAAGGTATTCTTCCATCAAGCAGAAAATCGGCAAAATATTTTTTATGATTTAGTGTATATCCCAAAGCTTTTTTAAGGTTTGCTTGATTAGTAAAGGTATTTTCTGCCCATTCGAAAAAGGCATCCAGTACAGGGACGCTATATATAAGTCTGTTCTTTCCTCTTTCTTCAGGTGATAACTCTTTCCATTTTCTTTCTAATCTAAAAAGTTTATCACAATAAGCGCGTCCAATGGCTCCACCCGATCGTGGAATTTCTTTTTTACCAGAATCCAGTGGAATAGCTTCAAGATAATATCTTCTTAGATGACTATTATCTCACTTCTCGAATAATAGTCATTATCCTAGAAATATGATTATCCGAGAAGGATCTCTTGAGATCGCATAAATTCTAGAGATTCTCATGTTTTTCTCGGATAATCTAATC
>NZ_JAHLDL010000067.1 GCF_018861315.1 Clostridium bowmanii | reverse complement strand
AGATATTTTCTCTAATATAAAGCACTGTTCCTTCAATTTTCGTTTCAGGTCCAAATTTAACTTCTTCTATCTTAAAGTGCTTTTTCACAAGTTCTCTTACAACTTTGTCTTCAAATTTTACTTCTGGAGTGTTATTTTCTTTTGCAGCTTCTTTAGCTACAGCCATTCCAGTAGTTGCTGTTTTTACTGTTTCCACAGCCTGAGCTGTACTTTGATTGAATGAATTAAGAGGAATTTCTATATCTATTCCCTTACCTTCTGAAATTTTAATTTTTAATATTCCACCATTCATTACAGATGACATTACTGGTGTTTCTTCAACAACTCCTTCTACCATGTTTGGAGCTTCAGGTGTTGAATCAACTGAATCTGCTACTTTCGCATCTTCTGCAATAGCAATTACACCCTCTACTATTTCTGGTGTTAGTGGAACTAGCGAATCAATTGTCTTAGTAAGTTTTGCCCCTATAACCTGACCTATTTTAAGACAGTTTTCAGGTATTGTTAGAAGTCCTGAATCCACTAAATCTGGAAATATTGTTGGATCTTCTAAATTAGCTGCAGTGATAATCGTTCCTGATTCTGTTCTACAACATACAACTGCCACTTCATTTTTAAACTCTGCTGCGTGCTCATCACTCATTGACATGAACATAACCTCCTCGTATTTCTCTTGGGTATAAAACAATTATTAATTGTTTTCCTCATTGTATTTCTTTTACTTTTCGTCCATTGGTAATCTTCTTGTAAGTGGATAATCTATTGTTCTAAATACATGATCTGTGTGGTGGTATACTGGAATCCCCATTTTAGGGGCACAACACATCACTGTATTTGAGCAGTCACTGCAATTAGATATTAATATTCTCTTCGCGCCTTGTTTTTTAAGGTAAAGAATTCCTTCTGCTTGCCCTGGGCAATCTCCCGGAGTTAAGCATTTATTTAAACCTCTTACTTGTATTACATTTTTGCAAGTTGTAACTCCGACTACCTCTGAATGCATTTTTTCTGCAATATTTCTTAGTCTTGCTTCATCTGCACCACAAGCGCATACAAGTAGGCCTATTGGTCCCTCATATTTTGGAAGTGGTATTGTAACAATTGCACCACCTGAAGTCTTTGTAACAACAGCCTTTTCTATATCTTCAGATTTACCTGTATATGGTCCACCAATAATGATTTCACCATATGCTCCATCTATTCCACCTGCTTTTTCAATTAGGTTTTTAACTGGAGTTCCTACAGGAACCTGTAAGAAAACATGACTTCCATTTCCGCCTTTTAATTTTCCAACTATTGTAACATCTTTATCTATTACTGGTTTGCCTCTTTCTATGGCATTTGTTAGATTTTCTAATGTTTCTCCATTTAAAACAACACATCTTGCTTCAAAAGGTAATTGACTAGGATTAAGCCAGGTTCCAAATATTTCGTGAATCAATGCTCTTTCCTCTCCCATTGGATATATATCTCTTAATTCTTTTACTTCTATATCCACAGTTCCAAAGAGTGCTTTTTTAATTGCAACAATAGCATTCTTATTTTTAGCTTTTACAGCTATGTATCCAGTCGGAGCTCCTGTAGCTTTCATAGCATATCTTAACCCACTAATAATAGCAGATGGATTCTTTTCTAAAACTTCTATGTTGTGATGTAATGCTGGTTCACATTCAACACAATTTGCAATTACAAATCCGTCTGGCACTTGAGACTTTAATTTAATATTAGTAGGAAATCCAGCTCCACCGGCACCAACGATGCCTGCTTCGAAAGCAGTATCTTCTATTTTCCCACATTTTTTAATTTTTATGTATTCAGCACTTTGATTGTCGTCTCCTAAAATAAAAATCTCATTTTCCGTAATTTTAGTTACTTTTCCAGTGACACTAGAATGAATTTTAGCTCCTAATCCTTCTGGTTTTGCAATACATTCTCCTCTTTTAACTTTTTGTCCTTCTTTTACAACTGGAGTAGAAGGTGCACCTACATGCATTTTAAGAGGAAATTTATAAGTTATTGACATAAAAACACCTCCATATTCTTTCTCTTAAATACTTAGCAATTACCACGCCAACTTTTACAGTACTTTTAGTATTTTCCCATAGGTGTTGCAAATACTACTTTGCCAGTCTATAGAGTTCTTCAATAGGGTCCGTCATTTTTTTTAAATATAAAAACTGTCCATTTTATGACACTGTTTTCTCCTTTAAACTTTTTTAATCGTTTTCAAATATCTATAAACATAAAAATAGTGTCATAAATTCGACACATTAGTCAATTTTCTGACACTATTTTTGCTTTTCTACAATACCCTAATGAATATAAATAATAACAGAATATAAAAAAGATGATTTCTGTTCATCACAGAATCATCTTTTTATTTAACCTAACTTTTTAATTATTTTTAAAAAGGATGTTTTATGCTTTTGCTTTTATTGCAACTGGTTTTGAATAAGATTTAAACATCATAGCCGATGTATAAATGATAACTACTACAACAAGCCATTTCAAAATTTCAAGTGGTAAGGATTTAACAATGTATGCTGCAATAAGTACTCCTACTACTCCAAACACTGTTATTGCCATGGAAGCTTTCCTATCGTAAGCTCCTTCTTTAACAAATTTAACTGAAGCTGCTGGCATTAAGAATGCGCAAGAACCCATCATAATTGGGAAAGCAATTGCTGGGCTTAATCCAAGTGCAAATACAAGTGCCATACATGGAGCATAAAGGCCTATTCCAAGTGTCATTAATGCACCAAGCATAAAGTTAGCTATAATAGCAACAATTAGCTTTCCACCAGTAAGACCAATTGCATCTCCTCCAGCAGGGAACATTTTTAATTGTTGTGCTATCATAATAAATGCTACAATAAGTAATGCAACTCCCATTCCCAATTGAATTTTCTTTACATCAAGTTTAGCGACAAATCCTGCTCCAATTATGGCACCTATTGTTGCTGCTGCCAGCATAGCAACAAGTGTCAATGTATCAACCTTTATAACAGTGATAAAAATAAATGCTTCTAATACTACTGGAATTGTACAAGATACATTTAATGTTCCAGGCATTGTTCTATCATTTGTAAGTTTGAATTGTTTTAATAATGCAGTTGTAGGTGCAAAACTACCAATACCTAGTGTATCAAAGAAATTAGTAAAAAATCCTACAGCTCCTGTAGCTAAAAAGTTTGGCTTTTCAAGTCTATTTTCCTTTGAAGCTAACATGTAATCCTTAACAAAAATTATTGCGAAATAAAGAGTTAAAAGGCCTAATACTGATAAAACGATTGTTAACATTTTGAGTCCCCCTTAATTTTTATATTATTAGCATGTACCACTTAAACTTATTTTTAAATAGTACATGTCAATTATTACTTTACTAATTACTTTTAAGATAACTTAGTTAATTTTTAGATAACTTAGTTAAAACAATCACATAACTGCGTAATGTTTAGATTTTTATTCTACTACATTATACTTGAATTGTCTACAAATTATTCATTTAATATATAATTCAGTTTATTCCAACAATGGTTTATACTCACTCTTAATAATAAATATTACCTATTTTTTATAGTTTAAATCCATATTTTAAAGGGTCTTCTTCATCTATAACAAATTGATTAAATCCAGTAATATAAGCACTGCCTGTTATTTCTGGAATAATACCTTTGAATTCTCCTACTTGCACTTCTTGCATTACTTTTCCTTTAAACATAGTTCCTATAATACTCTCATAAATGAACTCTTCATTTTGCTTCAAGTATCCCTTTGCATATAAATATGCAAGTTTAGCGCTGGTTCCCGTTCCGCAAGGAGATCTGTCTACTTGTCCGTCTCCAAATATTACTACATTTTGAAGAGTAGCCTTTGGATTCTTTGCAGGGCCATATATTTCAACTAAATCTACAGTTTTTATGTGAGGAAGCAATGGATGCTGCACATGAACGGATTCATTAATTGCGTGTAAAATTTTCATACCTGCTTCGCATAGTTTATTTGAATTTTCAGGGCAAATATCAATCTCTAATTCAGTAGATTTAACAAGTGCAAAGAAACTTCCTCCAAAAGAGATGTCAAATGTAATTTTACCTAATTCTGGAACGTCCAATTGTAAATTTTCTTTATAAAGGAAAGAAGGTACATTGGCAATAGATACTTCTTTTACTTTTTTATTTTCCACTTTAACTTTTGCTTTAACTAGTCCTGCTGGAGCTTCAAATGTTAGGTACGTGTAAGGTTCAACCATAGGAATGATTCCAGTTTCCACTACTACTGTAGCAGCTCCAATTGATCCATGACCGCACATATTTAAATATCCGCCACCATCCATAAAAATAATTCCTAAATCTGCTTCTTTCATTGTTGGTGCAGTAATAATGGATCCAAACATGTCATTATGACCTCTCGGTTCAAGCATAATTGCTGTTCTCAAATAATCTAAATGCTTTTCTAAGTATTCTTTCTTTTCGGGCATAGTATTTCCTGGAATAACTGGTACTCCACCAGTTATTATTCTTGTTGGTTCTCCCATGGTATGTGAATCTACTGCGTTAATCATTCTCATTGCTTTCATAATTTACCCCCTCATCTTTCTATTCATTTTAAGTTTTAATAGTGCCACTGCTTTTTTTGCATCTAATTCACAAACTGTATTTTCTCCTACTACTTCCGTTTCAATACCCTCTACTGATTTGTTGAAGTCCACAATTGTATCCATATATTTGTTGGTAACCACAAACTGTGCTTGTGTTCCCACAAAACTAAGCCCTACTACTGGTATATTTCTCTTTCCAATCTCCTCGATAGTATTGGCATAATCTACATGACTATTTCCCCAACCGTCCACAGATATAATTACTCCATCAGCTCTCATGGCTTCTGTCCATGCCGCTGCTCTTTCTCCAACAAATAATTTATCTTCATTGGATTGAGGGGTTCCAACAATTATTATACCCAACAAATCAATATCTGAATCCTTAGATATAACATCTAGCAGTGGATCTCTAAAATGATGTAACGTTGTCTCCTTTGTAGATGGACCAACTCCCATAGTATTCCTCCTTACCTTGATTATATGTTCAACGACAAGCAAGGTGACTCATCACTGAAGTGATGTAGCACTGAAAGTGATGTAGCACTGAAAGTGCTAATTAATGCATAGCCCTCAAAGCACCATCTCTATATTCATTTGGACTTAGTATTATAGGCACATTACCTAAATCTATAATAGACCTACCACCTTCAAAGCCACCTGGTTCTTTTCCTAATAACTGTGTATCATACATTGCGCCTTGACCAGCCACCTGCTTTATAACGACTACTTTCTTCTTTCCAAATTTAACCTTATCGAAATATTCAAACTTTTCATCGCATGCTTTTCCATTCATTTTCTTTAAATGTTCTCTTATTTCTTGGACCAATTTGTCACAAGCTTTATGTGCTGCTGTAGGTCCTATCCTTATCGCGCCCATAGCATCTTTTAACACTACATCTATATGAATTATGATATCCTTTACATCCGGAGTACCTGCATGGCCTAAGACTACTTGATGTGCCAAAATACCTTCTGAAGATCCAAATTCAGCAACCTGAATTCCCATTTCATCTACACCTGTGAGCATAACATAAACTCCAGTAAGAGTGTGAGTTATTCCATCACCAGTTTTACCCAAAACTTTTGTTGCTATTGGTGAAAAATCCATAATACTATTCACAAAAAAATCATGTTGTTTTGGATTTACTATTGTTACGTTAATGTTTTTTATAATATCAGCAGACTCTTGCACTAAATCCATCTTTAAGTCTTCCCTTAAATATAATATCTTATTTTGAATAAAAGTCTTGTTACCAAATTCTACTTTTTCAATATGAAAGGTCTTAATAACTAATTTTCTCATTTCAATTTCATTTTCCATACATATCACCACACTTATTTTTTTATATAGAAATGCTCCAAATTTAAATTTGGAGGCATTTCTAATTTTTAATTATACTTTTGCTGCATACTCAAAAGGTAATGGTACAATTTTTCCAGCTGATGGTATCGCTACAAGTTGTAGCAGTGTAGCTTTTAATATACCAGTTTGCATTTCTTTATCGTTTGGTGCTCCAGCATTTGCTCCCATTGGAACAAGTGGTGCAACCGCTCTTGGTGTTCCAGCCTGCCTAACTACTGGTGGCAATGCTGCAATAATGATGGTAGGAATCCCTGATTCCTCTATCGCTCTCTGTACAAGTACAGCAGAACGGTGACAAGTTCCTCAGCCAGCTGTTAATACAACTGCATCTACACCTTCAGCTTTTAGTAACTTCGCAATGGCAGGACCAGTTTCGTTTTTAAACTTATCTTGGTTTCCGCCGCCGCCCATAAATCCATAATGCATTGGAGCAATTTCTTTTATAAATCCCTCACTTGCAAGTTCTCTTAATCTGTCAATAGGGAACATACAATTTATATCTTTATTTACGTCTCCATTGTCATATCCACCGTGAGATACCATTAAATCCTTAGTATTTGTATTCCCTGGCACTGCTCTGAATGTGAAATCTCCTGCTAAATTAAATCTTTTATCTGTTTTTAAATGAACTCCAGAAGCAGTTGCAAAAGCAACTCTCATTTCATTAAGTGGTTTTGTTACCGGTGTCCAAACTGGTGGTGGTGTAATTGGTACAAATATTTCTGATTGCATGCCTTTAACAGTTGTAAAACTCATTATGCTTTCCCTTCCTTTCTATTCTTTGTCTCTATATTACTAACATATTTTTCATTAGGCTGCTCCGCGAGGACCTCAATAAAGCTCATCCTAAAACCCACTTCTTGACCTACCTGCACAGGATAATCTGTAATTAGCATCCTCATTGGTATCTTAAAGAAGCCCAACCTTCCTTTTAGATCAATTGAAACACACCCATCATGTACTTCTACTATAACTCCGTACATTTCTATTATCTTATCCCCATATTTCATTGTATCTCCTTACTTCGTTGAATATTTTTCTAATCTTTTTTTACTTTCTGGAATTGAAGTTTCATTCTCTACTCTTTCAATAGAAAGCGCATATGATTTTTCAATAGCTTCAAGATTACTTTCCTTTACATTTG
>NZ_JAHLDL010000066.1 GCF_018861315.1 Clostridium bowmanii | reverse complement strand
AGCACCAAATATCGCGGGATGGAGCAGTTGGTAGCTCGTCGGGCTCATAACCCGAAGGTCGCAGGTTCAAGTCCTGCTCCCGCAACCAAATACGGCGGAATAGCTCAGCTGGCTAGAGCATTCGGTTCATACCCGAAGGGTCGTAGGTTCAAGTCCTATTTCCGCTACCATAACTCCTAAGGAAACTTATGAGTTATTTTTTTTGTTCATTTTTGAGCTATAAAATTGCAACCATAATATATATGTGTGCAAAACATATAAGTATATTTTTCTCAAATATATAATTGCATGAAGTGACATGCTTCATTTAATATTTTAAAACCTGCTATATAAATATGGTAGGTTTTTTTATATTATAGGAGATTGTAAAATCTAGATTAAAAAATATACAAATTAATGTCTCACGAAAAATATATAAAAGCCTCACCTTATGACATTTATTTCCAAATGAAATTGTTATAATAAAGCTCTAAATAACAAAGGTGGGTGATTTTTAATATGCAATATGGCATTGATATTTTTCCATACGAAAGACTTAGAAAGATAAAAGAGGAAGTACAAAAGAAAAATGAATTAAATATTAATATGATTATTAGAGGAATAGTTTATTTCACTGTAAGTTTATTAATAAGCAGGGTTCTGTTACTTAACAACACTGCACCCTTTGGTATAGCTTTTTTAATAGCTACAATATTTATTAACAAGGAAAAAATTTCAATAATTACAGCCAGTGGTACATTTGTAGGTTATCTTACTTTATACAAAACTATAAATAATTTGCCATCATATTTAATACTAATAGTCACCATTGCTGCTATTAGTAATATATTTAAAAAGATAGAAGTAAAAACTAGAGCATTGGCTTCTATGTTTGCTATTATTATATTAGAATTGTTCGCTTATAATTTCTTTGTGGTCAGGGTAAGCGGATTAATGGCTTTTTTAAATTCACTTTTTTTAGTTTTATGTATCTTCCCTTTATATTTTATTCTGGATTATAGTCTTTTATGCTTTAAGGAAATTAAAACAAAGCATATATTTTCAAATGAAGAAATAATAAGTATGTCAATTATAAGTTCATTAGTTATTGCGGGTACCTGGGGCATCAGTATTTTTAGTATATCAATTACAAATATTGTAGGACTAGCTTTTGTTATAATAATAGCCTATATTAACGGAAGTGGTGCTGGAGCAGCATCCGGAGTGGCAATGGGTATTATTGTAGGGATGTCTTCCCCAAATATGATTATATTTATAGGAATGTATGGTATTTGTGGTTTAATAACAGGAATTTTTAAAGAAACAGGAAAGTGGCTAAGTGTAGCATCTTATTTAGTAGCTTTTTCAATAATAAAAATATATTGTATTACAACATCTGAGTTTATGATATTTGAAGCATTGCTAGCCGCGGCAATATTTTTACTGATACCACTAAAGGCTTATGATGAATTATCATTAGAATTTAATTCAGATAAGAAAAAACAAAATATAGATCAAGGATATATAAACAAAATTAAAGATACATTCGTAGGTAGGCTAAATAATTTTTCTGATGTACTTTCTAATATGTCAGATATATTAAATAACTTAGTAGATAATGAAAAGCTAGCAATGAAGGGTAAAAGTAGTGCTCTAGTTGAAAATCTTGCGGATAGAGTGTGTAGTAATTGTACTATGAAGTCCATGTGTTGGAAAAGAGAATTACATTATACATACGCGGCATTCGAAGAACTAATCCAAAATTTTGAAAGAAAAAGTGATAGTGTACCAGAAGAGATTGAAAGAAAATGTATAAGGAGGACGGCTTTACTTAAAAATACAGAAGATATTGTTAATAAGCATATTATAAATGAGATGTGGAGAACGAGGCTTAGTGAAGGTAGAGAGCTTTTAGCAAATCAAATTAGTAATATGGCGGATTCAGTAGGAGAAATTGTTGAAGATTTTAACTCTGAAATACAAATAGATACTCCTATGGAGAAGCTTATCTGTAGGGCCTTAGATAAAAATAGAATTAAGTACAATGACCTTATGTGTTTGAATGATAAACTTGGGAGACTTAGTATTAAATTCTCACTAAATGCTTGTGGCGGAACACAAATGTGTGTAAAGGAGCTATTGCCTATTATAAATGGTGTTACAGGTAAGGCTATGTGTGTTAGTGATGAAGGGTGTAGTATAGATCCAAAGACCAATATGTGTAAGGTAACAATTGAAGAAACCCCTAAGTTTCATGTGGTATCAAATGTAGCCAGGCAGTGTAAGGATGGGGAAAAGTTTAATGGAGATAGCTATAGCTATGGAAAGCTGGCTGATGGAAGTTATATGTCAATTATTAGTGATGGTATGGGTTCTGGTCCTCAGGCAGGCAGGGAGAGTGAAGCTGCTGTTGAATTAATAGAAAAATTTACAGCAGCGGGGTTTAGTAAAATAACAGCTATTAATACTGTAAATTCAATAATGACTTTGAGATTTTCCGAGGAAGAAAAATTTTCGACAATTGATTTAAATAGTATAGACTTATATACTGGAGAAATTGATTTTATGAAAGTGGGGGCAGTTGCCACATTTTTAAAATCTGGTGATAGTTTAGAAATAATAAAATCTAAATCCCTTCCTATTGGTGTTTTAGATAAGGCGGATATAGACATGCAACAAACAAAATTAAAAAATGGTGATATTATAGTTATGCTTAGTGATGGAGTAATGGATTATGATGATGAAAATGTAGGGAGAGTAGATTGGATAGTTGATTATTTGGGTAAAAATAATTGCAATAATCCCAAGGAACTAGCTGATGGGTTGCTTTCGGAAGCAAGAAAATTAAGTGGCAATAGAGTAAAAGATGATATGACTGTTCTTGTTTCAAAGATATATAGTTTATATTAATAATATTTTACAAGAAAAATACCTATGTTCTGTAATTAATAAAAAGTATTGCCACATAAGTAAGAAGGTAAAATTAAAAAATGAAGAGTGTATTTATAGGATTCAGAACCTATTCTATTTTCTTCATTTTTCTCTTTTTATACAATGATTTAAAAAAAAATGAAATATATATTTTTATATTATATGTTAATATGATATAGTAATATTGGAATAAAAGTATATAGACTTGAAAAATAAATTTGGGAAGTGAAAGTTTTGTCTGAAGTAGTTATGGATTTTATAAAAAAGAATTCAATGTTTGATAATGGAGATAAGGTTATAGTTGCATTTTCTGGTGGACCTGACTCAACATGTTTGCTTTATATTTTAAATGAATTAAAGGAGAAACTTGGGATTACAATTGTGGGGGCTCATTTAAACCATTGTCTTAGAGGACTAGAATCTGATAAAGATGAGGAATATGCAAGAAAAACTTGTAAGAGCTTAAATATAGATTTTTATAGTAGAAAAGTCGATATACATAGAATATCAAAAGAAAAGAATATATCTTGTGAAATGGCAGGGCGAGAAATAAGGTATGAATTTTTTAAGGAGCTTATGACTGAGTTAAATGCCAATAAAATTGCATTAGCACACAATGCTAATGATCAAGCTGAAACTATTTTAATGAGGATAATGAGGGGAACTGGTATTCAGGGAATGGTCGGTATAAAACCTGTTCGGGATAAAATATATGTAAGGCCAATAATTCATCTTAGCAGAAGTGAAATAGAAAAATATTGTGAGGTAAATAACATAATTCCAAGAATAGATAAATCAAATTTAGAAAAGATTTATGCCAGAAATAAGGTTAGGTTGGATTTGATTCCATATATGGAGGAAAACTTCAATACAGACATAATTAACACCTTAAATCGATTATCGGATGTCCTAAAAGTAGATAATGACTATTTAGAAAATATTTCTGCTGGAAAGTATAAAAAACATTGTGTGATAGATGATCAAATGGTTATAATAGACAAGAATGCTTTTTTGGAGCATGATTCAATTATAAGTAGAATTATTAGGAGCGCACTGCTCCAAGTGAATAATAATTTATATAATTTTGAGAAAGTTCATATATCTAATATTATAGAACTTCAAAAACATAATACCGGTAAAGCTATAATGCTTCCTCAGAACATAATAGTTGAAAATTGCTATGGGGATATACATATACGTATAAATACTAAGGTTACTGAAATCAATGATAAGCAGTATGTTCTAAATGTTAATGAGAAGAACATTATTCATTCTTTAAACAAAGTAGTAAAAATTGATATTATACCCAAAGTACAGTTTACAGAAGTAAAAGGAAATAATTATATTGTGTATTTTGATTATGATAAAGTTCAGGGTCCGATAACATTTAGGTATAGGAGGCAAGGAGATAGGTTTATACCATTAGGTATGAAGGGTAATAAAAAAATAAAGGATTTTTTTATGGGTTTAAAAGTACATAAAGATAAAAGGGATGAAATACCCCTATTATGCTTTGGTGATGATATAGGTTGGGTAGTTGGATACAGGATTAGTGAAAAATTCAAGGTTTCAAAAGATACTAAAAATATATTGCAGATAAGAATTGAAAGTGAGGAATAAGAATGAATAATGATATTAAAGAGGTATTGTACAACCAAGATGAATTAAGGGATAAAGTTAGACAAATGGGTGCAAAAATAAGTAAGGATTATTTGGGAAAAGAACTTATACTTATTGGTATTTTAAAAGGATCCGTTATATTTATGTCGGATTTACTAAAAGAAATTACAATCCCATGTAAAATGGATTTTATGGCAGTTTCTAGCTATGGCAATTCAACTACAACTTCAGGTGTTGTAAAGATTTTAAAGGACTTAGACTTTGAAATTGAAGGAAAAGATGTACTAATAGTAGAAGATATTATAGACTCTGGAGTTACACTTAAATATCTAATGAAGTGTTTATCAGCACGAAACCCATGTAGTTTAGAAATTATATGTTTACTTAATAAACCAGAAAGAAGAAAGGTAGATATAGATGTTAAATATTTAGGATATGATGTGCCTGATTATTTTCTTGTAGGATATGGGTTAGATTTTGCAGAGAAATATAGAAATTTGCCTTATATAGGAATACTTAAAGAGGAAATTTATAACTAAATATGTACAAAACATATATTTTATTAATTAATAATTAATATATATTTTATTGTCAAGTGATTTTTAATGTGATAAAATTTCAAAGTAACGAAAAAGAGAGGGGGTTTCTAATGAAAAAAATTTCTAGTGCATCAATATGGTTTGTAGTATTTGTACTTGTGATTTTTGCAGCATTAGCCTTAAATGAAACTGGTAAAAAAGCTAATACACTTAGTGTTGATCAATTTCAAGAATATTGGGTTAAAAAAGAAATAAAAAGTGTTCAAGTAAGAGAAGATAAAACAGTAGCAGGGGAATTAACTAACGGAACTGAATACGAAACAATAATTCCATTAGAAAGATTAATGCAAGTTATGGATAAAAATCCGAATATAAACGTTAAGGAATTATATATAAAACCAGCTAGTATGCCAATGTGGTTACAAATAGTACCTACACTCCTTATAATTTTAATGCTTGTAGTATTTTGGTTTATGTATATGCAGCAATCTCAAGGTGGTGGCGGTAGTGGTGGTAATAGAGGCGTAATGAATTTTGGTAAAAGCAGAGCTAAAATTGCCACTCCAGATAAGAAAAAAGTTACATTTGAGGATGTAGCGGGAGAAGATGAAGAAAAGGAAGAACTTGCGGAGGTGGTAGATTTCTTAAAACAACCTAAAAGATATCTAGAAGCTGGGGCAAGAATTCCAAAAGGTATTCTTCTTGTAGGACCACCAGGTACTGGTAAGACTTTGCTTGCAAGGGCTGTATCAGGAGAAGCAGGAGTTCCTTTCTATAGTATTTCAGGTTCTGAATTCGTTGAGATGTTCGTAGGTGTTGGAGCCTCAAGAGTAAGGGATTTATTTGAACAAGCGAAGAAAAGCGCTCCTTGTATAATATTTATTGATGAAATTGATGCAGTAGGTAGACAAAGAGGTGCTGGACTAGGCGGCGGACATGACGAAAGAGAACAAACTCTAAATCAACTATTAGTTGAAATGGATGGATTTGGTGTAAATGAAGGTATAATCATGATAGCTGCAACTAATAGACCGGACATACTTGATCCTGCTCTTTTAAGACCAGGTAGATTTGATAGGCATATCTTAGTTGGTGCACCAGATGTTAAAGGTAGAGAAGAAATTCTAAAAGTACATTCTAAAGGTAAGCATTTAGCAGAAGAAGTAAAGCTTGAGGTATTAGCGAAAAGGACACCAGGATTCACTGGTGCAGACCTGGAGAATTTAATGAACGAAGCTGCTCTACTTTCAGTAAGAAGTAGTAAAAAAGTTATAGGAATGCTAGAACTAGATGAAGCAGTAACTAGGGTTATTGCAGGTCCTGAAAAGAAGAGCAAAGTTATAAGTGAAAAAGATAGAAAATTGACGGCATATCATGAAGCCGGGCATGCTGTTGTAATGAAATATTCTCCACTTTCAGATCCAATTCATCAAATAAGTATTATACCAAGAGGTATGGCAGGTGGATACACAATGCATCTTCCAGAAGAAGATACAGCTTATACTTCTAAACTAAAACTTAAAGATGAAATGGTTGGACTTCTTGGTGGTAGAGTTGCTGAAAAATTAATACTTCAAGATATTAGTACAGGTGCTAAGAATGATATTGATAGAGCATCTTCCATTGCAAGAAAAATGATTATGGAATATGGTATGAGCGATGTTCTAGGACCAATATCTTTTGGAAATGATCATAATGAAGTATTCTTAGGTAGAGATTTAGGTAAAAGTAGAAACTTTAGTGAACAGGTAGCTTACCAAATAGATTCAGAAGTTAAGGCTCTTATTGATGAAGCTTATGAAAAAGCTGAAAAAATTCTTGCTGAAAATATAAATAAGTTGCATGCAGTTGCTCAAGAACTACTATTAAAGGAAAAACTTGAAGGTGTAGACTTTGAGGAGATAATTGCTAGAACGGATACAGATGGTATTGATTTATCAAAGATTTAAGGAACTTACGAGGCATACAGTAAATTAACTGTGTGCCTTTTTTTTAGTGCGCCCGGCATGGGCGTTTACTCGTCGGTGAAAGTCCGATACGGGGGCTGATAGTGCCAACCGTTAGCTTAAGACAAGGG
>NZ_JAHLDL010000065.1 GCF_018861315.1 Clostridium bowmanii | reverse complement strand
CAGCTATATTAAGAGCTTCACGTCCATCATAAGCTACATCGACCTTATATCCTTCATGATTTAATTCCATTTCAATAAACATTGCCATTTGCTTTTCATCTTCCACTAAAAGGATTTTAAAATTCTCCAAAGTATCCCCATCCTTTTCTTATAGTATTTCCTTAGTCTTCTACACGTTCACCCATATAATTTCTTTTGCTCTCTTTGTTAGCACTATTAGCCTTTTCATTATCTAGCATTAATATTACACCGTTTTTAGACTCTACCCTAACTGTTTGTTGCATATTTTCTTTATCCTTAATTTTGAACTCATATTCATAAACTGCTTCTTCGAAGTTTAGTTCCTTTTCTACATCTATAACTTCACCTGGCACTTTTCCTAAAGCAATTTGAGCAAGCTTATCTTGAGTATATTTTGTATTTGTTTTTGCCCTTGAATAAACAACTTTACCTACTATTCCTGCTCCGATAGTAACAGTTAACATACTAATTGAAACAACGGTTATTATCCTCTTTTTATAAGTTTTACCAAATTCAATTACCTTAATAAAAATATTTTTCATTGTTATTTTCTCCTCGTATTATTTATATTTTGTTTCTGATTATTATGAACACAGTACCAAAAATGAGTAAAAGAGGTTCAACAAAAGATACTATCATAACCATACTTTTATCAACCTTAGTGTTTCCCATTATTTCAATTTTAATAGAGTCACTTGATACAATCTGTTTGTATTGCTTTGAAACTACAGTGGTATAAAGATAATAATTACTGGTATATACAAATCGTATAGGTAACTCCACGGTTTTTGTTTCATTTGGATTAAGTAAGTTAACTGTAATAGGCTTGTCAGCACTATAATCTTCTAAATTTACAGTCATACTCTTTTTTATATCTGTCATAGTAATATAAACAAGTATATCTTTTATCGGTTTATTAGTGTTATTTTTAATTTCGGCCTTAATTGTTTTTTCTATACCTGGGTAATTTTTAACTCCTGTTGGTGATTGTATGGATATACTAATATTATTATTATCAATGTCTTTAGCATATACACTTGTAAATGGTAATAAAGCAGAAAACAATAGAATTGTTAGTACTACATATATTCTTTTCATTCTATTCTCCTCCTTTAAAAGCAATCTTTTTTGTTCCATAAATCAAAAACATATAAGATAACACTGAAAATATTAATATTGGCATTATGAATTTTAGCATCCCAGCGAATCCTTGTTTTTCAATTATTACCGCTTTCATAAGATTGAATGTATTTGATAATGGACTAATTTTCTCTATTACAGCACCAAACCCTGCCTTTTTAATTGAAGTAGATAGTAAACTTGGTAATGCTGTTAATATAAAAAGTATTATTGAAGTTATTATAGAATTTTTAGATGATCCTAATAAAATTGATAAAGAAATAGAAATACTTGCATATGAAAAAGCTATTATACTACCTATAATAAGAATAAATAGAATTGCTCTCAGAACAAGTCCTGTTCCATAACTTAATGTAATTATATAAGGAAGAGCTATAATAAAAACTGATATGCCCATTAAAAGAACACCGGTGAGCTTACCAAGAGCTAGTTGCATTTTAGGTACAGGTGTTAGTAACAAGCTTTCTAATGTACATTCTTCCCTTTCATTCGAAAATGTTACAGCTCCAAGAACTATGGTAATAAGTAGTCCTAATCCTAGAATTAGTTTACCCATAGTAACTACGACTTCTGTCTGAGCTAAAAGGCTCAATTCCTTTACGGAGACGAAACTATAAGACATTATGCTGAATATTATTGCGATTATAATTAACCATACGTACCCTTTCATGGCATAAAAATTTTCTTTAAATTCTTTTTTAATTATAGATAGGTTCACCTATGTCGCCTCCTCGCACTTTCTTATCAGTAAGCTTAAAAAAAATATCCTCTATAGTAATCTCTTCTTTACCTATCTCTTGGATATCAATAGAATTTAAAAATAATTTTTCAACAATATAACGCTTTATATCATTAACTATATTGAGGTTGCTATTTTTATTTATATAGATGTATACATATTCATCAACAAATTCTATTCTTGTAATTAATTCATTATCTTTAAAAAACTCAACTGCTTTTTTGTTATCTGAGGTTTTAAGTTTTATAATTTTATTTTCTGAATACTTTTCCTGAAGATCCCTTATAGTTCCCTGCTCAATAAGTTCTCCATTTTGTACTATACATATCGTGTTACAAAGCACTTCAATATCCTTTAATAAATGTGACGTAATAAACACCGTTACATTCATAACCCTATTAATTTCTAATATAAGATTTTGAATATCCTTTTGACCTATTGGATCTAGTCCTAATGTAGGTTCATCTAAAAATATAATCTTTGGGGTATTTATAAGTGCCTTCGCAATACCTAGTCTTTGCTTCATACCTCTTGAGTAATGTCCTATAAGAACTTTTTTCTTACCACTAAGTCCTACTTTTTCTAGTAAATATTCAATATTTTGGGTGTATTTATCCTTATCTTGAGCAAAAAGTTCCGCGAAATAACTTAAATACTCTACCCCTGTCATCCAATTGTAGTATCCATGAGATTCAGGCACCACGCCTATAAATTTCTTAATTTCATTTTCGTTTGAATTGACATCAAGATCACTTATAAAAACATTTCCTCCACTTGGCTTTAAAAGTCCTGTAAGCATTCTTATTGTAGTTGTTTTACCTGCACCATTAGGACCTAAAAATCCAAAAATATCTCCTTCTGATACAGTTAAGTTTAAATTTTTTACTGCAGTAAATCCATTTTTATATGTCATTGTAAGATTTTCTGTTTTAATCAAAACTTTGTACCTCTCTTTCTTATTTCATTAATTACATGGTACAAAACATAAATTAAAAAGAATTAAAGATTAGATTAAATTTCGATTAAAATGTTAAATATGAATTAATTGATTGTAAAACTTTTTTGTAATCATAATTTACAGATGTTTGGTTTAAATTTTAAATTTGATTAATATCTAAAGGTGGTGTTGTCTTAATAATTGCAAGAACCACACCAGCCTCAGTTATTTTTTAAAAACCACATCATAAAATAAATGTAGCTTTCACCATTAGAACAACTTATTAAATCTACAATTATATATAATTCTCAAGATTATATCATCAGTTTAATTTAAAGGGGTTTTAACTAAATTTCCGTCACTTAATGATGCAATTCCATCACTATATGATTGAAGGAATGTACCTTTATAAGTTGTTTCCTTACTTGTCTGGATCTCTGTTACAGTACATTTAGTCTTATCATTTATATAAACCTTCCCACTAGCTGTAACAAATAAGTGATTTTTGCTTACTGGCATACTTAATGGAGTTGACTTCCAGCTACCACCCAATTTGCCATAATATATCTTATCAACGTTATTATTACTATCCACATTTCCAACATAAACCTGGTCATTGTTGTCTATTGCGAGTAAGCATGATTTTGTCGAACCACTAAAGTTCAAAGCATGATTTGGTCCAGTTGCATAAACCTTGTTATTTGCTAGATCCTCGTATACCATTTTATCCTCATGGGGTACTACTTGAATATTTCCTATATATTTAGAGTTAGTAACAATTTTCTTTCTTGTTTTCATTATATTTACCCAGTATATAGAATAATCCTTATAACCATTTTTCACTTTTATATAAATTACATTTGTTAGAGGTGATGCTTCAATATCTTTTACTATAGATGCTGAGCTAATCATTAAAATATCAGATACTTTACTCTTTTGTGATTGAGTAACATCATAATATGATAATGAAAGATTTCTGCTTTGAGTTTCTACAATAAGCATTCTATTTCTATCTGGTAGCCATTTATAAAAAGATATTTTAACTCCATTAGAAGAATTTACATTAAAGCTCTTACCTGTAATAGTATTAACAACATATAACTCATTATTTAAGTAATAGGAAATATAACTTGCATCATAAGAAACATTTACGTTGGTGGCATTACTTGATACATTAGCTTTTGAAACAGAAGTCTTATTACTTGAGTCTTCTACCTTTTGAAATTTCACAGTAGCATTTGAAGTTAGAAGATAGTTGTTCAAATAGAAAAGTCCGCCAATTTGTATGATTAATGAAATCATACTGCATATTATCATTTTTTTAAATACTTTTTTCATAACTTAATCTCCTATCGGTTAATGATTAACGATAAAAGCTGATGGAACCGCTCTTTCGCCAAGTGCATTGCAAGGGTTATTAATGACACTACCATTATTGTACATTGTAGTTGATGAACCACCATCCAAATTTGACGCATTATATGCTCCATATTTAAGCATTATGTTTTGTACATCTTTAAGCGATGCTCCTAGGCTTTTAGTTGACCTTCCATCAATAGCAAGTAATATTATAGCACCATCCGTGCGTTGCCCTATTGCTGTCCTCGGTGCAATTCCCCAGCCTCCATCTCCAGAACTTATTGTTCCTTTACCATCAACTACAAGGGCTGGACCAAAAGATACTGCATCGGTTACGGAAAGCTCCTTTAAATCATTCAAGCTGTGAGGTCCTACAAGAAGTTGAGCATTTTTTGTAATTGCTGTAACATCGTTTTTTTTATTAGGATCTGTTATATCATTAAATTTAACATTTCCATTACTCATAATAATACCATTTGGTTTTCCTCCTGTACCAGTCCATTTAGTATTAGTTGAGGATGAGTCAGAAAAACCTCCTGCATTAATAGCTGCTACAGCACTATTATCCTGTGCTATTTGACTTGTTAGTTCTCCCTGTTTTCCCAGTTTATTACTATATCCAACTTTAACTCTTGTTGGATCTTTAATAATAAGTAGATGACCTGTGAACTTCATTCCATTTGAAATATTATATCTTTCAATACTATTATCATGAGTATTACTAAACTTAATAAGGTTATTATTGCCCTGTTTCAAAATTTGAATTATATCCTCACTTCTAATTTTTTGGATTTCAGCATCAGATAAAAATGACTTTGCAATCCATTGGTGTGTAAGTGTAGTCATTGAAGCATCTACAATCGTTTTTTTCACATTAGTAAATGGTCCGTGAAATATAATTAATGGAGCAGTAACTCCAGTAAATATTAATCCGAAAATCAGATAAAATATAAAGTTTTTTAATTTATGCTTCTTTTTTCGTCTTGACATATTATTTGAACTCATTTTATTCTCCTATATTTTCCGAAATTTTATTGTTTAATATTGCATGATTTAATAAAATTAACTGTTTATTGATATATTATACTGTATGTAAAATCCTTAAATTTTTCTGCCAACATGGCTGTCTTTATTGATTTTCTATATTGTGTGCTGAAAAAATTAGTCTAGTTAATTCATGTATTATAACTACTTCAAAAATCCAATAAATAAGTGTTAACACAATGGCTACTAATAACCATAAAACATTAATTACTTTAAGAACATTTATCAATTGGCTCAACCCATTTGGTATAAGAAAAAGTATAGAAATGTTACTGAAGATAATATAACTACTGCTATATTAAGTATTTTATTTTTCATCAAACTCTCCTAACTAAATTATCATTTATTCTACAAAACCAATTATAATAACGGAAAGAATCAAAATAGATACCGTCATACCTAAAGCTCTATTACGTACATTAAAAATTGAATTAAATGTATTTGCTATTTTTCTATAAATTTTTTTACTAACTTCATTCAAATAAAGCTTATATTTGATTAGGATATAAATTGCTATTGCCATTAGAAAAATAGCTACCCCGCCTCTTACCAAAAAAGCTGCTATTAATTCATGATATTTATCCCAATTTGCTCCAAATAAAGACCCTAATGAAATAAAGGTGCTTGTCCATATGATAGCTCCTACATAAGAATATACTGCGAACTTTTTATAGGAAATCTTGGTTATTCCTGCAAAATATCCTGTAATATGCCTAACACCAGGAATAAAATATGTTACAATTAACAATTTATTACCATATTTTTTAAACCACGCAGATACTTTATCTAAGTTCTTTTTATCCATATGAACATAGTGACCATACTTTTCAAAGAATGGTGTACCTAAAATTCCACCAATGAAATAGGATAAGGTAACCCGATCCAATTGAGGCCAAAAATATGCTTAAAATCCAGCTCATTTTACCTTGATTAACAAGGACCCCACAGTAAGTCAGCATGGCCTCTCCTGGCAAAGGTAATGCTATAAGCTCTAATATTAAAGATATAGGTAAAACAATAGTTCCATAGTTATTTAATAATCCAATTATATGTTTCATAATTTTCAACTCCAATTTTTAATTTGACTTAGCATTTTTATTTAACTATTTTTCATTATCTATTAGGAATATTAAAACTAGATTAAGATCAGATTATTTTTAGAATAATAAAAAAATGCTTGGTAACTATTCCAAACATCTTTTGCATTCATCTATTAAATTTTGAATCTACTTACTTTTTCAATCATTTTTTTAGAGACTGAAGCAAGAATTACTGCTGACTGTGGAATTTTACCTATAGCCTCACTTATTTCCTTCGAAGTTGCCGACACTTCATACCCATTACTAAATGAAATATTATATTGTGTTACAATGGCACTAATTATGGCTGAACTAGTTATAAATAATAATCCAGTTTGTGGTGCAATCATTGTAAAATCAACCAATCCATGCCCGATTATTACAGCTTGAATTCCAGCTAGCATTGGAACCAACCTACAATTTTGTGCATAAAGTATTCTTAAATTACGAAATAAATTAATCTTCATATAGATATATATAAACAGCCCAACAATTCCAAGTGAGGTCATAATAGTAATCCAAATATTATGACCATGATATAAGGTGGCATAATAGTAGCCTTTCATAAAATATGCTCCATGGTCGGTAATTCCCATAAGTCCCCAGCCTGTAATAGGTCTAAGTTTTATCATTTTTAAACATCCATTCCATATTCCAAGACGACTTGTAAATGAACCATCAAAATTATGGTCAATTACATTTTCTAAAATCTGTGAGGGCATAAATGTAACTACAGCTGTAATTATAAAAATTGTTATAAAAGGCCACATGTTTTTTTTATTACCTTTAACAAAATAAAAAATAAATAGTCCAAATAACAGTCCCATAAAAGCACCACGTGATCCCGTCAAATACAATGCAATAACGAAAAAAAATGTTGATATTTGATAAAATAATTTTGTGGTTTTATATGTAGTGCTACAGAAATAAAGACCTAAAAGAATCATTATGGCAAACCAGTTACCCGCTACATTGGGGTTTCCAAAGGTACTATATATCCTGTCATTAAATACCGGCTGAGACGTAATTTTAAGAAATTTAGCCCAAATATTATAATTAAAATACACATATATAGCTTTCTCAATAATTC
>NZ_JAHLDL010000064.1 GCF_018861315.1 Clostridium bowmanii | reverse complement strand
AAAAGTTTGTAGTATTGTTGAAAATACAAGTAAAAAATACCCTAAAATTAAATATAGGGATTTTATAATATATTGTGCGGAGTATAAGATACAGTACATCTAGAAAGTTTAGGTGCAGTTAATATTTCTAGAGAGGACTTTTTAGACCTTATAGAAGGAGGAATTTCAATGTCTCCATTAAAATTAATTTTTTAAGTCACATAATTAATTCTGTTTTGAACAGAAAAATAAAATTAAATCAGCATAAAGATGTTAATCTTTATGCTGATTTATTTATATTACTATTCTACCTTTTCAAACTCTGATTTACCAACACCACATAGTGGGCAAACCCAATCTTCCGGTATATCTTCAAACTTAGTTCCTGGTTTTATTCCACCATCATCATCGCCCACTGCTGGGTCATAAATGTATCCACATACTGTACAAACATATTTATCCATAAATATTCCTCCTCTTATTTAACCTACAAAATTCTTAATAACTGAAACTTATGATTATATTAGCATATTCAATGTAGATTAACAATATGTATTTTCACTTAATAAAGAATATTAAGTGAAATATTCAATTATTGCTCCGTTAAAATTATTATTTATCAGTCCAGATATATAATTATTCATATCCTCACTATCTGGCTTCTTATAAACATACTTAAATTTCCCATAAGGACCCCACTTTAATAACCTATTTTCTTCATTGAGATCAAGCAGAGTATTCTTAAATCTTTGAACTATTAGCTCCTTTGCTGCTTTAGTAAATCGATGTTGAATAAGCTCAAAACTTATTTCACCCTTATAATCAACTAATGCTATTTTTAATGTTTCGAATAGCTCCTTATATTCATCTTTCCAATTATCGTATATCATAATAGGTGCAATTATAAATCCTATGGGATATCCAGCCCCAGCTATTTTTTTAACTGCCTCTATTCTCTCCTTAAAACCGGAAGTATTATGTTCAAAGTTATTTATTACATACCGAGAATTTAAAGTAAACCTAAACTTTGTATGTTTATTATGTTTTAGCTTTAAAAATGGCTCAACATTATCAAATTTAGTTACAAGCCTCAATCTGCCGCTTAAACTATCACCAAAGTATTCTATGCATCTTTTTAAGTTTCCACTTAGATGTTCAAGCGCAATGGGATCTGTTATACTTGCACATTCAAACGAGGTAATATTCGGCATATTCTCATCTATATAACATTGAATAACTTCCAAAATTTCTTCAATATTTAGGAAAATCTTCATAAAAGGTTTTTCACCTTGAGTAGTCTGAAGATAACAATATTCGCAATTGGCTGGACAGGAACTTGATAGTGAAAATTGATAGTCCGCCGATGGTCTACAACTCACTAATTTTTTTTGACCATTTGTTGTAAAAAGAACAGTTTTTTTAGCCGCAGCATAATTTTTCTCAGGGGATCCACAATCTATTACTACCTTCTTCGAATTAACTATGGGTACTCTTAATTTTTCTAAATATTTTAAAACTTTTTTTCCTGAATCCAACTTGAGAACTTTCGGATCTATATATGCAATATCTGGTACAAACAACTTCATTATTTTCACCTCTTAGCTATTATTTTATTAAATACGGTTATTTATACATTAAAAATATAGGGAGGATGATACAATGAAAATGTATCATCCTCCCTATATTAAATTTATCATAGTAAATAAATAATTCTTATCTAATATTGTATTTGTTGATTACCTTATTTCTTAATTTTATTCCAAGGGTCTCATTTACAAATCTATCAATTATATCTTCCTTAGTAGCTTTTCCTTCTACAAATATATTATATCTCTTGCAAAGCTTTCCTAAGTCACCCTTACTTATCTCAGAAGTTTTGACAAAGCTTTTCCCAGCTTTAACACTAGTCATAACCATTATACGTTTATATATTTCATCATTAGTCATAGATGCACCTCAAATCTTTTATTTATCAAATACATTATAACATCTTAAATGTTATGAATAAATCATTTCTAGTGAAATTTATAAAATTTTATTAGAAAATCTTAATTTGTATCGTATTTAACTATTATTTTTGTTCTTATTATCATGCAATACTTGATCAATTACAATTACTAATGCTAATATAAACGCGTAATTTTCTTGTTCATTGATTTCAATTTCGTAAGTATCTCCCCACGCAACCCATTTTTTGTTTATTTCCGCAACTGTACTACCATTTTTCATAATTGAAAAATCATGAGCAAGAAAATCTCCTTCAATCTCGTAATTCCCCATGTTGCTATCTATGTCGAACCTATTGTTAAAGAATGTAAATTCTTTTTTCACTTTTGCAGCATAGGTTCCATTTAAATATATACTATACTCTGGAAGTAGTTTAAATAACTTCTGCTCAATATATACAATTTCATTACTACTCATGTCATAAATTTTTAACTTATTTCCCATTGAAAAAATCTTTCCCTCTACATTAAACACATCATCTCCTGAAGCATCTTTAATTGTAAACTTATCACCTATTGAAAATATTTTTTCTCGAATATAAAATTTCATATAAAGTCCCCCTTAAGAATTTAGTCTATATATTTTATTCATTATTTCAACTTCACAATAACATAAAACTCAAAATTCTTCGATTCTATTTTACCACTTGAAGCATTCTTATTTCCAGATAGATTAGAGAATTGAATCTTTATTTTAACTTTTCCATTTTCATCTTCAAATGACATTTCTTCCCAAGGAATATTTGTCTGGTCTTGGTTTGCACCATATTTATCCATAAGTATATTTGCGAAATCCTGTAGATCCTTTTTATAAATATCTTTTCCATCTTCATTTATCTTTAACATGCTTGATTCATAATCAAAATTTATGCTAAAGTCTAAGCTACTTCCCTGCTGCCGTGAATTTCTTGAATCAAAGAAATAATCATATCCTCTTATATCAATTGGTTTTAATGCACCTGAAGAATTAAAATAGAAATTTCCACTATTTTCTATATTATATTCATCGGTATATTTTACTCCTAATACCTTCTCCAAATCAGAAACTTTAAAGTCTTGTGGCAAACCTTTAACGTCTTTTAAACTATGATTCCTTTCAAAGTAATTAATAATACTGGATATCTGCCTAGAATCTTCAGCATTTACAACAGTGTTTGCTTTAATCACACTACTATCTTTAATCATGTTATTTTCAACAAATATCTTAGTTAGCCTTTTGTTTTGACTATATTTTGAAAGTGTATAACTACTAAAAGGACCAAATACAGTTATAAAAGTTATTACTGCTAGAGATAGTGGAAGCACTATATTTCTTAGTTCTTTAATAGTTGCAAAATAAATCATAATTGAAAATACCCATATACCAAGTGCTACAACAAAATATCTATTTTCAGTTACCCCGTATGCATTAATTCTTATTCCTATAGAAATAAACATCATGACTATTAGTGGAAGAATTGCCTTGGGAAAATACTTCATATATCTTTTGGTCCAGCTCTTTTCATTAAGTAATGGCGATATAAAAAATAGAACCGTTGCACTTAGCACAGAATACCAAAGCACAAGATTAGATACAAGTCCTTCTGGCCACTGCCTTGTAATGATTATTTTTCCGAAATATATATATAATATTAATGTATATACTGAAATAAGTGGTATTATTATATATAGCACAAGTACATTCAAAAGACGAGAATAGTCGTTTAAAGTTAATTTTTCGTCTTTTGTAGGAAGACCTGCAAGAAAAAATGACGGTGCAAATATACCAGCAACAACAAGGAAAGTGTAATAGTATAGCTCTCCCTTAATATCAATTCCTAAAAGTTTATCAATAGTAAAAAGAATTGCTGCAAGTCCAAGATATAAAACTAAAGAGTATAAAATTGTAGTAAAAAATCTAGTAAAAACCCTTACTACAAAAATCTCAAAGTCCACACGTCTTGGGATATATGATATTATAAGGAAAATTAAATATAAAATAAGGCTAAAGGCAATATATCTTGATATTGAAACCATCCCCATCATACCTATATCCTTTAGAAAGAGGTAATAATAAAGGATTAGTAGAACAGCCCCCCCCAAATAAGACGCAATTAGGGATACTTTCTTGTACTTCTCTAATCTTTCAAAGAAAAGGTTAGTACACAGTGAAAGTGGAATTCCAAGAGCAATAACCATAGTTATCCTATGAAGAGTATCTATATAATCGCCACTTATTACTGATGTTATTTCTGATATATAGATAAGAAGTATAACACAGGCCGTTGATATACCAATAGTTTGTGGAAATCTATTGATGATGTTCACAATGCCTTTTAATATTGCATTAAATATTTTTTTCATTACAACCCCCCCCTTTATTTTTCAATTAATTTTCGCCTTTCAGTGCCTTTATCTCTTTATCCTTTAGATCTATTATATTTTCGTATTTTGTTTCCATTTCAGTCCAATTTTTATTTAGTAAATTTATTAAAGAGGCCATCTCATCGGCGCTTCCTGCTATACGGTTAAATAATAAAAGATTTAAAGCTAACACTTCTGGAATTTCGCTGTGAGAATATCTTAACTGATGGTCAATTTCACCATACCCTTCTTCAAATATTGTCCTCACCTGAATTTCTGCTATAACCTTTTGACTTGTTGGGAAAAACTCTATCAAATAGTGCACAGATCTATATCCTGATTTTCTGGAATGGATTTCAATATTTAGTTCATCAAATCTTTTAGTATCATCACCTTCGCGAACATTAGCAGTGATTTCAATTACTTTCCACGTACTATAAATGAAATTGTGTATATCTTCCCAATCTTCTTTAAAAATATGTATTGCTCTAACTCCTATCAAATCATTTATTTCTTGTTTATAGTTTCCAATGGAGAACTGAAATTCCAATCCATACTTTTCTTTTCTTCCAGGGGTCTTTCTAATTATCTTTTCTATTAACCTCTCTGGCTCTTTAACTCTAGACTTTACTGAATGTATTTTTTTATGTGTCCTTAGAGTATCAGCTATGAATCCGGCCTGGCTTTCATAATTGCTCCTATAGATATTAAAATCAAGATATATATCATTTAATACTTCCCAGTCTATATTATTCTTAGTAAGATCCTCTTCTGTAATATTAGTTTTCGCTAAGAAGTATTCTTTTTTAAGATTCATGTTCCCTCCTAATAATATAATATGATACCATATTTCAGTATATTATTAACCCTTCTCATATACACTTATATTAAAATCAATCTCAGTTGAAAGTTTATAGGTTTCACTGGCTTTTTCCCTCATACAATTGTCAAAAGTCCAATAATAAGGAGTCATTGCAATAAGATTCTTAACGTGTGCGCCATCTTCTACGTTAATATTGTATTTAACTTCTATATTGTCAATTAACTTAAACCCTTCAAATGTTATTTCTTTTTCTTCATGTTTTCTAGGGTTTATATATAATATTTCTTTTAATCCATATAAATGCTGAATTCCAGGGGTTACAACAATTAGTTTTCCATTATCCTTTAGAACTCTCTTAAGCTCACTCTCATCAGAAGGTGCAAAGTTTCTGATAATAATATCTATGCTGCTTGGCATTATAGGTATATTAAAATTACTACCTACTATGAAATTTATTTCTTTATCTCTCTTAACCGCATAAGTTACTGCAGATTTTGAAATATCCACTCCAAAAAAATCAAATTTTCTATTTTCAATAATCTTAGGTTCTTCTTCATATATGGCTTCCTTTAATTCACATAAAAAATAGCCTTCACCACAACCGGCATCAAGTATATTTACATTATTTCCATTTAAGTTTGATATTATTACCTCATTCAATGTTTCAGAAAACTTTTGATAATATCCCTTATTTAAAAAATCTCTACGCCCTTCCATCATTTCTTTACTGTCCCCAGGATCCTTTGTTTTCTTTTGATTTGCAAGCAGAAGATTAATATACCCTTTACTAGCTATATCATAACTATGGTTATTTAAACATACATATTGTTTTTCATATTTCTCTAAACACAAATTGCATACAGGACATTTTAATATAGATTCCATCTTTTTTATTGACACAAAATCACTGCCTTTCTATTTTTGCGTGGGTTTTTTCGCTCAAATCCACTCCAATTATATCTAATATAAATATAAATATTGGTATTCCAAGGAGTAGACCCCAAATCCCCATAAAATGCTCTGACACTACTAATATTACAAACGTGAAAAATATTGGAAGATGAGTTGTGTCAGACATAAGTTTTGGATTTAAAACATAAGTTTCAATAGCATGAATTACAAAAATCATAACAAGAACAAAAACTACTTTAATTAATCCACCTATTTTAAACGCAATTAAACATAGAGGGATTAATGAGATAAATACCCCTGCCACAGGTACAAGGCTTAAAATGAATATCATAAATGCAAGAGCGAATAATTGAGGAAACCCCATTATCGTAAGTCCAACAACTGATAATGCTGTGTTTGTAATAGCTATCATTATTTGGGCCTGTATTACTTTTCCAAAAGAATTCAAAAAGTTATTACCAAAATAGCTGAGATAATTATATTCCACTGAAATTTTACTTCCTTTAAACCTATGCATAAAATCTAATATGCTGTCTTTCTCTAATACGAATATTAAACTTAGTAATAATGCCATAAAAAAGTTCAAACTCCATTCTCCAAAATTAGTTACAAATAGCATAATGCTTTGAATACCAGATTTAGCATAACTAGCTATGTCAATTTGCTCAAATATTGGTGTTAAATATACCATAACCCCTTTATTACTTTTGGGTAATTTAATATATTCTATTTTATCCAGGATGAGTATACTTTCTGAAATAGCAATTGGTATATACTTAACAAGAAGAAGAACTATAGTTGCTGTCATTATCATGTATATAATTATAGTAATAATAGTTGGATTTACCCTTATAACTTTGTTAATTTGCTTAACTAATAAGCATTGTAAACTATTTGCTAAATATGTAATCATAAAAGTTAATAAAATCAAATTAAAAATGGATCTTATTAAATATGCAAATAATACCATTAATGCCAATAATATTATTTTCACTAATGTTTCTCTTTTAAACAACTGTTTTACTGTTTGCATTTAAGGTTCTCCTTTATACTCATTTTTAGTTACTAATTAAAATTCATTGAAATATTTTTCCATATTCTCATAGAATTATATTTTGACTATTTCATTATATCAAATCGCTTAACATATTTCTATGAATTATTATTATTATAATTCACGTGGAATAACAAAAATGGTGTATACTATTTATATGTATAATAATATATATTAAATAAAAAGTTTGGTGGTGATAATAAATGAAACCAGTAATTATGTTTGTAACTGAATGGTGCCCATATTGTAAAAAGGCACTTGCTTGGATGGAAGATATAAAAAATAAAAATCCACAATATGCTAATATCGAAATTAAAATTATTGATGAAGAGCTTCAACCGGATATAGCAAAACAATATACTTACTATTATGTACCTACCTACTACGTAGATGGAATTAAAGTTCATGAAGGAGTTGCCTCTAAGGATATTGTTAATGCAGTATTTGAAAAGGCATTTGAATAGATGATTTTAAAGATTCCTAAATAATAAAAATGTAAGGAGATAATTTAAATATATCTCCTTACATTTTTTATGTTTAATATTTCCTTTACATTAAATGCGACTTACTTTAAATTTTATATTTAATTGTTTTGACTTTCCTGAAATTCCCACGCATAAACGCATGGGGTTCTTAAGTACTAAATAACTTTCTTTAATGCTCTCACTAAAAGACTTACATTATTTCTAAATGCTTATA
>NZ_JAHLDL010000063.1 GCF_018861315.1 Clostridium bowmanii | reverse complement strand
TAATTTCTATTGAACCGCCGTGTACCGAACGGTACGCACGGTGGTGTAAGAGGTCGGCTAATCAAATAATGATTAGCCTCCTACTTGATTTTTAAATTAATGAGGAGTGTGATTATTTAATGGACAATGGTCCCAAGCACAAAAAAAATTTAATATGTTGGAATGGATGGCACTCTATTAAATTATTTTATAAATGATATTACATCCCTTCCTAAAAGGAGGAATGTAATATGAAAAATAATTTTTATCTAAGCAGAATTTTAGGGAATAAGGTATACACGCAAGATATGAAATTTATTGGAAGACTAACTGATCTTGGAGTTATTAATGAATGAAAAAGTCCTCACGTAACCACTGCCAAAGTAAAAACTAACAGTGGATTCAAAGACTATAATTTTGAAAAATTTTCCATTACAATAGTTATTTTAATTGTATTAACTATTGTGCTATTGGTCCAGGCTATAATGCAAATATTAGGGTCTTAAATAAATTAACCATTAAAACTACAATATTTAGTATGAAAAAATAACACCTTGTTGAATATGGTGTTATTTTTTGTGGTTGACATGACCCATTATATGAATTAGTGTGGGAGTGGACAATATTTGTTTGCTAATATATAATAGAATATGTCTTATTATGATTAATTATGTCTTAATATAATTTATTATGTCTTTTGACATATATATATATATAAAACCTGTTGACGCATAACATTTTCACTACTTTATTAGGAGGTTCAACATGAATTCTTTCGATTCAACAATAATTAACTTTTTAAACAAATTTGCTCATCACTCTATAACAATTGATAATTCTTTCACTTTTATAGCAGAAAATAACTTGGTAAAGGGAGGTATTTTTGCTATATTTATATGGTGGTTTTGGTTTGAAAATAGTGATGACCAAGCTGATATAAGAGAACATATTATTTCTATAATATTAAGTTGTTTTATTGCAATGCTATTAGCAAGGATTCTGTCAGTTTCACTTCCATATAGAGAAAGGCCTCTCCATGAAGTGGCTTTAAATTTTGTGTTGCCTTATGGAATAAAACCCACGGCTTTAACCAACTGGAGCTCATTTCCAAGTGATCATGCAGTATTATTTTTTACTTTGGTAACTGGATTTTTTTACATTACAAAAAAACTTGGAATATTAGCATTTATATATACAATTATATTTATTGCATTTCCAAGAATATATTTAGGGTTTCATTACCCTACTGATATTATTTGTGGTGCTTTAATTGGAATAGTTATTGGCTGGGCAGCAAACCAAAGTATTGTATGTAATAAAATCTCTAGGCCAATTTTAAAATTCAGTGAAAAAGTACCAAGTCTTTTTTATGCTTTAATGTTTCTAATAACTTATCAAATTGCAGATTTGTTTAATAGCAGTAGACTATTTTTACATTCCTGCATGGAAATATTAAAAAGTATTATTTAACTACCATGAGGCGAATGATAGAAACCTACTAGTAATGGTAATGGTTAATAGGTTTTAATATTTTTTGTGATGGAGCTTCAATATTTGTAGAATATACAACAATAAATTTGAAAATAAAAAAGCAGTCATAAAATGACTGCTTTTTTGGTGCAGATGACAGGAATTGAACCTGCACGCCGTAAAGCGCTAGATCCTAAGTCTAGTGCGTCTGCCAATTCCGCCACATCTGCATAGTAGGGACACTTAGGTTAATTAATTCTTTTTGCACCATCGTAAAAACAAGATATTTTGAACAGATAACTGATGGTAAAAATTTCATTAATTTAAATTATAATATCATTTAACCGTATACATGTCAATATAATATTTTTATTAAAATTAAAAATTGAAGAGTTTATAAGCTTCCTTGAAATATTGTATTATTTTTTAGTTAAAGCATTAGTAAAAATAATTGTCTAAAAATGTTGAAATATAATGGAATGAGTGTTATATTTGAGTTAGAATATTCTAAATTTTCTTAAAAAACTAAAAAAGCCGGTTCATGCCAATCATAAGAATATTATATTCATGTAGTGAAATTAACGAAATTAACGAAAGTAATTAAATATATATAAAATGGAGGGATATAAATGTCAATTTATGATTTTAAAGCAATTACAATGGATGGCAAGGAAGCATCTCTGGAACAATATAGGGGAAAGGTACTAGTTATAGTTGATATGGAAAGGCAGTCTGGTGTTACACCACAGTACGAGGGCTTGGAGACACTTTATGAACAGTATAAGGATGAAGACTTTGAAATAATTGGCTATCCAACTAATAAAGGAGATTTTAAAAGCTTTGAATTAGATCCGCCTAATGAAAAAAAATTTAATGAGTTTCTTAAGGAAAGCTACCAAGAAAGCCTGGAAGAAAATCTAGTAGAAAATAATTTTACAAAATTCCTCATTGATTGTAATGGTAATATAGTTAAAAGATATGAATCTAGTACTGAATCAGCAGATATGGCATTAGATATTGATAATTTGATAGATGAATTAAAGAAGAATCATATTCCTGTAACTGAAGAACATGGAGATGAGGAGAATAATAAAAAAACTTATATTGAAAAAACTTATATTAACGAACGTAGCGATGAAGCCTTAAACATTGGAGGGAAACCTATAGACACTGTACTTAGCAATTCCAAAATGCAAAACATGTAAATTAAATCAGGTAATTTAATTAATATTTTCTATACACCGGCTACATTTGTAACTGGTGTTTTGTTTTGTAGTTTAAAAGAATAATATAGTGCTTTATGGTATAAAATCATTATACTTGAAATAAATGTATAAGAATCATTATTGTGCAAAAGAATATCTATAATCACATTAAATTTTTGCTTCACATGAGTTGTAATTTGTGGTAAAATATTTTTATCGCAGGTTTATTAGGCATAACCAGTACCATAGTAGGCATCTAAAGTAGCTGTGCGTAGTTTGTTTCTATCATAACTATAGGAGGAAAAAAGCTTATGAAAAAACTAATGAATAGTTGGAATAAAATGAGTTTAGTAAAACGAATAATTGTAGGTTTGGTTGTTGGTATTATCTTGGCTGTAACGGTTCCAGAACAAGCAAAACCAATCGTCATTTTTGGTTCTTTATTTGTAGGTGCTTTAAAATCGATTGCACCAATATTGGTATTCTTCTTGGTAATGGGAGCCATTTCTCAACATAGAAGTGGTCATGAAACCAATATGAAATCTATTATAGTCCTTTATCTTCTAGGAACATTCTTAGCTGGACTTGTAGCGGTTATTGCAAGCTTTATATTCCCAGTAGTATTAACACTTTCAGTAGAAGGTGTTAAGAATGTAACACCACCTGGTGGTATAGTTGAGGTTCTTAAAGCATTACTGTTAAATATTGTTGATAACCCAGTGAAAGCACTTTTTAATGCCAATTATATTGGTATATTGTCTTGGGCATTAGTTCTTGGTTTTGCCTTGAAAAATGCACCGGATACTACAAAAACTATGATTACAAATTTTTCAGATGCATTGACTCAAATGGTTAAATGGGTAATAAACTTTGCACCACTTGGAATCATGGGTCTAGTATTTGATGCTATTGCAACAAGCGGAGTTAGCGCCATGCTAAGCTATGGACGGTTACTAGCAGTTCTTCTCGGGTGTATGGTCTTTGTGGCTCTTGTTGTCAATCCAATTATTGTGTACGTTAATATTCGTCAAAATCCATATCCACTTGTGTTTAAATGCTTAAGGGAAAGTGGTATTACTGCGTTCTTTACACGTAGCTCAGCTGCAAACATCCCTGTAAATATGACCTTGTGTGAAGACCTGGGTTTAGATAAGGATACGTATTCAGTATCTATTCCATTAGGATCTACCATCAATATGGCTGGTGCAGCTGTTACTATTTCTGTTTTGACACTTGCTGCGGTTACCACACTTGGAATTAAAGTAGATATGCCTACGGCATTAATCCTCAGTATACTTTCGGCTGTAGCGGCATGCGGAGCTTCAGGCGTAGCTGGTGGTTCGTTATTATTAATTCCTCTAGCTTGTAGCTTATTCGGAATTCCAAATGACATTGCCATGAAGGTAGTTGGTATAGGCTTTATCGTAGGTGTTATACAAGACTCTTGCGAAACAGCACTTAACTCATCTACAGATGCACTTTTCACAGCAACAGCTGAATTTGCTAAGTGGCGTAAAGAAGGAAAAGAAATCATCATAAAGAAAAGAGTGGCATAAATTAGAAAAAAAGACATTATTAATAAATAAAAAATAAATTACGGTGTTAGTTTTACACCTACTGAAGCTCCCTATGGCAATTTATAATCTGCTATAGGGGACTTTTTTTTGAATGAAATTTGTTTCGTTGTAGGTTGAATATGCTTGCATCACTTAGTGAAAATGTGTTTATATGGAAACAATGTTGGAACTTTGATATAATAGATTATATGTTTATTTATGATTAAAATTAATTGTGAATCATTGAGGTCTCCATCAATATGGAATACACATAAATGAGTAGATAAGAAAGGAAGTGGGCATTTAGTGTTTTTGTGTACTTGTAGCACATACTCTCGCTAAAGAAAATCATGGAAATAAAAAAAATTAAGGGAAATACATTCTGTATTGATACCGGCATGTTATACATACCTTTTTATAAAATTAATCAAAAAGAAATTATTATGCTTGATTCAGGATGGGCAAAAGGTGAAAGAGAAGGAATAGATGAAATTCTGGAAAAAAACAACCTTGTGGTAGTTGGTATAATATGTACTCATGCCCATGTAGATCATGTAGGGAATAATGCATATTTGAAGGAAAAGTATAATTGTATTATAGCTATGCCAGCCTATGAAGCTCTTATTTGCAGTTCAACAATGAATCTAAAGCTTTATTATAATAGCCAAACATTATCCGAGGTCACAGAGCATTTTGGTCATATGGTCTGTAAAACAGATATTATGATTTTTGACAACCAAGATATAATATCTGTTCAAGGTATTGAATTTAAAATTATTCATACACCCGGGCATAGTCCTGCACATGTATGTATTATTACTCCTGATGATGTTGCGTATTTAGGAGATGCACTTATAAGCTATGAAGTTATGAGGGGGGCTAAAATGCCTTATGCTTTTATACTCAGTGAGGATTTGAAGAGTAAATTAAAGCTTTATGACTTAAATTGTAGCAGATATGTAGTGGCACACAAAGGGATGTATGATGATATTACAAAACTTATAACAGACAATATAGATTTCTATAAGAATAGAGCTATAAGAGTATACGATGTCATAGATGCTTCAATGACAAGGGACGATATTCTGAATGCGGTTATTAAAAAATTTAATATTCATGTAAATAGTAAATATAAATATACTATGATAGAAAGAATGTTAGGATCTTATGTGGAATATTTGAATGAAACAGGAAAGTTAGTATTAAATATGCATGAAGGATTTCTTAAATATTCTAGAGCATAAGCATTTATATAATGTTGTGATCATCCACAATCTAACAGAATATACTTAGGTGTATTCTGTAGCTTTTTAAATAAACTTAAAAAACTGTTAAATATCATAAAAACGCGCGTTAATTAGATGTAATCTAATTAATAGAGGTAATTCTAGCTCCTATGATAATTGATATATTTATGGATTCTATATAGTATAGAATTGTACAAATATAGTGGGGATGAAGAATGAAATTTGGTTATTTTGATGATCTAAAAAAAGAGTATGTTATAACTACTCCTAAGACTCCGTATCCTTGGATTAATTATCTTGGAACAGAGGATTTTTTCTCGCTAGTTTCAAATACTAGCGGTGGGTATTGTTTTTATAAGGATGCTAGGCTACGACGGCTAACTAGATATAGATATAATAGTGCACCAGTTGATAATGGGGGAAGATACTATTATATAAATGATGGTGGAGATGTTTGGACACCCGGATACATGCCAGTAAAAACCGAATTAGATTCCTATGAATGTAGGCATGGACTTGGATACACTAAGATTAGAAGTCAAAGAAACGGTATTGAAGTAGAACAATTAATGTTTGTCCCTTTAAAGTATCACGGTGAAGTAAATAGACTTAAAATAAAGAACACTTCAAGTGAAACAAAGGAAATTACAGTTTTTTCATTTATTGAGTTCTGCTTATGGAATGCTTATGATGATATGACTAACTTCCAAAGAAACTTTAGTACTGGTGAAGTAGAAATAGATGATTCTGTGATTTATCATAAAACTGAATATAGAGAAAGACGCAATCACTATTCATTCTACAGTGTCAACACAGACATAGATGGATTTGATAGTGATAGAGAGTCATTTCTTGGATTGTATAATGGGTTTGATTCACCACAAGTAGTAACTAAGGGTAAGTCCAATAATTCTGTAGCTAGTGGATGGTCACCAGTAGCCTCGCATAGTAAGGTGTTAACCCTTAAACCGGGTGAGGAAACAAGTTTGATTTTTATAATTGGATATGTAGAAAATGAAGAAGACGATAAATGGGAACGTACTGGTGTTATTAATAAGACTAAGGCTAAAGCTATGATAGGTAAATTTTGTAGCGATATTCAGGTAGAAGATGGCATGGAGGAACTAAGTAAGTATTGGTTAAATTTATTGTCAAAATACAGTATAAGTAGTGAGGATGATAAGTTAAACCGTATGGTAAATATATGGAATCCGTATCAGTGCATGGTAACTTTTAATATGTCTAGAAGTGCATCATATTTTGAGTCCGGAATAGGAAGAGGTATGGGATTTAGGGATTCTAATCAGGATTTACTTGGATTTGTACATCAAATTCCGGGTAGAGCGCGCCAGCGAATATTAGATATTGCTGCAACACAATTTGAAGATGGTGGAGCTTATCATCAATATCAACCACTAACTAAAAAAGGTAACTTTGAAGTTGGAGGAGGTTTTAATGATGATCCATTATGGCTGATTTTAGGTACGGCTGCCTATGTAAAAGAAACCGGAGATTTTAATATACTTAATGAACAAGTGGCTTTCAATTGTGATGATAATATAAAGGGTACCTTAATGGAGCATTTAAAACGTTCTTTTTATCATGTTATTAATAATCTTGGACCTAATGGACTTCCTTTAATCGGGCGAGCTGACTGGAATGATTGTTTGAATTTAAATTGTTTTTCTAAAGAACCTGACGAATCTTTTCAAACTTTCGGAGATCCAGATGGTAGAGTTGCAGAATCAGTACTTATAGCTGGAATGTTTGTTTTTATTGGACCTGAATATGTAGAGTTATGCAAGAGGCGAGGCTTAAATAAAGAAGCTATAATAGCCCAAAATCATATTGATGAAATGAAAAAGGCAGTTATAGAAAAAGGTTTTGATGGAGAGTGGTTTTTAAGAGCATATGATGCTTTTGGGAATAAAGTGGGTAGTAAAGAATGTGAAGAAGGTCAGATATATATTGAATCGCAGGGCTTCTGCGTAATGGCAGGTATTGGTGTTGAAGAGGGATTAGCATTGAAAGCATTAGATTCAGTTGCGGAAAGATTGGACACTAAATATGGTATTATGCTTTAGTCGCCATCTTATAGTAAATATGATGTAAACATTGGTGAAATTTCATCTTATCCACCTGGATATAAGGAAAATGGGGGCATCTTCTGCCACAATAACCCATGGATAATGATTGCTGAAACAGTTTTAGGCAGAGGAGATAGAGCCTTTGATTTATATAAAAAAATAGCTCCAGCCTATGTTGAGGAAATAAGTGAAATCCATAGGACCGAGCCTTATGTTTATTCACAAATGGTAGCGGGAAGAGATGCAGTGAGATATGGAGAAGCTAAAAATTCTTGGCTTACAGGCACAGCCGCATGGAATTACTTTGCAATTACTCAGTGGATATTGGGAGTTATTCCTGAATATGATGGACTTAGTGTAAATCCTTGTATTCCAAGTGCAATGGATGGGTTTAAGGTTAAAAGAGTATATAGGGGGGACACCTACAGTATTGAAGTTAAAAATCCGCAACATGTTTCAAAGGGTGTTAAAAAAATAATAGTAGATGGAAAACTTATAAATCAGAAAATACTTCCTGTGTTTGGTGATGGGGCTACACATAAAATAGAAATGGGTAAATAACTGATACTTGGAAATTCAATAACAAAAATATGTAAACGATTTTTAAAGAAACAGAGCAATTTTGATATAAATGAAGAAAATGCCATTTAAAGTAGGTTATTTAAAGGAGAATCAACTTATAGGCACTTGAAAAGCATTAGAAAATAAGGTATTATTATACAATAAACACGCGTTTAATACATTGTATGAGGGGTGCGGATATGAACAGTATAGACATAGCAAAAATCGCAGGAGTTTCAAGAAGCACTGTTTCAAGAGTAATTAATAATTATGATAATGTTCCAGAAGAAACTAGAAAAAGAATACAAGAAATAATCAGGGAAAATAATTATGTACCTCACGCATCAGCTAGAATGCTTGCAGGAGCTAAGAATAGGGTGATTGGCCTTTTTATAATTGACATGAAGGTAGATTCCAACGGCAAACAGGTTACTGGTAGTTCTTACTTTTCACCATTTCTCGGATCAGTTATAGATAATGCAAGCAAATTGGGTTATAACGTACTTGTTTCTATAGTAAGTAAACAAAAGGATTATAAAAAAGTAAAAGAAACTTTTTATAATAAGACAATATCAGGTGGGATTTTTATTGGAGAAAAAAATGGAGAGTCAGAAATAAAAGATATTATACGTTCTGGGTATAGGGTTGCGCTACTCGACCAATCTGTGAAATTAGATGAAGAAGTTTATTCAAAGTGCATAATTGTAAATGCTGATAATTATTGTGGAGCATATAAAGCCACTAATTATTTAATAGAGCTTGGTCATTCAAAAATCGCACACATAATTGGAATATCAGAAAATTTATCTGGCATTGAAAGACTGGATGCTTATAAAAAAGCATTAACAGATGCAGGAATTCCTATAAAAAATAATTTCATTGTTAAGGGTGATTTTACCATCAGTGGAGGGTATAATGCTACAAAGAAATTGCTTCAAAAGGAAATTCCCACTGCAATATTTTGTGGAAATGATAACATGGCCATAGGGGCATTGAATGCAATTAAAGAAACTAATTTAAAAGTGCCAGAAGATATTTCTATAATAGGTTTTGATGACATTGAGGTTGCAAGGTATATAAGTCCGTCCCTAACAACTGTAAAAATGAATCTTCTAGAAATGGCTTCAATAGCAACAAATACACTAATAACATCCATCGAGAACGATTCGAATTTTTCAGCAAATTATACATTGCCTATTGACTTAGTCAAAAGAAATTCATGTAAGACTCCAAAGTAAATTGTCTTACTTGATTCGTATATACCATTAATAATACCCGCTATTGCAACACCAGCATTGGTATTTTTTATCAAAGGATATACGGATGGTGCAATTAGTGGTTCACTTATAGAAGCTGCTAGAATAGATGGGTGCAACGAATTTAAAATATTTAACAAGATAGTTTTGCCTTTGATATTCCCAAGTGTGGCTACAATGTCTATATTTACATTTATTCAAACTTGGAACAATTTCTTAATACCACTTATATTGTTATTTGATCCTAAAAAATTTACTCTTCCTATAATGGTAATGCTTGCTAGAGGAACATACAAGACAGAATATGGTGCAGTTTTTGCAGGTGTAGCTATCTCTAATGTACCTATAATGATAGCCTTTATTTTCTTATCAAAGAAAATAGTAGGGGGTCTTACAGTAGGTGGAGTAAAGGGATAACTTTTATACCAATTTATTTTATAACATGAGTATTTGAATAGACCAGCTAATTAAAGTCAACTATAAATTCAAAAAAATAGTTATTAATTTTAATGCACAACAAAAAGACCATTAAGAAACACGAACAATGGTAAATTTAGTAATTATTTATATTAAACTAAGCTACCGACCTAGAGTTATTCTCTAAGTACATTCTTT
>NZ_JAHLDL010000062.1 GCF_018861315.1 Clostridium bowmanii | reverse complement strand
CTTTTAGGTATATTTTCACTTTTCATGGTGCAATTTAAATCTTAAAATTTTTAATCTAGTTTTTTCATAGGTTAGTTAACACTATCAATTTTTATTTCTTATATATTATTATATCATGTTTAGGATAAATTTAGCCTAAACATTTAAATATATTTTTATTAATCAATTTAGAGACATAAAAAAAGCATTGTAATTTGACATAATGCAATAACTAACGGAATAATAGAAATTATCATTAACAACTTCTTTTTAGTTACTGCTCCACCAACAAGTATAAATATTCCAATAATAAACATTTTTTACTTTTTTACATAATTCTTAACTAATAAATGTATTCGGATTTCGCTGTTATACCCTACACTTATCAATTGTGTCACATTTTCCGGCATGAGTTTAACCTTTAAGACCATTTACACCATTGGATTGACGTTCCATGTTTTCTACAACAATATCATAAATTTCTCCCAAAGAAGCACAATACTCAACCACCTTCCATGGTATGTTTGTTTCAATGAATCCCAAGGACACTATAGATACCGCATCCAGCATTGACTTGTATAACTCTATAGATAATTTGAAAGGTAACCATAAAACAGCAATCATTTTGCGATATATGCAGGATATGTCTATAAAAGATATTACTAAAGTTATGAGCTGTTCCGAAAATACAGTAAAATCGTATATTCATAGGGCATTAAAATCTTTAAGAATCAATCTAAAGGAGGATTAAGTTACGGATAAATTAAATGATATAAAATTACCTTACAATATAGATTCATTAACTTCTAATGCTATCATAAGAGGAGAAAAATATAAAAATAATAAAGTTATGCATAGAAGGATAATCGCAACAGCGGCATCAATTTGTTTAGTTTTTATAATTGGAATGACTTCACTCGGCGTATCTGCAGAGGTTAAGGGATTTGCAGGAAATGTATTTAGTGACATAAAAGGCATTGTCGGATTAAGAGGAAGTAGTCAAGGAAATGCAATTATAAATAAAACAGTTACAGATAGCAAAGTTAGTATAACAGTACAAGATGTTCTTTGTGATGAGTATGGGGTTTATGTATCATTTATTGTAAAAAGTGATAAGGCGTTTATTAATACTAATGACACACAACTATTATTATATGATGACTATGGAAAAACAAGTTTTCACAAAGGTGATTTAGATACTGGCGGTGTAGCAGGACTTGACGGAAAATTTATTGATAAGTATACATTTATAGGAGTAGAAACATATTTATTTAGACACCTGAAAACAGAAGTACTTGAGAACTTCACATTAGATATAAATATTGGTGCAGTCTCATTAAATACTGTAGCAGACGATAGTGTTATTAGAGGAAAGTGGAAATTTTCTGTTCCGGTTAAGTTAAATAGTGAAGGAGTAAAGATAATAACTCCTGCTATAAAACAGAATAATATTTCTAAAAAAAAAGTAACATTAAGCAAACTTAATACATTTATAGAAATAGAAGTTCCAACAAGCTTAACTAACGAAAAATTCACTGTTGTAACGGATAAAGGGGTTACTATAGATCCAATATCATGTGAAAATAAAGAAAATAACGGTAAGACAACAAAAATTTGGAGACTTAAAGGAATTCCTGATGGTAGTGATGGTTTGATACTTAACATTGGAGATACGAATCCGGAAAGTATAATAATAAATATTAAATAGATGATAGCCACAAAATAGTATTTCCATTTATTTAAAGTTCATTTAAAATTGTGAATACTTACTTGTGGCTATTATTTATAAATAGTTGCATTATTCTTGAAACGAAGTTCCATTGCAAGTTCTACCCCTTTGCGATATTTTGCATCTACATTCTCACCATTCTCAGACATTACAATACCGTTTACTATCTCAGCACATTTCCTTGGTCATTTCATACCTGTCAGCAGTTCAGCACATACTACAAACACATTATGTGTTTGTATGAATTCAACTACACTTATATTCAAATTATTTTCTCCATTATATTTGTAGTTTTGCCCTATTACACAGTCACTTACTAAAATATTCATGTACAATTATGATTTATCCACGAATTTAACTAAACTCATAAAAGCTTCTACTGATTGAGGTTGGATAACGTCGAAGCCGGTCGCGAGTCAGTTGACTTTATATTCTTAAAGAGTTGTATATTAAAATATAGTGAAAAGAATGCGAGAACAAAAAAGCTTGCTACCTTTGTAACTAGAGCTGCAAGAGGAATCTCAATTCCTGCTGTTACTTGAAATACCGTCTGGATAGGAAGCATTATCCCAATAATACTACACAATGTTAATAGCATTGCTAGTAAAATATAGCCAAGTCCACTTCGTTTTTTTAATTGTGCTAAGCAAATGAAGGCAACAGGAGCAATTATACCCATATCTATAACGTATGTAACCTGTGTTGTATACACTTCAATAAGCTCTAAAGAGCTGCCAGCAATTAGCGAACTAATAATGTCTGGAAGCCAAGCCACAATCAAAGCAATGCCTGATAAAGATAGAAATATATATATTCCTTTGAATGGTAATGCATCCCCCATACTTTTAGCTACATGTTTTTTTTCTAAACTCACTATTGCAATAACTAATCCAAATAGGCTTGCTGAAAAGAGTGCAATATATACTAGATGTATAATATTATAAGTTACACCAAAAGCTATACTTGCCGAATAATAAGTAAATATTGAAATAACTGACATTAAAAACATTCGATTTTTTAATTTTTTCTTTTTCATATCTAGTACCAATGCTAATATTAATATTGGAATAGCAAAGAACAGGATTGTAAAATCTGTTCCACGAGATATTGGTGCCATAAAATACGAATCATGTGCATACAGTCCATCTCCATATATTTTTACTGTATCACCATATTGATTCACGAAATTAGATGCTTCTCCCCCAGTTGTATATAGAAGACCTATTGCTGATGTTAGAATGCCCAAGACAATAATTAAAAAAGTAATCCTGTGCAAAATTTTATTATTACTCATAATACACCTCACATTTTATAAATTCTAGAAAACTCACTTATCTATTTAATAACGCCTATCTTCTTATTAAGTTCGGAAAATATATATTGTTTTACCTCAACTTTATTATAACTAATTAGCCAACTTCCTTCTACAAATTAAAGAATAGTTTTGTCTTTTTACCTATCTAATATTTAGAATAATTAAGTCAAATATGTTAGTAGCTACGGCTTAATAGTGGTATGGAAACTGTAGGTGCGTTGAAACACTTCATACTTTGTAATATATTATCTAAATCATTTACTTTCATAGGCCTACCAATAAAGTATCCTTGAACAATATCGCAGCCACATTTCTTTAATAAATTTAGTTGTTCTTTAAGTTCTACTCCTTCTGCTACTACTTGCATATTAATTTTATGCCCAAAGTGAATGATTGCCTCTGCAAAAGATCTATCTACATCCTCTTTATGAATGTTATCAATAAATATTTTATCAATCTTGATAATATCTATTGGAAGCTTCTTTAAATAACCTAACGAAGAATATCCTGTTCCAAAATCATCTAAAGCAATCTTCACTCCCATATTTTTAAGCTTTTTAAATATCTTTATGTTTCTTTCAAAAGACTCCATCATAACCGTTTCAGTTACTTCCATTACTATATTTTTAGGATTAATATCGTGTTTTTTTAAACTTTCTTTGATAAAACTAATAAAGCTCTCATCTCTTAACTGAATATCTGAAATATTTATTGATATTTTTATATTTTTGTATTCCTTTTCTTGCCAAATCCTACTTTGTTTAAAGGCTTCTTCTATTACTAATCTTCCAATTTCTTTTATAAGTCCATTTTCCTCTGCTAAAGGGATAAATGACATTGGTGGAATTAGACCTTTACTCGGATGCTGCCATCTAATCAAAGCCTCGACACCAATTATATTAGATTTTTTCAATGAAAACAGTGGTTGAAAATATAAAATAAACTCTTTATTTAATATTGCTTTTTTTAAATCAATCTCCATTTCCGATTTTTCTTCTATTTCCTTTTGCATGTCTTCATGAAAAAAAACACAGTTGTTCTTCCCATTCATCTTTGCTTTACCCATAGCTATGTCTGCTTTTTTAAGCACATCATCAATTCCAGAAGCATCATTTTTATAAAAACTAATCCCCATACTTGCGGATAGTTGTATACTTCTATCTTGAATCCCATAGACCTTATTACATATTTCAAGAATTAAATTAGCTTTTTTGCTAACATATTTTATGGTTGTAGATGTTAGGAGAATTATAAACTCATCTCCACCCCACTTAAATATTTGTTCATTTACACTTAATATTTTACTTATTTCAAATATTATTATCTTTAACCACTTATCTCCTAATGTATATCCAAAGTTATCATTTACTTTTTTTAAATCATCAATATCAAAAAATAGTATTGTAAATTCTTTAGTATTTTTGTTAATTATTTCTTCACTTTTTATTTTAAAATAGTTTCTTTTGGGAATATCAGTTAAATGATCGTAAAAAGCAAGTTTAAACATTGTTTTTTCATAGTTTTTATAACCAACACATTGTGTTTCTTGTTTATCATTTAGTTTGATAAATTGATTAAATTGACTCTTTACTTCATCCTTTTGCAAACTATGAAATAAGTAGTTAGCCATGACATCTGCAAATTCCTTAAGAACAACCACCAAGTTTTGAATTTTACTATTATTATTACATATTTCCCCTGTTGACAGATAAGCGTAGCATTTCTTCATTGTATTTATAGGGAAAATTAGTATTACCTTCTCATTACTTTTTTTTATAAAAGAATGTGAATCTAACTTATTTATCTTTGATAAATCTATTAAGCTTAAGTTTTCATTTTCATAATCAACAAATCCAAATGCAGTTATACATTCACCACTAACATCAGTAACTTTTAATGGAACTTTTATAAATTCATATAAGTTTTTTATATATTCATAAATCTGATCTTTATTAATATTCTGTGAAAATTTTTTACTCACTGTACTTCCCGCCTTTATTATTTTCTAAAATACCGTTAAAACTTAAACGCTTCAATTTCCTCTTTTAACTTATCTGCACTTTCTTTAGAGTATTTTACTTGCTGCATAACATCACTTGACTTTGAGTTAACCTCTGTAATTTTGCTTGCTATATCTGTTGTCCCTACTGCTCCTTCATTTGCTGCGTCAGCTACACTGTCAATAGCTGACAAAACCTCTCCCACAGATGACAATAGTTCTTCTGATGTTGAACTAACTTCTGAGACTAAAATATCAACAAACCTTGCATCTTCGCTATATTGATCTGCAATGGCAAGCATTGTGTTATAGTCATCGATAACATCTGTACGCATAAATGTTAACAAGCTATTTGAGCTTAAAGATAAATTTTCCACAGATGTAGTTACCTTTGTGGTTACACCTTGAATTTTCATTACAGTTATTTTCGATTGCTCTGCTAACTTTCGTATTTCGTCAGCTACAACTGAAAATCCTCTTCCTGACTCCCCTGCTCTAGCTGCTTCAATGGCTGCGTTAAGTGCCAATAGATTAGTCTGCTCTGTTATTTGCATAATTGAGTCTGATAAAATATTAATTTGTTCCACTACCTTGGAGTCTTCTATAGCTTTTTCCAAGAGGCCTCTTGTGGTTTTAAATATATTGTAAGCTTTCTTTTGGGCAATATTTACACTTGCTTTTGTTCTTTCAGCTCTTTCACTTATTTCACTAGCAATAATTGCACCATTTTGTGATTTTTCAGCCAATAATTGCACAGCATTTTCGATTTCTTTAGATGTTGCAGCTATTTCCTCTGAACAAGCTGCCGTTTCTTCCATGCTAGCTGCCAGCTCTTCGGTAGTGGCTGACACCCCATTTAGATTCTCATTAAGAACATCCATATTAACAATTGCATCTTGAACTTTTTCTTCAATATTTGATGATTCATCTTTTATACGTTGAACCAACTGTTTTAAAGAATTCTTCATTTCATAAATACCATTTGCAATAATTCCAATTTCATCTTTTTTTCTTAAAATTTTAGAGTCAATGAAAAACGAGAAATCTCCATTTGCAATCATTTGTAAATATTCTGCTGATTTTTTAATAGGACTTGTAATTTGTTTCGCACTAAATGATGCAAGGAGAATTGTTATGGCAAGCATTATTAGTGAAATAACTAATATGGCATTTCTTATTCCTTTTGAACTATTAGATAGCTCCTCCTTAGACATAAAAGATGCTAAAACCCAATCCGTTCCCTCTACCTTTAAAGTATTTACTAAATAACTTGAGTTATCAATTTCAACTTCTAAGTTTTCTTTGCTTAAAATCCCATCCAGACCTTCTATTTTAACATCTTCAAATCTTTTGAAGTTATTTTCTGGCTTGCTACCATCAGCCATAATTATTCCAGAATTATGTACTATCATAGAAAAACCAGTCTTACCCGTTTTCATTTGACTTAGCATATTACTAATGACAGATTGCTGAACATCAAGACCTAATACTCCGATTACTTTCCCGCTCTTATCTGAAAAAGATCTTACATTACTTGTTATAAGTGAATTTGTAGTATTATCTACATAAGGTTCTGTTCTCACAATTTTCCCATTACCACTAAGTCCAACCTTATACCATGGTTTTTCAGGCGGATTATAATTACCCTCAATAGTTGTTTCAGGCCATTGAAGATATGAGCCTTCTTCAGTTCCATAATATAAATACATTGTTCCTTCATGATTTTTTGCATAGTGGTCAAACATATCATAAGTGTCTTGTTCTAATCCACTATTCTTTGAAGGTGTCATCTGAATCTTTTTCGTAATAGCTTTATAAGTTGTAATGCTTGTATCTGCACTCTGAACTAACTTGTTTTCAGCCATCATATTAATATTTTTATCAATTTGATCGTAAAAAATATAAATTGCATTTTGAACTATTTTCATTTGCTCCTTTGAATTGTTTAAATACTCAGTTACTGCCCTATTAGACACCTGAGAGTTTACTATTGCACCAACGGTTAATAACGAAATACAAACCATTAAAATAGCAATTCCTAGAAATTTTGTTTGTATACTATGTAACTTCTTTAACATTCTAATACCCCCGTACTATATTTGATCTGTCCATATTTGAACTTAATGATATTATTGTTTTACCAAATCCATCTCATTAATATTTAACTGCATTTTTTGCATTACTCTTCTTGCAACTTTTAATTCATCTTCTTCTATACCTTTATACAATAGTTGAGTAAATTTGGTGCTTTCCATCCTAATTTTAGGCCAGAAATCATAGCTGCTCTCTGACAGCTTAAGTCTAATTATACGTCCGTCTTTCAAATCCTTCTTAAAAATCAATAATCCCTTTTGCTCTATTTTTAAAGCAACCTGTTTGACATTCTGATGTGAACTTCCCATTTCCCTTGCAACTTCTTTGATTGTAGGTGGCTCATCAAATAAATTTTCTATAATAATTGATAAGAACCACTGCTTTGTTGTAATACCAAATCGTTTAAATTCTCTTTCAAACATAGTATCCACTCTGTTAGCTACTATGAATATTACTCCAAATAAATATTGCCTGTCACTCATCTTTTCAATCTTACTCATAATTAACTTCCCTTCTGCACCTCTAGTATATCTGTCAGTGTTTTTTATTAATATAAATTAATTAATTTCTATAAATTACAATCTCCTTAAACTTTAAACTAAACATTTTTTATCATAATCCAATTTTCTTTCAGTTTGAGAAAATCTTAATAAATAGCCATCGGGGTCTTGAAATAAAATCTCTTTCTTATCAATAACTTCCCCATCACATTTATATTGGCTTTCCATAACGTCTCTAAACAGTATTATATTATTTTGCTTAAGTTTAATTGCAATTTTATATACATCATCTGTAGCGATTTGAAAATTTATACCTCTGCCAAAAGGAGATTGTAATTTGCCTGTGTTCCAATTCTCATTAATCTCTTCAATCATAATTTGGGCTTCACCATAAGAAAGAAATGCAAACTTATCTTCTAACCTTTCATATTTCAAATCAAACCCCAAAATATTTAAGTAAAATTTTTTTGACTCGTCAAAACTGGATACAGATAATTCTGGAATTAGACCATTAAATTTCATGTTTAATCCTCCTATTCTTTAAAATCTGCAGAAACTCACCCTTTCCCTTTAGATAGCTGTCGAAAAATTCAAGGCAGATCTTGTTTATCGTCTTAAGGCAATATTCGGCGCTTGTGGTAGATTTCTTCCCGTTAAATAATCGAGTGAGTAATGGGCTTGTAAGTGCCAGATCTGTTAAAGTGAAATGCCCAACACCACTCATGTGGACATTAAATGCGGTTGCATTGGTACCAGAAAGCAGTGCATAATTTTCCGCGTATTGTGGCCACTGTGCAAGATTGCTCCATGAACTATCTGAATACACATTAAGCACAGGCACTGGATAGATTTCATCTTTGAAGACGAACTCACCCTCCTTAACACCCTCAATATCGTACATGAATGGAGATTCAAGAGCAATAACCGCGCTAACATCATCTCTCATTCTACCTATACCAAGTGCTGCCGAGCCACCAAGAGAATGTCCCATAACGCCGATTTTTGATGTGTCAATAAGTTTGTATGCTATATCAGCATTCTTGTTTTCTGCCTCTGAAAGTATATGATCTATCACAAAATCTATGTCACCGGTACGTATTTTCATCCACTTTTGATAATACTCATAGCTTTTCTGTCTGTCTGCTCGTGCGTTCTCTGCGGAGCATTCCTGCATATACCCCCTATCTATACGTGTCGTACTCCCGTCCTCGTCTTTAGTTGATAAGCATTGGTAAGTATGGTCGATTGAGCATACAACATAACCCTGACTTGCCAGCTCATTATAAAGCGATTCATTACTGGATTTAGTGGAAATCCCACCATGGGAAAAAACTATCAGCGGATACGTTCCGTCTGCATTTTCCGGATACCACAATTGCACATTCAGCTTTCTGTTTTCTCCCGTATCGGTATATGTTTCAACACGTTTTGTATCAGTGTATGTGTGGGTTATGGTTGCAACTTTATATTTGCCTGTCACCTCCATGGCCTTATGCTGTGGAAATATGATTGCCGGCAGAGTTAACGTAAATATAAGCACCGTCATTCCTATTGCTTTCAAAACAACACGCACTGCTTTGTACGCTTTTTTTTCATCTTTCTTTCGAATTAAGGCAATTCCCCCGATTATTGCAAGCAAAAGTAGCAAGGCTGCTAGAGCATAATAGCGAGAGCTCCAGTCAATTATAGCTAGAATAGTGAACATTACAAAGCCTGTAAATGCAGCAATTCTGCTAATATTTCTTATCTTTTGTTGGTTAGATTTCGTAATAATACAGAAAACTGCAAATGCAATTTCAGCAACAACTACCATTGAAAATATGAAAGTACCCATTTTTTCATTACCTCTCTTTGTTTTTTAAATTTATATAATAAACATTACTTTCCAAATATTGCTTTTGCTTACTTATTATATATAAAATTAATTTAAAATGAAGAACACCGCAATAAACGGACTTATAAAAATGGAAATATATATAAGAGTTATCCACGGTTGATAATCTACATACATTTCTTTAAAAGTCATTCTCCATGGATGTTTAATAATTACCCAACCAAATACATCGAAAATAATGGTGATTAATGCCCAACTTGTTCCTAATACTAATGCCTCTTTCCATATATTTAAAGGATTCACTTGTAAAAAATAAATATAAGAGAATATGGGCCAAATAATAATATTATAAAGTGCATGAAATGGAACTGTTTTAGCATATGGAACAATATCATACATAGAAGACACTTTTTCTACTTTATTTTCCATTTTTAATACTTTCCAATTGAAACAGGTATGACCTATTCCCACTAACGTTACAAAAACATATGCACTCCAAAACCATAACATAGATAATTCAAAATTCATTTGCTCCCCCCCTATTTAAAAAATTTATACACTACTAATAAACGCCTCAATGTCCTTTTGAATAAGATTTAATGCATTTCTCCAAAAATCTATTGAGTGAACATCTATACCAATTATCTTTGCACTATCAACAATATTATTTTTACTTGTAGCACTCAAGAAATTATTATATTGCGATACAAAAGCTCCGCCATTTTTAATATATGCAGCATAAAGACCCTTTGAAAATAAAACTCCAAATGAATATGGGAAATTTAGAAATTCATCCCTCGGCATATAATATCCAACTTTATTCATCCACATATATGGATGAATGGTCTCAAAACCAATACTATCACCATAGGCTTCTTCCATACAATTAAGCATTAATTCATTTAACTCTTCAACAGATAATTGACCCGATTTTCTTCTCTCAAATAATTTATTTTCAAATATATACCTAGCATAAAAATCAACAATATAATAACCAACATCTGAAATACTTTTTTCTAAAATTGAGTTGCTGTAAATGGCAAGTACTTTCCGTGAAATTTAGGAAATTAATTTCCCTGAATAAATCCCAGTTAATAATTTACAGTTAAGATAATGATTGTC
>NZ_JAHLDL010000061.1 GCF_018861315.1 Clostridium bowmanii | reverse complement strand
ATGTTTGAGCAGATACAGTTGTAGGTAATATTAACATTACTGAAAGAGCTAACATACTTACTGTTTTTTTCAATTTATTCATTTTTTATAACCCTCGCTTTCATAGTTTCTTGCAATTAAAAAGGCCTTTTTAATTGCAATTGCAAACAATCTTGTCTTTATTTGTAATTATATACACTTATTTGATATTTGTAAATGGATTTTTTACAAATATCAGGTTTTAAATTTTTATGTGTGAATGTAACCTTTTAAATAGGGGTCTCACCAACATTTCTCTGAATCACACCAACAGTAGTTAAAAACAACTTTTAATCAAGTGATATCAATACTTTTCAACATTGACATACAATAATTTCAATTTTAAACGAATAACTCTACGTAAAGGTATACCTTTACGTAGGGCTGAAAAAAGCTATAAAATGTATTCGTAAAGCATAACAAAACATTTATGAATATCTACGTAAAATACATTTAGCTTTGCGTAGACGTTATAAAATTGCTAATGGTGTGATTCAGAATTATGTTGGCGAGACCCCAATAGTAATTGAGTTACTTTCACTTTGAGACTATAGGCTAGATGTTCATATATAACAACAGTCGTGAAATTAAATATTTCGTGACATATAACTTTTGAATTATATTTTTAAAGGATTGCAGCTCATCGGTGTTTTAGTAATATATGTCTTAACGTATAAAATCCGCGTTTTGCGGTTACTACCCCAAATTCAATAAAGTATATTCTATAAAATAAAGGAATATAAATACTTTTGTAGAATATCACTCATGCGATGGTATAATTTAAACAATAAACCAAATTAAGGAAGGAATTAAAAATGAATAAAAAATTATTATTAGTTGTCGCAAGTATAGCATTAACTTTTTCATTAACATCAAACGTTTTTGCAGGGACAACAGCTACTGGGATTAATGAAGGATTTACGAAACCAGGTCAAGAGCAGATTCAAAGAGAGTCAAAAAGAGCTATTGATGCTGAAGCTTATGTGAAAAATAAGAGAGATAAACTTTTAACAACTATGAATTCGGCTAATGGAATTACTCCTATGGCAGCCGGTGGGTCTAAAATAAACAATGTGGGAACTTTTAGACAATCTAAAAGTTATACATGTGGTCCTACGTCAGCTCGTAATCTTATTCAAGGTTATGTAACTACAAATGGAGGTAGTGTTCCATCAGAGAATACATTAGCAACTTCATTAGGTACTACGTCAAGTGGAACAGGCTTCGATGCTAGTCCATGGGAAACTACATTAAACACTTATGCTAATGGCAATGGCTGGACGCTAAAATGGGGAACAACTAATTGGAATTATGATATGTCATATAGAGTAATTTCAACTATTGATGCTGGCACAGTAAAAAAGGGATTTGATGTTATTGGTAATTTAAACCATGGGGTTACGACTACTCCTATTAATTCTGTTTATAAAAATGGAGCAGCACACTATATTTGTATTCATGGATACAATGATTCCACAAAAATATACAATATTGCAGATTCTAATTCAGCTGCTCCGGTTAAATATACAACTTATTATTTAAATGCTGCAAATTCGACTAAAGCAAGAGGAATTATATGGTGATTTTAAATCCATTAAAAAGAATAATACGAAATGCAGCTTTTAAGCTGTGTTTCGTATTAATAATTTTTTTAAATATTATCTGTTTATTTGGATGTAATTCATTTAAAAGTAATAAAGTAGTAAATATAATTCATGAAAAAAAGCCTACATTTGTTAGCTTAAAAAATAAAAAAACATATAATATTCCTACAAATATATTCATTGATGCCCGATTGAATGAGGAAGAATTATTAGTGAGGAAAGAAGAAAGTAAAAAATTATATATATATAATTTAAAAAATATGTCTACAAGAGATTTTTTAAAAGCTTATAATCCAAATAATTTTATACATACCGTTGTATGTAATTCAAAATGGGTTGTTTGGATTGAAGATGAGTCCTTAATTATGAATACAGAAAATAAACCATTTAAGTGGCAAATGATTGCTTATAACATAAAAACGGGTGAAAAGTTGATATTGGATAAAAGTAAGTTTACAACAAATAAGTTTAATGTACCAATGTTTATCAATTACACCCCAGACCAATTGACTATCTCTAATAATGATGTAGTTGTTTATTGTAAGACTAGTTTTGAAAACCAAAAGTTAATAAGCGAAATAGATTCGTTTGACTTAAAATCTAAGAAACAAAGCAATATCGCCAAAACGGGGGCCGTTATAGATGAGTTAATTGCTGATTGCTCTATTTATGGTGATTCTATTGTTTGGAGTAAATACAGGGTATATAACGAAACTCTTGAGAAAAGACTCACACAATACATATATAGTGATTTATTTATCTATAATTTAAAAACAAATAAAACAAAGCAATTAACTAAAGATGGCTTTTATACTAATCCCTCCTTATACAAAAACAATTTAGTGGCTATAGATGTTATAGATAGAAATCCTGCACAAAATTCATGTTGGTCCAATGTTATTATTATGGATATTAAAACTACAAAAATTAAAACAATAGTTAATGAAAAAACCCCCATTATAAAAAGTGGGTTACTTGAAGTTTATAGAAGCATTCCTAAAATAAATAGTCGATATATTAGCTGGTCTAATAATGGACTTGATGATAGATTTGTTTATGACTATACTAATAATAGTTTTTTAGAAGTATATAATAATAACGATAACAATCCCGCTAACAGTTCAAATATCTATAATATGTTTGATAATTTAGTTTTAATTTATGACCAAAAAGAAGGTACTAGTAGTACAAATTTATGTGTAGACATTACTGAATAGCAATGAGGTACCCCTTACAGGAGTTACTTTAATTGCAATAATATTGTTTGTTTCCTGTAAAAAAACTAATGATACAGTTACAATAACAACAAACAGAAATACATATATCGTATCAATGAATTCTGTAGAGGGAATTAAACTGACCCACGACTTTAAATCTAAGAAAAAATATGCTAAGTTAGAGTATCATTGGATTAGTGACAAGGGAGAATTTATTAATGCTTTTGCTAAATCAAGTAAGGATGTAAAAATCAAAGTGAGACTGTGGGGTGCCTGTGAAAATAATAAATTTGCTTCTTTCTTATATGTCGAAGTAACCCCATATCAAGATATGGGGTTACTTGTGTTAAGTTTATATTAGCAAAGTGAAAGTAACACAAATGTAATTGTGTTACTTTCACATTGAAGCTATTGCCCATTCCTTAAAAATTTCATTTTGAATGTAACATAACGAGTTGACTTGTTACATTGAATGTATTATAACGGTCTTAATTATAATATTAAGGAGTTTTAGAGCATGAAGCTAGTTCAACCGATTAGGGATAGAGAAAAACTTGAAGAAATGAAAATGGAATTATTGAAAACAGGATATAAAAACTACTTAATGTTTGTTGTGGGTATTAATACGGGCCTTCGGATCAGTGACATGTTAGAACTTAAAGTTAAGGATTTGAGGGATCAAACACATATTAAAATAATAGAGCAAAAAACAAATAAAATTAAGAGGTTCCTAATAAATTCATTGTTAAAAATAGAAATAGACAAGTATATTAAGACAATGCCTGATGAAGAATACTTATTCCAGAGTAGGAAAGGCGAAAATAAGCCCATTAGTAGAGTCCAGGCATATCGAATACTGAATAGTGCAGCTGATCATATTGGACTTCAAGAGGTAGGCACACACACACTAAGAAAGACCTTTGGCTACTGGCACTACAAACAAAATAAAGATGTTGCATTACTTCAACAAATATTCAATCATTCCTCACCTAGTGTTACTTTAAGATATATTGGTATTAATGAGGATATAAAAGATAAGAGCATAGAGAATTTCTATCTGTAAGATAATATTATGCATTAAAATGTACCCTTTCTATATGTAATAATAATTAACTTTTTTTCTGTATAATATAAGTGTAATACAAATGTATTCATGATATAATTACAAGTATATTACATTTATATGAGGTGGATAAAATGGGAAATGAAGATTATAAAAAGCTAGATATATTGAATCAAATAACTTTTGTTAACACTAAATTAAAAGAAGGATTAACTTTAACTGAAATTAGTTTAAATATTAATATTAGTAGAAAAACTATAGGAAATAAATTTATAGCTGCGGGATATATATTTAGTAAGCCTCTAAAACAATACATAAAAAAGGATGAATACAAATGTAATATAGCAGTAGTTTCAGCACCTAAATCTACTGCTATTAAAGCAATATCAACGCATGAATATAAAAGTAATATAAATATATTCAATTCTAAAGACTCTGAAAAAAAGATATTAAACATCATAGAAAAACATGATAATATACAAGAAATGTTGGAGTGGTACAACAATCAAAAGGACATCATTAATATTGATGTAAGCGAGTTGAAAATTGATAACGATAAATTACAGGGGGAAGTAAAAGTAACCACTGTGCGAATATATGGTGAGGTTTGGGAACACTTTAAAACCTTTATGGATACCTACAAAGAATTTAAGTCGATGGATTTAATAAGTATGGCATTAATAGAATATGCTGATAAATATAAAAAGTAATTTTATTAAAAAAATTTTTTTCAATAAAAAAACCACGACATTATTATGTTTTGGTTTTTTTATCAACTATCTGTTTCACCCAAAATTCTCCTGTCCCTGTTTCATATTCTGTTGTTATAATATCTCTTGTATTTAATAATTCTCCAATTATATAATTGGCTTTTTTAAACTCCTCTGTATCTGAATCTTTGAAAAGAAGTATTAATTTTTGTAAAGCACTTATCACTTCTTTGTTGAGTAAATTATTATATTTAGCTCTTTTTATATATCTGTTTAATTTTAATTCTAACTCTTTTTTAGTCATAGTTTAATCTCCCTAAAATTCTAATTTTCTTCGTCATTATTATCCCACCCTAATAATTTTTTCTCTAATTCATCAAAATCATATTTTCGTTGCTCATAGTCGTTGAAACTACCCTTTGCAATCTGTTGAGTAACCTTAATTGGTTTTTCATATTTTGAAATAGTACCTTTAACCCAAATTACAAAATCACCTTTTATATTTTGACTCTTAGAATACTCCGCAATTTCTCTTATTAATTCTAATGGAGCATTGCCATATTCATTATTATTAGTTGCACACTTGTAAATTTCATTAGCGGATTTATCACTTAATTTATTTCTTGTAACCCCCTCTATAATTGATTTGGTTTTCTCTATGTAAGTTTCTTTTTGTTCCTCTTCAAATTCTGTTACCGTTGCTAATACTTCATCCTTAGCGTCAAGTAATTGATTAACTTTGTTTTTCTTTACATGAAATTTTAAATGTGTAACTTTTTTCTTATCTTTTATTTCTTCATACTCAAAATCAATATCGCTATTTCCGTTTATTTCTTCATAAGCAGGATTTAAAGCAAGTCGTTTAAATTCATAATAAACATTATAACTTTTAGGACATTCTAGTTTAGACCTTAATTCATCTAAATTGTCAATTCTCCAACCTGTATTATTGCCATTACTATTTTCAAAGCTTTTTAAATAATAATACATTCTTTTACTATAGATATTGTGAAAATTTAAAGAATATTTAAGTTGATAAAAACATGCTTTTTTAGCATTTAACATTATTTCTTTTAACTTTTGTCCTAATTCAATTTCAATTTTTCCTTCGCCATCAAGATATTGGATACTTGAAAACCAAGAAAAATATATTCTATTTTCCTTTTTCTCATTAATCTTTTGAGTTATTGCAAATCCTTTACCCTCAAATGTTTTAATTGCCTTTTTTAGATCACCATAAATATTACTTTTATTTTTTATATTGTAAAGCTGACCATATTTTTTTATGTCTATTTGATATTTAAGCTTTTCATCATTTTCAATAGATGCAAAAACCATATCTAAAATATCATTTTGTTTTTTAGTTAATTTAAACCGTGCTTCAACTATCGTTTCAGGTCTTTTACAAATTAAATCTCCACCCTTTTTATTTTCCATATTCCTCATTACCTCCAATTTCATAGTATAGGAATATATTACCACAGTAATTACGTAAAATCAATGTTTTGTTTTACGCATTGATTTTATACGTAGTCCACACTGATTTTATACGTAGTCCACACTGATTTTATACGTAGTCCACACTGATTTTATACGTAGATGTTCCTCTGTACACGTTGGTATATCTAGCTTTTAAGCACTCCTACTATACTCTTTACTATACTCTTTACTATACTCTTTACTATACAACAACAGAGATTGTTGTTGTTGTTCTGTTTTTTATAGTTCTAAATTTTCTCTTTTATTTCTTTTTGAGATCTTCTCAGTTTCTTTTTCAGCTTTTAATTTTTGCTGAACTTCAGGCAATAAATTATTTTTTTCTAATATATTAGTCATTATTTTATACTCTTTTATTAAATCTACTACATTAGCATTTAACTTTTTATGTTCTTTTTTTAACTTAGAGTATTTAGTAAAGTACTCTGTATATCCTTTATGATAACTTAAATTATCACTTTCCAAAGAAATATTAATTTTTTTTAAGTCATTCAAAGAATTTTCATTTAGCACACCTTTTTTAGCTAGATTTATTATTTTATTATAATCATCTTCATGAAGTGTCATTTTAGAGCCTATAAAGCTCTTTTTAACGTCTGTATGTTCAAGGTTAGATATATTAGTAGTTAATTTTTCCAATGCCTTAGATTTGATATTAAGCTCATTGTAAGCCTTGTCAAATTCAATCTTACTTTTTTCTAGTTCTTCTTTTTTAGTTTTAATTTTAAAGTCTTGAGTATTTAAATGAGTTTTTTCACTACCGGCTTCGCCTCTTTGGACATCAAAACCCCTACTTTGTAAATACTGGGGCAATTCAGATTGTAATTGCAATAGAGCTTTACGATTAAAAGTAATTTTAGCTGAAAGTCTACCATCTTCGGTTAGAGGCACACTACAAAGGTGCATATGTGGAGTGGTTTCATCCAAATGTACGGTAGCTGCCACTATATTTTTTTCACCATATTTTTCTTTTAAGAATTCATAAGTCTGCTTAAAGAACTTCGCTTGATCTTCCTGGGGAAGCTTTTTGAAATATTCATTATCAGAAGTTATTAAAGTGCTGGTCATTACTACAGCATCTTTTCTAATTCCCTTATTGACACTATAACCATCCTTAATTATTTCTTTAACTTTGTGATTATAGTTAATATGTTTTTCATTATGTAAGTCATAATTTAGAATTGTACGGTCTTTATTTATGTCTTTATTTTTACTGTTTTCACTTTCTCTTTGATTGTGAATTTGAGTTCCTTTTACATCATTTGCTTTAAATTTTTGAACATGACAAATTAAATAGCTCATATTAAACACCTCATCCTTAGTTAAATTTAACTAGTCGGTTTATTCTAAAAGGAGCAAAGCGACCTAAACTTTAGAGTAAAGTATAGCACATTATACTTTACTCCGTAAAATTCGTGCTCTCCGAGAGGTTTAGGGCTTCACCCTAAAAAAGCAAAAAGCATTGATATGAGTGGCTTTATGCCACTTTTCAAGTATCAATATATAAGTTAAATTTAACTCAAATGTATAAATGCTCTAAACCTAGTCATAGAGCCATTACCGTATACCTTTACGTATGTACATACGTATCGTAAAATCACATAAAATCTAACTATTATTGTCGCTAAACGACCAAATTATTTATATTTTAATGAGTTAAAAAGTTTAGTTGTCTTTAGGGCGACGACCTTTTTGTATTGCGTGCACAGTCGTATTTTAGTTTTAAATTTTTCTATATAAATATGGCTGCACTCCCTTTCTTATTTTCTCACTTCGCGTTTTTATTGCTATATTTTTATTTGTGAAATATCACTTACCTTTTAGAAAAACCAACTGAAAAAATGGAAGTGGTCAGAGTTCTTTTGCTGACAAGGTGTCCATTATTGAAGACGGTAGTTATTTATTGGAGCTCTCCAACATTTTCGAATTATATATTACTTGGATAACAATTAAAAATAAATGTAAGAGGTATTTGAAAATTTTCCTGAGTTAATTTCTTATTTTTATAATTATCAGGGTATTTAATATATAATCTTATTTATAAGGCTTGAAAGCCTCAAAAACATATTGCAAAAGACTTTATAGTGATATATAATAAATATATGTTAACAATACATCGTAAACATTTGTTAACATAGTTATACCAACGTTTCACGTGAAACATTGTGTTAACACAATTAAACGGGAGGTATTTTTATAATGGCAGATGAAAAAAGTACAGTATTGGGAATTAGGCTTGATACGGAAGAACGTAAAAGATTTGATGAGTTTGTAGGTGAAGAAGGTAAAAATAATAAAGACTTTCTTAATACACTATTAAATTTATATGAGTTAAACAAAGGAAAGATTAAAAACATTAATTTGGTAGGAGATATTGATGTTTTAGAGGGATACACAAACAAAATACACCAAGCATTTATAGGCATCATTGATAAATTGGAGAGCCAAAAGGATGATATTTCAGAGAATAGCCAAAAGAATTTGCAAATATATAAAGAAAAAATTAGTAATTTACAAAATGAAATTGATTCAGTAACTTTATTAAATTCAATGAATGAGGAAAGGCTAATAAGTGTAAACAATGATAACCTAGCATTAAAACAGCAACAAAATCAATTACAAGAAAGTGCGCTTGATAAATTAACTATTATTAAGGAATATCAAGGCAAAAATGATACCCTTACAGGAATACTTGAAGAATATAAACAATATAAAGTTGAAGTAGAACAGTATAAGAAGTCACTTGCAGATAATCAATCTAAAAATATTGAATTGGAAAATAACATTAAAGACAGGGATTTTACTGTTACTAATTTAGGCAAAGATATTAAGAATTTAAAAGAAGATCATGAGAAGGCTATTAATGAATTGACTAAGAGCCAAGAGCAGTTAAAGGATAAACATATTGAAGATATTGAACAGTTGAATGATAAAGCAAGTATAACAATGGATAAGGCATTATTAAAATTACAAAAGGAACAACAGGAGCAGTTAAGCCAAAATCAATTGAAACATAATACAGAGATACAAGAATATCAAAGTAAATATAAATCCTTATTAGAAGAACTCGAGAAGAAGAAACCAACTCCAAGAGTTAAAAAAGATAGTGCAGCGGCAAAATAAATAATCAGTTAAATTAAAAGGAGTATGAAATATTATGCTATTTAACAGAAATAAATCTTATGAGGATATAGTTCCAGCATTAGAAATTAAAAGATTAATAATGTTAGTTAGAAAATTATCGTCAGATGTTGTGTTTAATATGGCTAATTTAGAAGGGAATCCTTTTACTTATCCTGAAGTACAAACTTTACTTGAGGGTATTACTATAGGTGGTCATAAAGTAAGTGACGAGCAACAAATTTATAATATTAGAAATGGTTGGAATTATTTATTTGATGCAGTGAGCCAAAACAATGTAGAACTTGACATAAATATCTTTAATAAATTTAATAACATAGTGGCTAAGGATGAGGCTTTATTTAGCGGGGCATTTAGAACTGGTCAAGTTAGAATAGCTGGTACAGAATTTATACCTCCAAGAGCTGAAGAGCTAGAATGTATTTTTAAAAATGAATTACCTCAATTAGTAAAAAGATGTGAAAGTAAAACGGATTTAGCTTTTGAAATATTTCTATGGGGAGCCTTAAATCAATTTTTCTATGATGGGAATAAAAGAACCTCTAGGTTAGTATCTAACATGGTTTTAATATCAGAAGGTCAAGGTATATTTAATATAAAGGCAAAGGATAGATTGCAGTTTAATACTTTAATGGTTGAGTTCTACAATACAAGAGAAGCTGACAATATCTTTGAGTTTTTATATAGCAGTTGTTTAGAAAGATATTAAGAAATTAAAATCAGTTAAATAATAAAAACCTCTGGTAGATTACCAGGGGCATTTTTATTTTTAGTATTGAGTGATTTCTTCTATTTTTGGGGTATCGCCAACATTTCTCTGAATCACACCAACAGGAATTTAAAATTACTTTAAATCAAGCAATATCAATGCTTCTTAATGCCTACACATAATGGCTTTAATCTTAAAACAAATAACTCTACGCAAAGGTACACCATTACGTAGAGTAAAAAGCCCCATAAAATGCTTTAAATACACCTAAGTTCAAGTTCCAAAATGAGATTCGGAACTTTCATATATGGGAAATTAGAAATGTCCTATTGCTTCTGGTTACAGCTATGTTCTTCATACCCCTACCAAAGAATATGCTCTAGCGAATGCTTTCAAGCTTCTACTTTGTTAAATCATCCTGTGCCATACTTTACCTGTAAATTTGTAATATTTTTAAATTAATTATATTAAATGTAGTAAAATGTAGAAAAATGAATAATTAAAATAATTTACAATTATTTTAAAAAAATGTATAATAAAAAATGTAGAAATAGTGAAAAATATAACTTAATTGTTAATATAAATGTAATATATAGAACATTTTGTTTATTAACAATATTAATTTGAATGTAAATACGATAGAAAGAAGGAAGGAAATG
>NZ_JAHLDL010000060.1 GCF_018861315.1 Clostridium bowmanii | reverse complement strand
TTGTTATGTTAAGGGTTACGAGGACGTAGATGTGGGAAAATTTATTGGCAACAATAGAAGCTCGTGACTTCAGTCATGGGAGGTTCACTAATAAAAATAATCCTTAGTTATTGAGAAATACGACGATAAATTTTTATTATCAAGTGTTACAAACTTATATCCCATCATCTTAAGTTTTGGAATAGCCGCCATAATTCCTTCTGCCGTTTCCTTTTTAGGATGGTTCATATGAAATATAAGAATAGACCCTGGAGGTGCACTTAAACATGCGGTACTAACCTGCTTCTTTGTATAGGTGGCGCCTGCATCTCCAAGGATATTAAAGTTTACTGCGTCTTCACCAATTTCATTTACTATCTTTACTGCCAACTCATCATAATATGCTGTACCTGAACGAAAATATTTTGGCTTTCTTCCGGTAAGTTCTTCAATCTGACCTTCATTTAATATTATCTCATCAACTACTTCTCCTATATTCTGAGTCCCTATAATACCATACGCAGATTTACCGTTTACTGAAAGAGGTTTATGGAGATAGCCGTGATTCTCAATTTCAAACTGAGGTATTTTTGTAAGTGCCATGAAAGCATTGTAATTGGCATCAATCCATCTTGAATTTATAAACAAAGTTGCAGGTATATTTTCTTTTCTTAAAAAATAGATTAACTCACTATCATATCCATTGCTCAGTGCACTGCCACCACACGCATCAAAGGTTAATGCAATAATCTTATCTGTCGTATTTATTTGTGTTTTAACACCAGTAGTTTTTTCACCCCATTGTGTGGGAATTTCATTTTTATAGTTACTCGTCATATTCTCCTTTAGCTGTGGAATTGTTAAGTTTGTACTATAAACTTCTTTAAAATTTATTGTATTTTTAGCACTTATTAATTCTGAAGTTATTGTTTTATTATATGGGTTTTTTAAAACATAATTTTTAGAATAAATTAAATTAAGTACACACAAAAAACATACGTTTAATAAATACAATTTGTTTCTTCTCATCATTAAACTTCCTTCCCAAGCTACCTATTTCTATAAAAAATATTTGTATACTTATTATTACTAATAAACATTTTTAATATTCAAAATAAGATAATCTACAAATTCATTAAATAAAATAAATCTATTTATGACTTATCAGTTTTCCTTAGATACAAAATATCATTTCTGCTGATAATTATCCCTACAATTACCAGTGGGTTTTATAGTTGAAATCAAAGTATAATTATTTTGTTATTAATGAAAAAGTAAAGTTGGACAAGCAATTATAAAAAAATGAAAAGGAGAGGAATCAATGGGGGAAAAACTAATAGAAAATTAATTATTCTTTTATTAACACTCGTGTTTATTACTAGCGGTTCATTAACGCATTCAGGTTTCGCATTTGCGGGTATAGATGAGAAACCAGTAGTAACTACAATTAATATTACTCCAATGCCTACAGATGGAAAGATAATATCAGGAGTGGCAAAAATATCTGTTAATCCTACAGATAATAAAGGAATAACTAAGGTTGAATTTTATACAAAGGCAGTTTCGTCACCAGACAGTTCTTATTATAAAGTAAAGACGGCTACTACATCTCCGTACATTGCTAATTGGGCTACAAGTCCTTGGGTTTCTGACGGTGAATATACTATTAAAGTTGTTGTATATGATACTACAAACCAAACTGCTTATTTAACAAGAAATGTAATTATTAGAAACAATATACCGATAATTACAGCTATCGATATTACTACCATAGATGCAGATGGAAAGATCGTATCAGGAATTCCAAAAATATCTGTTAGCCCAACTGGCAACAAAGCAATAACTAAGGTTGAGTTTTATACAAAGGCAGTTTCGGCACCAGATAGTGCGTATTATAAAGTGAAAACTGTTACTGCAGCACCATACATTGATAATTGGGCTACAAATCCTTGGGCTCCTGATGGTGAATATATCATTAAAGTTGTTGTATATGACACAGCAAACCAAACTGCTAATTTATCAAGACGTATAATTGTTAAAAACACTACTGAAGCTCCAACAAATTTATTATCAACTGCAAAAACAGGTACTAATGTACTTTTGAGCTGGACAGCAGTTGCTGGAGCTGTCGGTTATGACATTTGTGAAGGAATAAATAAAGTTGGAGCAACAACTATAGCTACTGATTTTATGGTAACTGGACTAAATGCAGAAACAAATTATACTTTTACTATAAAAGCAAAAGATATTTTAGAAAATATTTCAGCAACAAGTAATGGTGTTTCTGTAGATACAGAAGCGGAGGCAGCAGTTAATCAAATTAGTCTAAACAGTTATGTGGCTAAAGCAATATCTGAATATGAGATAGGTAAATATACATATCTTTTAAACAATGACTATGCTCATTATAATGGTGTAACACAAGATATAGCTTATAAAGGTACAACATTATTAAGAGCTAATCCAGATGGAAGCAGATCAAGTCATTGTGTAGGATTAACCTTTGAGGTTTTCTTTAAAGCTATGCAGGCAAGAAATATCGATGCTGGAATTTCAAAGGATAACTTCAACAATATGTCTTCTGAAAATATGACTGATTTTATGCTTACCTGGTATGCAGCATTAGGCACTCCTAAATCACAAGGTGACCAACTTGCTGGAGCTATTGAAAAATATGGGTTAGGCACAAGAATAACTAATCTTGAGGAAGCTAGAACTGGTGATTTTGTAGATTTTGAAAGAACAACTAGTATAGGGCATGCAGCTGTGTTTATGAACTGGATTAGAGATAACAACAATATTATTGGATTTAAATATTGGTCTTCAAATGTATCAACTAATGGTATTAACTATAAGGAAGAATATTTTAGTGACAGTGTTACAGCAGGAATTGTTGATAGAAGGCAACTGTATATTGGAAGAGTAGGCTCTTTGGAAAACTATACCCCCCATGTTAATTTAATGTAGTTTTAGTATATACAACTAAAAAGGTGGATTAGATAATATATTTTCAGTGTTTTTGAATTTATTATCGCACTTTAGTAAATAAATAGTATTAAATATTATTTATTGAAGGCTTGTAGCAATATTATTTATATAAATAACAGTAAGGACTTCTAGGAAAGGAAGATGTGAATGCAGGTTAATAAAATTATTGATTTTTTAGAAACAGATACCATAAGTGTTACTTTTTCATCTAATGGGTTAAAGTATTTATCTTTGAAAAATAATAATGGTAATGAGCTTATAGATTTAAAAAGCTTTAGTGAGGGGAAAGAACAAAATCCCATGATAAATTTGTTAGTTAAGGAAACCTTGAATTTTTTAGAGACAGGAATTCATAATATGATGTTGGATTTAACAGATTTTACACCTTTCCAGCAAACTGTTTTTGATACTGTTTCTAAAATTGGTGCAGGGAATATTTGCACGTATAAAGAATTGGGTGAGGCACTAGGAAAACCAGGTGCGGCACAAGCTGTTGGTAGTGCAGTTGCAAAAAATCCAGTTTCTTATTTTATTCCAACTCATAGGGTGTTACCACAAAAGGGTATTGGAATATGTAGAAGTGGGGCTGGTTTTTTAAGGGAAAAGCTTTTGATACTTGAAGGGCATGATATTGAGAAGCTTAGGGGTAATTATGTATGCAAAAGAAAAAAATGCTGTATGGAGTGATCAAAAAATAATCACTCTATCAGCTTAAGATTCAACTGTTATAGTAATTATTTTTTATGAACCATGGTTTATTAATAACTCAGAGAAAATGCGGTTTGATAATGTTAAATTATGCTTTAGGTGTAAATCCACAATAACCTATCTCATCACATCTTCTTTTCATATCATTCCAGATGTCTTTTCCTTGTATAGATTCTATTGCTGTAGGATATAGAATATAGTTTTCTTTAAATATATGGTCCCTCATGTTAAATATAATATATTTTGCTGATTCATCTACTTTTTCTTTGAATTCATTGAAGATTAATTCAGAGGCCTCTTCTGCTGTCACTTTTAAAGAGTTTTTTTTAGTTTTTAAATCTTCATGCTCCATTCTCATAATTCGGGTTGGTCCAGTAATTCCTCTGCTTTCCATCTCAGTAAACAACACTTTTTCCTCTCTTTGGTGATGATTTTCTGCATCTAATATATTAAATATAATAGTCTTTAATTCTTTAATTTCTCCTAAACTGTTAATATATTTTTGGGACTTTTGAATTTTAGAATTAACTTCTTCAAGTTGAGTCAAGAATTCAAGGATTTTATCGTGTTCAGCAATAAGGGTATACACAACATGACCCGGTTCAATCTTTGTTTTAATTTTATCAAGTTCGTCTTTTAAAACTTCCATGTGTATATCACAAAGATGTCTTAAATCTTGAGGCTTCATTCCTTTTTCTATTAAATTTTGTTCTGCAATAGAAAGCTCAACAGGACTTATATTTGAAACAATATCTAAGGCTTCTTTTCTTAAAGCTTCAGTTACACCCTCCTGGTTTAATTTTTGTAAAACTTCGGTTAATTTTTTTATTTTTTTGTTATCCATCTTTAAAATCTCCCTTCTATATCTATTTTTATAAATTTTGTTTCCATGACATAATTTTAATTAATTTTGATCTATAAGAATGTGATTTAAATCAAAATAGTAAAATTTATTAAAAGCAGATACTTGGATAAAAATAAAGCTGCTTATCATTATAAACAGCCTATGGTTAACTTTATTTTTTTTTATGCATCTGAATTAATGTACAACAATAAGGAAGAAATAGATAGAGAAAAGTGTTTCAGCGAATACGGTAATTTTAAAATGCTTCATGATAAAGAAATAAATAGATTATTAAGTAGTGATAATAAGAAAATATCAAGCATGGGAATATAAAAAAATAATAAGGTTTTGATACGAGCCTTTAAATTATCGTTAATTTATCCATTGGGATAATTGGTAGTAAAAGTCTTAGAGAAGTCATTTAGTTCTTATATGTTGTAATTTATAGTTTTTATATAAATGAGAGTATAGGAGAAGATAATGTATTTAAGAACCCCATGCCTTTAGGCATGGGAGTATCAGTTACTGCAGCAGATGGACTAGGTGTGGCATCAAGCCAATTAAAGGAACTAAGTAATTTAGCTGGTGAAAATCAACAATTAAAAATGAAATTAAATGGTATATCAGAAAATATAAATAAAAGCTCTAAAGGGATTAGAAGCATGGGAGAAAAGACAACCAATATTCAAGAAGGAACTAAAAACACCTCCAAAGCATTGACAAGTATAAGCAGTCGATTAGCGGGGGAAACCTCATCTATGAAAGAAGGGCTAACAGGTGGTATTTCGCCAGATGAGTTAAAAGAAATGGCATCAGGATTTATTACTATGGGAAAAAAACTTGGTGATGCATCTAAAGGACTAGGAACTTTTCATGAAAAGAGCAATATGATGGTGGCAGATATACCAGGAGACCAGATAGGACTCGACAGTATATTATACGATGATGAAACTAAGAAGATTCGCTCAATGTTTTCCGATGTAATATTAGATAATGAACATGCTTTAATGGTTGTAAAACTACAAGGAAATTTAGGGGATGAATATAAAGATCAGATATCTAAAGATGTAAGTACAGCATTAGAAAAGGAGGGTTTTAAAAATGTTTCGTATATAGTATCAGGAAAACCAGTGTTAGATTCGTCATTAAGAAGTGAAATGAAATTTAATATGGCAATAATGGTTGGACTTGCAGTGATTATAATGTTTATAGTTCTTGCTATTGTTTTTAAAGTAAGATGGAGGATGCTAAGCTTAGGTATTATATTGGTATCTGTAATTGCAACTCTAGGATTTATGGGAATTTTAAGTATACCTATTACTATGGTGTCAATGGCAGTATTTCCAATATTAATAGGCCTAGGGATCGACTACTCAATACAATTTCAAAATAGATATGAGGAAGAAAAATCTACAAGAAAGACTCTAAGTCAAATAGGTAAAGCTATAGCAATTGCGCTTTTAGCCACAGTTTTAGGATTTATATCACTGTATGCTTCACCAGTTCCTATGATTCAAGATTTTGGAAAGATGCTAACAATAGGAGTAATAATAAGCTTTATAGGAAGTATGATTTTGCTTCTGCCCATACTACATTTAAGGGATAAATCGGATATACAAAGTGAAAATAAAGTGAAAGTATTTAATAGTGAAACCCTATTAGATAGGATTTTAAAAAGCACCACAAAAGTAGTTATAAAATATTCAGTTGTTGTATTAATAATTGTAATAGTTTTGTCCTCTATGGGATATATAACTGATAAAAATATAGGTGTAGAAACGGATATTGAAACCTTTATGCCTCAAGATATGAAAGCTTTGGAGGATATACACACTATTAGAAATGTAGTAGGTTCAACAGATCAGATGGCTATATATATAAAAGACAGTAATATTTTGAGTGAAAAAAATATAGACTGGATAAAATCTAAAACAAAAGATATAGAAGGAAAGTATGGGGATATTGTAGTAGATGTGAAATCCATAGATACCTTGGTTAATAACGTTTCAACAGATAAAAATCTAAGCCATGTAGACTATATTGAACTAGTTAAAACATTACCGAAGCAACAGAAGAAAATGTTTTTAAATGATAAAAAAACAGAATCTGTAATGCTACTTAATATTAAACATATGAGTACAGAGCAATTACAAGATTTTGTAACAAAAATAAAAGCTGATTTAAGTGATTCCTCCATGGAAGTGCAAGTAACAGGAAAATCTGTGTTAGATGTTGAAATGGTTGAGAGGCTTACATCAGGCAGGGTTAAGATGACAATTATCGGGATAGGACTTGTATTATTCGCTCTAATTCTTATATACAAAAACCCAGTTAAAGCACTTATTCCAATATTTCCTGTGATTTTAATAGTGGGAATGTCTAGTGGAATAATGTATTTAATAGGTCTAAAGTATACACCTATTACTGCAACTCTAGGGGCTTTAGTTCTTGGTATGGGAACGGAAATGACAGTAATGCTAATGGAGAGGTATTTAGAAGAGAGAAAATCAGGAAAACACAAAACAGAAGCTGTAGTAATCGCTGTTACCAAGATAGGGAAAGCTATAGTAGCATCAGGGCTTACTACCATAGGCGGATTTTCAGTGCTAATGGCTTCTCAATTTCTAATACTAAAGGACTTTGGCTTAATGACAGTAATAAATATATCATTAGCTTTAATTAGTACCTTTATAATATTACCCCAGTTTTAATATTACTTGATAGATTTATCTTAAATAAAAAGGACATCAGGGATGTATCTAACAAATAAATATTTTCAGGAAACTTATAAATAATATACAATATAACCAATAGCCTATCAGAGCACTGAAAGAGGTCCAATGAATGAAGTTTAAATACGGTAACACATGTTACCGTATTATTATGTAAAAATAGTTACAATATAAACAAATATTATTTATACATATTTAATATTATATCTGCATTAATTTATTTGATTTAAATCACATTTTAAATAGTCCTAAAGGGATAGAATGTTACTAACAAGTAATTAGAGGAAAATCTAATTGTATTTTAAGGAGGCTAATTATGGAAAAGTATGTTTGTACAGTATGTGGTTATATTTATGATCCAGCAGAAGGTGATAGTGATGGCGGGGTGGTTCCAGGAACAAAATTCCATGATATTGATGAAGATTGGGTTTGCCCGTTATGTGGAGTACCAAAATCAGATTTTGAAAAAGTAGAAGAATAATAATTATTAACACCAATAATAAAATATGAAGGAGAAAATATAATGAATATTATTAGAATGAATGAAATTGAAGGCAAGAAAAACATGAGAGGTGTTGTAGCTAAACAACTTATAAGCCATGATAACACAAGGGTTATGAATTTGAATTTACAGCCTGGAGATGAAGTTCCCCAGCATAAGGTTCCTGTTGATGTATTTTTTTATGTTGTTTCTGGTAAAGGAACAATACAAATTGGGGAAGAAAAAGCTGTGGTTAACGCAACTGATATTGTTGTTTGTGCGCCGAATACTAACATGGCACTATGGGCAGACCAAGGTGAAACATTTAGTGTTTTAAATATTAAAACACCAAATATAAAATAATCAGTCATACTCACTATTTTATAGAATGTTAAGTATAAATATAGAAATATCAACTGGCTGAGATATGGTATGTAGGTTAAATACTAAAGTTGAATTTTATGGTGGCAATGCCAGCCATTTGCCACCGTTACACAAGATATTATTAGATACAATTAGTTAATATAAAAGCATTGATTAAAAGATACATAAAATACAATGATGTGGTGGGAATTCCGACCATTTTCCGACGGTTATTCAAACCCGTTGGAAAAGTTTTTTACCGAAGTGATGTTACCATTTAATACTAATAGGTGTAATAATAATAATTATAGGCACAACAATATGATAAGACAAACTAAGTGTAAATTCGCTCTGTATTCGGGTGCTGATTTTTTTGTAAGCAAGCGGGATGTTCAGCATCCCACTAAGCTATCTGCTATCTGGTAATTTTATAAATAGCTTAACTTCTGTTTTATTTTTAAGGAGTGTATTATGTTCAACGGGCAGTGATATAGTTAGTATCGGTTCTCTTCCACCAGTAAAACCCTCGATTAACATTAATTAGTTGAGGGCTTTTTTTTGCCTGGATTTTATTAGTTGATTAGATAATGAATGGCGGAAACTCAACAAGTAAGGTGGATTTTTGAGAAATTATTATAAATAAATATTCTCAATATAGATAAGTACAATAAGGTGATATAATTAAATACAATAATCGAAACTAATTAACTTGATTTTTAATTTACTAAATTATATGTAATGCTAATTTAAAAAAAAGATCAAAAGATGTCTAAAGATATTGGAAAAGGCGATGCAATTAAATGACTGAGGTTGTTACAATATAAAGCTCAAGCGAGGAGGAAAAAATAGATAATAAAAAGATGAGCGAATTTATTTATGTTTTAAGAAAAGCAAAAGAACTTGGGGTAACAGTAAATGAGTTGATTTGTGGTGAAAAAATAATAAGCGAACGAATAGATTTAAAAGATGAAGAGGTCGTAAATAATACTATTAAGTATGTAGAAAAGGTTAAAAAAATCAATAATTCTAATGTTTTTTTAGTTATATCTCTTACTTTTCTTTTCAGTGCCCTTGGTTGCCTTATATGCAACTTTGCTATCAGTGGATTATTAAACTGGTCGTTATATCCTGTAGGAGGATTATTAATCATATGGTTTACAATAATCCCTATATTTTTTATAAAAAAACATAGAGTTTTAATATCAATGTTTATAATGACAGTAGGTTTAGTACCATATCTGTTTTTAATAGAATACCTGTGTCCATATAAAGGATGGGTGCTTTCCTTAACCATTCCTATAGTGGGTGTTGTATTAATCGCGTTTTCATTGTAATTGCTCTTTTTTTAAATAAAAAAATTAACAGATATTATATTGTTGCAATCACCTGCTTATTATTTGGAGTCTGTCAGCAAAAGTAAACAGAACTTGAGGAATCTATAAAGTAAATAAGGTTGAAATATAATTAGTGAGAGTTATTGATAGAAAATAAATCAATAGGAAGTAGGGAGAAAGCTCGAAAGGAGTTTTCTCCCTACTTCCTATTGCATTTTGAGAGGAAAATCTAATCAGTAGAAACTATAGTTCAGAATAGCTTAGATATCCACCATTAACTCCCGCAATTCCACTTACTTTTTATTATAAGCTAATATAATTCTTAATCTAAAAATAAGACTTTTTTAATGTGATTTTAATCTTACCAATAGATAATGTAAAGCATGAGAAAGTTTATAACAAGAGGGGAAAAATATGAATATTTTAATGAATGTAATAAGTGGAATAATGCATATTGATAGTTATTTAGTATTAATGGTACAGCAATATGGAATATTAACATATGCTATTCTTTTTTTTTATTATCTTCCTAGAAACAGGATTGGTTGTTACACCATTGTTACCAGGAGACTCAATGCTATTTGTAGCAGGAGCATTAACAGCAATTGGATCAATGAATTTTTTTATTCTTCTAGTTGTAATATATTTTGCAGCGATACTTGGAGATACCGCTAATTATTATATTGGTAAAAAGATTGGAAGTAAGATATTAGAAAAAGAAAAAGTAAGGTTTATTAACAAAGAGTATTTAAAAAAGGCTCAGAAGTTCTATGAAAAACATGGGTCAATGACAATAGTTCTAGCAAGATTTATTCCTATAATTAGGACCTTCGCTCCTTTTGTTGCAGGTATAGGAAAAATGAATTATTCGAAATTTATACCTTACAATATGATTGGTGGGGGATTATGGGTAAGCTTATTCTTAGGTGGTGGTTACTTCTTTGGCAATCTATCCTTTATAAAAAATCATTTTTCTTATGTTCTAATGGCTATAATAATTATTTCGTTATTGCCTGGAGTTATAGTGTTCATAAAAGAAAAGAGCAAAACAGGAAAAAATGATGAAAATGATATCCTTAATACCGAGTCTAACATCTAAAAGAATATGTTATAGCAGTATATAATGGTGGTATTGTGTTCAAAAATTATTTTTATTATTTTGCAAGAAAGATATATTGAAAAGCTCGTCGCTTTTAAAATTTACAAATTATTGTTATAAGGAGTGTATATTAGATGGATTTGAACATTTTTTTAGTGCTAAAAGCTATAATAATAGCTATAGTAGAGGGGATAACAGAATTTATCCCAATTTCCTCTACTGGACATATGATTATCGTAGGAAATATTATTAATTTCAAAGGTGCATTTGCAAATAGTTTTGAGGTAGTCATTCAATTAGGCGCTATTCTTGCAATTATAGTTTTATATTGGAATAAAATATGGAGCTCAGTTGTGGAGTTTTTTAAGGCAAAACCTTCAGGCATAAAATTTTGGACTAATATTATAGTTGCATTTATACCAGCTGCAGTCTTAGGATTTCTTTTCAATGATAGAATAGATAAATATCTATTTAATCCAACCACTGTAGCTTTGGCGTTAGTGGTTGGTGGAATTCTCATGATTATTATAGAAAATAAATTTCGGACTGAGGATAAAACGAAAAATATTGAGAAAATAACTATTAAACAGGCATTTAAAATAGGGTGCTTTCAATGTTTTGCACTATGGCCAGGAATGTCTAGGTCGGCATCTACAATAATGGGAGGTTGGATTAGTGGCGTTTCTACAGTTGCTGCAACGGAGTTTTCATTCTTTTTAGCAATACCAACTATGTTTGGTGCTACAGCATTAACACTATTTAAAAGTGGAATGAATTTTAGTAGTGGAGAAATTATTACTTTATTTATTGGGTTTGTAATTGCATTTTTAGTGGCACTAATTGTGGTAGAAAAATTTGTTTCGTATTTAAAGAAAAAACCTATGAAGGTTTTTGCTATTTATAGAATAATTGTGGGTATAGCATTGCTATTTTTAATTAAGTTTGTGGGTATTTCATTATAAATATTAAACATCTAAATCTCAAATTTATCTGTTATCTAGGTGTTTTTTAATACTTATAGCATATATAGTAATGAAAATAGAAAAAAGGGGAATGATGAAAATGATATCATTAGTACAGAGATTTGATAGCTCAGTATTATTGTATATAAAAGATAATATGCATGGAATTATTATGGATAATAGCATGGTTATATCAACATACTGGGGTAATGGAGGGATTGTATGGATTATAATAATAGCGATACTTATGATTAATAAAAAATATAGAAAAATAGGTTTTATGGCTTTAGGGGCCTTAATACTAAGTACAATTTTAGG
>NZ_JAHLDL010000059.1 GCF_018861315.1 Clostridium bowmanii | reverse complement strand
AATATTTATATTTATTTTTTTATTTAATTTTTTTTTTTAATAATAATAAATTTAAATATTTTATTAATTTTATTTATTTTTTTTTTTTCTTTGCTGGGGGGGCGGCCCGCCCCCCCCCCGTTAAAGTGTAGCTTTTTTAGATATATAGTATTTAAGAATAATCTGAAACGATGCAATGGATTAAGGGATAGAGGTATGTCACTAGCAATATATATGGTATATATTGTAATAGTAGTATATCACATTTGTAAGTGGATGGGAATAGTTAATTTATTTTGCACAGTTATATACAATTATATCTCTAGATGGTTAGTAATTAAGCCATTTTAAGTGTGAATTCTATGCTATATTAAAAAAAGTATGGTACAATTTAGGTAGTTGTATATAAATTAAGAGTCGTTATTAAAAATTATTAATCCAAATATTATTTTATAGTTGCAAAGATGCCAGGTGGATGGCACTAGACTTTGTGCTTAAATTAACAAACTAATAAACTGTAAATATTATGGTATAGTGTATATAGTATATGGATTTTGAATATTAGAAAGGAGAAATTCACAATTGAAAAACTCATTAGATTTACAAATAACCATTTGGAGATATACTCAGGGGGAACAACATGTTTAGTCCAATCAAGACCACAAAAGTTTATGAACAGGTAATAGATCAAATAAAAGATATGATTAATAAGGGTACACTTAAAAAGGGAGATAAGCTTCCTTCGGAGAGGAAGCTCGTTGAACAGTTAGAGGTAAGTAGAGCTTCTATTCGTGAGGCACTTAGAGCATTAGAGGTTATTGGACTTATTGAGTGCAGACAAGGAGAGGGCAATTACATAAAAACAAGTTTTCAAGATAATTTATTTGAACCACTATCAATTATGTTTATGTTAGAAGGTAGTAATCCAGATGCAATATGGGAGCTTAGAAAGATCATTGAGGTTGAGGCTGCAGGCCTTGCCTCTAAAAGGATAACCGTAGAGCAATTGAAAGAATTAAAAGAGATTACTGAAAAATTTATGAATTCTAGTGATGAAACTATTAATTCTGAAATTGATAAACAATTTCATTATAAGATTGCAGAATGCTCGGGAAATGTTTTAATTTTTAATATTCTTAAAACAGTTTCAACCCTTGTAGATCACTTTATTGTGGATGCAAGAAAATTAATATTAGCTCATCAAGAGAATAAGGACATACTTTTTAATCAGCATAATGAGATATACTTATCCATGGAAAAACACAGCTCAGCAGCTGCTAGAAAAGCAATGCGAGAACATTTAGATTTTGCAAATAGGTATATGAAAAAAGAAAGCTGATTTTGAAATATATAGTTTTATGCAGAAATAAAAATGAGAGTAATAACAACTATTACTCTCATTTTTTATTTTTTTTGAATTAAATAATTATTTTTGTTAACTATTTAACTATCATAGAAATATTATAATTAGTGTGCTATAATCGTTTACAAAGGTGGTCAGACCATACTACCATTAATAAGTTTTAAGTTTTCTATAAGAATGATCGGAGGAAAATATATGGATATTTTAGTTTGTATAAAGCAAGTTCCAGGAACTTCAAAAGTTGAAGTAGATCCAGTTACAGGTGTTTTAAAAAGGGATGGGGTAGATTCGAAAATGAATCCTTTTGATTTATTTGCATTAGAAACAGCACTTAAAATTAAAGAACAAAAGGGTGGAATAATTAAAGTTATAACTATGGGACCACCGCAAGCTAAGGACGTAATACGCGAGGCATATATGATGGGCGCAGATGAAGGTGCATTAATATCAGATAGAAAATTTGCAGGAGCAGATGTTCTTGCTACATCTTATACAATTTCTCAAGGTGTAAAACAAATGGGAAAATTTGATCTTATATTATGTGGAAAGCAGACTACAGATGGAGATACAGCTCAAGTAGGACCAGAAATGGCTGAATATTTAGGTATTCCCCACATTGCAAACGTTTTAAAGATAATAGAATTAAAAGAAAAATCGGTTATTGTAGAAATGGATATGGCAAATACTATTGAAGTTGCTCAGATTCAATTTCCATGTCTTTTAACTGTAGATAAAGATATATATCAGCCAAGGCTTCCTTCTTATAGGAAGAAAATAGCCACAAAAGATAGAGCAATAAAAATGATAACATTAAATGACTTTGAAGATAAAGATGAAAAGAAATATGGACTTAATGGTTCACCAACTCAGGTTGAAAGAATATTTCCTCCATCTGTAAATAATGATAGAGAAACATGGACAGGTACCGGTGCTCAGCTTAGTTTGAAAATAGCTGCTAAACTTAAAGAGTTAAAATTTGTATAAAGAAGGGTGGAATTCTCATGAGTAAGTTAATTTGTAACCAAGAGAAAGTAAACGATTCAAACGTTCAAGAATTGTTAAAGGTTTGCCCTTTTGCTGCTATTGAATACGTTGACGGTAAAATTGAAGTTAATGCAGGTTGTAAAATGTGTAAGATTTGCGTTAAAAAAGGTCCGACTGGAGTAATGGAATTCATTGAAACAGAGGTCGCTCAGGTTGATAAGAGTTTATGGAAGGGTATAGGAGTATATGTGGACCATGTAGAAGGAGTTATACATCCTGTAACAATGGAACTTATAGGAAAAGCTAAAGAGCTTGCCGCAGTTGTAAATTTTCCAGTGTATTGTGTATTTATTGGTCACAACATAAGAGAAAAAGCCGAAGAATTACTTTATTATGGAGTTGATGAGGTCTTTGTATACGACTACGATGAGTTAGAGGAGTTTAGGATAGAACCTTATACTGCTGCTTTTGAAGATTTTATAAATAAGGTAAAGCCATCATCTTTACTAGTTGGAGCTACAACTATTGGAAGATCACTTGCACCTAGAGTAGCCGCAAGATTTAGAACAGGGCTCACAGCTGATTGTACAATGCTTAAAATGAAAGAAAATACAGACCTTGTACAGATAAGACCTGCTTTTGGTGGTAATATTATGGCCCAAATCTTATGCCCGAATACTAGACCACAAATGTCTACAGTAAGATATAAGGTAATGGACGCCCCAGAAAAACAATGCGATGCAAAGGGCAAAATTACAATTTGCGAAATAGATAAAGCAAAACTCCATTCAAATATCGAAGTATTAAAGGTTACAAAAAAAGAAATGGAAGAAAATATTTCAGATGCAGAGGTAATAGTTGCAGTTGGTAGAGCCTTAAAATCAGAAAAAGATATGGCTATGATTAAGGAACTTGCAGATATTCTAAATGCTCAAGTAGCTGGGACAAGACCAACAATTGAAGCTGGTTGGATTGATGCTAAAAAACAAATTGGTCTTTCCGGAAGAACAGTTAAACCGAAGCTAATAATAGCTCTTGGAATTTCTGGAGCAGTTCAGTTTACAGCTGGGATGAATAGTTCAGAACGTATATTTGCAGTAAATAAGGATGAAAATGCATCTATATTCAATGTAGCTCATTATGGAATAGTGGGAGATATATATGAAATAGTTCCAAAGTTAATAGAAAATATTAAAAACTCAGGAGCAGAGTATTGTGTTCGTTAATATTACAACTTCCAGATGATGATTTAAACTGGAGTTAAAAATAATAAGTAAGTTAGTGCATGCATTAGCTAGGGTAGTAATTACACTAATTTAAGAATCGAGGAGGTACTTTTATGGATTATAAAAAACTTGATGCTAATGATATAAAATTTTTAGTGTCAATATTGGGTAAAGATAGAGTGTTTACAGGGAACGCAATAAATGATGATTTTAGCCATGATGAGATGGGTGGAATAAGCAAAATGCCAGAGGTGTTAGTTGAAGTTCTCAACACGGGCGAAGTTTCAAAAATTATGAAATACGCATCTGAAAATATGATTCCAGTTGTAGCAAGAGGTTCAGGAACGGGACTTGTTGGGGCATCAGTTCCAATTTTTGGTGGAATTATGATGAATATGACCAAAATGAATAAAATACTTGAAATTGATGAAGATAACTTAACATTAACTCTTGAACCAGGGGTACTTTTAATGGAAATAAGCAAATATGTTGAAGAGTTTGATTTGTTTTATCCACCAGATCCAGGTGAAAAATCTGCAACAATTGCAGGTAACATAAATACAAATGCAGGTGGAATGAGAGCTGTTAAATACGGAGTCACTAGAGATTACATAAGAGGACTTGAAGTAGTGCTTCCAAGTGGAGAAATACTTGAAGTTGGAGGAAAAGTAGTTAAAAATTCTACTGGCTATAGTATAAAAGATTTAATTTGTGGTTCTGAAGGAACTTTGGGTGTAATCACAAAAATCATATTAAAACTTATCCCATTACCTAAAAAAGCTGTATCACTTTTAATACCTTTCCCAAATCTTGATATGGCAATAAATACCGTTCCACTGATAGTTAAATCAAAATCTGCACCAACTGCTATAGAATTTATGCAAAGAGAAGTTATTCTTGCCGCTGAAGAATTCCTAGGGAAAAAATTCCCTGATAATTCATCAGATGCATACCTTTTATTAACTTTTGATGGTAATAGTATAGAAGAAATAGAACGAGCTTATGAAAAAGTAGCTAACATTTGTCTTGAAGAAGGCGCTCTTGATGTATTTATAACTGATACAGATGAAAGAAAAGAAGCTGTTTGGTCTGCAAGAGGAGCTTTTCTTGAGGCTGTTAAAGCAACAACTACTGATATGGATGAATGTGATGTTGTTGTTCCAAGAAATAAAGTCGCACAGTTTATTAGGTATACTAATGATCTTCAAAAGCAGTTTAATGTAAGAATAAGAAGCTTTGGCCATGCAGGTGATGGTAACCTACATGTATATGTATTAAAAGATGCTCTTTCAGATGAAGCATGGGAAAAGAAGATTGCTGAAGTATTTGAAGCAATGTATAGTAAGTCAAGGCAGCTAAAAGGCTTAGTATCTGGTGAACATGGAATTGGATTTGCGAAGAAAGCATATATGCTTGAACAATTAGGACCTGTATATGTACAACTTATGAGAAATATAAAAATGGCATTTGATCCTAAAAATATATTAAATCCAGGCAAGGTTTGTGAATAAAACAAATTATATCATCAATATCTTTTAAAGATGTTGATGATATAAAAACAATCTTATGTATTCGATTTCAGAAATATTACAAATCTTACTAAGTAAAGGAGATAATAAAAGATGAACAATTATTTATTATTTTTCATAGCACTTATCCCCATTGTATGGCTTATGGTGTCCCTGGGTGTTTTAAAAATGCCAGGACATAAAACTTGCTCCATTACACTTGTAATTACAATAATACTTGCAATTATAGTTTGGAAGATGCCAATTAGCCAGGCTCTTACAGCAACACTTGAGGGTGCAGCAATGGCCATATGGCCAATAATTGTTGTAATAATAGCGGCAGTATTTACATACAACCTTTCCATACATACAAAAAGTATGGACGTAATAAAGGATATGATGACAGGAATCACTACAGATAGAAGAATACTGGTATTAATTGTTGCTTGGGGTTTTGGTGGATTTCTTGAAGCAATTGCAGGCTTTGGTACAGCAGTAGCAATACCTGCCAGTATTTTAGCTGCACTTGGTTTTGATCCTATATTTGCAGCAATAATATGTCTTATTGCAAATACAACACCAACAGCTTTTGGAGCAATAGGACTCCCTGTGACAACACTAGCAAAAGTTGCAGCAATCGATCCCGTTACATTAAGTTATGCGGTTGGAATTCAGTTATTTGTATTAATTGTACTATTACCCTTAGTACTAGTAATGCTCACAGGTAAAAGTGTAAAGGCTATAAAGGGAGTTGTGTTTATTTGTCTAGCCTCAGGCCTAGCTTTTGCAATCCCAGAACTTTTAATAGCGAAATATATTGGAGCGGAACTTCCAGCACTAATTGGGTCAATAGTATGTATTATTGTAACAGTTGTAATAGCTAAAGTATTTTATAAAAAAACTGCAGCCAAAGATAAGGTTAATGTGTCTTTAAAACAAGGATTTATAGCCTGGGTGCCATTTATCTTAATTTTGACTTTTATATTAATCACAAGTTCTCTAGTTCCATGGATTAATAAACCTTTATCAACTATAAAAACTTCACTTCAAATATATACTGGTCCTCATGCAAAACTTAGTACCTTTACATGGATTGCTAATCCAGGAACACTTATAATACTTGCTACATTTATAGGAGGCATCGTTCAAGGAGCTAAGTTTAAAGAAATATCAAAAGTGTTTATAGATACTTGCAAGCAAATGAGCAAGACTGCAATAACAATACTTTCCATAGTTGCGCTTGCAAAGGTAATGAGCTATAGCGGTATGATAACGTCTATTGCGGTAGTCTTAGTTGCAGCAACAGGAAGCTTTTATCCATTAATTGCTCCAGTTATAGGCGCACTAGGAACCTTTGTAACTGGTAGTGATACCTCGGCGAATGTACTCTTTGGACCGTTACAAGTTGAAGTTGCGAAAAACTTACACATGAGTCCTTATTGGTTAGCCGCTGCTAATACCGGTGGTGCCACGGCAGGTAAAATGATTTCTCCTCAAAGTATTGCGGTTGCCACAGCAGCCACTGGACTTGTAGGAGCTGAAGGTAAAATATTAAAGGCGACTTTAAAATTCTGCCTTGCATATGTAACAATCTTAGGATTAATTACGTACTTCGGAGCAAAATTCTTTACAATGTAGAAAGGATGATAATAAATGAATAAAATTAAAATACCATATTCAAAACAGTTCTTGGATATTGATTTGCCAGATAAAAATTTGGTAGCAATACTCGAATCAAAAGCTCATGCATACAAGGTAGAAAGCACTCAGCAGGAAATTGTAAATAAGGCACTGGATAATCCTATTGGAAGTGCAAAATTAGAAGAGCTAGTTAAAGGTGTAAAAAACTTAGTACTAATAACCAGTGATCACACAAGACCTGTACCAAGTAAAGTAACACTTCCAATACTACTTTCCAGAATCAGAGGCGCAAATCCTAAAATTAAAATAACAATATTAATTGCCACTGGTTTTCATAGACCGACAACAAGGGAAGAAATGATTGATAAGTTTGGACAGGATATAGTAGATAATGAAGTTATAATAAATCATGTATCAGAGGATTATGCAAGTATGGTAAGCGTCGGAACTCTTCCTTCTGGTGGAGAATTATTGCTTAATAAAATAGCAATGGAAGCTGAACTTTTAATTTCAGAAGGCTTTATAGAACCACACTTTTTTGCTGGGTTTTCAGGAGGACGTAAAAGTGTTCTTCCTGGAGTGGCATCTGCAAAAACAGTTATGGCAAATCATTGCTCTGAATTTATAGCAAGTGAATATGCACGGTCTGGAGTTATTATAAATAACCCAATTCATAAGGATATGCTTTATGCTGCAAAAGAGGCGAAACTAGCATTCATATTAAATGTTGTTATTGACAGTAATAAAAAGGTTATAAATGCTTTTGCAGGAGATAGTGAGCTTGCACATGAAAAGGGATGTAAATTTGTTATGGAACTTGCATCTGTGAAAGCTGTTAAAGCAGATATAGTTATATCAACTAATGGAGGATATCCACTTGATCAGAACATATACCAGTCTGTAAAAGGTATGACCGCAGCTGAAGCTACTTGCAAGGATGGCGGAGTTATAATTATGGTGTCTGCTTGTAATGATGGACATGGTGGACAGTCCTTTTATGACAATATAGCTAATGCAAAAAATCCAAGAGAAGTTCTTGATAGGGTGCTTAAAGTAGGAAGAAATGATACAGCTCCAGATCAATGGGAATTTCAAATTCTTGCCAGAATACTGGACACGCATACTGTGATTCTTGTTACAGATATGTGTGACCCTGAGATGATAACAAAAATGCATATGAAACATGCAACTACCTTTGAAAAAGCGCTTAAATTGGCTTTTGAAATAAAAGGAAATGATGCAAAAATAACAGTGATACCAGATGGGGTTTCAGTTGTGGTAAAGTAAAAGCAAAAGAGTTGACACCCACGTGGCAAGTGGCAAGTAAGAAAAGTAATAAGGTGTCATACACGTGGCAAATGGCAAGATGTAAGTTGTAAGTAAAAGGGACTGTTTTAAAATAGAAAGTAATTTCTATTTTAAGGCAGTCCCTTTAAAAAAGTGTGCTACCTAATTTAAAATGGCAATCGAAAGATAATTAAATTATCATATCAACTTTCATTGGAAGTGTTATAATTAATATAATTTATAAAAATACAGAAAGTATGTTTTCAATTATTTTAAAAGTTATTAAAGATATGGCACAGTATACCTTTTGCAACTACCTAACATTAATATGGAGGTGATTTTTTGAAGTTAAAAGATTTAGAGAATATAGTATTTAAGTCATCTTCTATTTTAATGAGAAGTGAAGGCGAAAGGGCTTTTAATAGTGGATTGGTTACTAAAATTAAAGGAACGAAAATTGAAAGTATATATCATATTTATGGGTGTGTTAGCAATGAAACTAAGACTGGTGAGTTAAATACCCATATAAAAATAGACTTATTAAAGAGAAAATTAGATAGTGTAAAATGTACTTGTGAGAATTTTAAAGAAAGTTCTAATACAGGCTATTTATTTATGTGTAGCCATATAACTGCTACGGCATATAGCTTTTTTAGCAGAGCAACATCAAAAAAATTTGAGAAAAAACAAAAATCAGAGTTAAATCAAAAATCTGAAATAGATCAAAAGACTGAGATAAATCAAAAGACTGAGATAAATCAAAAAATAAAACAAAACGTGAATCAAGAAAAGTTCAAAGAAAATAATCTAAGTAGTAAAGGTAATAATAGTTATATAAGATTGGTTCGTAAGGTTTCAAAAGGACCGATTTATTATGAAGCTCAACAAGCAATAGGAAATGGAAAAACGAAGATTAACCCTATAGATTTAAGAACTTTCTTAGAAGGGGTTAAGGGGGAGAAAATTAAATTTAATTATGATAGCTTTGAATTTGAAGCTCCAATCTTGAAGGCGGATTTGCCCATAACCTTTACACTAAAAAGTAGAAAAGAATATTTTGTTCTAACAACCCATAAGCAATTTCCAGTGTCTTTAAATGATAAGAATGATGTGTATTTATTTAATTGGAAGCTTTATCTACCATCGGGAAATCAGGTTGCAAGATATATTCTTCTATATGATAAGCTAAAAAGAAATGGTGAAATTATATACAGAAAGGACATAGAAAACTATAACAAACTTATAGCTTTCCTAAGTAGCATTTCAAGTAATGTAAATATTAGTCAAGAGGTGAAAATCTTTGCATCGAATTTTATAAAACCCGAGTTTCACATATATGGCAATGGGGATAATATTTATTGCGACATAAAAATTGTTTATGCTAATAAGACAATCAACATATTAAAGGACGATAAAATTAATAAAACGATTTTGCGGGACTATAAAAAAGAAGAAAAAATCCTTAGGTCGCTTGAGAGATTTAGGTTTATAAAAAGAAATGAAAGGTTACTTTTTATAGGTGGAGATGAGGAATTATTTGATATTTTAAGTAAAAGTGAAAATAATCTACATTGCCTAGGAAATGTTACCTTTGGAAAAGGGTTTAAACACAGAAAGATTTATGATTCTACGGCAATTGAAGCTGAGTTTCATGAGAAGGATGATTATTATGATTTGTCCTATAGTATACATGATATTAACAATAGGGAGCTAGACAGTGTGCTCACATCATTTAAGCAAAATAACAAATTCTACAAGACTGGCAATAACAATTTTCTGGATTTTGAAGATAAAGGAGTTAAGAACTTTTTTAATTTATTAATATCATTAACTACAAAGGAAAACGATGAAAATGGTTTAATAGAAATAGATAAAAATAAGGCATTATATTTAAATGAAAAGATAAAAACAAAAGACCTTCAATTTATCAAAGGCATTGAAGTGTTAAAGGATATAGAAAATAATTTAGTAAATATAAATAATATGGATATTAGCGTGCCAGCTAATTTAAAGGCTAAACTTAGAGAATATCAAATTGACGGTTTTAAATGGCTTAAAAGATTGAGGGCATTAGGTTTTGGAGGGATACTCGCTGATGAAATGGGTCTCGGTAAAACTATTGAAACCATAGCTTTCCTCCTATCTGAAGAAAATAAAAAATTTATTATAATTAGTCCTACCTCCCTTATTTATAATTGGAAGGCAGAATTAGAAAAATTTGCACCTAGCATAAAGGTAGGCATTGTGCATGGAGAAAAGAGTGAAAGACATAAAATAATTTATTATATGCAAGATTATGATGTTATATTAACGACTTATGGAACTCTAAGAATGGATATAGAGCAATATAATGATATTATTTTTGATGCTTGTATTATAGATGAGGCTCAAAACATAAAGAATTATTTAGCTCAAAACACAAAAGTTATAAAAGAAGTTAAAGCTAAGGTAAGATTCGCATTAACAGGAACTCCAATGGAGAATAATTTAACTGAACTTTGGTCTATCTTTGATTTTATAATGCCAAATTATTTATATTCTAAAGAAATTTTTGAAAGTAAATTTACAATCGGTAAGGAGGGCGATTTAGAGGAACTTAAATTGTTAATTAAGCCTTTTTTATTAAGAAGAACTAAAAAGGAAGTAATGAAAGACCTGCCAGATAAAATAGAAAAGAAATTTATTGTTGAGATGACAGGGGCTCAAAAGGCTGTATATAAAGCATATATTAAAGCTGTTAGGGAAAAAATGAAAAATAGTAGTGACAACAAAATACAGGTATTTTCTTATTTAACTAAGCTAAGGCAAATTTGCTTGGACCCATCACTGGTAATAGAAGAATACAAAGGTGGAAGTGGAAAGCTGAAAGTTGCAACAGAACTTATTGAAAAACATATAGATTCAGAGGGTAAAGTGTTATTATTTTCTCAATTTACGTCTGCACTTAAAAATATAGGTGAGAATTTAAAGAAAAAAGGAATTTCTTACTTTTATTTAGATGGAAAAACAAAACCTAAGGATAGAATTAAATTGGTAGATGAATTTAATAGCAGCTCAGAGAAAAGAGTGTTTTTAATCTCACTAAAGGCAGGGGGAACAGGCCTTAACTTAACCTCAGCAAATTTAGTTATTCATTTTGACCCCTGGTGGAATCCAGCAGTAGAGGATCAAGCAACAGATAGGGCTCATAGAATCGGCCAAAGGGATGTAGTAGAAGTAATAAAGTTAGTCGCTAAGGGAACTATAGAAGAAAAAATTATTCTACTTCAGGAAAATAAAAAAGATTTAATAGACAGTGTAATTACAGGGGAACTTACAAATAGTCATGTTTTGGGGAAACTTACAAAGGAAGAGCTGCTAGAGCTTTTCAGATTTTGAGGGTTAAAAGAAATTGCAGATTATCTTAATGCTGATCTGCAAGCTATAAGTAAATTGATTTCTCATAATAATTTAGTATAATATAATAAGAGGCCACTTATCATGTGGTGATATCGAGATTCAAAAGGAGGAATAGAAATGTACGTAGAATTTAATAGTGAAATAGTAGGTAGTGAAGATATTATTAATATAATTGAAAAAAACACAGAGTTTAAAGTAGTTAAGGACATGAGTAAAGGTACAAAACGAGAGGATACATTAGCTTTTAATTTAAGTGTAGGTGTAAATACATTAAATGATTTAATGGAAGAAGAATGTGATGTAAATGAATTAACGGAAGATGAATTATTTGAAGAATACCTTTCACTGGCAGAAGAAATTGCAATGGACATTGAAGAATATGTTCCAGAGGGTGCTATTATGGATATTAAAGCATATAAATGGGATAAATCAGATAATTCCGTAAAATTAATTTTAATAATAGCTCCTGAGGATTTGTTCGAGGTTAAGTTAAGGGATGTTATGAAGAAACTTACAACGCAAGTGGAGTAATATGTAAACTAGCATTGAAATAACTAGGTTTTACAAGTAACCGGCCCGTTGAATTGGTATATATGCAACCCTTTTGCCACTCTTAATTATTTTTGGGTGGCAATATATTTTCAAGTATATTTACAGTATCATTTTTTATTAAACATTCCCAATTTAATATTATATATTTATAATGAAATACCACCAAATTTTATTATAAATAGTAATGCTATACCAACAATTATTCTATAAATGGCGAAAAATTTCATAGGTTTTTTCTTTAAATAAGAAACAAATTTTTCAACCACAATTAGTGCTACTAAAAAGGCAGTTACAAACCCAATAAATAAAATAATAATTTCTCCACTACTAAAATTCATTCCATTTTTAAATAGGGTTAATGCTGTAGCGCCAACCATAGTTGGTATTGCTAAAAAAAATGAAAACTCCGTTGCAGCAACTGTAGAAACACCACTAATCCAACCTCCCATTATAGTAGATGCTGACCTAGACATACCTGGCCATAATGCAAAGCACTGAAAGCAACCTATTTTAAATGCCTGTTTTATACTTATTTTCTCGACACTTTTTGTTTTATCCTCATTCCTAAATTTATGCTCTATAATAATCATGAGAATTCCACCAACTACTAATGCCAAAGCTACAGTGGTTGGATTCAATAGATATTTATCTATATTATCATTAAAAAGAAATCCTAAGACTGCAGCTGGTATAAATGCAACTAGAATATTAGTCCAGAATTTTATACCTGAGGGTTTTGCTTTAAAGAATTCCACAACTGAGCTCCATAATTTATTCCAATATAAAACTATAATTGCAAGAATCGCTTAAAAATTATATAATTATATAAAAAAATACCTAGAAAACAGATAATTCTGAGATCTAGGTGTTCAATATAACAATTATTTTTGTTCCGATACCTTCCTTACTTTCTACATTTATGCTTCCTTTATGTATATCCACAATCAATTTAGCGATAGACAATCCAA
>NZ_JAHLDL010000058.1 GCF_018861315.1 Clostridium bowmanii | reverse complement strand
CGAGGGCTTGACCAAGTTATTTAAAATATTGCGATATACTTCTTTTGAAAAAAAGAAGATAAGTTCACTGTGCAATTTTCAGAGAATATTTTTCTGTAAAGAAAATAAATTTCTCTTTATAGAGATAATAATGAGAAGATATTTTATATCTAGTATCCGTAGTCAACGACGGTAGATTCTCAATTATTGTTTCTAAAAACAAATCTGGTGATTATGGCATGAAGGTAACACCCCTTCCCATATCGAACAGGATGGTTAAGCTTCAATGCGCTGATGGTACTGCAGGGGTAACTTTGTGGGAGAGTAGGTCATCGCCAGGTTAATACTAAAATAGAAATATTTTAGTATTTCATAAGGCTCCTTGGTCAAGCGGTCAAGACACCACCCTTTCACGGTGGTAACAGGGGTTCAATTCCCCTAGGAGTCACCATATGTTTGCAGGTGTGGCGGAATGGCAGACGCACTAGACTTAGGATCTAGCGCTTTACGGCATGGGGGTTCAAGTCCCTTCACCTGCACCATATTTACTAAGCGGGTATAACTCAATGGTAGAGTGTTAGCCTTCCAAGCTAATTACGAGGGTTCGATTCCCTCTACCCGCTCCATTTTTGTTTAATATGTGTTTTTAGCTCAGTTGGATAGAGCAACGCCCTTCTAAGGCGTGGGCCGGGGGTTCGAATCCCTTAAGACACACCATTTATTGGGATATCGCCAAGCGGTAAGGCACCACACTTTGACTGTGGCATCCGTAGGTTCAAATCCTGCTATCCCAGCCAATATGGTTTACTAGCTCAGTTGGTAGAGCACATGACTTTTAATCATGGTGTCCGGGGTTCGATTCCCCGGTAAGCCACCAAAATTTATAAGGCTCCTTGGTCAAGCGGTTAAGACACCACCCTTTCACGGTGGTAACAGGGGTTCAATTCCCCTAGGAGTCACCAAAAAAGTACTTGCATTCGCAAGTGCTTTTTTTTGATAATTTTTATTTTATTAAATAATGATGAATATTTCCACAAAAATTATTATTATAGCTGTGGATAATGTTGATAACTTTTAAAAACTAGTGTATATTTATAAAAATGGAGATGAAATTATGTTTATAGACAAAAAAGTTATTATTGCGGAATTTATAAAAAGGCCAAACAGATTTCAGGCTTACGTAAAATTAAATGGAGAAGAGTTAATGGTTCATGTTCCCAATACAGGTAGATGTAGGGAAATATTGGTTCCTGGATCTAAAGTCCTGTTAAGAGAAGAAGTTAATCCAACTAGAAAAACACTCTATGATCTAATTGCAGGATATAAAGATAATAAAATCATTAATATAGATTCACAAATTCCTAATAAGGTTGTTGATGAAGCGCTAAAAAATAAAAAAATAGGACACCTAGCTAAATATAATATAATACAGAGGGAAAAAACTTTTGGAAATAGTAGATTTGATTTTAAACTCTCTAATGACATTGGAGAAGAGTACTATCTTGAAGTAAAGGGGGTAACATTTGAAGTAGATGGCAAAAGTATGTTTCCAGATGCACCTACGGATAGAGGAAGAAAACATTTATTAGAGCTTATAGAGACTAAAAAAATGGGTTTTGGAGCGGGAGTACTATTTCTTATTCAAATGGATAAGATAAAAAATTTTTCGCCCTATGATGATATGGATAAAGCTTTTGGTGATGCATTAAGATTGGCTTACAAAAGTGGTGTTAATATTTTTGCCTATGAATGTGAGGTTGGTGAAAATTTTATAACTTTAAATAATCAAGTTGAAATTATTTTGTAATTATTTATTGATACTTACTTTTAAATAAGTATTGATTGAATTAAAATAACATTAAGAAGAATAAAATATAGTTTAAGGAGTGGAAAATTTGAAATTTATATATTGCCCAATTTGCGGAAGAGAATTAATAGAAAAATACAGTTGGGATGAGGGTGGAGTACCATATTGTCCTGTTGATGATATTATGTATTTTGATACACCAAAACCCTGTATAGTAGTTGCGGTTATGAAGGGTAAACAAATTTTACTGCTTAAACAAAGTTATATTTATGAGAATTCAAAGGTATTAGTATCAGGATATGTAACCAATGGGGAATCTGTTGAAGAAACGGTAGTCAGAGAAGTTAAAGAAGAAACAGGAATAAGTGTTGGTGAGATAAAATATTTGGGAAGTGATTATTTAGCTTCTAAAGAGATTATAATGCTAACTTTTAGTGCTGTGTATATTGAGGGAGAGATAAATAAATCCGCTGAAGTTGAATGGGTTGAGTGGGGAAATATAGATGATGCACTCTGTGAAATGAGCGAAGATGAAATAGGAAAAAAAGTTGTTAGAAAAATGCTAAAGGAAATTAAATATGAGGGAAATAAGGCCTATAGATGTGATATTGAAACTAATTATTTAGATACTATTGAGCAAGAGTAACAGTTCATAAAATAAAAATATGTTGAGATAGTTAAAATAGTGATCAGAATAATCAGAAAGCAACAATTAGTATTTATTGCTTATTGATTATTCTGAAGTTGTTTAAAAGAATGTGAAAGAAATTGGCTAGTTATACCTGTTTATGGGATTCTATTTAATAGGATTTCAAGATATTCACCATCAACATAAGTTACGTGAGCTTCATCAATCATCATACCTACAAGGATAAGTTCTGAATACGAATCATTATCACCAGTAAGGTTCCAATAATATTCTTCCATCTCATGACACCTCTGTGCATTTAGCGATTTTTTTAAAAGTTCCAGGTCATCTTTGGATAAAGTGGATATTTGTGCTCTTATAAATATTATTATTTTCTGATTTTCTTTATGTATATCAATATGAACATTATCTGAACCATGGTTATAACAATAGCCCATTAATTCATTTACTATTTTTATATTTCTTTGCTGTATGTGTTTCAATATTATTTAATCTCCTTTCTAAATGCAGTAATAATCGGTATGAGAATTATACATACTATTCCTCCTGCAAAACCGTTGTTGTATAAATTTAAGCCACCATGAAGATAAGCAAGATTCATCATTAAGCAAATATGTAGAAAACCAGCTAGAGCACCATAAGCCCATCCAAACTGACCTGAAATAGGCGCGAGTGTTGAACTAAATAAAATTCCTAAGAGCATGCTTGGTGAATTAATTGGCCAAATGTTCAATAGTGATGAAAGTGTTGCACCTATCATAACGGGAAATACATTTCTTAAGTGTTTTCCAAATGCACCAAAACCAACAATGGTTAATATTCCACCTATAGTAGGACCATTTAGATCCCCTCCTATTACCAATAAAAAAACAGTAGCATATATACCTAGAATGCCCATGTTTATCATAGTAATACCCCGACCATATAAGAGATAATAATCACTTACTAATCTACCTGGTTGTTTATAAAGTTTGAATAAATTTTTAAAACTTTTATTGTTATCTATGTATCCAACTATTATCATTGTTATAAATATAGAAATTAATGCTACAGAAAATGATAAATTATTTCCAGAAGACCAAATCAATCTACTTTCGAAGTTTACACCAAAAGCTCTTAATAAAGACATAAGTAGTGTTGCAAGGAGTCCAGCTGCGAAACCTACATTATAAAGATTGTAACCCTGGTGAAGCCTTAGACAGTAAGCTGCCATTGGTGGAAAAATAAAACCAATAAAAGTGCTTAATAATACTCCTATAATAATATTTCCACCAAAGGGTAAATGACCTAAAGCTAATTCATTAACTGTAGGAGATAAGGTTGTGGCAAATAATGCTATTAGAACATAGCTTATAAACTTTTCCTTTTGATATTTAGAGTATAGCCAAACTCCAAGGATTATTGGCCAAATATTAACAATATTTTTACCGAAGAGAGAGAAGCCAGCCATTGTAAATAGTGCAGCCACAGTGGAACCGTTTGGTTTTATTCCAACACCTATAAGAAGAATTATAGAGGCTAAAACTACTAAAGACATATTAATAAAAGCTGCACCAATGCCTGCAAGTTTTATGTAATCTGTTATTAGTATATTAGATTCGAAAAGTATTTTTCTAAAACCTAATAAGATTTCTTTGGGGGTATCCATAATAAATGCAAAAATCATAAAAAATAAACACAAGCATATAAACATATAATAGGTTGAATGAATTTTCCGTTGCATTAAAGACCTCCTTATTATTTAAGTTTTAACTTTATATAATAACTTTATAGTAAAAAACTAATAATTGCTAGTATAAATAAAAGAATATAAGTATTATGGGTAGAATTAAATCCTAATTGTACGTATAATTAGAATAGTGATAAAATGTCAGTAGCCTCATAAAATCAGGCTTAATATTATATTAGCTTTAATATTAAAAAATTTTAAAAAAGGAAGCGGGACAAAAATGGAAAAAAACCTTGAATCTAGAAATTCAAATAAAAAAGTGCCTCAAATAACAGGAACATTGAGAAGTCATATGATAGAGCTCCCATCGGCAATAAGGGATGCCAGTGGAATTGTAATATTTGGGAAAAGATTAAAATCTTTTGTTTTTACTACTGATGTAGCAGTTATAAGAAATACAAATGCTGATGCAGTTATTGCAGTATATCCATTTACACCTCAGCCAATAATAACAGAAGCATTATTACTGGCGGCGGATGTGCCAGTGTTTTGTGGTGTTGGAGGAGGAATTACTACGGGGAAAAGAGTAACAAATTTAGCACTAGATGCTGAATTCAAGGGTGCCATGGGTGTAGTAGTTAATAGTCCAATATCAAATGAAGTTGTAAGACAAATAAGGGAAACTATAGATATACCAATAGTGGTTACAATTATATCTGAGTTCGAAGATATAGAAGCGAGAATAAACGCTGGAGCAACTATACTGAATGTTTCAGGAGCTAAAAATACAGCTTATATAGTTAGAAAAGTAAGAGAAAGATATCCTGATTTTCCTATTATAGCTACAGGGGGTCCCAATAATGAAAGTATAAGGGAGACTATAAAAGCCGGTGCTAATGGCATTACATATACACCACCAATAGTAGCTGATATCTTAAATGAAATAATGATTAAGTACAGAAAAAATTATGAGATAGAGAGTGAAGAATAATATATTTAAATTAACTTATATATATGAATTTTAATTAAATTGGTAGGTGATAAAATGGCTGTAGGTGGAGATAATTGTGATAAATGTCCAGAAATTTCTACAAAAAAGTGTGATGGAAAAGCTTCAGACTGTATCTGTAAAAGATGTCCAAGAAATTTAGGGCAATGTTTAACTACAAAATATTGTAGAGAAACTGAATCTATAATTAACATATAATTATAACTAGCATATAAAAGTTACTAATACAAATTTTGTTTTAGTAACTTTTTTGTTTTAAAATAAATTATGAATAATAAGAATTGAAAACATAAATAAAAGGAACACTAAAATTAATATTAATTATATTTAGGAGGATATTATGGTTTCAAGCGAGTTAGAAATGAGAGTAGCACAAAATTGTCATGGATATGGACCTAGATATAACTTAGGATTAATAAATAGTATCACTTTTGGGTCTGAAAGTTGTAATAGTTGTGTTCATTATGTAAAAGAAAAATGTACAGAGGGATTATTTGATGAAATCAGGGAAATAATAAGGTTAAATTGAATATAATACTGACTTGTTATTTATTTCAATATTAAAGTGAAGGAGGAGTAGCATTATGCCAAATATAGAGCAAATGACTCATGTAGCAAATAGTTGTAATGGATATGATTCAGAAGGATGTGGGTTCCAATCGTCAATGGGCACAGTATTTAGTAAAAGTTGTGAAAATTGTAAGCATTTAAAAAATGATAAATGTGAAGTTAATTTATATGACAGTGTTTTAGCTGGATTAGACCAGGGTTAATTAAATCAATAGATTAATAAAATTTTAATAGTAATTTTTAAGAGGTAGTTATCTAACCCATATTGTATATAATATTTAATATATTACATGGTAATAATTAACTTTAAAATCTTTAAAAATATGAATTTGAAGTAAAAATTTAGGATATATGTCAAAATAGTATATGGTTTTATATGATAAATGTGCAAAAATACCTTTAATTCGTATATTATTTATATCTACTATATTGAGAAATTTATATTTAAGTGTTAAAATGAAATTGGTTATATATACTTCAAGCCATATCAAAAATGATTAATAAATGTCAAAATCCAAAACTTGGAGGGTTAATTATGCATAAAAGATTATTTATACCAGGACCAGTAGAGGTAGCAGACGATGTACTTCAAAAAATGGCTACTCCTCAAATATCACATAGAGGTAAGGAAGCTTCTGCACTACAAAGAAATATAAGTGATAAAATGAGAAAAGTATTTAATACTAAAGAAGAAATATTACTTTCAACTAGTTCAGGAAGTGGACTAATGGAAGGTGCTGTTCGTTCGTGCACAGCAAAAAGAGCAGCAATATTTTCAGTAGGAGCATTTGGAAACAGATGGTTTGAAATGTGTACAGCTAATGGTGTTCCAGCAGATAAAATAGAATCTGAATGGGGACAACCAACAACACCGGAAATGGTTGAAAAAGCATTAGAGACAGGAAAATATGATTTAATAACTATTACTATGAATGAGACTTCAACAGGACTAATGAATAACATGGAAGCTCTTTCAGCAGTATACAAAAAATATCCTGAAGTTGTAGTATGTGTTGATTCAGTAAGTAATGCTGCTGGAACAGAAGTAAAAGTAGACGAATGGGCTATAGATATCTGTATAACTTCAACTCAAAAATGTTTAGGACTACCTGCAGGAATGGCCATTTGTTCATTCTCAAAAAAAGCGGTAGAAAGAGCTAAAAAAGTTACAAATAGAGGCGTATATTTTGATTTATTAGGAATGTATGATTACATACAAAAAAAAGATTACCAATATCCATCTACTCCTTCACTTGCACATATGTTTGCATTAGATTATCAATTAGATAAGATATTAGCTGAAGGCCTAGAAAATAGATTTGCAAGGCATCTTGCTGGTGCAAAGCTTGTTCGCCAATGGGCTACAAAATACTTTGAAGTATTCCCGAATGGAGACTTTTTGTCAAATACACTAACTAATATTAAAAACACAAGAGAAATTAATATATCTGACCTAAATAAAAAATTAGCAGAAAAAGGCTATATGATTTCTAATGGTTATGGAAAATTGAAAGATAAGACATTTAGAATAGCTCATATGGCTGAAACTACACCAAAAGAAATAGAAAATTTATTAGTAGTAATTAGTGAAATTTTAGAACTTAAATAATTAAAAATTAAAATTAAGAATGAAAAATTACTTATAATTTTTCATTCTTAATTTAACTTTAGGTAATCATTGAAAATGATATACTTTAGTGGAGTAAACCGTTAAAGTATAACGTTTTCTGCATAAAATGAGGAGGCTTATAATGATTAGAGTATTAGTTACTGATGGTATGGAGAAAAGCGCAATTGAAGATTTGAAAGCTAAAGGGTTTGAAGTTGTTGAACAGTTTTATCAACCTGAAATGTTAGGTGAAGCATTAAAAGACTTTGATGTAATTGTGGTTAGATCTGCAACAAAGGTTAGAAAACCAATAATTGATATTGCAGCACAAGCGGGAAGACTAAAACTTGTAATCCGTGGCGGAGTAGGTGTTGACAATATAGATGTAGCATATGCTATGGAAAAGGGTATAAAAGTTACAAACACTCCAAATGCAAGTAGTGCATCTGTGGCTGAACTTGCTCTTGCTCATATGTTTGCGATATCAAGATTTATTAATATTTCTAATGTATCTATGAGACAAGGTAAATGGGATAAGAAAAAATATGAAGGTGTAGAAATTAGTGGAAAAACTTTAGGTCTTGTTGGTTTCGGTAGAATATCAAGAGAACTAGCAAAAAAAGCATCTGCACTTGGTATGACAGTTATATATACAGATATAATAGGGAAAGCTAAAGATTGTGATGACTATGAATTCTGTGAATTAAATGATGTGTTAAAAAGAGCAGATTATTTATCATTACATATACCATTCTTTAAAGAGCAAGGAGCTCTTATAGGAAAGGACCAATTAGCTATGATGAAGGATGGAGCATTTTTAATTAACTGTGCTAGAGGTGGAGTAGTTGATGAAATTGCACTATTAGAAGCGCTAGATAATGGAAAACTCGCAGGAGCTGGAATAGATGTTTTTGTTGAAGAACCAACTAAAAATGAAAAGCTAGTTAACCATCCTAAGGTTTCTGTAACACCACATATTGGCGCTGCAACTAAAGAGGCTCAAACAAGAATAGGTGCTGAGATAACAAGCATTATTTGCGATTTTTTCAAATAAATTAATTAATTACAGGAGGAATAATCATGGCAGTAGTAAGACCTTTTAAAGCATATAGACCACAATTAGATTTAGTAGATAAAGTAGCAGCTCTTCCTTATGATGTTATGAATAGTGAAGAAGCTAGAGAAATGGTAAAAGGAAAACCTTATTCATTCCTACATGTTGATAAGCCAGAGGTAGATTTAGAACCAGGAATAGACATTCACAGTGAGCAGGTATATCTTAAAGCTAGTGAAAATCTAAAAAAAATGATCAATTATAAAGTGTATATGCAAGAGGAAAAACCTTGTTTGTATATTTATAGACAAATAATGGACGGAAGACCTCAAACTGGTATAGTTGCATGTGCATCTATTGATGATTATATAAATGATATAATAAAAAAGCATGAGCTAACAAGAGCAGATAAAGAGCTTGATAGATTTAATCATGTGGATTATACAAATGCTAATACTGGACCAATATTCTTAACGTATAGACATAAAGATGAAATAGATGGCTTAGTAAAAAACTGGACAGATACAAAAACACCAGTATATGATTTTAAATCAGAAGATGGTGTATCTCAAATTATTTGGGTTATAGATGAGGACGAAGTTATTAATAAGCTATCAGATCTATTTGCTGAAACAGATTATTTATATATAGCTGACGGTCATCATAGGTCCGCTTCTGCTGTTAAAGTTGGACTTAAGAGAAGAGAAGATAATCCATTATACACAGGTGATGAGGAATTCAACTTCTTCTTATCAGTTATATTTCCAGACAATGATTTATATGTAATGGATTATAATAGAGTAGTTGCAGATTTAAACGGAAACTCCTCAGAAGAATTTATAAGCAAAGCTTCTGAAAAATTTGATATTACTCCTTATGAAGGTGAAGGCCAATTTAAACCAGAAGTACAAAGAACATACGGAATGTTTTTAGACAGCAAATGGTATAAACTAGTGGCTAAAGAAGGAACCTTTAATATGAGTGATCCGGTAGATAGGTTAGATGTTTCAATACTTCAAAAGAACTTATTAGAACCAATTCTAGGAATCGATGATCCAAGAACAAATTCAAGAATTGATTTCGTAGGTGGAATAAGAGGACTTATAGAACTTGAAAGAAGAGTTAAGGGTGGTATGAAAGTTGCTTTTTCTATGTGTGCTACAACTATGGATGATTTAATGGATATAGCAAATGCAGGAAAGACAATGCCTCCTAAGTCAACTTGGTTTGAACCAAAATTACAAAGTGGAATATTTGTCCACGAATTATAATTTACTGCTACAATAGAAATGGAAATGTTCAAATAGGTTAAAAAGGCCACGCATATGCGTGGCCTTTTTAAAGATATAGGGTATAATAAAATTATAAGACTGATTATTTACAAATGATATATTTACGATATTATACATTAAAAGGAGAGAGAAACATATGCCACAGCATTCATTATCAAGAACAGAGTTATTAATAGGTATGGATAGTTTAAATGTATTACAAGAAAGTAAGGTAGTAGTTTTCGGAATAGGTGGAGTTGGTAGTTATACAGTTGAAGCACTAGTAAGATCTGGTGTTGGTAAACTAGTATTAATAGATGACGATACAATATGTTTAACAAATCTAAATAGACAAATACATGCTACATTTAAAACTATAGGAAAAAGTAAGGTTTTAGTAATGAAGGACAGAATACTCGAAATAAATCCTAAGTGTGAGGTTATTACTCATGAAACATATGTGACAGCTGACAATATGGGAGATATTATTACTGAGGATACAGATTATGTAGTAGATGCTATTGATACGGTAACTTCAAAAATTGCTTTAGTAGAATACTGCAAACAGCATAGTATTCCTATTATCTGTTGTTTGGGTACTGGGAATAAATTAGACCCAACATTATTTAGAGTTGCAGATATTTATGATACAAGTGTATGTCCACTTGCAAAGGTTATGAGACATGAACTCAGAAAGAGGAATATTGAAACTCTTAAGGTGGTTTATTCTCAGGAAATACCTATTAAACCAAAGCTAGATGAGGTTATAACGTGCAAAGAAGGCTGCGTGTGCACAGGAGGTTCAAAAAAGTGTGCTATGAAAAGACAGATTCCAGGGAGTATATCCTTTGTTCCACCAGTAGCAGGAATGATAATTGGTGGGGAAGTTATTAAGGATTTAATTAAAAAGAAAGAATGATTTATGCTATAATAAATCTGATTAAGGGAAAAGACAATTAATACCTTTATCTACTAGTACTGTGAGGAGGGAATTAATTGAAGAACAAGAATAATACTATAGTTATAATTTTTCTGTTTCTTATGATGGTACTAAATGCAATGGCTGAAAATAGTAGAGGCGTATTTATACCCTCTTTTAAATCGGATTTTAATATAGATAATACTGACATTGGAATAATGATTTTTATATGTTCCTTAGCATACATATTGTTTTCTTATGCTGGAGGATTACTTTGTGAAAAGATAGGCCAAAAGAGGGTTATCCTATTAGGGCTTTGTTTTATGTTCTTTTCACTGATATTATTATTATCAGCAGGAGATAGTTATACTTCTTTTTTAATAAATATGTTCCTTATGAATATAGGGCTTGCACTAACAAGTATAGCTATAAACACATTAGTGCCGGTATTCCTTATAAGTTATCAAGCTATTCTTATGAACATAGTACATTTTTGTTATGGAGTGGGTGGAGCTATAGGTCAAGCCCTAGGTGGGGTCTTAATGACTAAGGGTTTTACTTTTAGGAATATATATTTAGGAATAGCTATTCTATTCGTGATGTTACTTAGTGCATTCACTTTTATAAAAATGCCTCATACTCATAAATATAATGAAGGCAATAAAATAAATAAACTAGATGTTTTTAAAAATAAAATAGTTTATTTCTATGTACTTGCATTAGGATTTTATGTTTTTGCTGAGGTAGCTACATTAAGTTGGTTAGTGAATTATATAAAAGATAATTATCAATATAATAGTAGTAGGAGTGCTTTCTATAGTGTTATGTTTTTGGTCTTATTTAGTGTAGGAAGATTAGTAGGTGGATTTATAGTTAAAAAGCTAAGTTATTTAAAAGCGACTATGGGTTCTTTAGTAATTGCAGTATGCTTATTCACCTTAGGACTCGTTATTGGAGAAAATGGTCTTATAATAATATTTGTTTCAGGCTTCTTTTTTGCAGTAACATTTCCAACCATAGTACTTACTATAAGTAAGGTATTTAAGCAAAACACTTCCTACATAACAGGAGTGATAGTTACATTAACTTCTTCAGTTAATATGTTGCTTAACTTGGTAATAGGTAGGTTAAATGATAAAATTGGTACTTACCTAGCTTTTTATATGATACCAGTAAGTCTAATAATATCAATTATTTTTATATATCTTATACATATAAATACAAAAATTAATTTTAAGGTTAGTGGGGTTAACAATGAACAAAGGTAAGTATGTGAACTTAGAGGCTTTAAAGGGGAATGAGAGAGAGTATGTAATAAAGGACAATAGTTATATTATACTAGGAAGAATATTTATTGTTGAATTGGACAAACAAAATAAGTTTTGTCAGTTTAGATTAAAATTCCACAAAAGTACTGATAGAAGTTATGAGTATTTAAAAGATACATTAAATCTTATGCTTAATATTCTGTTTAAGAATATGGGAATAAACAAGATAAATGTTATAGCTCATGAAACTATAAATTTAAGTGCTTTTATTGACTTAGGCTTTCAGTTAGAAGGTATCATTACAGATAGTGTAATAAATAAATCTGAATATCAATCAGAGTTTACGTTCGGTATAAATAGTTTTAACTTTAATAAAAATCCAATAAAAAAGAATCTAGTAGTTAAAGCGAGTAATATTAAAATTGGAGTACTAACTCCTGGTGATGTAGAAGAAATATTAGATTATCAACTAAGAAACAGGGAATTTCTAAGACGTTTTGAGCCTTCTAGGGATGAGGGCTTTTATACTTTAGTAACCCAGAAACGCATTTTGACAGAGAGCTACAAGCAATTTATAATGGGTACTGGTGTTAATTTTGGAATATATAAAAGCAATAAAATTATTGGAAAGATTAAAATATCGAATATAGTTATGGGTGTTTTTAAAAATGCCTTTATAGGTTATTCAATGGATGAAAAACAGCAAGGCATGGGATATATGAAGGAGGCAGTTAAACTTGTAGTAGAATATGCTTTTGAGGAATTAGAATTACATAGAATAGAAGCAACTACTTTAATGGATAATGAGAAATCACAACGAGTTTTAAAAAGCTGTGGGTTTAAAGAACTTGGCATAAGTGAAAAGTACTTATACATAAATGGTGAATGGAGAGATCACATAGTATTTTATAAAGTTAAAAGTAGTTAATTAATCTATAAAATTAAAGTTTTCATTGTAATTTTAATAGACGTAATGATTTATATATGTTAAAACTTAAGTATTTAGTCTTAGTTTATAAGTATATATGTGTATACGAATCCTAGTGTATCAATATAAGAAAAACGTAGAAAAAGAAAGAAAATAAGATTATTGTGAATCTATATTGATATAAGTAACATATATCATAGAATAGATGGGAATGACTATGATAGAATATTAAATGTTGTCGCAGTTTAGCAACGATAAAGTAATCATCCTAGTATAATAGAAATTTTAATTCGAAAGTTTAAAAAACTGTTGACAGATGATTGAATAACTGATAATATAGTAGAAGTCGTCACATGATGACAAAGCAAATTGGTCTTTGAAAATTAAACAGAGAAATAGGTAAAATAACGAAATAATATTTCGTTAGACCAGTTAATTACTTTAGATAAAGAATTA
>NZ_JAHLDL010000057.1 GCF_018861315.1 Clostridium bowmanii | reverse complement strand
TCCTATATTAAACAAAACATTAACCAATAAATACCTTAAAAATTTAGGATTAGTTTCTATATCAGAAACATATTTATTAAAACATTAATTTTTATTGAACCGCCGTGTACCGAACGGTACGCACGGTGGTGTAAGAGGTCGGCTAATCAGATAATGATTAGCCTCCTACTTGATTCGCATAGAAGCTTATGATATGTATATTAGTCGTTGCAACTGAGGATTATATTGATTTATACGGAAAATATAAAGCAAAGATTTTCTTGAGGTACTGAAAAGAAATGAAAATAAAAAATGGTAAGTTAATATTAGTTACGGACATCAACCCAACTCCTGAAGAGAAAGGAAAATCTACGGTTACAATAGAGCTTGGACAAGCTTTATGTAAGCAAGGTAAGAATGCAGTGATACTCTCAGAGAACCGTCTCTTGGCCCAGTATTTGGAGCTATAGGCGGAGCTGCTGGTGGTGGGTATGCTCAGGTTGTACCAATGGAAGATATAAATCTACATTTTACGGGGGATATGTATGCAATAACTGTATCTAACAATTTACTATCAGCGGCTATAGATAACCATATTCACCAAGGAAATGAGATGGAAAAATACATATTATTGCCATGGAAATATAATGATAATGCCTGGTATTCCAAAGGTACCAGCTGCACATAAGATGGACTTTTGAAGATGGTACTATATGTGGTTTATTCTAATTAGATTTGAATGTGACAAAGGTTGTTATAGAATATATCTATAGCAGCCTTTTTTAATAAACAGAAAAATGAAATATTACTTGCAAAAATAAATATACAAAATTCATAGCATATGATACTATCATTGTGAGTGGAATTTTAACGACATTACAGCTTCGCAGAAGATGATTTGATGTTTTATAAATAGGAGGTATTGATATGTACAAGGTAGATAATCTCATTAACACTATAAAAGATTCCCACCAAGGTGGCGGAGATTCTAAAATAAAAATGCAACATAACTTACACAAATTGACTGCTAGAGAAAGAATACAATCTATTTTAGAAGTGGGCTCATTTATTGAAATAGGTGCTTTGGTTGAGAAAAATGGTGCGGGAGTAATAACTGGATATGGAACTGTTCATGGTAAGTTAGTATATATATATAGCCAAGATTATACTGTGGATGGAGGAGCTGTGAGCCTTGCGAATAGTAATAAGATTTGTAACGTTATGGATATGGCAATTAAAATGGGTGCTCCGTTAATACAGGTCTTAGATTCGGTAGGTGCTAAATTATCAGAGGGATTAGATATTTTAACTTGTTACGGGTCTATATTAAAGAGAAATGCTAGACTATCAGGAGTTGTTCCTCAAATAGCGGTAATTGCAGGTCCATGTTTCGGAATTGCGGCATTAAGTGCAACAATGAGTGATTTTACAATAATGGTTAATAATACTTCTGAACTTGGAATAAGTTCAAATAAAAAAATTACCCATGAAGAAGGGAAATATGTAGATGCTAATATGTATTCAAGTGCAAATAATTGTAGTGAAAATGGAAGCATTCAAATTGTTGTAGAAAATGATGCAGAAGCATTTAAAGTAGTAAAAAAAATTCTTGGAATTATTCCATCTAATAATATGGAAACTCCTACAATTGGTATAGAGGACACTAATATTAATCGTTCAAATAATAACTTGAATGAATTGGTAAATAATGAAGAGGTAAACTCATATAAAGTAATGAATGCCTTGGTTGATGAAGATAGTATAATAGAATTAAATAATAATTGGGAGTCTAATATTATAACTAGTTTAGCTAAAATAAATGGAATTACTATTGGGATAATTGCTAATGCGCAAAAGGAGAATACAAATATAAGTATTAAAATTTCGGAAAAGGTCAGTAGGTTTGTTAAAATATGCGATTGCTATAATATCCCTATACTTAGCATAGTAGATACTGATGGATTTGAGGTTAGCTTAGTTGAAGAACAAAGCGGTTTATCCACTTATGCTTCAAAAATGATATATTCATTAATTGAGGCAACAGTGCCAAAGGTTTCACTAATTATAGGGAAGGCTTACGGGGCAGGTTATTTAGCTCTTGCAAGTAAAGAAGCAGCTTTTGATATTTCCTATGCATGGCCAACGGCAAAAATATCAGTAACTCAGCCAGAAACCTTAATAAAAGTTTTACATAGGGATGAAATTATGCAGGCGGAGCATCCTAAATTAAAGGAAAGTGAAATAATATTTAAATACATGGATGAGGTAACTAGTCCATACATAGCAGCGGAAAAAGGTATTATTGATGATATTATTATGCCGTCAGAAACAAAACAGAGGATTTTTGCAAGTATAGACATGCTTTATAGTAAAAAAGAAATAAAGTACCCTAAAAAACATGGAAGTACATTAATATAGGGGGAATAGACATATGAAATTTTCAGTTTTAGATGCATTAAGTACTACATTAGTAGCCATGACCATTGTTTTTGCCTTATTGATTATTCTGCAGTATATAATAAAACTTCAAAGTTTTATTTTGAATTTTATAGGAAGGAAGAGTAAGAGTCCTAAAATAGATGTAAGCTGCAAGCAAGATGAAGAAGTGGAAGATGAAGAAGTGATAGATAAAGATGAAGAAGAAGAAGAAGAAGTTCAATCGTTACAGAATTTAGAAGTAGTGGCTGTAATAACTGCAGCTTTATCTGCTTATCTAGATATACCAGGGTCCAATCTAAAAATAAAGAGGATCAGAAGAGTAAATAGCAATTGGGGCTTGGGACTATCTTCAGTTGAAAATGACAAATAAAGGCACAGTTCGGAGGGGTAAAAATGAAAAAATACAACGTAAAAGTTAATGGAATCTCATATCAAGTAGAAGTTGAAGAGGTTATGGGAGGGTTTTCTAGCAGCCCGGAAGTCGTAGCAGTATCAAAGGCATCTCAAGAAAAAGTTGTTATAGCACCAAAGGTATCTCAAGAAAACGTTGCTTCAGCGCCAAAGGCTAAGGTTAAAAAAACAGTAAGCAGCGGGGAAAAAATAGAATGTCCAATGCCAGGAACAGTGCTTAAAGTAAATGTTAATTCAGGGGATAATGTTAAAAAAGGTCAAGTGCTATTTATACTAGAGGCAATGAAAATGGAGAATGAAATTATGGCACCACATGATGCAAAGATTATAGAAGTAAGTGTAGCTGATGGAGCAAATGTTAATACGGGAGATATATTGGCGGTTATTCAGTAACAAGGGGAGAGGTAATATAAATGGATATCTTACAAGTATTAAATGACCTATGGCTTTCTTCTGGCTTTGTAAAATTAGACTGGCAGCATCTTATAATGATAGGGCTTTCATGCCTATTAGTATATTTAGCAATAAGAAAAAAATTTGAACCATTACTGCTTTTACCAATAGCCTTTGGTATGCTATTAGTAAATATACCAATGACGAGCATTATGGCTGGACCACATGGAAATGAAGCGGGGGGATTGCTCTATTACTTATACAAAGGGGTAGAACTAGATATATATCCACCTCTAATATTTTTAGGAGTAGGGGCTATGACTGATTTTGGACCGCTAATAGCCAATCCGTCTAGTGTGCTTATGGGAGCAGGTGCACAATTCGGAGTATTTTTTGCTTTTACTTGTGCAATAATCATGGGATTTACTCCACAGGAAGCGGCATCAATTGGAATTATAGGGGGAGCAGATGGGCCTACAGCAATTTTTTTAACTAGTAAGTTGGCAAAACACCTTTTAGGACCAATTGCGGTGGCAGCTTATTCATATATGGCTTTAGTACCTTTGATACAGCCGCCTATAATGAGATTATTAACTACCGAAAAAGAAAGAACAGTTAAAATGGGTCAATTAAGACAAGTTAAGCAAACAGAGAAAATTATCTTCCCAATAGTAGTTACACTAATAGTAGGGTTAATGCTTCCATCTGTGGCTTCACTAATTGGAATGCTAATGCTGGGAAATTTGTTTAGAGAGTCAGGAGTTGTTGGTAGATTATCTGATACAGCTCAAAACGGGTTAATAAATGTAGTTACTATATTTTTAGGAGTAACAGTCGGAGCTACAGCAAAAGCAGATGTGTTTATAAATTGGGACACTTTAAAAATAGTTGTTATAGGCTCCATTGCTTTTGCTATAAGCACGGCAGCTGGAGTTATAATAGGAAAGATTATGTGTAAGGTTACAAAGGGTAAGGTTAACCCATTAATAGGGTCAGCGGGAGTCTCAGCAGTGCCTATGGCGGCCAGGGTTTCTCAGGTAGTGGGACAAAAATACGACCCAAGTAATTTCTTGCTTATGCATGCTATGGGTCCTAATGTAGCAGGTGTAATTGGAACTGCTGTTGCAGCAGGTATTCTTTTAACTATTTTTGGGAAATAATATAGATACACATTTTTAAATTCTAAAAAATAAAGCTCTTTATCTAATATCCATAAACAAGCATCAAATGAAAGTTTAATCTAAAAGGAAAGGAAAATTGTAAACAAATACAAGGAGCTTTTATAAAAAAATTACTTGACAAATATGGTCAAGTTGTTAAAATTAAATTGTTAAATTAAGAATAGTTAAACTTATATCATATATACTATTCTTCTATTTTTAGCAATGAAAAAACATAAAGCAGCTTATAAGCTGCTTTATATTATATAGGCGGTGTATAAAGTGATTTTAGTTTTAGATGTTGGAAATACTAATACTGTTTTAGGGATTTTTAAAGAAAAAGAGTTACTTGTAGAGTGGAGACTTTCTACAGATGCACAAAAGACTGCTGACGAATATGGAATTCAAGTAATGCAGTTATTTTATCAGAGCAACATAAAAATTGGACATATTAAAGGAGTAATAATTTCTTCAGTTGTTCCTAATATTATGTATTCATTAGAACATATGATAAGAAAATATTTTAAACTTACACCTATTGTAGTAGGACCAGGAGTTAAGACTGGAATAAATGTAAAGTATGATAATCCTAAGGAAGTAGGTGCAGATAGGATTGTTAATGCTGTTTCAGCCCATGAAATATATAAAAGATCTTTAATATTGATAGATTTTGGTACAGCTACAACCTTTTGCGCTATAAGTAAAGATGCTAATTATATAGGGGGGACTATCTGCCCTGGTATAAAAATAGCATCTGATGCACTATTTGAGAGAGCGGCGAAACTGCCTAGAGTGGAGCTTATAAAACCAGAAACAGTTATAGGCAAAAATACTGTTTCAAGTATGCAGGCTGGGATAATATATGGTTATATTGGCCAAGTGGATTATATTGTTAATAAAATGAAGAGCGAAATGATTAATATGGGAGAAGAAGAGCCGTTTGTAGTAGCTACAGGAGGACTCTCAAAACTAATAAGTGAAGATTCTTCTACTATTGATGAGTTCAATCCATACTTAACATTAGAAGGTCTTAGAATTATTTATGAGAAGAATAAGGAATAGGTGATGATTTAATGAAAATATCAGATATTCAATTTGAAAATGATGTTTTTTTAGCTCCTATGGCAGGAATAACAGACATCGCTTTTAGAGGATTATGCAAAGAATTAGGTTGTGGTCTTTTGTATACTGAGATGGTAAGTGCTAAAGGATTATATTATGGTAGTAGTAATACGGAAGCTCTCATGAAGATTTCAGAAGTAGAGAGACCTGTGGCTATTCAGATCTTTGGGAACGATCCTAAAATTATGGCGAGTGCTTGTGAAATTTTTAATACAAGGACTGATATATGCATGGTTGATGTAAATATGGGATGTCCTGTTCCTAAGATAGTAAAAAATGGTGAAGGGTCGGCTTTAATGAAAGATCCAAAACTCGCAGCTGAAATAATAAAAGAAATGAAAAAGGTCTCTATAAAACCTGTAACAGTAAAGTTTAGAACTGGCTTTGACTCAAATAATATCAATGCTGTAGAATTTGCTAAATACATGGAAGATGCAGGTATAGATGCTATGGCGGTACATGGCAGGACTAGGGAGCAGATGTACGAGGGTAGAGCTGATTGGAATATTATAAGGGATGTAAAAGATAGTGTTAAAGTTCCGGTAATAGGAAATGGTGATATTTTTTGTGTAGAGGATGCTATAAGAATTAAGGAAATTACTAATTGTGATGCCATAATGATTGCAAGAGGAGCTAGGGGTAATCCTTGGATTTTCAGAGAAATTAAGCAGGCTCTAAAGGGTGAAGAGATTGTATATCCTACTCCAGTGGAAAAAATAGATATGTGCATAAGGCATTTAGATTTAGCAGTTAAATATTATGAAGAAATTAAAGCAGTTAGAGAAATGAGAAAACATACTGCTTGGTATGTTAAAAGTCTTAACAATTGTGCTGAAATAAAGTCTAAAATTAACACTAAAGTGAGTTATTTTGAGGTAAAACAGGTTCTTTTAGATTATAAAGAGTATTTGAAAATGGCACCTTCATAATTTTAAAATTGAAGTATGAATTTATGTAATTAATACTGAATAAGATAATAGTACATTAATTGATAAGGTGGATACTTTATGAAGCCGATTATAAGTGTAACTTCAAATATTGATAAATCCTATAATGAATTTGGATTTTTAAGCAAGATTATGGATAAAAGAAAGATAAAGTTAATAAGTAGTGAGTACATTAAAGAACTAGATGTTAAAGTGACTAGTGTAAAGTTTCCACCTAATTTTAATGAAAAGGCATACTTAAATAACATAACTTATGCTAAAAGAATATGTAAAAGTAGACAAGTACAATTATCAGTAAAAACATTAAGACCTCTGGATTACAATTATTTTAATTCATTCCAAAAGCGATTTTTGGCTTTTAGCATTATAAAAAGTATACAACTTATGCTTAGGATTAGAAACGAGAGCCTGAAAAATTGCTGCATTGTGGTATATGATGCTGTGGATATTATAAATTATGATGTTATTTTAGAACTAGCCAGGCGAAGCAAATATATTGTATTTTTGTCGCAAGATTTAGTAAAAGCTAGAAGACTTGCAGATTATATCACTGCTAATTTTGGAGTATCGCCCATTGTCACAAATGATGAACTCTATGCTACTAAAATATCGGATTTTATTATTTCATCTAAAAATATGGAATTTAGTTCTGGAAAATTAGTATGGCTTATAGATAATAGTATGGTGGTAAGAAATAATATTGTAGCTGTAAATGATGTAAGTTATAATGTGCCCTGGAGTACTTTAAAAGTTGATTTTTCATTGGAACTCATAGCATCAGTATTATGTCAGATGCAAGAGCGAGATATTGAAAAAGCCCTTAAGTATAATGGTATATACCTAAAAGAAATAAAATTCAACAATAATGTAATATGTTAGTATTTTTATCGTAGAACATATTGACAATATTAATGAGCTGACTTATAATATGTTAATTAGTTACATGGATTGTTATTCTAATAATGAATTTAAGCCCCAATAATTTATTATTAGAATAACAATCCAATATTATATAAATTTCGCTAATTCCCTATATTTTAAAAAAAGTATTATGGCGGGAGTAAAAGTTTAAATTTTATTATTTTGTAGCGGTATTAAGAATAATTACTAAATTATTTAATAAAAATTTAAAAGGGGAGAAAGAAATGAGCGAACCAAAAAAACACGTAATGACCTATGAGGGAATAAGAAAATTAGAAGATGAATTAGAATTTCTTAAGACCGTAAAGAGGAAAGATATAACAGAAAAGATAAAAGTAGCTTTGGGGTATGGTGATTTAACTGAGAACTCAGAGTATGACGAAGCTAAAAATGAACAAGCATTTGTGGAGGGAAGAATATTACAATTAGAAAATATGCTTAGGAATGCAAGTGTTATAGATGAGAATGAAATTGAAAAAGACGTAGTAAGTATAGGATCTATAGTTAAAGTTAAGGACTATGTATTTAATGAGGAAGTAAAATTTTATATTGTTGGTTCAGCAGAAGCAGATCCTATGGATAATAGGATATCAGATGAATCACCAGTTGGAAGTGCGCTTGTAGGCAAGAAAGCAGGAGCAATTATAGAAGTTACAGTTCCGGATGGTATTGGTAAATATGAAGTATTAGAGGTTAGCAGAGGTTAGTTTTATAAAGTATTTATTTTTTTATAGAGTATAAGGGTACCAAACAAGGTATAATTGTTAGGTGCCCTAAAGAAATATACGCACACAAACAATAGTGCAGACGAATAATTAGCAATTGTTTTCTGTCCTAGAGAAAATCAGGAGGGATATTAATGTCAAACGAAGGAAAGAACGAAGAAAAGAGTTTACATGAGCTTGAATCTAAATATAATGAGCAGGTAACCATAAGAAGACGAAAATTAGTTGCCTTACAAGAAGAAGGTAAAGATCCATTTGATGTATACAAAGTTGAAAGAACTCATACATCACAACAGGTTAAAGACAATTATGAGCAGTTAGTAGGTACACAAGTTATTGTAGCAGGCAGACTTATGTCTAAAAGAGTTCATGGCAAGGCTGGTTTTTCAGATGTTCATGATAGATATGGTAAAATTCAATTATACATAAAAATAGATGATGTAGGCGAAGAAAAATTAAAAGAATATAAAAGTTTTGACATAGGTGATCTTTTAAGTGTAACAGGCACACCATTTGTTACAAAAACTGGTGAAATATCATTACATATAGTAGATTTTCAGCTTATAGCTAAGTCTTTAAAACCACTTCCAGAAAAATGGCATGGCTTAAAGGATCCTGATTTAAGATATAGACAAAGAGAAGTAGATATAATAATGAATCCAGAAGTAAAAGAGACCTTTATGAAAAGAATAGCAATAATTAGATATATAAGAGAATTCTTAGATAATAAAGGGTTTTTAGAAGTTGAAACACCAATTTTATCTCCAATAGCAGGGGGCGCTGCAGCTAGACCATTTATGACTCATCATAATAGCCTAGACATTGATATGTATCTTAGAATTGCCACAGAGTTATATTTAAAAAGACTTATTGTTGCTGGTTTTGAAAAGGTTTATGATATGGGTAAAAACTTTAGAAATGAAGGAATGGATATAAGACACAGCCCAGAGTTTACAATGATAGAACTATATGAAGCTTATGCAGATTATAATGATATGATGGTAATAACGGAAAATATGGTTGCTTATGTTTGTGAGAAAATTAACGGTACTACAAAAATAAATTATCAAGGCACTGAAATAGACTTTGCACCACCATGGAGAAGAATTACTATGGTAGATGCAGTAAAAGAATATTCAGGTGTTGATTTTGCGCTAATTAATACTGATGAGGAAGCTAGAACAATAGCTAAAGAAAAACACTTAGAGTTTAAAAAAGAAATAAAAGATTGTTCAAAAGCAGATGTACTTAATGAGCTATTTGAACAATATGTAGAAGAAAACTTAATAGAACCAACATTCTTATGTGATTACCCTGTAGAAATATCACCTCTTACTAAGAAAAAAAGAGGAAATTCAGAGTTTACAGAGAGATTTGAAGGGTTTGTATTTGGACGTGAAATTTGCAATGCATACTCCGAGTTAAATGATCCAGTAGTTCAAAGGGAAAGATTTATGCAACAAGCAAATGAAAGAGAATTAGGCGATGATGAGGCTTATTTAATAGATGAAGAATTTATGAGTGCTTTAGAAACAGGAATGCCTCCAACAGGCGGACTTGGTATAGGCATTGATAGAATAGTAATGTTCTTAACCGATGCTTATTCAATAAGAGACGTTATCCTATTCCCTACAATGAAACCAATTCAGTAATTTAAATAAGTATATTGAAAAAGATATTTTAGTTAATCTAAAATATCTTTTTTTCTTTTTATACTTATTAATAAAATGAAAAACATAAAAGTATAATAAAAAACAGAAAAACTATTGAATTTTTAATTGTATATGTTATACTATTGGTGTAATTAGAAGTAATATTAATCCGCGATAGCTCAACGGTGGAGCGCTCGGCTGTTAACCGATAGGTTGAAGGTTCAAATCCTTTTCGCGGAGCCAATTTTTATTTTTTTTGAAGTAATGATAGAGGTACTAACATATTTGGTAGAATAATATTATTAAGTGAAGTCAATGTTGATGCTATGTGTGATATTGTTGACAATAAGATTTAGTTTGGTATAATATTAATATAATGGAATATTTCACTATGATAAAGAAGAGTAGTAGTAGTGCTTTCTAAGAGAGATTGTGGTTGGTGTAAACAATCAAAGTATTATTGTGAAAGGAACTTTGGAGTGTATAAAACTTAGAGCAGGGCTTGTGCCAATAAGGGTGGAACCGCGGAATTAATTTTCGTCCCTTAGGGTATAGTCTTTTTTTTATATTAAAAACTTAGGAGGTATTAATATGGCTTTAGAAAAAAGCATGGATAAGATTGTTGCATTATGTAAAAATAGAGGATTTGTATTCCCAGGATCTGATATATACGGAGGTCTTGCTAACTCATGGGATTATGGTCCTCTAGGAGTTGAATTTAAAAACAATGTTAAAAAAGCTTGGTGGAAAAAATTCGTTCAGGAAACTCCATATAATGTAGGGGTAGATTGCGCTATACTTATGAACCCTGAAGTATGGGTTGCAACCGGACACGTTGGAGGATTTTCGGATCCGTTAATGGATTGTAAAGATTGTAAATCTAGATTCAGAGCAGATAAGTTAGTAGAAGACAATATGACTAAACTTGGAGTAGAAGTAGCTACTGCTGATGGTTGGACAAATGAAGAATTAAAGGATTATATGGAAAAACAGGGAATAGTATGTCCTAAATGTGGGAAGAAAAATTTTACTGATATTAGAAAATTTAATTTAATGTTTAAGACTTCTATGGGAATAACTGAAGAAGGGAAATCAGAAATATATTTAAGACCAGAAACGGCTCAAGGTATATTTGTAAACTTTAAAAATGTTCAAAGAGCTACAAGGAGAAAGATACCATTTGGTATAGGCCAAGTAGGAAAGGCTTTTAGAAATGAAATAACACCAGGAAATTTTATTTTTAGAACAAGAGAATTTGAGCAAATGGAATTAGAATTTTTCTGTAAGCCGGGTACAGATTTAGAATGGTTTGCATACTGGAAAGATTATTGTGCTAATTTTTTATATAATTTGGGAATGAACAAAGAAAATATAAGATTTAGAGACCATGGTATAGAGGAATTATCATTTTATAGTAATGCTACCTGTGACATAGAATTCTTGTTTCCTTTTGGATGGGGAGAATTATGGGGAGTTGCCGATAGAACTGATTATGATTTAAAGAAGCATATGGAACACTCCGGCAATGACCTTAGTTACCTAGACCCTATTACTAATGAGAAATATGTACCCTATTGTATTGAACCATCACTCGGTGCAGATAGAGTTGTCCTTGCATTCTTAGCTGATGCATATGATGAAGAAGAAGTTAAAGGTGGTAAAGAGGGAGACTGTAGAACAGTGCTTCATTTACATCCAGCACTTGCACCTTTTAAGGCGGCTGTTTTGCCACTTAGTAAAAAATTATCAGAAAAAGCGAATGAAGTTTTTGCTATGCTAGGCAAGAAATTTAATGTAGACTACGATGAAGCTGGAAGTATAGGAAAGAGATATAGAAGAGAAGATGAAATAGGAACTCCATACTGTATAACTGTTGATTTTGATACTTTAGAAGACAATACGGTAACAGTTAGGGACAGAGATACAATGGATCAAATAAGACTAAATATAGATGAGCTCGAAAAATTCATAGAAGAAAAACTACAGTTTTAAATTATAATTGCTAGTTTGCTTTAGAGGATAGCGTGTAGTATAAAAAAGGCCAAGGATGGGCTATATTTATACTATAGGCTATCTTTTTTCATAAATTTAAATAATATAAATATCCTTATGAAGTCGTGAATATTGCAGTACCACAGGTAATGATTTAAGTGGTATAATTATTACAAACAAAGTTCTGAAATTAATAATTTAATATGAAACCTATAAAAAGTACATGGAGGGTTATATGAAGAAAGATTTTAACGAATTTAAAGAGTTTATAAAAGGCAAAAGTGTTGGTGTTGTGGGTATTGGAGTGAGTAATATTCCTTTGATACATTTTTTAGTGAAGCTAAAGGCTAGTGTTACGGCTTTTGACAGAAAATCTTATAGCTTGCTTGGACAAGTAGCAACTGAATTTGAAAAAAACGGGGTAAAGTTAATTTTAGGTGATGATTACTTGGATGACTTAGCGGGCTTCGATGTTATTTTTAAAACACCATCTATAAGGATAGATAATCCTGCGCTATTAAAAGCAAAAGAAGCAGGAACATATATAACATCAGAGATGGAAGAGTTCATAAAATATTGTCCTGCAAAAACTTTTGGGGTAACTGGTAGTGATGGAAAGACAACCACAACTACAATTATATATAATATATTAAAAAAAGAAGGATATAAAACTTGGGTTGGAGGTAACATAGGAACTCCACTTTTTGCTAATATTGAAGAAATAAGTAGTGATGATAAAGTAGTATTGGAACTTTCAAGTTTTCAACTTATGACTATGAACGTTTCTACAGATGTAGCAGTAGTAACAAACCTAAGCCCAAATCATCTCGATATTCATAAAGATATGGAAGAATATATAGATGCAAAGAAGAACATATTTAAATATCAAAGTAAAGATGGTCTCATTGTACTTAATAGGGATAATGCATTGACTTATAAACTTAGGCAGCAGGCTAAGGGAAAAGTTAGGTGCTTTAGCTTAATAAAGAAACTTGAAGATGGTGCATATTTTCAAAATAACGAATTATTTATTATGAATAAGGTAGTATGTAATCGTGATGAAATAAAGCTAAAAGGAATGCATAATGTGGGGAATATGTTAACTGCCTTTTGTGCAACTCAAGATGAAGTATCAGTTGCAAGCATGAGAGAAGTAGCTACCACTTTTACGGGGGTGCCTCATAGGGGTGAATTCGTGAGGGAAGTAGATGGAGTTAAGTATTATAATGATTCCATAGCATCTAGTCCAACAAGGACAATAGCAAGTATTAAAGCATTTGAAAAACCAGTTATATTAATTGCCGGAGGATATGATAAACAAATACCTTTTGAGCCACTAGCAGAAGAAGGCTACTTAAATATTAAAATACTAATACTCGTAGGTACTACTAAATATAAAATAAAAGAAGTTTTTGAGTCTTTATTAAAAGAAAAGAAAATTTCTTTAGAAATTATACTAGCTGAAGATTTTAATGAAGCAATTTATAAAGCTAAAGAAGTTTCGAGGCCTGGCGATATAGTAACATTGTCACCAGCATGTGCAAGCTTTGATATGTTTGAGAATTTTGAGGTAAGAGGTAATAAATTTAAGGAAATAGTAATGGAATTGCAGTGAATATAACGTTTAATAAGAACTTCGGTAAATAGATATTATTTTACTGGGGTTCTTATTAAGTTTTAAATGCACAACAAATGTTCCAAGTGTATCATTATAAGAAAAATAAAGGATATGATAGCATTAACTATATATATGGAAATAAACTGAAAAAAATGAATGATTATAAACAAAGATGGAGTTATACATATGATATTATATTAATTGTCGTTGAAACATACAGTTAAAACTTAACTTTAAGTTTATAGTGATAAAGCAAAAATTCATTATTAAATATTTTATTAAAATAGTTGACAATGAACAAAAAAAGAATTATACTTAAAAAAGTCGTCACATGATGGCAAAGTAAATTGGTCTTTGAAAATTAAACAGAGAAATAGGTAAAATAACGAAATAATATTTCGTTAGACCAGTTAATTACTTTAGATAAAGAAGTAATTTTAGTCGTAAGACTAAAAAGTATGTAATGAGCTTGAGTAA
>NZ_JAHLDL010000056.1 GCF_018861315.1 Clostridium bowmanii | reverse complement strand
TCATCTATAATCGTATGACTTTCATAGTCTAAATTTTTATCTAATAACTTTATAATTTCATCCATAAAATGGCCTCTTTTCTAATGTTCTACTTATTCCATTATACTACATTTTAGTACACGTTTCAACTAACATTGGAAAGAACCGCCTTCTGTACTTTCTATTCCACATGCCCTAAATAAGTGCTTAAGACTGGAAGTGCACAATAAATATCCTGCCCATCAGCCACCATTTTTTCTAGTGAATGGACTGAAAAAGTATGCCGAACAAAATCCAAACGTTTGGATTTTTTAAGTTATCCAAACCTTTATAAAATCCAAACCTTTTTAAACAAATACCTGATTTTACTTGATTGGGAATAAAAAAGGTTTGGATTTTATTTTCATTTATTATTATTGAAAAGCCCACAAAAATTTATCAATGAGCCATCTGTGTTTTTCCATTTCAAAGTCACTTTTCTATCATTTTCGTTTTCTAGAGTAGCAAGTGCTTTTGCACAATCTTCTGTCGTTATGTCGAGATACACCATTGTCGTCTGGAGCTGTTCATGTCCCAGCAAAAATGAAATCTGAACGATATTCATACCATCCTCCAGCCAATGAGATGCCTTGGCATGCCACTATCTCTATTACCCTAGATACTTATACCCATGTATTGTATAGTATGAAGAAAAAAGCTTCACAAAAATTGAATGATTTATACTTAACAATGGGGGTAAAATAGCCCTCATTTTTTTATGTATAAAAAACTATAAGGGTCAAAAAAGAGGGCAAAACTTTATTTTAAGGCAAAATAAAAACCCTACAAACTTAGTGTTTGTAGGGTTTGAGTGGTGCGTCGGACAGGAGTCGAACCTGCGACCAACTGGTTCGTAGCCAGCTACTCTATCCATCTGAGCTACCAACGCATAAACATCATTATTATTTTAGCATATTACGCCTTAAGAGTAAAGGGTAATTTATAAACTACCACCTATAAATTCATCTCTAAGAATTCCCATAATAATTATATCCCTATAACTCCCATAGGAAAAGCATGTCTTTCTCTTCTTTCCTTCTTCTATAAAACCACATTTCTTATAACACTGAATGGCTCTTAAATTAAAATCCAGTACTTCTAGTTCCACTCTATATGCAGCCATATCCATAAATAAATATTTTAACAAAACCTTTATAGAATCTTGTCCATATCCTCTGTTCCAAAAATTTTGACCTAAGGCTATACCTAATACATATACATTCTTGCATCCACTAATTTCTTTATATGTTATGTATCCTACAACTACTCCTTTTTCATTAACAATGCTAATATATTTTTTATCAATATTAACAAATTTATTAAAATTATTTAATATATCTTCTTTAGAGGGAGGTAATACAAAACTACCGTCGAGTTTTCTAACCTCTTCATCACACCAAATCTCATAAAATATATTTAAATCTCTTCTTTCAACACTTCTCAATAATACTTTATTACCTTTTAGCATAACTTCTCCTTATTAATTGCTTTAAAATTATTTTAATACAATAATTATACCTTTTATTTATCTTTATTTCAATAAATTATGGGTTTATTATGCAATTTAATAGATTAGATATTTAAGGATAGCACTAAAAAAAACACCTAACAATTGTTAGATGTTCTGGCGGAGAAAGAGGGATTTGAACCCTCGCACCGGTTACCCAGTCTACACCCTTAGCAGGGGCGCCTCTTTAGCCACTTGAGTATTTCTCCATAGCTAATTTATATGTGTTTATAAAAAAAATGGAGGAGGAAGTGGGGTTCGAACCCACGGTACGCTCACACGTACGCCAGTTTTCAAGACTGGTGCCTTAAACCAACTCGACCATTCCTCCATATCCTAACGACAAGTTTTATTATATCAGCATAAATATAGCATGTCAATGTATTTGTTAAATTTTATTGTTTTTGTCATAATAAAAGAAATAAAAAACATCTAACAATTGTTAGATGTTCTGGCGGAGAAAGAGGGATTTGAACCCTCGCACCGGTTACCCAGTCTACACCCTTAGCAGGGGCGCCTCTTTAGCCACTTGAGTATTTCTCCATAGCTAATTTATATGTGTTTATAAAAAAAATGGAGGAGGAAGTGGGGTTCGAACCCACGGTACGCTCACACGTACGCCAGTTTTCAAGACTGGTGCCTTAAACCAACTCGACCATTCCTCCATATGCAACAACAAGATTTATTATATCAGCATAAATATCCCCTGTCAACACATTTATATGTTTGTTGTATAATGAGTTGTTTGTATAATAAATAAACAACTTAATAATAAATATCAAAGTTGTTTATTTATGCCTATTATGATGTAAATATATTATCTTAACTCTTTATTTTGTGATTGTTGTTTTCCCGCCCATATACTTCACTAAAGCCTCTGGAATAGTTACTGATCCATCTTCGTTTTGATAGTTTTCAAGCACTGCAGCTAATGCTCTACCTACTGCTACTCCTGATCCATTTAGTGTATGAATATACTTAGGCTTATCTTTTTTATCATCTCTATACCTAATATTTGCACGCCTTGCTTGGTAGTCCTCAAAATTACTACAACTAGATATTTCAACATACTTATTATAACTTGGCATCCAAACTTCAATGTCATATTTGAATGTTGCTGTAAATCCTAAATCACCCTTACATATCTTAACTATTCTATAAGGAAGGTTAAGCCCTTGTAATACTGACTCTGCATCTACTAGTAATTTTTCAAGTTCTGAGTAAGAATCCTCAGGTCTTGTAAATTTAAGAAGTTCTACTTTATTAAATTGATGCTGTCTTATAAGACCTCTAGTATCACGACCTGCTGAACCTGCTTCTTGTCTAAAACAAGCACTATAAGCAACATGTTTTATAGGCAAATCTTGACCATTTAATATTTCATCTCTATATATATTTGTAACAGGGACTTCAGCTGTAGGTATTAAAAAATAGTCTGTATTAGCCACTTTAAACGCATCTTCTTCAAATTTGGGTAATTGACCCGTTCCTATCATACTTTGCCTGTTAACCATATATGGGGGCAATATTTCTGTGTATCCATTTATATCAACATGGAGATCTAAGAAGTATGTTATTAATGCTCTTTCAAGTCTTGCTCCCTGGCCTTTATATACTGTAAATCTTGAACCAGTAATTTTACCGCCTCTTTCAAAATCTAAAATATTATTATCTATTCCTAAATCCCAATGAGCTTTAGTTTCAAATTTGAAGTCTTTTGGCTGTCCCCATTTTTTTATTTCAACATTATCTTCCTCTGTATCACCTTCTGGTACATTTACACTCGGTATATTCGGAATTCTTAACATAATAAACTTAATTTTTTCATCCACCTCAGATAATTCAACATCAAAATTTTTAATTTCATCTGAAAGTTTTTTCATTTCCACCATAATTTCTTCAACATTTTCTCCACTTTTTTTAAGTTTTGGTATAAGAGCAGATTCAGTATTTCTTCTGTTTTTTAATTCTTCAACCTCCATTAATATATCTCTTCTTCTTTTATCAAGTACTACAACCTCATCAATTATAGCTAAATCAAAATTTTCACCTCTATTTGCCATTAATTTTTTTATTTCCTCTGGATTATTTCTTATTCTTTTTAAGTCTAACATAACTATTCCTCCTTAAATATATTATTATTTGTCTTGTATTTTGAAGTCTATTTTAGATGACTTAGTGATTTTTGAGTATAAAAAAAGAGTCTTCATCCCCATGAAAAAGGGACGAAAGACTCCGCGTTGCCACCCTACTTGATTAAATATAAATATTCAATCCTCTTTAACAAATGTAACGGTTATACCGTACTGCTTTTACAGTCCCTCGGAGGTGGATTCACAAAACTAAAGGTATCAGTTTTCACCAAGCACTGACTCTCTTAACCTTTATATTTTGTTACTAACCTCATCATAGGTTTTATTCTTTATTAAGTTATATTCTTATATTATTATTTAAATAATAACATCGTTTATTTTAACAGTAATTTTACATCTTACCTTTTACAAAGTCAATATGTATTTATAAAATTTTCCTTTAATAGTCCAATTTATTGTAAAATTATTTTTATTACTTATTTATTTCTATATTTTTTGTACATATAATATCGACTCCAGTATTAAGTATATTCTTACACACCACATCCCCTATTTTTAGAGGCGGGCCTACATGTATTCTACTTAATGCTTTTGAGCATTCAATCCATAAATTCTTATTAATAGACTTACTACTTTTAACCGGGACTACGTTATATAGATTAGAGCCTTTTATCCTAACCAAAGTTGTTAATATAGCTTCATTTTCATTAGAACCAAACTCATTTTCTACCATCAAATAAACTCATCTCCTACATACTATCAAACTCTTTTATTCTACAACGTACAATATTAGAATCTTTTGAGTCCTTAACTATTTCCGTCATCTGTTTATTCGTTTCTCTTGCTAAAATAGAAACAATTTTATTTAAACAATGTGACCCTTGACAATTTCCGAAGGCAGCACCTGTTCTTCGTTTAACTCCTTCTACGGTTCTTGCACCTAAAGGCCTCCTTATAGCATCCACTATTTCACCTTCAGTAACTTTTTCACAGGCACATATTATTTTACCATATTTTTTATCTATCACAATAATTTTTTTTCTTTCCTCATCAGATAATTCCCTAAACTTATAACTTTCGCGCCTTTTATCATTAAAATCTTTTTTCAACTTACATTGCATCTTACTCACTACACTCTCACATACAATGCTTGCTATAGCAGGTGTCATAGTTACTTGCCCATAGTGTTTTCCTTTAATTTGAATAATTCCATCATCTATGCCACTATCGTCTATTACTATAGGTTCCTCAAAAAAAGGCCAATCCAAAAACATTTTAACATCCAGGTTATCTACACCACTTGTTATCTTAGATACCCTATCTATTGCTTCATTGTAACTAACGTTATCTTTTGTGCTAATAGCAGCAACAGTATCTCCCTCAATGGTCGGAAGTGTATAAATTCGCTCGCCTTTAGAATTAAACATAAATAATGCATGCGAAAATCTTTTTTTATCATTGTTATCTAACAATATATATTTTAATATTGATTTATAATTATTTATATCTATTTTTTTTTCATTTGCTATACTGTAATTTTCTGAAGAAGTAGTGTTTATTACCATTTTGCATGTGAGTTTATTTTTATTGGTAATAACTTTAAATCCTTTTGATATTTCCTGGATGTCTATTACCTCTTCCTCTAATTTGAATTTTACACCATTATCAAAAGCTACTTCTCCATATGCTAATGCTAAGTCAAAAGGGCAAATAACACCTGTATTTTTAGAATATAGTCCTTTTTTTATATGAACATTTAAATTCGGTTCCATTTCATATATGTATTTAGATTCTAAAAGTTGTACATCCTTAGTTCCCCTATCTATTGCCCTTTTATATGTTTTATCAATCATTTCAGCTTGTTCATCAGTTTGAGCAATTATTAGGGAGCCACACCTTTTAAAAGGAACATTAAATTTAGCGCTTATAGTATCCATCATTTTATTTCCCATACGTTCAAGCCTTGCTGTTAAAGTGTCTTCACTTTCAACACCATCGTATACCATAGCTGTGTTTATTAATGATACATCATCAGCTATATCATAATCTTTTTCAATAACAGCTATATTAAGATTATATTTTGATATTTCATAAGCCACAGCACAACCTATAATACCTCCACCTAGAATAAGTACATCATAATCCATAGTAATCCTCCACCGTAAAACAAAACTCTTTTATTTCACTTTATTATTATAACCTTTTTTAAAAATGATTCATAATATATTTTCAAAAGACTTAATTCCTTATGCTATAATCAAAAAACAATTCTTTTAAACTATCTTTATTTATAGGCTTATTTAAAATAAAATCAACATTATCCATTTCTTGACCTTCAAAAGAACCAACCCATCCAGTCATTAGACAAAAATAAGACCCTTTATTTACTTCCTTAACTTTTTGCGCAACTTGCAATCCATTAATACTCGGCATAGTAAAATCACATACAATTATATCATATTTTCGCCTTATTAACTCTGAATCTATTGCTTCACATCCACAGGTTTTTACTTTACATTTAGAAATTGACTTTATCATACTAGCAACAACAGTTCTTATTTGTTCCAGATCATCAATAACAAGTACATTTCCCTGAAAATTAATTACATTCCTTGATAGCTTGACTTCACTCATACTTTTATTTTCACATATAGGTAATTTAACAACAAAAGACGTTCCTACATTTTCTTCACTTTCAATTTTTATACTACCCTTATGTGAAATTATTATATTGTAAGAAATGCTTAATCCAAGCCCAGAACCATTATTACCTTTTGTAGTGAAAAAGGGTTCGAATATTTTTTTTTGAATTTCTTGGTTCATTCCCGTTCCATTATCTCTTATTTCTATAATAACGCTGCTGGCTTTATTTTTTGTAATGACCTCTATTTTTCCGCCACTGGGCATTGCATCTACAGCATTTGCTATTATGTTAATAAATACCTCTCTTATTTCTGTTACATTCCCTTGTACCGATTCATTGGATTTTAATGATTTTATTATTTTTATTTTTATACCTTTAAAGATGCTTTCTGTTAACCACCTACTTTTAGTTAAGTCTATGGCATCTGTTATTGCACTATCTATATTGAATGTTTCTAAATCATCATTATTATATTTTTTAGTTAACCTTTTAACTCTCTTCGTGATATTCATTCCATCATAGGCACAAATTTCAATAACACTAAGTGTTTTTAAAATTTCTTTTTCCTGAATTGTATCTTTTAAAAGTTGAACAGATCCTAAAATTGGAGTAAGTATATTATTAATATCATGAGTAATTCCTGCAGCCATTTCACCCATAGCTCTCAGTTTTTCGTTTTGTATTAGTCTGTTTTGCATATCAGAAAATCTTTTTTGCTCCTGAATTAAATAAAAAGCTGCCTTGCATATAGATTTTAAATGTCCTATATTGTTTTTAGATAACTCTTTGTTATTCTCATATCTTCCTATCCATATTACACCACTCGCTATATCGTAATATTCTACTGCTATAGCCATATAGCTTACTATACCTATTAATTTAAATTTTTCTATCAATTTTGGATCATTTATTTCACTTGCATTTAACAATATATCAACATTGCCATTTAATGCAATTTCATTGTATTTATTTATGTACTGAATTATTTCTGCGTCATTTATTAAATAGAACTTATGCTTCTTAGTTATTCCATAATAGCTATCCATGGATATTATATTTTCTTGCTCTTTAAGACAACTATGTAAAATACAAAAATCCACGTCACATACATCCTTGATTTTACTCATAATAATTTTTTTAAACTCATTTTCATCTGTACTTTTAGGTATATTAGAAAAAACATCATTAAATAAAAGTAAATTTTTATTTTGGTATTTTAATTGTGAATTAGATTGAAGCATCCATATTGCCTTTTCTATTTCATCTTTATTTCTAAATTCCATTTCTTTATTTCTATCTATAATAATTAATATTTCAAATAGATTGCTAAATCTATATAATCTATTAAAGTTGTGAGCACTATTGTCAATATAAACCATATTATAAACATTATCTTTTGAATACTTTATTATTTTTTCAACGCACTTAATTACAGTTTCAAATTTTCCAACTCTTCTTATTACATTTTTAAAATCCCATATTATTTTTAAATTTTGTTTTTCAACAGAAATAATATCAATTATATCTTTAAATTCCTTAGACTCATAGTCAAAGTTAGAAATATTATATGTTTTTATTTTAAATTTACCTGTATTTATATTATGACTTATTAAATCTCCATCACTACTAAAATTCTTTTCAATATCTTTATAAAAGATATCATCTGTAAAAAATATAATCTTTTCTCTCTTAATAAGAGCATAAGAAATATACTTTTTTATTATTTGTGGTAAATTACTTATATTTAAAACATCTGTACCTATACATAATGAATTTTTACTATTTCTATACAAATTACTTTTTATATATTTCATAATATACCCCTCATATTATCATACTCTCTTATATATAAACTTATTCGACATTTTATTTCATATTCCTTTGTTTTATACAATATTTATCACATTCTATGCATTATCATATAAATTAAAATAAATCATGCCACAAAAATAAGGACATATAACTATATATATCCTTATATACCATTTTATGTTGGTGTAATTTAATATGATTCAGCTAAAAAACTCATATTTTTTTAATATGGCTCCATTATCATAAATAGATTTACATATATTTTACTTAACTATTCTATCTAAAGTATCACCTAACTCTTTTATAAGTATACCATAGTTAGCCCATTCACCTTTTTTTTGCGCTTTCAATGCCTTGTTGTACAATTCTTTGGCAATTTTTATATTTTCTAATGCTTTTGAATCTATATTTGAACTAACTTCTGTTTCTGATATATTGGTTTTAATGTCATAATCAAATATCTGCTCTAATGCCGACTGTATATTAGTAGCTAAAATTATTTTGTCACCATAAGACACCACTACCCTTTTCATCTCTGGTATACTTTTTTCTCCTTTTGCTCTCAAATACATAGGTTCTACATAAAGAAGTGAATTTTTAATTGGTATAATAGTGGTTTCTCCAAATTGAACTTCTGAGCCTTGTGTATTCCAAAATGATAATTCTTTTGATATTATTGTATCCTGATTCATCTTTTGCTTAAATAGTACTGGGCTATATACTGTTTGCTTTGGTGGAAATTTATATAAAACCATTTTTCCATAATTATCTCCATCCATCCTTGCTCCAATTAGTGCTACCATATTATTCCTATCTTTAGTATTAAAATATTCAAGCAAAACCATTTCTTCTTTACTTTCCTGGGTCAATTTCATTATTGAGTAAGAAGCTTCTTTTATCTGTTTTTTACCTTCAACTTTCTCTTGGTTATTAGCTATAGACCATACATCATCTCCATTATAAAATACTCCAGGATCTATTATGTGATACCTTCCAAGTACATTAGATTGTATACTATATATGTCTTCTGGGTATCTTAAGTGTTCTTTTATGCCAATAGGAATTGACTCCGAAGTCTTAAACAGTTTTGGAAATATTTTTGAATAGCTGTTTGCTATAGGATCACTTTTATCAACTATATAAAATTCAGGGGTTCCTTCTACTGCATCAATAACAACTTTAATTGAGTTTCTAATATAATTCACACCCTTTTGTGGCTGTGAAAACGGATATCTATCAGAAGTTGTATAGGCATCTATAATCCAATATAATTTTCCTTCATTAAGCACAACGTATGGATCGCTATCATATGTTAAAAATGGAGCAACTTTATTTACTCTTTCAACTATATTTCTATTAATTAATATCTTACTATTAGAAGTTATATCATTGGATAATAAAAACTTAGTGCTTTTTTTATTTATTGCAAATAAAATTCTATTTACGAAACTCATATTTATACCAGCATTTCCTTCATAGTTATTCATCTGGTTTTCTCCACCCTTAGGGTAGTCTAGCTCTCCAATTTTTGTATTAACTATACTATAATCATTGGTTTTTTCACCAAAATATATTCTAGGATTATCTAACTTTATACTTGTCTTATTCTCCAGTGGAATGTTGTTAATTATGAAATCTGGTTGGCCTTCACTGGTTACCGAATTAACTTTACTCATAACCACACCATATCCATGAGTATAAACCAAATGTCTATTTTGCCAAGTGTTAGAATTATCTTTTAATGAATCCAAATCTATTTCCCTTGGCGCAATAAACACTTGAGTATACTTTCCATTGATATTATATCTGTCAATATCAATATCATTAAATCCATAATAAAATCGCATATATTGAAATTGATTATAAAATTCCAAAGCTGGCTTAAAAGAGTTTATTTTTATATTATCAATAGTATCTTTATTTAAATTGATGTCCTCTTTAGTTAAATTATTATTTATTTCGAAAGACACTCCTTGTATAGCATCGATATTAAAAGCTTTTCTTGTACTATCTATATTATACTTAATATATGGTTTTTCTAAAGTTTTTTCATTTGATTGAACTTGAAATTTTTGAACTGAAGTTGATGCTATATTTTCCCCTATGATTAGTATAACAATAACAATAATAGATACAATTATGGGTTTTGCTTTATATGTTAAGATACTTATAAATGTAATTATGGCTGCCACAAAAGATGCTACTGCTATTACTTGAAAAAATCTTAAGGTTACATGTACATCTGTATAACTTGCTCCAAATACTATCCCTCTTGGTGAGTATACTAATTCCCAGGTTTTTATTAAATAGCCTAAAGCTACTAGCAATAATACTATTGAAGATACAACTGCAAGCTGCTTTCCTGCAAATTTAGTTATTCCACTCTTAAAGTTTTTAAATTTAGTAAATTTATGCTGTTTTTTTCTATATAATATATGGTCCTTTGCTGTCAGTACAATATATGTTATCACCGTAATAACCACTAAGAAGGCCAGTAATGTTATGAATGTTGCATATAATGATTCAATTAATGGTAATTTGAATATAAAAAACGAAATATCCTTTTTAAATAGTGGGTCTACAGAATTAAAACTTGTAGCATTGGAAAACTGAAGTATTGTATACCAATAGTTGGATGCAAACCTTATAGATATTACAAAAGAGATTATAATATTTACTAATATACTAATTCTATGCTCCAACTTTTCATTTTTCTTATTTACTTCAACAACCTTTTTCCATCTTAAAATGCTACTTTTAAGGGTTTTATAGTATGTCCATATTGCAACATAACTCACTATAAACAAAGGTACCATTAGCTTTAGAATTGCTGATAATTTAGTTAAATATACTGATATATATCCTAATTCTTGAAACCATTGTATATTTATTAGTATATTAACTATATTTCCTAAAAAGGCTATAATTATTACTATTATTCCTGATATGAGGGCTATGGTTTTATTTTTCTTAATAAAAATCACCTCTTATCGAATTTTAATAATTTACCTAAAGTTGAATATTTAGTTTCTATTGCACCGACTGGACATAATTCCTGACAGCAAAAACATCTTATACATTCATGCATATTCCATTTAGGATTTAATATGTCTCCTTTTTTCACCATTTCAATTACCAATGGCTTTTCTGGACATATCTCTGCACATCTTCCACAGCCTATACATTTATCTTTAATAAGTGTTGGGTTTGGTGCTATCATTCCTCTTAGAAAATTAGTTACTCCGGGACTTATAAAATAGAAGCTACCCCCCTTTCTGCATAGTTTAAAGTTCTTAGCTTTCATAGATTCTAGTTCTTCACCAATGATGTTTATATCTCTCGGAAGCACTGCTCCCCATTTGCTATCATAAGCCTCTTTTAAAACAGGTGTATCTAAAGGATTATCATAACCTATAAGCCTAACTGCAACAGAATCTACAGCAGTTAAACTTTTACCCATAATTAGAGTATTCATTTTGTATGGATCTCCACTTTTAGGCCCATTACCTTCCATCGCAATTATACCGTCTAAAATAGCAAAATTAGCCCCAACTGCAGTATTTAAATCTAGTAGCATTTTGCAAAAATTATTTGCATCAGGCATTCTTGTATGCCAAGTTGCCTTTTGCGATCCAGGTATACACCCAAACTGATTTTTTACAGCTCCTGTATAATATGCCATAGCATGTGTTTTAAGTTTTGGTAATGATATAACGACATCTGCCTCATAAGCAGCTTTAGCTATATTCCAAGATTTACATAAAATAGAGTTGTCTAATTTAACATGTACAGATTCTTTAAAATCTTCAAATTTAACTCCATATTTATCAGCGACTTCCATAAGTCCAGACTTCTCTGCTGCTTTCCTTGAATCTCCAAAACCAGGAGAATCACCAAAGCTAATATTATTAGAATATCCCATTATAATTCTAATAACTGCTTCAAAAACAGCATAATGAGTTACCACAAGTGAGTCTTTACTCTCAACACTTAGCATATTAGGCTTTAAAAGCACCCTGCTATTCTTTGGTATAAGCTTTTTCAAGAATTCATCTCCACCTAATAGTTCAAAACCCTCTCTTAACTTCTTTTCTATTAAATCAACTTCATATTCCATACATTTTAAAAGTGCAACATTTTCCATAATATCTACTCCTTTAGGTCAATTAAAATAATCTCATCTATAATTAAATTAATCAGAAACCAAATAATTTTTATCTTTTAATTCTTTTATAATACAATCTATAATTTCCTCATTATCCGCTTTTATTGTATGTAAATGAACACCATTGGTTAAGGAAGATAATGGCTGCGCATTAAATTCTTCAAATTTTTTTGTAAATTTTTCGATATCCATAATAGTTTTTATCATGAGCATGGCTCTTATTTCACCGTATAGTGAATGTTCTACTGTTACATCCTCTACTACTCCACCGAATTTAACAATGCACCCAAGCTCGTCGTATATGTCTTCCTTGCTATGTGAAACTGCTATTACTCTCCTTACATAATTACTTTCTTCATTTGGTATTAAATAGCCTTCTGGAGTTGCAATTATGTTTACTCCCTCTGCTCTTGTAATTGCAATATCTTTTACTATAACTTGCCTTGTAACGCCTAATTCTTCTGCTAAAAACTGACCTTTATATGTACTACTATTTTTAATTAGTAAATTTGTAATATATGCTCTTCTTTCCTTTGAATTCATTTTATCCTCCTAATTTCTGTATTTAATTATATTCTATCACTTTTTATATGTTATTAGAAATACTTTATATGTTATTAATACCTAAAATAAAAATATTTATTTTGTTAATATAGTACTTATTAAAGTGCTATATGATTGCAATAAAAAAAGAAACTATACTCTAGCTTCTTAATTTCTATTATCGCATTCTTTTAATAAATTTAATTCATTTAATAAATCTAATTCTACAATTTCTGTTATATTATTGTTATGATGATTTTTTACTAAAAATAAAAGTCTATCATTGTAACCCTGTTTTCTTAACAAATTATATCCTATATCACCATGATTATAATACATATCAACATTTTTACTCTTCTTATATGCTCTAATCTTTCCTTTTGTTATTTTATGCATTATAACCATTATAGCTTTATCTATTGGATTCATACTATTATATATTTTACCTATATCATGTAACAGTGCAACTTTTATCAAATCTTTTGATTGTAACTTCCTTTGACTACAAGTTAATTTTACATCCCTAGCTACATTTATACAGTGTTTTTGCTCATAAGTAGGTAATTGATTAAATAATTGCAATTCATAAGTTTCTAAATACATTTTGAGAAAATCCATATCTTCACCATTAATTTTAGAAACCATGGACCAGTAAAATTGCTTTACTCTATATAGTGACATCGTAAAGCTCCTTTCATGTTTAAATTATATACTATTACTTTAACATTGTAATACTTTTCATCTATTAAATCTATAAAAAACAAGTTGTAAAATAATTTTTAGCAAAATAAAAAAACAGTCCATATTAGACTGTTTTTTTTGGTGGAGACAACAGGAATCGAACCTGCGACCCCCTGCGTGCAAGGCAGGTGCTCTCCCAACTGAGCTATATCCCCTTATATGGTGGACCTTCAGGGACTCGAACCCCGGACCGACCGGTTATGAGCCGGTAGCTCTAACCAGCTGAGCTAAAGATCCATATATGTTACCTGGCGATGACCTACTCTCCCACAAAGTTACCCCTGCAGTACCATTAGCGCATTGAAGCTTAACCTACCTGTTCGGTATGGGAAGGGGTGTTAC
>NZ_JAHLDL010000055.1 GCF_018861315.1 Clostridium bowmanii | reverse complement strand
ACAAAATGATAGTTGATTAAACTTACTGTCGTTTGTGTTCTCCTATATTTATTTTCCATGAATTTATTATAGTACTATTTGTGTATGTTTTGAATTATTTTATACATTATATTTAGTCTATATAAATATAATGATTGCGCTAACGTTCAATGCTATCCATCCCACATCTAAAGGAGTGGGCTTTTCGCACAAGATCGGTAATAGTCTGCTTCTAATATAAATTTACTTTCTATTTCTTTATATTGCTCTAACTTCTCAATTTTTATAAGAAAAAAGCTAATTTGATTTTGCATCTTTATAATACTTTTTCTCATTTCTGCTATGGCTATTCTATCCATAATTATTTTTTTGTTATGTCTTTGTTGATTGTTATCAAACTTTCGCTTTTTCTTTCGTATTTTTTCTTTTCTTTCGTTACATTCCATGATTTTATTTTTTATATAAAGTCCGTTAGAATACTTTAAAAAAACTTTTCTATAATTTTTAAAAATAATCTTCTTTATAAATTTAAACTTTTCCCTTTTGATAAAAATACGAAAATCTTGATTTAATTTTCTACTTTGTTGTAGTTCTAATGCAAGTTCACCTTCTAATTTATTTAAATGAATCTTAATAATCTTAATCTCATGTTTGCTCACTTTAATATTATCATTTAATTCTATTTGTTTTTTCTGATAACCTTCTATTTTTGATTTATTTATTTTTATATTTATGAAAAACAATTTTTCATTTGAATCTATAATTTCAGACGTAAATTTTGGTATCTTCAAAAGTTTGCATATGTCATTTCTAGCTTTAGTTAAAGCCTCAATTGATTTTTTCATTCCTTCTAAAATAGGATTACTAAGCTTAAATTCTATTAGGATAGAATCGTATATTTCATTATTTTCTAGCAATGATATAATCCCTCCTTAAGTCAAATAATCCACTTCCATTTAAATATATTTTACCATATTTGTTGATGTTCTGCAAAATCTAATGATTTTTTAAACTTAAATATTATATTATTTTTGATTTTATGTATATATTTTTATACCTGGGATATACTATTACTGTAATCAACTAGCCAACATTAAACACATAGTGGGGAGATGTTAGTTATGTTAATCAAAAGATTTATAGTTTTAAGTGTAGGCAGTATTGCTAAGGCTAAAAACGGAGATTACTAAATAAGTCCATATGCAATTTAAAATATGGATGAATCCATATGTGAATATGGATTCATCCATATGTGAATATGGATTAGTAAAGCCAATGATTATTTAATATAATCATTGGCTTTATGCTTTTTATCTTATTATATCTATCTTGATGCCCTAGAATTTCTAGGTTGTTGACTTCTCGCTTGAGTTTTCCCATTTCTTCTCGCATAACCGTTTGAAGAAGATTTTCCAGTAGAAGCTTTTTTTGCATTATCCTTAATGGCCACTATTGGTACATTGCTCGCAGGATAAGGATGATCCTCCACTACTGGTATTGATTTTGTTATAAGCTTCTGAATATCCTTAAGAAAAGGTTTTTCTTCTACGTCACAGAAGGATATTGCAACTCCACCAAGCCCAGCTCTACCAGTTCTTCCTATTCTATGAACATAAGTCTCTGGTATATTGGGCAAATCAAAATTGATTACATGAGTTAATTCATCTACATCGATACCTCTTGCTGCAATATCTGTTGCCACTAGAACTCTTGTAATTCCCGCCTTAAAATTATTCAAGGCAAGTTGCCTAGCACTTTGAGATTTATTCCCGTGAATAGCTTGTGCCTCTATTCCTGAATTGTTAAGGTCCTTAGTGATTTTATTAGCCCCGTGTTTTGTTCTTGAAAATACCAAAGCAGAAATTATGGACTTGTCTTTTAGCAAATGTATAAGAAGTGGCTTTTTATCCTTCTTATCTACAAAATACACTGATTGTTCAATAATTTCAATAGTAGATGAAACAGGAGTCACTGCTACCTTTACTGGGTCAACAAGAATAGAATCCACTAGTTTTGAAATTTCTGGTGGCATAGTCGCTGAAAATAGCATAGTTTGTCTAATTTTAGGTAGTTGCGCTATAACTTTTTTTACATCACGCAAAAATCCCATATCAAGCATACGATCTGCCTCATCAAGCACAAACATTTCCACATGATGTATATTAATAAATTTTTGTTGCATTAAGTCAAGTAATCTTCCTGTTGTTGCAATTAGTATGTCTACACCATTTTTTAATGCTTCAGTTTGATTTTTCTGTGATACACCACCAAAAATAACTGCACTAGTAAGATTCATATGCTTACTATAAGCATCAAAACTTTCTCCAATTTGAATTGCTAGTTCCCTAGTTGGTGCCAGTATTAGTGCCTTTATATTTTTAGGTCCTTTTATAACCTTTTGCTTTCCACAAAGAATTTGAAGTATAGGGATAGCAAAAGCTGCGGTCTTTCCAGTTCCTGTCTGAGCACATCCTAGAAAGTCTTTTCCTGCCAATATACTAGGAATAGATGCCTCTTGTATAGGTGTAGCTTCTACATACCCTTCCGTTGCTAAGGCTTTTTTTATTGGTGTAATGAGATTTAAATTTTCGAATAACATTGTTTTCTCCTTTGAAAGTGGTCGTCTTGAACTTTAAATGTCGCAAATCACTGATATCCTGTTATGAATCTTCTTGAAAATTGGAAACAACAACTTTCGTACATGATTATATTGCATCTAAGAAACCACCCTTTATTAGTCATATGAGTATATTTAGGCTGATTAATCTTCATTTTAACTCTGACTTTATAGGTCTTTATGTATAAATAAATTTGTTTCACTTATATCAACTTCAATTTTATATTTATTTTAATTTAATTGTTCGTTGCACTCATATTTTTTAATTATATCATATTTCGACTCTTCTTGCTATTCTTCTAATTATTATAAAAACTATTGCAACATAATAGTTATAGGTTTAATAAGAAATGAATATAAATAGAGATTTATCATAAACTATGTCTACAAAATATTTTGATTTAAAGAAGGAGCTATTGTTATGAATGAAAACTTTAATTTTCCTACCAGCGTACCTGAGCAAAAACAAGATAAACAACCTGGACTCGAATCACTTATGAATCCAATGCCTATTTTTGATGATCCAAATTGTATAGGCTCTGGAAAATTAATAAATAAAGTTGCCTTAATTACAGGTGGTGATAGTGGCATTGGTAAAGCAGTTGCGTTATCTTATGCCAGAGAAGGCGCTGATATAGCCATAGTATATCTTGATGAACATAAGGATGCACAGGAGACAAAAAAACTTATTGAAGCAAAGGGTAGAAAGTGTATTTTAATTCCTGGAGATATAGGCGAAGATGATTTCTGCAATGATGCTGTAAAAAAAACAATAAGTGCTTTCAATAAAATCGATATCCTTGTGAACAATGCTGCAGAGCAACATCCCCAAAATAGCATTGAGGATATTACCGTGGAGCAACTAGAGAAAACTTTTAAAACAAATATTTTTTCTATGTTTTATATGGTGAAAGCTACACTCCCTCATTTAAAAGAGGGTGCTACAATTATAAATACTTCCTCAGTTACAGCCTATGAAGGCCATAAAACACTAATTGACTACTCCTCAACTAAAGGAGCAATAGTTACTTTTACTCGCTCGCTAGCCCTTTCCCTAGCAAGTAGAAAAATCCGAGTTAATGCAGTTGCTCCAGGTCCTATATGGACACCTCTTATACCATCTTCCTTCAGTGCTAGTGAGGTTGGTAAATTTGGTAACAAAACTCCTATGGGAAGACCAGGTCAACCTGTAGAGCTTTCTGAAACTTATGTATTTTTAGCTTCTGAGGGTGCTTCATACATAAGCGGTGAAACTATCCATGTTAATGGTGGAGTTATTATAAATGGCTAATGCCATCGTGACAAGTGGCATACTTCTTGCCACTTGTCACGATGGCACCTATTTTTTAGTGTTGAATATGGAAATATTTTTACTGAATTTGTTAATATATCCACACATATAATAGAGGTACATAGGCAATTATATATAGCAAAAGTGTTATTAAAAAGTATTTTTACTCATTGTAATTTCAACAAAAATCTTTCAATGACAATGTTATCTTTTTTGTAAAGGAGATTATTATGATAAAGAAAAAAAATGCCTTAATACTTCTTATTAGTTTACTTCTCAATATAGGAAACATAACAGTAATTCAGGCTACAAATGCTGCTTTTATTTCAGGAGATAATACCTATAATATAACAATGAAGCAGGACCTACTCTGCCTAATGATAGCTTATCCTGAATATATAACAAATATCGAAGCAAATAATGGATTTGTATATCTAGTAATGAAGTCTGGGAAGAAAATACTTTACGATGACAAAAAAAACAAAATTTTTCAAGAAAAACTATCAAGCCCCGACCTTCAAGATACTCTAGAACAAATCTATCCCCTTTCGCCTATTAAAAGTATTATGGAAAACAATTTTGACCCTGGTCGTTTAAGGTGCTATGAATTGTTATCTGAAGTTTATGGCACATCAAAACAAGCTATAGAGTATAAACTTACAAATGTTAAGGTAGGTTACACTAATTATCAATTCAATAGCAATAATTATGCAGCTAAATCACTACAATCTGTTATGAAAGAAGTAATGCTCCTTTCAAAAGATAGCCAAAATGTGAGAAAGTGCCTTTTTCCTTGCAGTGGTACTTTTAATTATCGGGTAATTTCAGGTACGAATAGATTGAGCCCTCATGCTTTTGGAATTGCTATTGATCTTGCTAGTGATAAGAGGGATTATTGGAAATGGGCTTCTAAAGAAGCTGGAGAAAAACGATTATCCTCCTATCCAAGTAACCTTGTTGAAATTTTTGAAAACTATGGTTTTGTGTGGGGAGGCAAATGGTCACACTTTGATATTCTTCATTTCGAATACAGGCCTGAATTTATTTTAAAGGCTCAATATTTCACAAATAGGGTGGATTCAAAAAATCCCTGGTATGAAGGTGCGCCATTACAACAATTACCTATAAAAAATGCCGTAGATAAAATAGATGCATTAATAAAATAATAGGAGAAGAATATTATGAATTTCTTAAAATCGAAAAAATTACAATCCTATAAAATTAGATTATTTGTATTTATAATGCTTCTTTCCTTACAGCTTACCTACTCCATACACCCCTATGCTGCTACGGATGATTCAAAAAAAGAAGTGACTAGCTATATAGAGCAGATTTTCCAAAGAAGAAACAAAGCTATACTCAGCGGTGATTTAGAATTAATAAAATCAATTTATAACATGAACACAAAATATGGAACTTGGGCCTATGAATATGAAAAAAGAAAAATGAACTATATTAATAATTGGGCACAAAAACAAGGAGTTAAGTTTATCGGTATTACACCAACGATAATAATAAAATCAATCAAAGGTAACATTGATAATTGTTCCGTCTACTTATTGTGTTCCACAGAGTATAAGTATGTATATGAAAATCAGCCAGAGATAGAAAACATATCAAGAATTGGAACATACCACATATTACAACTTACTAGTAAAGATGGCTCTTGGATAATTTCTAAAGAATGGTATAAAGATCCTTTTGGAGATTCGCTAAATTTAGATAATATAAAGGCTGACTCCATAAAAGCCCATATTCTATCTCAAAGTGCAAGAGAATTTTCTACTTTACACAAGAGGAGAATAAATGCTATAGAATATGCTGATAAATATTGTGGTGCTGCAAGTACAGCAGAATTTGAATATAAGTATAATAAAAAATATAGGGACTATAATCCCCAGGGTGGTGATTGTGCAAACTTTGCATCACAAATTCTTTTTGAAGGTGGAAAATTCAGAAAAAATTCTGCTTGGAACTATGACAAAAACGGAGCAACAAGAGGTTGGCTCAATGCAGATGGTTTCATTAAATATATGACAAATAGTGGTAGAGCATCAGTTATCGCCTATGGTAGCTATGACAAAGTATATAAAGCTAGTTACAACCTACTACCAGGAGATTTTGTTGCTTACGAAAAGAAAAATGATGTCACTCATATTTCTGTGGTGACAGGAGCAGATTCAAAAGGATACTCCTTAGTTAGTTGTCATAATTCAGATAGAAATAAAGTGCCCTGGGACCTTGGATGGAGCAATAAAAGCATAAGATTTTGGTTAGTTAGAGTTCATTATTAATAAAAAATATTAAAAGCTGATGATATTAAACCCTCAGCTTTTAATATGATTTATGCCACTTACGAAGTTGTTGCACCTATTTTTTAAATATCCATAATAATCGGAAAAATAATTGGTCTACGCTTTGTTTTTTCATATAGATATCGCTCTACAGATTTCTTCATATTTGATTTTAATACATACCACTCAATAATATTATTGTCTAAGCATTTATTTAGTTCAAGTCTTACAATCTCTTTTACTTCATTAATCAATTCATCTGATTCTTTCGCATATACAAATCCACGAGTTATTATATCTGGTCCTGCAATAATACTATACGATTCTCTCTCCAATGTAACTACTATAGTGAGCATACCATCTTCTGCTAAATGCTTTCTATCCCGAAGTACTATACTTCCAACATCACCAACCCCAAGTCCATCTACAAATACAGATCCAGTATGTACCCGCCCTATGACTTTAGCTTCTTCCTTTGTAATCTCTAATACCTGCCCCGTTTCCATGGTAAATATATCTTTTTCCTGCATACCTAATTTTTGGGCCAATTTAGAATGTTGCTTCAGATGCCTGTATTCTCCATGAACTGGCATAAAATATTTAGGATGAACTAGTGCATGAATTAATTTTATTTCTTCTTGATATGCGTGGCCTGATACATGCACCTCTTCTAAATCCTCGTAAATTACTTCTGCTCCTCTTTTGAATAACTCATTTATTACTCTAGATATAAGTTTCTCATTGCCTGGAATTGGAGATGCAGAAATAATATACAAATCCTCTGGTTCAATGGTTATTTTTCTATGAGTGCCAAAAGCTATCCTAGCAAGGCCTGCCATAGGCTCTCCCTGACTTCCTGTAGTTATTATTGTGATATTTTCGCTTTTGTAATTGCGCATATCGTCCATACTTATAATGTATTCTTCCGGTATATGAAGATATCCTAGTTCCATAGCTACTTGTGAGATGTTCTCCATACTCCTTCCACTAAAAACTATTTTTCTATTATACGTTACAGAAGCATCAGCAATCTGTTGCATCCTATGAATATTTGAAGCAAAGGTTGCTACAATGACTCTTCCCTTTCCGCCCGAAATTATTCTTGTTAGAGTTTTTCCAATGGTTTTTTCTGAAATTGTATGCCCTTCTCGTTCTACATTTGTGCTATCAGCCATAAGAAGCATTACGCCCTCTTTACCTAAATTTGAGATACGTTCTAAATCCATGACTAATCCATCAATAGGAGTAAAATCAATCTTAAAATCACCAGTATGTAATATTACACCCAGCGGTGAATGAATTGCAATAGCACAGGAATCCGCTATACTGTGTGTTACCCTTATAAATTCAATCTTAAGGTTTTGTAGTTCTATTATGTCACCTGCATTCACATTGTGGAGTTCACAATCGGATAATAAATTGTGCTCTTTTAACTTATTACCAACTATTCCCAACGTTAATTTAGTACCATAAATAGGTACATTCAATTGCTTTAGGATATATGGCAATGCTCCAATATGATCTTCATGTCCATGCGTTAAAAAAATGCCTTTTACTTTTTCCGCATTATTTTTTAAATAAGTTATATCTGGAATTACTAGATCCACACCATACATTTCCTCATCAGGAAATGATATACCGCAGTCTATTACAATAATTTCATCCGCGTATTCAAATGCCGTTATATTCTTACCTATTTCTCCAAGGCCTCCCAAGGGAATAACCTTTATAAACTCTTCGTCTTCCACTAAATCCTCTCCTTAATTTATATGCATCAAATTATTAATTCCATTTTCTTTATTTTTGCCTTGTATTATGAAATTAATACCTTTTTTTGAAAATACCTTATAGAATACTAAAAAAATTAATGAGCACCCTAATAGTATGAATAAAACTATTAAAACAATAAAATATAAGGAGATAAATTAATATGAAGACTGAAGAGCAAATTAAATCTGAAGTTACAAGACAGGTTATTGACAGCATGAAAACAACTTTAAATGAAGAATTAACTCAAGTTGAGAAAGAGTTTGAAGAAACTTATAAGAATAAACTAGAACAGGAGCTACAGTATTCATTAGAGCTTGCAGAAACTGGCCTTCAACACAATTCTAGCAAAACCCTTAAAGTTGAAAACAAGAAATTAATACAACAATTAGATAGCATACGAGTTGACAAAATGAAGGTTGAGAACAAATTAAAAACGTTAAATGAATTTGAAAATATTTAGTTTACCATAGTCCTACAATTGGATTTGGAAAAAAGCCTATTAAAATAATATGGCTTTTTTCCGAATTTTCTTTTATGCTTTAGACTTGGTATATTTTAATAATTAGTCATTATATTTCATAATTGTAAAGATATAATATATTATAAAACAAAAAAAACAAATACATATGCTAAAATTTTATGTAAAGTAAGTATTTCTTTAAACCTAAATTTGACTTATTCTTTTTAATATAGTAATATTTAGTTGAATGAATAACTATTATATTATGCGTAATATGTATATTTTAGTATAGATAAGGAGAATTGACACACCATGAATATTTCTACTAAAGGAAGATACGGTTTAAGAGCAATGGTTGACATTGCTGTGCATTCATTGGGAGAATATATTCCCTTGAAAGTTATCGCTGAAAGACAGGCTATCTCAGAAAATTATCTAGAACAAGTTTTTTCGGTACTTAGAAAGGCCAAGCTTGTAAAAAGTGCAAGAGGTTCGCAGGGCGGTTATACTTTATCAAGAGTAGCCTCAAAAATTACTGTAGGTGAAGTTTTAAGAATACTTGAAGGTGATTTAAGTATTACTGGTGATGATGATGGAGCCCTAGGACTTGATAAAACAATAAAGGTTTGTATAAACACCATGGTATGGCAAAAGGTTAATGAACAAATCAATAAAGTTATGGATTCTGTTACTCTACAAGATCTTGTAGAAAAGTACAAAAGTCTCAATACAGAATATACCTTAGATTTTATAATATAATCAAGAAATACTATCATCTAAATTTTCTAAATTCAAATTAACATATAAAGTAAAATAAAGATAAGCTGTTATATAATAGTTTATCTTTATTTTACGTAAATCTAATAATATTAAATCAGGAAAAATCTCTAACTCAAAATATAATAACACTTAAATTTTATTCTATGTATCTACACTAAGAATGTAAAATCTTTTATTTTGGTAATCCAAAAATAAAAGGTATAATAGCAAATCCACCGTGATCTTCAATTTACTCCACTAATTTTGTAGTTCTTGGGACTTTAATTTCTTTTTCTAATTGTTCTCACCAGAAGATACAAAGGCAAAGCACAAATTAAAAATATTAATATATCTTCTACAAAATTTAAACTATTAAAACCATTTGTGGTACGCTTAAATCCAATAAAACCCTCGACTACATCTTTTACAATACTCCCCAATATTATAGCTATCAACAAATTCCAATCCAGAACAAACTTTTTTTCCTTGTTATTCAAGTATTCATCTCCTTATAATAATAATAATAATAATAATAATAATAATAATAATAATAATTTACATTCATTTAAAATGTTATACAATACCTAATAATTTCATCCTAATTCAATTGAATTTATACCATATAATTCGATATAAGGCGCAAAATGCCTCTATATCCTTTGTAAAATATAGAAGCTACAATTGCTGTATAATATTTTATTTGTTAAATTAAGTTCTCTAATCACAATTAAGGCATAATCCCAAATCCAATAATAATTAATATAGAACATATAAATAGAACTGTATTACCTCCAAATCCAACTTTAGATAAAATTCTAACAAGCTTACTTTCTTGTATATTTGAGGGTTTGATGTATCCTATCCCCAATATCCAGTAAACCAATAATAGAAGTAAATTCAAACTACTTGATGCCATTATTGGCAGAAGTTCAGAATCGCTTATTCTTAATCCCGATACCCAAGCAAATATGCCAAAAACTAATAATAAACATGCTATAACAACTAAAATAGTTCTGATAATTGCAATAAGCTTTTTAATAACAATTCCTCCTACTCACTAAAATTCTAATAAGGAAACTGGAAGTTATTTGAATCTTATTTATTTAGAACGTCTAAGTATAATTTAACATTAAACTCTTTTTTCCACTCTACCATCTTAGCTTTGTATATTTTTTCACTCTCTGCATTCAATAAAGATGATTTTATCGAAGTTGTAACTTCTGTATCTAATGTTCTCTTTACTGCTGCTTTTATTGCCTTAGCTTCAATTATGTGATAACCAAATGATGATTTAACAGGTGCGGATATCTGATTTGTTTTTAAAGCATTTAAACCTACCATAAAATCGGGATCATAATTAGCATTGGTTTTAGCAATTTCTCCTAAATCTTCAGATATAGGCAATAACTTATCTGAAGCACTTGCTGCAGCTGCAGTTACTTTTGCTTTATTCGCCTCATATTGTTTAAATAGTGTTTGAAAAGTTACAGTCTTATTTTTTATTTTAGTATCGGCTACTTTTGCTTCTGCCTCAGTTTGAAATAATATATGCCTAGTCGCTACTGTCGCTGAGTCAACAAAAGTTTCCTTGTTTGCTGTATAGTACTCTTTAATAGCTGCATCGGTTATTTTTATATCTTTTGTTAAATATATTATAACTGCTTGGCCTATTTCTTGTTCTCTAAACGCTACTTTTAAAGTGTCTAAAGTATATCCATAAGTTGCTAAATCTGCTGTAAAAGCTGCCTCACTGTCATAATTAGCCTTTGAAGCTGTAATTCTTGCCTCCACTGCTTTAGTTAAAGCTTCATCTGTAGGTGTAACCTTTAACTCTGTTGCTTTTTTAAATAAAATTTTCTTTTCTATTATCTGATTTAAATATTGTTCTTTAGCGGTATCAAACTCTTTTTTAGAGGCCGCGTCTTGAGTAGTTGCAAAATCTTCACCATACTTAGTTTTCAGCTCTTTTATTTTAGTTTTTAAATCTGTTGCATAAACATCAGCTAATGTAATACTCTTTCCTTCTATTTCACCTACAATGACCTTTTCTTCTGCTGTTTTAGCAGGTACTTCTACTGTTTTGGTAGTTGCTTTTTTACCACACCCCGCTAAGGTTAGCCCCACTGTAACTATCATTACTGATATAATTAATTTTCTAAATTTCATTATTAAACCCCTTTTTATTTATTATTTAATTATCTATTGATCTATTTAAATAAGCGCGCTGTGAACTTACCACACTTTAGAAGTAGGAGCTTCAGGTAATAAAAAAGCACCTTACTTATGACCATAATTTACAATAATATAATCCGTGTTTGATTTTAACTTATCTTTTTTCCTAATTCAAATAGTTTTGGCATTTCTAGCTCATCATACTTTCCTATTAGATGATATCTATTTTGGTATCTAACATACATCATTCCTGTACTATTTACCTTAGTTACCCTTCTTTCAATTATTTTATCGCCACTTACCTTTACTTTCACTTTCATTATTTAAATTCCTCCCTCGGTTTATATCAATTTTACTTAGCCTATCATATTGTTGAATTAAAGGGTAAGTCAACTTAACTTTATCTCTAACCCTAACTGATGTATATATATTTATTAGGGTTGTCAATATAAAATTTAATTGGGGACAAATCAGTAATCATACTAGTATCTAAAGTCAACCAAGTCAATTTAGTCAATCCACTTAAAGCTTCTACATTTGTGATTTGATTAGAATTTAAATGTAATACGTCCATATTAGTTAATCCTTTTAAAGGTGTTATATCGCTGATTTGATTATTTGATAAATCCAACTCCCCTAAGTTAGTTAACCCTTTTAATGGTGCTATATCGCTAATTTTATTATTTCTTAGCCACAACCTAGTCAAGTTAGTCAGCCCTTTTAATGGTGTTAAATCGGTAACATTACTATCCCATATTTGCAAAGTATCCAAGTTAGTCAACCCTTGCAATGGCTCTATATTGGTAATTATATTATTAGATAACCTCAAAGTAGTTATGTTAGTCATTCCTCTTAAAGGTTCTAAGTTGCTGATTGGTTGGGTAACTAAATCTATAGAATCTAATTTGTTGTATCTTTCGTTATAAAATGTCGAATTACCCGCAGGAGCCTCAACCATACCTTGAAATTCGTTATACAAGGTAAATATCTTCATAACCACTTCATAGGCATCTTAGTTTTGAGCACAAGGATTAACCAAATCATCCATATACGATTGCATTGTAGCTATTTATAATTATTCCAGTTGGTACATTACCATATATTTTAAAACACTACAATATATATTTTATTATACTAAGCTTCTTTTAACGCATCATTTATTAACACAAAAGAACACCTTATCATATTGAATTTACCAATATAATAAGGTGTTCAACTCGCACTTCCATAACATAAGTATATTAACTTATTCGTATGCCATCATAGAAGGATTTTGTTAAACGTTTACCATTATACAATTACCTCTTGTCGCCCTATCCCTCAAACTCCTCAGGATATTCTGCATTATGATAGACATCCTGCACATCTTCATTCTCTTCAAGCATATCTATAAGCCTTTGTACCTTACCTGCACCCTCTAAGCTAATAGGTATCATGTTATCAGGTATCATTGTAAGCTCAGCAGAAGCAAATTCAAATCCTGCCTTTTCTAGCGCTTCTCTTACTGTTCCAAAGTTTTCTATAGCTGTTATAATTTCAAACATTTCTTCTTCTGCGTTAAAATCTTCCGCACCTGCTTCTAGAGCTAGCATCATGATTTCATCTTCATCCATCTCTTCTGTTCTTTCTATTATAAGCTGTCCTTTTTTAGCAAACATCCAACTTACGCATCCAGCTGCTCCCATATTCCCATGATGTCTGTCAAAAGCATGCCTTACGGTTGCAACACTTCTATTTTTCTTATCTGTTAGTGTAACCACAACTATAGCAACACCTTCTGCTCCATAGCCTTCATAAACTATTTCTTCGTAATTTACACCCTCTAGCTCTCCAGCACCTTTTTTAATTGCTCTAGCTATTGTGTCTGCAGGCATGTTATTAGATTTAGCTTTTGCAACTACATCTCTAAGATGAGCATTAATATCTAAATTAGATCCACCATTTTTAGCTGCCATTATTATTTCTTTACCTAATTTTGTAAATATTTTACCTCTTATAACATCAATCTTACCTTTTCTCTGTTGTATGTTATGCCATTTTGAATGTCCCGACATTTGAAATTCCTCCCAACTAACTATTTTATGTGTGAAATTTTTCTAAGCCATGTCTAATATATAGCAAAAATTCTATGAATTAGTTATAAGTACATTACTTTTCCATTATATCATAGAAAGAAAGTACTTTTCAAATAAAAAAAGAAAAGTATTTACACTTTTCTCACAATTACCAAATGATAAGGCATATCCACATATTATTCGTACAATCTATGCTCTAATTTGAAGTACATTTTTGGTTCATCCTCTTCGAACAGTGCTTTTCCAGATGTAACATTAGTTATTTGAGATTCAAATTTTTCTAAATTATTAAACTCACATAATATATTAATTTTCACTTTATCAGTATAATCTATATTTTCTATATGATTGTTTCCTTCTGCACACACATATTGTAGCTTTCCAAGTAAGTCATAATCGATTTCTATTTTAAGGGAAATACCTTTAACTTTTTCCACTACCCCAGCCTCTTTAATAGCTAGAGAAGCGCCTTTAGAATATGCTCTTGCAAGGCCTCCAGTACCTAGGAGGATTCCTCCAAAATATCTTGTAACCACAACAACAACGTCTGTAAGTTCGCTCTTTTTTAAAACCTCTAGCATAGGGATTCCTCCTGTGCCATGAGGTTCTCCATCATCACTATATCTTTGTATCATTCTTTTCTCACCAATTATATAAGCATAAACATTATGACGTGCTTCTTTATGCTCATCTTTAACCATTTGTATAAATTCTTTAGCTTCCTCTTCAGTTTCAACTCTTTTGCCATGTCCAATAAAAACGGATTTTTTCTCCTTGAACTCTGCTTTGGCCTCATCTTTTATTGTAAAACAACTCATTCAATTTCTCCCGTCTACCCATAAATCTTCTAAAACAAAATTCAAGGTAAGCCTCTAGTTTCATCTATATTTTCTCAATCAATAATAAAAAATTCTCTGCAGCATCTATTATGTATTTTTTTTCTGTGTTCTCATATAAGTACTTTATTTTTGTAATAGCTTTTTCACTTTTTATCTTCCCAAGAGATTTTATTGCATAACTTATCACTTGTGGATTCTCATCTCCAAGGGCTCTAATTAATGCCACTTCCGCTCTATTATCTCCCATCTTTCCCATAGCTGAAACTGCCATTCTCCTTATATTTATTGATTTATTCACTGAAGCTTTAATTAAAATATCTAAACAAGAAGCTTCTTTTAATTCCCCTAAAATCCATACTGCAGCCTCTTTGTCTCTAGGAAACATTTCTCCATAACTAGTTTTTATTAACTCAGTTAATTTATTTTTATTATCCTCGCCCATTGAATTTAAGAAATTAATCTTATCTTCTTTTCCAGCACTAGCAATACTCTTAAAAAGTTCAGAAGGGTCATTGCTTTTAACTAAAAATCTATATTTTATTTTACCATCTATAATATGCTTTTGCACAATGGAATTATCTAAATTTCTTATTTTACATATAGCATCCATAGTTTTGCCCTCTAAAAATAAGAAGTAAGATATTTCCTCCTGAGAATATTCGCTAATGCACTGCCAATCAAAGTCCACTAATCCCTTTTTCAAAAGTTTCTCTCCTTGCCTTGTAGATATTTTTGTTACTTTTCACACAATATCTCTGCGATAATTTTTATTCCTTCTTCTATTTGAGATTTTCTTATTTCTGAAAAACTCAATCTAAAATAATTATTCCCTTGCTCTGCATTCTTATAAAATAAAACTCCTGGTGTAATTAAAACTTTTCTATTTTTACACCTATAGAATAAATCCATAGAATTAATCTTTAAATTATCAGCTACTTTAAAATAGAAATTAATTCCTCCTCCTGGAGTGAAATAACTAACCTTAGTACCTAAATACTTTTCTATACAACTTAACATAAAATCATATTTTTCTTTATAAACCATATTAAGATATTTTATATGTTCCTTCCATAAATCTTTATTTATATATAAGTCCAAAGCACGTTGCATAAGACTTGAAGTTGATATGTCTGTGTTGATTTTTGAATTTTGAATATACTCTTTATATTTTTCAGGTGATATCATGTATCCTAGCCTTATTCCTGGAAGAAATATCTTAGAAAAACTCTTAATATAAATAACCCTATCATTTAAGTCCAAACTCTTAAAACTCTTATATTGCTTTTGGTCATATATTAATTCAGATAAATAATCATCTTCAACAATATAAAAATCATATACCTCTGCCAGTTCCAATATTTTAAGCTTCTTCTCTAAACTATAAGTGGCTCCTGTAGGATTTTGAAAATAGCTCATAGCATAAAAACATTTTATTCTATTCTTTTTTAGTATTTCTTCAAATTGTAGCAAATCTATGCCATCTTCTAACATTTCGGCCTCAAATATATTAGCCCTTCTCCATTTAAAAACCGTTAGTGCACCACCATATGTAGGCTTTTCTACAACCACATTGTCATGAACATTTATTATAGATTTTGACACTATATCAATACCCTGTTGTGCACCTGATAGAATCAATATGTCTTCATTATTAACCTTATTGTCCCAAAAAAAACTACTTATACTATTTCTAAGTCCCTCATACCCTAAAGATTCCTTATACGCGAAAGCCTCTGCACCATCTCTATCCAAAACTTCATTTAATACATCTTTAAACACTGTTACTGGAAAAAACTCACTACTGGTGATTTCACCTGTAAAATCCACATATACTTTAAGGTCTTCCCCATGGATTTTTTTTAAAGTATTAGAATATTCTTTTTTAAACTTTATGTTTGTATCTCTTCTTTTAGCATAAGTTCCACTACCCATCTTTTGATATGCATATCCCTCAGCCTCAAGCTTCTTATAAGCACTAACTACTGTAACCTCATTAACCTTCAATATCTTTGCTAGCTTCCTTATAGAAGGTAATTTTTCACCATCGTCAAAGTTATTTTCATCAATCATTTTTTTAAAATACTTTGATATTTCTAAGTACTTTGGAATTTCACTACTAAATTCGATTTCATATTTATGCATATATCCACCCATTTACTTTAAAAGTGTTAAACAAAGTAAACATTTTGCTTAAATAAGATTTTATCCTTGTTCAACTTAAAATCTCTACTTTCCTTTTTAATAATATCTCTTTCCCATAGTTTATTAAGCAATTCTTCCATGTCTATATCAAAGTCCTTAAACAAATCTTCTTCCATAATTTCCTCTGCACTTAGAAACATATCTTTTTCTCTCATATAATTTAAAAGCAAGGCACAGTCGCTCTTAATATTTTTGTTTATGCTTTTTTCTAAAAAATCCATAGTCTCTTGAATAGTCTCTGCAACATTTGATTTTTCAAAAAATAATTTATCAACACATTGTTTAAACCCATCATTTAAATTCAAAGCCATTGACAAAACGTCCTTGCTAATCATATATCCTGAGGAGTTAACAAAAAGTCTTGAGTACTTCTCTATACACCTTAAAGCAGTACTATAAGAAGTATATATACCATTGCTTGACAAGTATTTTTTACATACCCCTATATCCTTTAAAAGTTTTCCTAAAAAACACATACCCCAACGTTCTCTATCAACATCCGGGAAAAATCTACCGCCGTCAAACCTTACCGTTATATCCATATCTTTTGAAAATACTAACCTTGAAGATGAGAAAATTCTATGTATATATCCGCCTTTTAGATTGTCAGCATAAATCTGTATAAATTTTTCTTTACCCATGAGTTTAATATGAACAGGAACACCTTTTTCCTCAGTATGTATATCTCTAATTTTCGAGAAACTCTCCTTAACAATTACGAAAAGATCAATATCAGATTCTTCCCACAAATCACCGGTAACCATACTTCCGAAAACCATCACTGATAAAACAGATTCATCAACTTTTATTCTATCTACTACACTATTAAATGCCTTTTGATATTGTAAAATAGTTTTTGTCATTCCCATTCCCCCCAGTTTTTAAGTGTTTTAGTGCCTTAAAGATAAACCTTTATATGTATACTTTATTAACATTAATTCTTTTGAAAAAATTACAATTGCTGCACTTATATATATGAGTACAAAATTTATTATTATCATCAATCTCCATATTGGCAGTGTAATCATCATAAAATTCTTGTATTATTCCTTTATCCTCCATTATAGCACTACACTTTTCACAGTTGCAAATTTTTCTTTCAATTTTCTTCAATTCGTAATTTAAAAACAACAAATAAAACCAGCTATACTAAAGCTAACGTTGGTTCAAGAAGTGTTCTTACTTCCTCGCTGCAACC
>NZ_JAHLDL010000054.1 GCF_018861315.1 Clostridium bowmanii | reverse complement strand
TACACTTTTTATTTGAAATGAATAATCTGAGACAACTGTTAAGTTGTTACTCAAGCTCATTACATACTTTTTAGTCTTACGACTAAAATTAATTCTTTATCTAAAGTAATTAACTGGTCTAACGAAATATTATTTCGTTATTTTACCTATTTCTCTGTTTAATTTTCAAAGACCAATTTGATTTGTCATCATTCGACAACTTCTACTATTCTATCAGTTTAGTTTGCTTTTGTCAACGTAATTTTAATAATTATCACAAAACTTCTTTACACAATTATTAATATATAATTACTTGTCTTCAGCAACATTTAATATCTTATCATAAAATATATATATCATATACTTTAGTTTAAAGTAATTAAAATAAAACAGGTTGAGTATTCTTTAGTTTTTAAACTTTCTCTCTATATACCTTGTATTGATACACCAGGATAGTTATTCTGCTCTCTCCTACGGTCTAATAGGTTTCTACAATAAATGATGGATTCAGTTACCGTATATATTAAGTATTAACCTTTATAGCTTAAAAATATACTATGGTAAATCATTTTATTTATGAAAAACAAAAAATATAGAGCCTCTTCTAAGGAATAACTAAGGTACTAAATAGTCATTTCTTTGAATATGCCCTATTCCATTCTTGTTTTATTATTGATACAACGCATCTTTGCTATAATAATATTACATTAATTTACTAAAAATCATTAAAAATATCACTCCTGGCACTCCTAAGAATCCTGCAATAAGTGCAGTTACAGCATTTATTGCAATAGTTATACCCACATACTCGCCTACAAAATTAACAAGTAATAAGAGTAATACACCCAAAGCTCCATTCAATACTAACTTACCTAAGATTTTTAATGGCCAAGAAAAGAGTTTTACTATAATTACCATGCCCACTATAGCAATTAAAAAATATAATACCACTTCCATATCCAAATCCCCCTATGTTAATCTAAAATATCAACCTTAATCATTATTAATAATATATTTATAATTTTTGAAAAATATTATAAATTTCTCAAAATAATTTTATATATTAATAGCATCAAGCTCCTCTATCATGTAACTCGCATCAATTGTGACACCTTTTTTTTTGGCTTCTACTAAGAAATATATGTATTTAGCTTTACATTGATCTTCTCTAAAAATTGCATAATCTATAAGTTTTGGATCATCAGCCACTGCAAAGTATTTTTTCGCTACTTCCCATTGAAGTTTAGCTTCTTCTAATTGCACAATAATATCTTTCTGCTCATCAGTATATTTTAGATTTGAGAATAATATTTGAATTATTTTTTTTCTATTCATAATAAAAAAACCTCCCATTTTATATCTTTTCTAAATTCTTGACATAAAACAGGAGTAATATTCTATATTTCTTTTCTTCCTTCCATAGCTTTAGAAAGAGTTACTTCGTCCGTATATTCTAAATCTCCACCAACCGGGATACCATGCGCAATTCTTGTAACTTTTGCACCTAATGGTTTTAATATTTTAGATATATACATAGCTGTAGCCTCTCCCTCTATGTTTGGATTAGTTGCTACTATTACTTCACTCACTTCTCCATTAATTCTTCTTATAAGTTCTCTTAATTTAATATCTTCAGGACCTCTACCTGCCATAGGCGATATTGTTCCATGAAGGACATGATAAACCCCATTAAATTCTCTTACCCTTTCCATGGTAATAATATCTTTTGGATTTTCAACTACACATATAATACTCTTATCCCTATTAGGATTAGAACAAATTGCGCAGGGGTCTGTATCTGTAAAACATCCACATACAGAACAGTATTTTAAAGTTCCTCTAGCTTTAACCAGTGCGGAAGAAAACTCTTCCACTTCTTCCCTTGGAAGGTTTAGAACAAATAATGTAAGCCTCTGAGCTGTCTTTCTCCCAATACCGGGGAGTTTAGCAAATTCTTCTATAAGTTTTTCTATTGCCACTGGATAAAAATCCACTCTAGTCACCTCATAACAATATAGCTTTTAAACTACTTTTTATTAAAACATTCCTGGCATATTTAATCCGCCAGTTAGCTTACCCATTTCACTACTTGTTTCCTCTTCTGCCTTTTTTAGTGCCTCATTACAAGCACTCATAATTAAATCCTCAAGCATTTCAACATCATCTGGATCTACTACCTCTGGTTTTATTTTCACCTCAACTAATTGTCTCTTTCCATTAGCTATTGCAGTAACTGCTCCACCACCAACAGATGCTTCAAATCTCTTATCTCCTAAGTCCTTTTGCATTTCTTCCATTTGTTGCTGAAACTTTTGCGCTTGTTTCATTAAACTATTCATATTTCCACCCATACCTGGAAATCCGCCTTTTGCCATAATACTTACCTCCTATTTATTAGTTATTGAGTTAATATTATATTTATCTCCTTCAGATTTATAACAAATAAATTTTAATTTAAGTGTTTATAATCTAAACTGATATATGTTGTTAATCCATTATACCTATTCTTTATTATTATATACTAATACCTATAATAATTTCCATTAAATAAGTAAATATTTTTTATAAATGATATTCATTTATTATAATCCTTACTCATCTAGTATTTCCACAAGATCTTCTCCAAATGTCTCTATTAGAATATCCTCTGGTGATTTACTCTCTTTTTCCTCAGCCTCTACATTATATTTTATTTTTACTGGTTCTTTTAGTGATTCAGAAAATATTTCTTCTATTATATTTCTGTTTTCCTCTTTCTCAAGCCTGATTTTATTAAAGGCATATTGTTTTTCGTAACTTAACTCTATTACGCCACCTTCACAGGACGTAATTTCTCCGGTAAGCAAAGAAGCGTATATTACCATATGTCTTCTCGCCTTAAACATGTCTAAAATATCCTTAAAAGACTTCTTAACGTTATCCACAGTTAATTTAGAATTAGAATTAAACTTTTTTACTGGTCTTATTTGTATGTTCTTCTTTTGTGCATTTTCTTTTGTTTCGTTATTTTTTCCAGATATCACAGGGGTTATACTTTCACAAGCTACAGTTATTTTTCCCTGCTTTATTATTTCTTCCAATTTGTTTATTCTAGCTAATAGCACTTCTTTTGATGTGTCATATTCTATTTTGCACATTTTAATAACTGCAAGTTCTAAATAAATTCTATTTTGCTTACTCCATTTAGCTTGCTGCTCCGCATCTTGAAGTATCTTTATGTTTCTCATGATTTCCTCTACTCTAATTTTAGATGCTTGCTGTTTTAGAATATCTATATTTTCACTAGACATATCTAAGATTTCTTCAACATTGTCACTTACTTTAGCCATGAGTAGATTTCTCATATGAGTAGTCATATCTTTTATAAATACATATATATCCTTACCGCTAAAAACTATTTCATTTATACTCTTTATTGCACCTTCAATATTTCTATCTATTATACTATTAGAAAGTATTATAAGACTTTCAGACGTCACAAGGCCCAACATATCTATAACATCACCATACTCTACCTTGCCATCGTTCATTGATATAGATTGATCTAAAATACTTAAAGCATCTCTCATTGCTCCATCAGAAACCCTTGATATTAATTTTAAACTATTATCTTCTACATAAACGCCTTGGTCCGTAGCAATTTTTCTAAGCCTTTCAACTATATCTGCACTTTTTATCCTTTTAAAGTCAAATCTTTGACATCTAGATAGTATAGTTATTGGTAATTTTTGAGGATCAGTTGTAGCTAAGATAAATATTGTATTACTTGGCGGTTCCTCTAGGGTCTTTAAGAAAGCATTAACTGCACCTATGGACAACATATGAACCTCATCTATAATGTATACTTTATATGTAGCTTCCTGAGGTGGATACTGAACATCTTCAATTATATCGCGGATATTATCTACTCCATTATGGGAAGCAGCATCTAACTCAATAACATCTATTGCTGTTCCTGAATTTATCTTCAAACACATTTCACACTCATTGCATGGCTCTCCATGATCGGAATTTGTGCAATTAACCGCTTTTGCAAGTATCTTAGCTGTTGAGGTTTTTCCCGTTCCTCTTGTACCACATAATAGATATGCATGAGCAATTCGTTTGCTACTTATTTGGTTTTTTAAGGTTATAGTAACATGCTCCTGACCTACTACATCTTGAAACGTTTTTGGTCTCCATTCTCTATATAAAGCCTTATATGCCACAAATTTCACCTCTTTTAAGTAATAACATTTATTTTAATGGCAAATACTTATAAATTAATAATTTGCATTTACCATCTTAAATAATTATATCATTTAAATCAAATTATAAGCCTATATTTATAAAAAAAAGACACCTTCATAGGCATCTTATCTTTTTATTGTAGACCGTACACCTCGCTTCGATGTATAAACTATGCGCGTTACCTATACAGTTAGCTCAAATCAGGTTGATCCACGGCACATGGAAATGTTCACTTACCGCTGCTTCCTTCCGGACCTGACGGGGTTCATGAGTTTCCATTGCGTGGGGCCCAATTCTCAACACCACTTATATAGGTCAGACCACACATTTTATAACCTAAGCGAGGAATTCACTCCTGCTGTAGCGGATTGCAGGTTACAGGGCACCGCTAACTCCCCGGCTAGTACGGAAATATAAACTGGCGGAAAGAGAGGGATTCGAACCCTCGGTAGAGTTTCCCCTACACACGCTTTCCAGGCGTGCTCCTTAAGCCACTCGGACATCTCTCCATAAAGTATAAAACATAGTATTTTGTACTTTGTATGCACAAAAGTAGTGCAACAAAGACAATTATACTATTAATAAGTAGTAATTTCAATAGTTTTTTAATTAAATGTTTTTGAAACTTATCCCAACCTCAGATATTATTCTAAGGTCTTCCTTTTATAATTAATTGCAAGGAATATAATCCATAGCGCAATTCCTGCTAAACTTATTAGTTGTGCTACCCTTATACCTACAAACATTAAACTGTCAGTTCTGAGTCCCTCTATAAAAAACCTTCCAATAGAATATAACCCTATATAGGTGAAAAACACAGTTCCCTTTTTAAATGTCTTTGTTAATAAATAAATCAGTATTAAACATACCATCACATTCCACATTGATTCATATAAAAAAGTTGGATGATAATACACTCCGTCTATTAGCATTCCCTTTTGTATGAAATTCGGAAATTTACTTATAAAAGTTTGAGTAACCGGTCCACCATGGGCCTCACTATTAAAGAAATTTCCCCATCTACCTATAGCCTGACCAATAATTATAGATGGTGCTGCCACATCAGCAAATTGCATCAGATTTTCTTTTTTATACCTTGTATATATTAATGCAGCTAGCATACCGAATATAACTCCACCATGTATAGCAAGCCCACCTTGACGAATATTAAATACTTGTATTAAGTTATCCCTATATTGATCAAATTCAAACACTACATAATATGCTCTAGCACCAATAATAGCTATAGGAAAAGCTATTAGTATAATATTTAAAAGTTCATCATAATTGACATTTTTCAACTTAGAAGTATAACTCGCTAGTATAATTCCAACCATCATTCCTGTTGCAATAAAAATACCGTACCATGCAATGGGTAATCCAAATATATTAAAAGCTATTGGATCCATAAGTACCCTCTCCTTTTATATTGTATCTTTTTTATAAAACATTAAAAATACACTCAAAAGAATCAAGTCTATTAGTTAAACTTGATTCTTTATAATCAATGTTATAAATATTGTGTCTCACTATTGTAAAAAAGTAAAGATAAATATTTAATACAAAAGAGAGAACTCTAAAATTCAAGAGTTCTACTTTTATTAAAAGATTTTATTTTATTATTTTATATTTATATTTTTTTCTATAAATTTTTCAACTTCATCTGCTGTAGGTAGATTAACAACTTGCTCTGCTAAAATTTTCATTTCACTTTGAGATATATTCCTAATAATACCTCTTGCTTTTAGAATAGATATAGGACTCATACTAAATTCATCTAGTCCCATCCCAATTAAAATAGGTATTATTTTAGGATCTCCCGCTACTTCTCCACACATACCAACCCATTTATTTTCTTTATGAGCACTTTCTATAACCAGCTTTACTAGTCTTAGTAATGCAGGATGGAATGGATTATATAAATGAGATATTTTCTCATTCATTCTGTCAACTGCAGTTGTGTATTGAATAAGGTCATTAGTTCCTATGCTAAAAAAGTCTACCTCTTTAGCTAACATATCAGAAATAATAGCCGCTGCAGGTATCTCTACCATAATTCCCACTTCTAAATTCTCATTGAATGATTTATTTTCTTTCTTCAATTCATTTTTAACATCTTCCAAAATAACCTTCCCTTGTCTTAATTCTTCAATGCTAGAAATCATAGGAAACATTATTTTAATATTTCCATAAGCACTAGCTCTAAGTATAGCTCTTAATTGAGTTTTAAATATATCTACCTTATCTAAACAAACCCTTATAGCTCTATATCCTAAAAAAGGATTCATCTCTTTAGGCAGATTTAAATAATCTAATTCCTTATCTCCACCAACATCTAGTGTTCTAATAACCACAGGTTTATTTTTCATTTTCTGCGCAACTTCTTTGTAAGCTTCGTATTGCTCTTCTTCAGTTGGTGCTGAGTCTCTATCCATATATAAAAACTCTGATCTGTATAAGCCTATGCCTTCACCATCATGACTTATAACACTATCCAAATCCTTTGGAGTTCCAATATTTGCAGATAATTCTACTTTTATACCATCCGTTGTGATACTTTCTTTTCCTATTAATAACTCTAACTGTTTCTTAGATTTATCATGTTCTGCTTTTTTCTCTTTATAAAGTTTCACTATTTTTTCTTCTGGATTAACAAACATTAAACCTTCTTCACCGTCAAAAACAATTAAATCTCCATTCTTAACTTTAGTGGTTATCTCTTTTACTGCAACTATAGCCGGGATTTCTAAAGTCCTAGCCATTATAGCAGAGTGTGAAGTTCTTCCACCAATTTCTGTTATAAATCCTAAAACCTTTTTTTTGTCTATCTGTGATGTATCTGACGGTGTTAAATCATGTGCTACTATTACAACTTCATTAGCTAAATTACCAAAATTAACTTCTTTAATATTCAACAATTTCTTCATAAGTCTTGATGTTACATCCTTAATATCTGCCGCTCTTTCTTTCATGTATTCATTATCCATAGCATCAAACATAGCTATAAACGTTTCTGATATTTCTTTTAATGCCCATTCAGCATTGACCTTATCATCTTTAATTTTTTTCTCAATTTGCTCTAACATTTCAGGATCTTCTAATATCATTAAATGAGCTTCAAATATGGTTGCTTCCTTTTCACCCATACTTTTTAATACATTATTATATATATCTTGAATTTCACTCTTACTATTATCCATAGCCGACTTGTATCTTTCAATTTCTTCTTCACAGTTTATAATACTTTTTTTCTCTATGATAATTTTCTTTTCTTCTTTTAATAATGCTTTTCCTATTACTATTCCAGGCGAAACTCCAATGCCTTTCATTAAATTACCTCCTTATAAGCGAAATTCACTCCTTGCAGCAAATTTAAATGTTTTGCTAGCCTAGGAGTGAATTTTACTTTATGCTTAATACTCTTTAAAGTCCTACAATCTCTTGCTCAATTACTATTCTTAAATCTTCTACAGCCTTTACTTCATCGTCTCCAGTTGCAATAATTTTAATCTTATCGCCTTTTGAAGCTGCCATACTTAATATGTTTATTATACTCTTTGCATTATACTCTTTACCGTCTTTGATTAAAGTTATATGTGAACTAAATTTAGATGCTTTTTTTGCAAGAATACTAGCTGGTCTTGCATGTAAACCCTGTTCATTCATCAACACAATTTCTGCTTCGTACATAGAAATATCTCCTTTTCATCTTAGATTCCGATTAAAATCAAATTATTTTTCAATGCTTTACATTTTATATTTTACTCTATTATACATTTATAAACAATGGTTAAATTTATTAATATTGTGTTGAATTATTTATTTTATTCTACTCTAATATTAATATTGTGCTTTAATATTAATATTGTGCTTTAATATTAGCATCCTCTTTAACCGAGACATCCTTTTTCAATAATAAAATCATAAGAGAAGTTACTATTGTACCAGCTACTATAGCTACTGCATATAGACCTGCATTAGTAACTGCATTAGGAATAAATAATACAAATATTCCACCATGAGGAACTGCTATAGCTGCTTTGAATAGCATTGATAGTAAACCAGTAGTTGCTGAACCCACCATTAATGAAGGTATCATTCTAATTGGATCCGCTGCAGCAAATGGTATTGCACCCTCTGTTATAAACGCAGCACCAAGTGCCCAAGCAGCTTTTGCTGCTTCTTTTTCTTCTAATGTGAATTTTCTTTTTCCTAGTATTGTTGCAAGAGCTATTCCAAGTGGAGGAGTCATTCCAGCTGCCATTACAGCTGCCATTACCATTGAAGTTTGTCCTGCAACTAGAGTTCCCACTCCAAAAGCATATGCTGCCTTATTAATTGGACCACCCATATCAGCAGCCATCATTAAACCAATAATAATTCCAAGTATAGCTGAGTTTGCACCACTTAAATTCTTTAACCAACTAGCCATTCCTACATTTATCATAGTCATAGGTTTTCCTATAACAAATATCATTACAAGTCCTACTACTAATGTCGATAATACAGGTAATATAATAACTGGCATTAACCCCGCTAAGGATTTTGGTAATTTTATTGTTTTCTTTAAAAATTGAACAGTATAACCAGCTAAGAAACCTGCTACAATTCCGCCTAAAAATCCTGCATTTAAAGATGAAGCAAGCATACCACCGACCATACCTGGTACAAGACCTGGTCTATCTGCTATAGAGAATGCTATGAACCCTGCGAGTATTGGAATCATAAGTGCAAATGCTGAACCTCCACCAATGGTCATTAAAGCTGCTGGTATTGTTCCTGGCTCTTTAAACGCTAGTATTCCGAAAGCAAAAGAAATTGCAATTAAAATACCTCCTGCTGCTACAAAAGGAATCATATAAGAAACCCCTGTCATAAGGTGCTTATAAGGACCTTTTTTCTCAACCTTTTTTGCTTCTGTATTAATAACTTTTAAATTGTTTTTATCTTCCAATTTTATATCTTTTGCTCTTTGTATAAGCCCCTTTGGATCTTTAATTGCATCTTTTACCCCAACTTCAATTATAGTCTTTCCTGCAAAACGTTCCTTTAAAACATTAGTATCAGCTGCAATTATTACCACTCTAGCTTCCCTTATATCTTTCTCTGTCAATTGATTTTCTGCCCCTACAGAACCTTGAGTTTCTACTTTAATTTCTTCACCCATTTCCTTTGCTGCCATTTCAAGAGCCTCAGCTGCCATATAAGTATGAGCTATTCCTGTTGGACATGAAGTTATTGCTACAAATTTCATAAACCCTTCCCCCTTTTATGTTTTGTATTTTCTAAAAATTTATGTTAACATATTATGTCTATTGTTCTAATAAAGTAATTATTTCCTGCGCACTCTTAGCTTGCATTAAGCTATCCCTTAATTCTTTATGCATTAATTTTCTAGAAATCTGGCTTAATATTTTTAAATGCTCATTACTTGACTCTTCTGGTACAGCTATTAAAAAGAATATATGAGCTAGTTCGTCATCCATAGACTGATAATCAATTCCCTCAGTACTTTTCCCAAATACTAATGCAGGTTCTTTAACGCCGCTACTTTTACCATGCGGAATAGCTATTCCCATACCTATTCCTGTTGAAAATTCCTTTTCTCTATCCATTACAGCCTTTATGTATATATCACTATCTAGTAATTTTCCATCTTCATCTAACATTTTTGCCATTTCTTTTATTGCGTCCTCTTTTGTTTTACTAGTAAGTTCAAGTTTAATTAGATTAACATTTAATAATTCAGTAATATCCATTGATAATCATCCTTTCGTTTTATAATTTATAGTTATTTCGTTATATAATCTATAGTTATCTCTTTTTTAAGCTTCTCTATGTCAACAAGTCTTCCTGTTTGAGTTCCTTCAGTCATTACATTAGCTGTACTTGTTGCACAGGCGAGCTTCATAGTTTCTTCAAAACTATATTTTTCTTGAATTGCTACGGCCATTGCTGCCACCATTGAATCGCCAGCTCCTACAGTACTCTTAACTTCTACCTTAAGGCCTTTTACTTTTGCAATTTTATCACTACTTATAAATATTGACCCTTCTGATCCTTGAGATATTACTACATATTTTACTCCATACTCTAATACTTTTTTAGCAATTTCAATAACTTCAGCCTGGTTATTAATACTCACACCAAAGGCTTTTTCAAGTTCTTCAACGTTTGGTTTAACCATATATGGGCCAGCCTTAATTCCTTGCATTAAGAGTTCACCCTCAGCATCTAATATAACCTTGCCGCCCTTGTTTTTTACACTTTTAATTATTTCACCATATATGGATATATCTACTCCACTTGGCACACTACCTGAAAGCACTACTAAAGAATCTTCTTTACAATGTTCCGCAATTTTCTCTTTTATATTGGTAATATCCTCTTTACTTAAACTAGGTCCACTTTCATTTACATCAGTATGTGTATTGTAGACCTTATCAAATATTTTTATATTAGTCCTAGTTTCACCTTTTAATGTTAGAAAATCATTATTAATATTTAACCTGTCTAAATAATTTTTTATTTGATTTCCACAGTCCCCACCTAGAAAACCTAAAGCCATGCTTTCATGTTTTAATTCCTTAATAACTTTAGATACATTAATACCTTTTCCACCAGCATCAACTCTTGTAGACGAAATTCTATTAACACAGTCTATTTTAAATTCATCTATTTCTATTGTTTTATCTAAGGCTGGGTTTAGAGTCACTGTTATTATCATTTTTTCACCCCTTGTTTTGCTTTTATAATTTTCACGTCTTTTTCTTTAAACTTTTCTAATAATTCATCGTCTAATTGATTATCTGTAATAATTAAATCAATAATATCTAGGTCAACTATTTTAGCAAATGAAACTTTGTTAAATTTAGTATGGTCACATACTACTATAATTTTCCTGGCTATTTTTATCATTTCTCTTTTTGTGTTTGCTTCAATAATATTTGGAGTAGTTAACCCATTAATAATACATACACCATTGGTACCTATAAAAGCTTTATCTACCCTAAAGTTTTTAAATGTACTATCTGCTACTGGTCCCACAAGTGCTCTGGTTTCCCATCTCAATGTGCCCCCCGTAACAATAACCTCTACATTCTGTCTTTTAGCAAGTTCAAAGGCTATGTCTACTGAATTTGTTAACACCGTAATGTTTTTAGCTTTTATAAACCTTGCAATATTAAGAGTAGTTGTCCCTGCATCTAGCACTATCGTGTCCCCATCCACTATCATGGATGCGGCAAGCTTTCCTACAGATTCTTTCTCGTCATAAAACTTATCTATCTTTTCTGAAAATGTGGGTTCAAATTTAGTATTATCGTTTAATACCGCTCCGCCATGTACCCTTTTTATAAGTTCTGACTCTTCTAATTCTTGAAGATCACGACGTATAGTAACTTCCGACACTTCATAAGTCTTAGATAATTCACACACTTTTACTTTTCCATTTCTATTTAAACTATCTAGTATTTCTGATTTTCTTTCCTCTGCAAACATAATTTTCAAACTTCCTTTTATTATATTTAGAATTGCGATGTTCGTTTTGGTATGTTTTAGTTTCATTTGCTTTCGCTTATGTTCATTTTAGTATATTATGATATCGTTGTCAATAATAAAAAAACGTTTTTTATGTTAATTTCAACTTTTATTTTATAATTATGTAATGTTATAAAATAAATTTATCAAAAAACACAAAAACGAAACCTTTTGGCTTCGTTTTTATTATATTAATTCCATTTAAAATATATAATTGTTTACCTATTACCTCCCATTTAATACAAATTATACTATTCATTTTTTAAATAGCTTTTTAAAAGTTCCTCTATCTTAGGAGTACATCTATGCCCCTTACATCCACCGGAACCAGCTCCTGTAGCCTTTTGGACTTCCTCTACCGTCCTTGCTCCATTTTGAATAGCCTTTTTTATTGTAGACCTTGGTATAGCCTTACATAGACATACTTTTGTAAGTTTATCCATTATCTCATTATTTATATTTCCATCCATAATATTTTTCTCCTTTCTCCTTATCTTTTATCTTTAAAAAAATCAGTCAATAAATTACCACATTCCTCGTTATATAACCAATTTATCTCCGTCCAATGATTTAATGCTTCATTTTGAATAAGATTTATAACTGAACCACAAGCTCCTATACTAGGATCAAAAATACCTATATATAATTTGTTTATCCTAGACTGTAATATAGCCCCTGCACACATAGGACATGGTTCTAATGTTACATACATATCACACCCAGTTAATCTCCAGCTGCCCAATAGCGCGCAAGCTTTTTTTATAGCTAAAATTTCTGCATGAGCGGTAGCATCTTGAAGCGTTTCTCTGAGGTTATGAGCTCTCGCAATTATTTTATTGTCCTTTACTATAATTGCACCTACAGGGACTTCATGTAATAATAATGATCTTTTTGCTTCTTTTAATGATTCATGCATAAAATCTTTTCTCATGTTAATCCCTTTATCCTTTTAATGATTATTCTTTAATAATTATTATACTTTTTAGCTCTCAGACTTTCAATACATTTATTTGAGAATTTATATCTATACTTATTAAATTACCATTGTTTTTTATAAGTAAATATAATTTCCAAAGAAATAAAAGGAACTAGCAAAATATTACTTTGCTAGTTCCTTGGTGCACACGAGAGGAGTCGAACCTCCGGCCTTCCCCTTAGGAGGGGGACGCTCTATCCTACTGAGCTACGGGTGCATATTTAATTGTACCCTAATATATTATTACACTTTTATAAGTATGTCAACCTATAACTAAATTAAACATAAATATATAAGAATTATCAACACAAAATATTAATTGCAAGATAAATTGCTTTTTTCTGATAAATAAATTATTTATTGCATGTTTTTTTATGAGTTTTTATGCTAAACTATCAATAAATAAGATTTCATTATGGGGTGATTAAATGAAAAAAGTACATATAATAGAGACCGTTCTTAGAGATGCCAACCAATCTTTGATTGCTACAAGATTAAAATTCGAAGATTTCGCTCCTATACTTCCTGCTTTAGATAATGCAGGTTATCATTCATTAGAATGTTGGGGTGGTGCTACTTTTGATTCCTGTTTAAGATATTTAAATGAAGATCCTTGGGAAAGACTCCAAAAAATAAAAAGTATGGCTAAAAAAACTCCACTACAAATGCTTCTTCGTGGTCAAAACATATTAGGTTATAAACATTATCCTGATGACGTAGTAAGAAAATTCATTAAAATGTCTGTATACCATGGCATAGATATAATAAGAATATTTGATGCTCTAAATGATTTCACAAATATAAAAGTTGCTATGGATGAAACTAAAAAACAAGGAGCACATGCACAGGGCGCTATAGTTTATACTGTAAGCCCAATTCATGATGTTAATAATTATACAAAACTAGCTAAACAACTTGAAGAAATGGGCGCAGATTCTATATGCATTAAGGATATGGCCGGTCTTATTATGCCAAGTATTGCTTATGATGTAGTTAAGGGAATAGTTGAAACAGTAAAAATACCTGTATACCTTCATTCTCATTGTACAAACGGACTTGCTGAAATGTCTTATTATAAAGCAATAGAAGCTGGTGCTACTGGTATTGATTGTGCTATATCATCTTTCTCTAGCGGAACTTCTCAGCCACCTACAGAAACTATGCATCAGGCATTAACCACCGCTGGATATGATACTGGACTAGATATTACAAAACTTACGAACATAAACGATTTTTTCAAACCTATAAAAAAAGAAGTTTTAGCTTCTGGGTTATTAGATCCAATAGTTTTAACTCCCAGTCCTGAGGGTTTAACTAATCAAGTCCCTGGTGGTATGCTTTCTAACATGATTTCACAACTTAAAGAACAAAACTCTATTGATAAATTAGATGCTGTTTTAGCAGAAGTACCCAGGGTAAGAGAAGATTTAGGCTTCCCGCCACTAGTAACTCCCATGAGTCAAATGGTTGGTACTCAAGCTACAATGAATGTTTTAACTGGCGTGCGATATAAAATGATATTAAAAGAAGTTAAAGCCTACTTCCGAGGTGAATATGGCACATCACCTGGACCAATTAATGCAACTCTTCTTAAAAAAGCCTTAGGTAACGAAAAACCTATTGTTGGAAGATATGCGGATACCTTAGCACCAGCTTTTGAAAGTGCAAAGGAGTATTTAAAGGATTTAACTAATAGTGATGAGGATATTTTATCTTATTTAGCATTTCCTCAAATTGCTGAAGAATTTATTAAAAACAAAAAACAAAAACCTTCTGTGGATCAAATAAGAATAGAAACTAAGAGTCAGCCTATATAATTTAAAAATAAAGCCCTCAATTTTTAATTGAGGGCTTTATTTTTAAATTGAAGATGTTGATTTATTATTAGTATTTTTATACATAGAATAGTATATAATGTAGATTATATACTATTCTATGGAGGTGTTTTAATTGAATAATGATATTAAAAATTTTTTTCTAGCAGGGCTTGGATCTGCAGCTTACACTTATGATAAAGCTACAAATCTAATTGATGATTTTGTACAAAAGGGTAAACTAACCTTAGAAGAGGGCAAAAACTTATCTGAAGAACTAAAAAGAACTGTGAAAGTAAAAAAAGATGTAGATATCTCTTCTGCAAAAGGGAAAGATCCACTGACAAAAGAAGATATGATTTTAATCTTAAAGGAAATGAACTTTGCAACCAAAGAGGATATTGAAAAACTAAATAAAAGGTTAGCAAATTTAGAAGTGACCCTTCCATAAATTAATATTGTAATACAAATAAAAGTCCTACTATTAACTCTAGGGCTTTTCAATTTAAGAGAGGTATGAAATGCGACGAAAATCTGTTAATCGATTTAGAGAAATTGTTAAAGTTCTTGGCTCCTATGGTTTTGGATATATTGTAGACTCTAAGTTTAATAAACAAAATAAACTTCCTGAAAATTTAAGAAAAGCCTTTGAAGAGCTTGGTCCTACTTTTATAAAAATAGGACAAATACTTAGTACAAGGCCAGATTTGTTATCCCCAGAATATATATCTGAGCTATCAAAACTTCAAGATGATGTTGCCCCAGAAAATATTGAAACAATAAACAAAGTATTTTTTGATGAGTTTGCAATATCCACAACTGATTGTTTTGAAAAATTTAACGAAAAACCACTAGCCTCTGCATCTATTTCACAAGTACATAAAGCTATATTAAAAGACGGTAGAGAGGTTGTAGTAAAAATACAAAGACCAGATATTGCAGAAAAAATGAAACTGGATATCTCTATACTAGTTCGCATTATAAAACTTACAAAGGCAAGATTTTCTGATGCCTTAATCGACCCAGAAGAAGCCTTACATGAAATTCTATTAATTACAGAGCTTGAACTTGATTTCAATAATGAAGCTAAAAATATAAATACTTTTAAAGATTTAAACAAAGATGTTGCATTCTTATATGTACCTTATGTGGTTGAGGATTTATGTAGCACTAAGGTTTTAACTATGGAAAGAGTCTATGGTTTTAAAGTAGATGATCTAAAAAAACTACTTATCGGTCATTATGACCTTGATGATTTAGGTAAAAAACTAGCTTTGTCTTACTTAAAACAAGTTCTAGAAGATGGTTTTTTCCATGGCGATCCACATCCTGGAAATATATTTATCTGCGAAGGTAAAATTTGTTTTATAGATTTTGGAATTATGGGAAGTCTTTCAAATTCTATAAAATCTACACTAAACGATATGATCTCAGCCGTTGCTTTTAATGACATAAATAAAATGATTTCTGCTCTTTTAGCTATAGGAATAAAAAAAGGATATGTAGATAAAAACAAACTATATGAGGATATAGATTATCTTCTTGCAAACTATCTTTCGATTTCTTTAAACAATATTCAAGTTTCAGTTATGCTCTCTGAAATTTTCGATATAGCAAAACGAAACAATATACGTCTACCACGAGACTTAACACTGTTAATAAGAGGTCTTGTTATTTTAGAAGGAGTAATTGCAAGTATTGCTCCAGATATAAAAATCATAGATATAGCTATTCCTTATGTAAAATCTAACAATAAATTTTCCTTGTTAAGTCATTTGGACTTTGACACTTTACTTATCCGTTCCTATGCATTTGTAAAAGACTCCTTTAGACTTCCCTCAAAAATTATGGAGCTATCTGACAGTTTGATTAGTGGGAGAGCTAAACTACAACTCGAGCATAAAAACTTAAATACACCTATAAGTGAAATAAATAAAGGTATAAACAGACTAGTTTTTGCTCTTATTATTTCCTCTATGATCATAGGTTCTTCTACACTTTTAAACTCTAATATAGGTCCTAAAATATATAGCATATCAATTATTGGTATAACTGGTTTTGTAACCGCAGCATTTATGGGCTTTTGGTTATTAATCTCTATAATAAGATCTGGTAAACTATAAGAATTTACTACTATAAACTTTAAAAACGAGGTATTTTATGATTAAGTATTACAATAGAAAAGAGAATAAATATGAAATTGAAAGGGTCGCAGGAGAAAAGTATTTGAATTGGTCTTACTGCTCTCCCGTTGGGAAAGGACTAGTTGAGCTACTACTTAAGAAAAAACTTTTTTCAAAATTATATGGTTATTACTGTGATACAAAAATAAGTTCTAGAAAAATCAAGGTTTTTATTGATGATTTGCATATTGATATGTCTAAATATGATAGGACTTATGATGAATACTCTTCTTTCAATGAATTCTTTATAAGAACTTTAAATTCAAAAGCCAGGCTAATACCTGAAAATAATAATGCTCTAATTTCACCTTGTGACGGAAAAATTTCTGCCTACCAAGATATTAATTTAAATGATTTAGTTCAAATAAAAGGATTTACTTATTCACTTAAAGAACTCCTCCAAGATAATGAAATATACAAGCTATACCAGGGTGGCACTTGCTTGATTTTTAGATTATGCCCCACGGATTATCATAGGTTTCATTTTGTTGATGACGGAGCATGTGATGATACAACTAAAATTAATGGTCATTATTATTCTGTAAATCCCATAGCCTTAAAAAGTGTAAAAAAACTTTTTTGTCAAAATAAAAGAGAATGGAGTGTATTTCACTCAGATAATTTTGATGATATTATATATATAGAAGTTGGTGCTACTTGCGTAGGCTCAATTATTCAAAATTATAATCCAAACTCCAAAATTAAAAAAGGAGAGGAAAAAGGATATTTCAAATTTGGCGGGTCCACTGTAATCCTATTTTTAAAAAAAGATGCTGCAAAAATTAATGATGATATACTCGCCCAAACACAATTAGGTTTTGAAACCTCTGTAATCATGGGCGAAGAAATAGGACTGAAATAATCTTTCAGTCCTATTTTCTATTATATCTTAAATTTCGATGTTATGTCTTTTAATTTTTCTGCACTAATTTTATTTCCACTAGTAGTACTTTTTATTTCTTCCATTTTATTTACTATATCTATACTCTTATCTGAAATTTTAAATATACCTTCTGATCCTTCATTAACCGTGCCTGCAACCTGATCTATTGCAATCGCAATTCCATTTATTGATGAATTTAATTGTTTTGCCGTCTCATCAAATTCACTCATAAACTTATTGAAATTCTCTGCATCATCCATGTATTCTTTTCCCGTACCCATAATAATCTCATAATTTAGAGAAACTTCTTCATCCATAAAATCTAACATTCTAGTAGAACTACTAGATAAGTTTTTTACAGAAGTATTTACATCTTTAACCACATTTTGAATGTTAGCTGCTGTAGCTCCAGATTGCTCTGCCAGCTTTCTCACCTCATCTGCTACTACCGCAAACCCTCTTCCTGCTTCTCCAGCTCTTGCAGCTTCTATAGCAGCATTTAGCGCTAATAAATTGGTTTGGCTAGTTATGTGCAGTATGGAAGTTGCCAGGCCATGTATTTCCTCAACTGCTTTTGAATCCTCTATTGCAACTTCTAACTGTTTCTTTATATCATTATAAAGCATATCGGTATCTTCCTTAGACCCTGTAGTAGAAACAGTAATTCCCATTGCTTTTTTGACAATTTCTTGGGCTATATTAATTCCATCTGAAGCTTTCTTGGCTATAATATTAACTATGTTTTTCATTTCTCCCGATGATGCAGAAATTTCCTGCGCTGTGGCTGCGGTCTCTTCCATTCCAGCTGATAAATTTTCAGTCTCAAAAGAACTTTCTTCAGCTTTAACTTTTAATATATCTGTAAGGTCTTCAACCGTAAGCGCATTGCTTGTGATATTATCTGAAGCTTCAATTAAATCTAGTACAACATCTTTTAATGTCTTTCTCATATTAACTATAGCTCTAGATATAGTTCCAATTTCATCATTAGTTCTAATTAAGTCGTCTATATCCTTGTCATCACTTAAATCCAATTTAGAAGTTTTATCTACAAGTAATGTTACCTTTGTCAATGGACTCACTATTATCCTAGATACACCTACACCAATTAATATAGATAGTATACCTATAATTGTTGCTATTAATAAAATTCTCTGTGTCATATCATTAACTGGTTGTCTAATCTCATTTATATCTCCAGTGATAACCAATGTCCAGTTTGTAACTGGAACAACTCCATAAGCTGAGAAATTTTCAATTCCATCAAATGCATACTCAGTAGTGCCAGCTTGGACCTTTTGTCCCTTTGAAACCTTGTCAACTAATGCCTTTATTGATGTAATTCCAACATCCTTTCCTATCTTTTCACTATTTTTATGATATAATATTTTACCTTTTTCATCAATTAAATACGCATAGCTTGATTTACTATTAGACACACTTACATCTTTCATATACTTTGAAAAGCTCTCTGCATATACAGATACTGCTACGTAACCTACTGCTTGACCGTATTTATCTTCAGTTACAACTGGACTAGTAAACACCACAACCGCCTTTCCTGTTAAGTCAGATTTCATAGTTTCACTTATGGCTAACCCACCACTTGAACTAATTGAATGGTAAGTTTGGTCTGATACATTTTTTCCTATAGATGTTTTATCACTATCTGATAATATGTTTCCATTTATATCAACTAAAAAAACTCTTTCAACATCTTTATTATTAGATATATAGGTCTCAAACTTATCATTATTTTCACTTACTGCGGTTTTATATCGTCCCAATGAAACTACATCAGGCTTATCCTTAAGTCCCATTACTTCCATTATTTGTTTGGTATTACATATACCTTGTACCTGTGCCTGCTGTTTTTCTATCATAACATCGATGGTTTCTATTGCCCCCTTATTAACGGACATCATTTCCGCTCTACTTTGATCAAATATTATGGTAGATGATTTTATATAAGTAAAAATAGAAGTTGTCACCATGGATATAATTATTAGTGTTCCAATAAGAATTGGTATTTTCTTTCTAATGGAAATACCTTTTTTATTATTTTTTATAATTTCAAACAACTTTAGTCCTTTTTTTTGTTTCTTTTCAATATTTTTGCTTTCATGTTTCTTTATAAACTTCCAATGTTTAATTCCCATAAAGTCCCCCCTAATTCATGTTCAGCAGCAATTATAAAATATATCATAGTGTTTTGAATAATCAAAAATACTTTTTTATATATTTTAACATAAAACCTGTAATTTGTAATTACATAACATTATTTATTTTGCTAGTATGTTTTAATATTATACATATTATATTATTTTTCTCTTATTGTAACACGTATTACATTATATTCAATTTATTGTTTCTTTAAACACAAAAAAGCCACGAAACTGTGTTGTTAAGTATGTATTCACTTATACTTTATATCAAAATGGGTAAACTATATAATACACTTGACATTTTTACTGTAATTCTTTTATTGGGAGGTAAATTATTAATGAAAAATAATAAATTAGGAAAAGCAAAAAATTCAATTAATCAATTAGATGCTAACAAAAGCAGTAGTGGAGTTTCAAATACTGAAATGGCTATTATGTATAATATATCCAATATGACTAGTAGTAATACTGATTCTAATCTAGAACAAGTAAAAATTAAAAAATAACTAAACCCAGTAACCGCTGTGTTTACTAGGTTTATTCTTTGAGTTTATTCTTTGAGTTTATTAATTGTCCTATAAGTTTAAGAATTCTCTCATAGTATTACTTATTCCACTTGCCATAGTTTCATTTTCCATTTCACAAAATATTCTTAGTAGTGGTTCTGTGCCAGAGAATCTTGCTAAAATACACCTTTACACCATCGCTTCCTCGATAGTGTAAACACTATCTTTGTTTTATTTATTTAAATCCTTGTATTTGCAAGGCTTCAAGCTACCTTTATAACAAAAAAACAATGACCCC
>NZ_JAHLDL010000053.1 GCF_018861315.1 Clostridium bowmanii | reverse complement strand
ACCCTTGTCTTAAGCTAACGGTTGGCACTATCAGCCCCCGTATCGGACTTTCACCGACGAGTAAACGCCCATGCCGGGCGCACTAAAAAAGGGATAATGAATGTCTTCACTATCCCTTTACATACACATACACATACACAGCTAATTAACAGTTTCACATGGATATATATAATTTGCTACACAACGAGCATCTAATTCTTCAGGATCACCTATATTATCCGGAAGTATAAACACTAGTTTACGTGAAATAGTACCACACGAATTACCACATGCGTCCTCTTTACATAAGATTGTAGTAAAACCTTTAAAAGCAAGTATTCTATGACAATTATCATAGATAACGCATGCAACACACACTGGTATACCAATACATACATTATTTACTTGTATTCTTACAGTTAGTAATTTAGCACCGTGCTTTTCTAAATTTATTGGATCTACATCAATAATATTACATAAGTTACATTCACAATCATCATTTAGTGAACAATTTGGTTTATAATCTTTTTCATCTCTACTCATTTAATAAAACTCCTTTTTTGTATAAATTTTCAATAAAAATACATTGTCTGATTTATAAGTTATTGTAGGTCTTTATGGATACATATATCACTTACATATAGTGTCAACATAAGCTTTATACTTGATATATGTACTAATAAACCAGAATGATAACTGAAATAGTCTTTATTATAAAACTATAAATAGTTTTATTAATGAGATAATGTAATTCATAGTATAATATATTCTATGTAGTGAATATTTGTTAATAAATATTCCATTTTTAATGAAAAGATTTGTTGGTTTTATTTTTGTTGCTTATAGCTGATATAATTATGTTACATATGGTAAAGTTAATTCAATAACATATGAAAGAGGTGTATAAAAATGAATAGATGCCATTGGTGTGGAAACGATCCACTATATGTAAAATACCATGATGAGGAATGGGGGATACCAGTCCACACGGATAAAAAGCATTTTGAATTTCTTGTTCTAGAATCCGCTCAGGCTGGACTCAGTTGGATTACCATACTTAGAAAAAGAGAAAACTATAGAAAAGCCTATGATGATTTTGATTATATTAATATAGCGCAATATGATAAGGAAAAAGTAGCTGAGCTTGTTCAAAATCCAGGGATTATAAGAAACAAACTTAAAATAGCAGCCTCCATAAATAATGCTTTGATGTTCATTAAAATTCAAGAGGAATTTGGTAGTTTCGATGCTTACATATGGGCATTTGTAGACAATAAACCTCTAATAAACCATTGGGACAACATTGAAAATGTGCCAGCAACCTCAGATTTATCTGATGTGGTTAGCAAGGATCTAAAAAAGCGTGGATTTAAGTTCATAGGTTCAACCATAACCTATGCTCATCTGCAAGCTACAGGCATAATAAATGACCATATTACAAGTTGCTTTAAATACATTGGAGACCTAACAGTTAAGTGAGAATAATTAATAGTTAAAACGAATAAGTTTTAGTTTTACAAAAAAAGAAAATAGTTCTTAATAAGATCCGAATTCTTATTAAAAACTATTTTCTTTTTTTTATTAGTTGTTGTGTGGTTATTAAAGTAAAAACAAAGCTTAACTTTACATTTATCTTTGTGAATTGCAAAGCGAAATAATTCTTGCTATATTTTCACTAGTTCTTTCAATATTTTCAGGACCTTTTTTAAGTGCCGAATCAATTGTGTCAGCTTCTGATAATATGCCTATTATTGAGTTTATTCCATTCTCATATAACCGCTCTATTCCATTACCTATACGTCCTGCAAAGGCTATTACAGGTATATTATATTCTTTGGCTATTAAAGCAACTCCAAGAGGGGTTTTCCCATAAAGTGTTTGTGAATCTATGCTTCCTTCTCCAGTAAACACATAATCTGCATCTTTCATTTTTTCTTTAAGCTTGGAATGTTTCGTAACTAATTCTATTCCCCTTTTAAGCTCTGCGCTGAAAAAAGCAAGAAGTCCTGCACCTAACCCCCCTGCGGCACCTGCTCCAGGAATACTTTCAATATCCATGCCCAATTGTTGTTTAATAATTTTTGCATAGTGCCTTAAATTAATATCTAAGAATTTCACCATATCCTGCGTGGCACCCTTTTGCGGTCCGAAAATATGTGAAGCACCATTTTTACCTGTTAAGGGGTTATTAACATCGCAGGCTACTTCAATTTTAACTTCATTAAGCCTTTTATCTAATTCATTTAAATTTATTTTATGAAGAAGATTTAAATATCCTCCACCTAAACTAATTTCTTCATTATCCACTGTTAGTAGCTTTCCACCAAGGGCTTGTATCATTCCCGCTCCACCATCATTTGTAGCACTTCCACCAATTCCTATAATTATATGGTTAACTCCTTTGTCTAGTGCAGCTTTAATTAATTCTCCTGTACCATAAGTTGTACTTAAAAGAGGATTTCTTTTTTCTCTAGGCACAAGATGTAAGCCACTAGCACTAGCCATCTCAATCACTGCTGTTTTTTTATCTCCAAGCACTCCAAATGTAGCTTCAATTTCATCACCAAGGGGTCCTTTAACCATAACTTTGTATAGTTCACCTTCTGTTGCATCTACAAGAGACTGCACTGTACCTTCTCCACCATCAGCCATTGGAACCTTAACACACTGCGCATGTGGAATTGCTTTTTTAATTCCTCGCTCCATTGCTTCTGCCACTTCTTTTGCAGTCATACTCTCTTTAAAAGAATCCGGTGCCAACACAAATTTCATATATATCTATCCTTTCTAAAGTAAATTAATAATTTGAATTTCTATCTCATTATTCCAAATATTATAGTTGACACTAAAGTCATAGTTAACCCAACTAATGATTCATAAGGTATAAGCTTTAATCTTTCTTTCATATTCATGAATATACTTCCACCTGTAGCATGGAAGAAACTTCCGTGTGGAAGATGATCTAAAACTGTTGCTCCACTGTGAATCATTGCTGCTGCTGAAATACGTGAAACTCCAAGTTCTAATATCGTTCCACCAAATACTGTGCTTGCTACTGCAGTACCAGATGTAGTTGATGCTGTAGCTGCAGACATAAGTATTCCTGATATTGGTGCTAATGCATATGCAGGAAGCCCTGAAGCCAAAAGTCCTTGAATAATTACATCTTTTAATCCGGAATTAGCTATAATACCTGCAAGAGTTCCTGTACCAATAAGTAAAATAGCCACTCCGCTCATTTTGGTTAATCCTATAATTGCATATTTATTTAAATATTTTATTTTTCCCATTGCGAGAGCACCTATAGTGCCTCCAATTGGCAATGCTATTAATGGATCTATACTAATTTTAAATAGTGGTCTTAGAGAAAGTAATGCTATAGCTATAAGTGGTCCAACAATTGCTGAAAAGAAGCTTGGTTTTTGTTCAACTGCACTATCAATCTCTTCTTCCATAACAAAACTTCCTTTTTTAATAAGCTTTTTGGCTATTATACATGTAACAATAAGCCCAAATATGGCTGGTATTATCCCCGCTGCCATAACCGATGTCAGCGGCACTTTAAATGCATCTGATGCCGCTATAGCATTAGGATTAGGAGACATAATATTTCCTGCCTTTCCGCCTCCTATCATAGCGATAAGAATAGATGATTTAGACAAATTAGCACGACTAGCAATAGACAATGCTATTGGTGCTACTGTTATAACTGCTACGTCTACAAAAACTCCTACGGCCGTTAGCACTAAAGTTGCCAGCGCTAGCGCTATTAGAGAATTGTTTTCTCCTATCTTATCTACAATAGTTTCTGCAATTTTTGCAGCAGCTCCTGATTCTATAAGCACCCCTGCTAAAACTCCAGCAGTAAGTATTCTTAATATAGCTGGCATAATTCCTTGTGCACCCTCAATCATAAATTTTACGGTGCTTGTTAGTCCTGCTCCTCCTACTAACCCACCAATTAATGCACCTAATATTAGTGCATATGCTGGATGAACCTTTTTAATTATTAAAATAATTGCTAATGTAAGTGCTATAATTGCGCCTAAGGCAGTTACTTGCATATTTATCCCTCCTTTGTTTGTTCCTTTTCTATATTGTAAACGAATTCAAATATATTAACATTAGGCAATTGTTTAATATTTACTCATTATTTCTTGTGCATTTGAACAGTTAAATAATAAATACCCTCTAGCATACCGTTAAATCTCCGATAAAATATATGCAGTATATAATTGAAACAGATCAGTTAAGTTTTTAGGATTCTTACCCGTAACCTCTTCAATCTTTTCTAACCTATAATTCAATGTATTTCTATGAATGTAAAGTGCTTCAGCGGATTTATTTGCTTGCCCGTTCATATTTATATATGTAATCAGTGTGGTTAATAAATTCAACTGATTCTCAGATTGTAAATCTATAATTATTTTTTCCATTTCCCTATTTCCTTTAAACCCTGATAACAATGAGATAAAAGCAATATCTTTATATAAATGAACATTTCTTTCACTTTGAAGCTTTTTACCGATTTCAAGTGCCTTTATTGCTTGTTTATATGATATTCCAAAAATATTTTCATTTAGCCCTATACCTATTTCAAAATTATTCTCTTTTGCATTGCATAAAAACTTTTCTACTCTCCTAGTAACAGAGCTATCGTAATACATGAAAATCAATATAGTAGATGGATTTAATTTCAAATAATATTCATCCTTCCTTATAAAAGTTAGCAATTTGACCTTTACTTTTTCAACTATACTCTCATTAAAAGTTAATATCACCGCTACCCTAGGAAGAGATATATCAATTCCTAAAGCACCTCCTCTTTCTTTGAAATCCTGAGCATAGCCATTTTTCATATAAATTAATTCATATAAAAATTCATCTTTCAACTGTTCATTTATTTTTCTTTGAAATAGTACGTACTCTTGGGTTACTAAAAGTTCAGCAGTTATTCTAACTAGTTCAACAAAAGGACGAACATCTTCTGGTTTACCCGTAATTCCTATTACACCAATAACTTTATTTTGAAAGAGTATAGGCGTATTTACCCCTGGTTTTGTGTCTATGCCACCTTCAAAAATTTCAATCATTACCTTTTGGGATATAGCTTCCATAGCCCCTTCATGTAGCTTATATAATCTATTCTTATCTCCACTTCCAATAATGATTCCTTCGTTATTCATAATATTTACATTATATGGTATAACGTTCATCATTCTATCCACTATATTTTGCGCTTGTTGCTCTGTTAGTGTAATCATATGTTTATCACTCCATTCTCAAATTCAATCATCGCTTGAGGTACTACAATTAATATTTTACCCTAATTTAAGGTGTTATTCTAAATTTAGTCCTTATTTATTTAATTTTCTAATGCAATTTTAATGTTCTACTAATACATCTTTAATCCCTCCATCTTATAATAAAAGAATAGAAAACAAATTATTCATATCTACCCAATAAAAAATGAGGAGGAATTTATATGACAATAAATTTAGAACAAATTGATGAGTTAAGAAAAAGAGCTAATGTGAGCTATGAGGATGCTAAAAATGCCCTAGAGCAAAATGAGGGAGATCTTATTGCCGCACTAGTATTTCTTGAAAAACAAAATAAGATTAAGCCAGAAGGAACTCCTTCCAGCGAAAGTAAATTCTTTAAGAGTGTAAAGAAGCTTATTAAAAAAGGAAACGAAACAAAATTAATAGTTAAAAAAGATGATGCGGTAGTATTAAATATTTGTGTAACACTAGGAATTGTAGTAACTGTAGTAGCTACCCCAGTAGTAATTATAGGAACAATATTGGCTTTAGCAACTAACCATAAAATAAGAATTCAAAAGAAAAATAGTGAAGATTTAGAAGTAAACAAAGTTTTTGATAAAATGTCTCTTGTTGTTAATAAAGTAACTACAAAATTTAAAGAAGAAATGAAAACTGAATAATGTACTAGTAACCTACATTTGATATATGTAGGTTGTTTTTTTATAATAGTATATTCCAAATATATAAAGTCAATTGTCTGCAATTATATATAAAATAATATATAATGAAACTATGCTTATTAACTCAACTTTTCTAGACACTTTTATAGTCTGATACCTATAAAAATATGAAAGAGAGTTGAACTATTAATATAATTTATTTTGGGGGTTAATTTATATATGAGTGGACAAAAAATATTAATAATTGAAGATGAAATAAAAATAGCACGATTTCTAGAGTTAGAACTAACCTATGAGGGTTATAGTGTTGAGCTATGTCATGATGGGCGTGAGGGCTTAAATAGAGCCATAAATGAAATTTTTGATATAATAATCCTTGATGTTATGCTACCTTCTTTAAATGGACTAGAGGTATTAAGAAGACTAAGGCAAGTGTCAGCAGTTCCTATTATAATGCTAACTGCTAAGGATGAGATAATGGATAAGGTTATGGGACTTGATATAGGTGCCGACGACTATATGACAAAACCTTTTGCTATTGAAGAATTACTAGCAAGAATAAGGACGGCATTAAAAAAAGTACCTGTATTTAAGGAAATTACAAATATATTATCTGCCGGAGAACTTTCCATAGATATAGATGGACACATGGTTACCTTTAGGAATGATTCTATAGAACTAACTAAGACAGAATTTGATTTACTTAAATATCTAATAGAAAATAAAAATATTGTTCTTACAAGAAATAAAATTATAGATATAGTATGGGGATATGAATATATGGGCGATACTAATGTAGTAGATGTGTACATTCGATATTTAAGAAGTAAAATAGACGATAGATTTAGCAAGAAATTTATTTATACTGTGCGAGGGGTGGGATATCTTTTAAAAGATGAATAATTCAAAATTTATCTTTAGGCTTATATGGCAATACTTTCGATTTGTCTTGAAAGTAACAAAAATGATAATTAGTTTTATGCCAAAGATATTAAAGAAACTAATCTACAAAATTAACAAGCAATTAAGATTTTCAATTAGTTTCAAAATGACTGCAGTGTATACTCTGATTTTTTCTACTACACTTTTTCTACTAAGTGTGGGTTTAATTATAGGGTTTAGATTCTTTCTACTAAACGAGGTTAATGTTGAACTGACTAGATACAGTGCATTAGCGGTTAATTATGTCAAAGAAGACAAAAATTTTCAAAGCTTTAACTCCAATATTTTTTCTAATATAGAGAATGTAACCTTTAATGTTTTTGATGAAAATAAAGATCTTGTTTATTCTACTCAAAAAAATAAACAAGGTGTATCTTTTCATGAAGACACCTCAGAATACCCTGTAATTAACGAAATAAATCAACAACTTGTTTTTGTTACAACTAAACTAGATCAAAACAATAAAGTTTTTATTATTCAGCTTTCTAAAGACTTAAAAAAAGAAAATGAATATTGGGGTATTTTTTGTTTAATTATACTTTTTGTAAATATATTGTCTTTAATGGTGACCTTAGGTGCTGGTTCTAAAGCCAGTAAAAAAATGCTTTTACCAATAAAAGATATGACAAAAACCACCAAAGCTATTTCAATTAATGCCTTAGAAACCAGATTGAATGTTAGTGTTTCTCACGACGAACTAAAAGATTTAGCTGAAACTATTAATAAAATGCTAGATGGTATTCAAAACTCCTATGAGCAGCAAAACCAATTCGTATCAGATGCTTCTCATGAGCTTCGGACACCAATATCTGTTATTCAAGGCTATGCAAACATGTTATATCGATGGGGAAAAGATGATAAGGAAGTGTTAGAAGAATCAATAACTGCTATCAAGGGTGAAGCTGAAGATATGCAACTATTAGTAGAAAAACTTTTATTTCTTGCACGGAGTGACAAAAACACTCAAAAAATAGAAAAAGCCGGTTTTTATGTTAATGAATTAGTAGATGAGATAATAAAAGAAACAATACTAATTGATACTTTACATGAAATTAAAACTGATTCAAATGAAAAGGTATCCATTTATGCAGATAAAAAATTACTAAAGCAAGCACTGAGAGTTTTCATTGATAATAGTATAAAATACACCCCAAAGGGTGGAACTATTATTTTAAATAGCTATATTAAAAAGAAGAATCTAATGATTGAAATTATAGATACAGGAGTAGGTATTCCTAAAGAAGATCTTCCATTTATTTTCAACAGATTTTATAGATGTGACAAATCTAGAGCAAAAGAAAGTGGCGGCACAGGCCTCGGTTTATCTATTGCAAAATGGATTATTGGTAAACACAATGGCTCCATTATAGTAGAAAGCAGACCTGAAATTGGAACAAAGATTAGTATTGGCCTCCCTATGAAAAAAAATAGTTAATCTTATTCAAGAGATTAACTATTTTTCTTATATTATGCTATAACGAAAAGTATAAATTGCTAGAATGCATTCATTTCGCCAAGTAATTCTAAACTGATTTTATTGAAATATATACTTTTGTTAGCCTAATATAAGAAAAAAGACAGTTGCCAATTTAAATTTATTAAACTATCTCAACTCATTAGATTATATCCATGATGGACTCACAATTAAAGGTAGCGCTACATTTTAGTGTGGTGCTACCTTTTGTATATTAGTCCAATATACCTGTAAATATTAGCTTTTAGAGTTTCTCTAATTAGCCCAATTATTTTTCAAAGACATTTATATACATTTGCTTAAGTTCACTAATTAATGGGTATCTTGGGTTAGCTCCTGTACATTGGTCATCAAAGGCTTGCTCACTCATATGGTCTAAGGTAGCATAGAATTTTACTTTAGATACTCCTGCTTCACTTATTGTCATGGGAATGTTAACCTTAGCTTTTAACTCATCAATAGCTTTAATTAATAATTCTATTTTTTCATCGGCTGTGTTTCCACCTAATTGCAAATAGTCAGCAATTCTTGTATATCTCCATTTAGCATTTGGATATTTATATTGTGGGAAAGCTGCTTGTTTTATTGGGTTATCTACTGCATTAAATCTTATAACCTCATTTATTAATATTGCGTTAGCCACGCCGTGTGGTACATGATGCTCTGCCCCTAATTTGTGTGCCATTGAATGACAAACTCCAAGGAAAGAATTTGCAAATGCCATACCAGCCATTGTGGAAGCATGAGCCATTTTCTCTCTTGCTTTTATATTAGTTGTACCCTCGTTGTAAGCTTGTGGTAAATATTTAAATATTAATCTCATTGATTCTAGAGCCATACCGTTAGTAAATTCTGATGCAAGTACTGACACATAAGATTCTATAGCATGAGTTAAAGCATCTATACCTGAAGCTGCTGTTAAGCTTTTTGGCATATTCATCATAAGCTGCGCATCTACTATAGCCATATCTGGTGTCAACTCATAATCAGCTAATGGATATTTAACTCCCGTTTTTTCATCAGTGATAACTGCAAAAGGAGTTACCTCAGAACCTGTACCTGCTGAAGTTGGTATTGAAACCATCATAGCTTTTTCACCCATTTTAGGGAATGGATAAACTCTCTTTCGAATATCCATAAACCTCATAGCTAAATCTTCAAATCTTACTTCTGGATGTTCATACATTACCCACATGATTTTAGCTGCATCCATCGGTGACCCACCACCAAGTGCTATAATTGTATCTGGCTTGAATATTTCCATTTCGCTAGCACCTTTTTTGGCTATAGCAAGAGTTGGGTCTGGTTCTACGTCATAGAATATTTTAAATTCTACTCCAATTTCTTCTAATACATGTGTAACTTTATCTACATATCCTAAATCGTAAAGAATCTTATCAGTTACTATAAATGCTTTCTTTTTGTTCATATCCCTTAATTCTTTTAAGGCTACTGCTAGACTGCCATATTTAAAATAAACTTTTTCTGGAACTCTAAACCAAAGCATGTTTTCTCTCCTCTCAGCTACACTCTTTACATTCATTAAATGTTTAACTCCAACGTTCTCAGATACAGAGTTTCCACCCCATGATCCACAACCTAGTGTTAATGAAGGTGCTAGCTTAAAGTTATACAAATCACCTATAGCTCCTTGAGCTGCTGGCATATTTACTATAACTCTTCCAGTTTTCATAGTTGCACCAAACTTAGATATTCTGTCAGCTGACTTAGTTCTGTGAGTGTATAATGATGATGTATGACCAAAGCCTCCTAGCTCAACAAGTCTCTCTGCTTTTGTTAGTGCTTCATCAAAAGTTTTAACCTTATACATAGCAAGTACTGGAGATAATTTTTCGTGTGAAAATGCTTCTTCAAGTTCTACAGATTCAACTTCTCCTATAATAATCTTTGTTTCCTCAGGAACCTTCACTCCTGCCATTTCTGCTATTCTATAGGCAGATTGACCTACTATATTTGAATTTAGTGCTCCGTTAGTTAATATTATTTTTCTTACTTTATCTACTTCTGCTTCTTTAAGAATATAAGCTCCTCTTTCGGCAAACTCATTTCTAACTTCCTCATAGATTTCTTCCATAACCAATACTGATTGTTCTGAAGCACATATTACTCCATTATCAAAACTCTTAGAAAGTAAAATTGAGTTTACAGCCATTTTAATTTCAGCTGTTTCATCAATAATTGCTGGTGTATTTCCTGCGCCAACTCCGATAGCTGGTTTTCCTGATGAATAAGCAGCTTTGACCATTCCTGGGCCACCTGTTGCAAGTATTATATCCGCTTCTCTCATAACAATCCCAGAAAGTTCTACTGAAGGTTCATCTATCCAAGCAATTATTCCTTTTGGTGCACCAGCTTTAACTGCTGCATCTAGTATTATTTTAGCTGCTGCAATAGTAGACTTCTTACCTCTTGGATGTGGAGAGAAAATTATACCATTTCTAGTTTTTAATGATATAAGGGCTTTAAATATGGCTGTAGATGTTGGATTTGTGGTCGGCACAATGGCAGCTACAATCCCTATTGGTTCTGCAATTTTTGTAATACCAAAGGATTTATCTACATCTATAATTCCGCAAGTCTTTTCATCTTTATATTGATTATATATATATTCTGAAGCAAAATGGTTTTTTATAACCTTGTCTTCTACGATTCCCATACCGGTTTCTTCTACTGCCATTTTTGCTAATTCAATTCTTGAGTTATTTGCAGCCATTGCTGCTTGTCTAAATATTTCATTTACCTGTTTTTGAGTATAAGTAGAAAACTCCTTTTGAGCAATTCTAACCTCTTTAAATCTAATCATTAATTCTTCTACGTTTGTTACTTTCATATGCTACACCTCTTTCATAATAATAGATTACATTAATGTTCAATTTAAATATTTTATTCGTTGATTTGAAGTAATTTCTTGTTTTATTTGATTGGTCCTCTTATGTGTTAATTATATCACAATGTTTTTATGCTTGTAAACATTTTTTTATAAAATCCAACATATTTTATTTCCAATTAATAATCATCATGTATTTGCAAACCTTTACACATGGCCATGTGAGGGGTTTATATCTAATTTTTTTATTAATATTTCACAAATATTAATTTATTAGAAGAACACAAGTGTGTTATGTTTTAAACAATATTGTTTTGTATTTTAGCTATCAGATAAACCGTTCAATTTTCAATATAAAAAACGAGGCATAGTATAATTACCACACCTTGTTTTCATAAACTTGTTTTTTTTATTATTTTTTAAATGTATCAAATATATTTTCTACAGATTCATTTCATTGAGTAATGATTTAAGTTTTATAAGTTCCTCTTTAGAGAGAGTAACCCCTTTACCCATTTTCTCATGTTCTGGAGACCAATCTCTAATGTCGTACTTAGGGTCCTTATCATTCCAACTTATAAGATTTAATTCTTTTCTCCATGATTTACTAGATTCTGAAAGTTCTCCTAAATTCTCTTTTATTTCATATTTAATATCTGCCACGTTAAAACCTCCATTAATAATTTTAGTCATATTTAAATTATTTTATCAACATACAACTAATATTATAATATATTAGCAGAAAAAGCTATAATTCAAATATTTCTTAGAAATAATTCCCCTTATATTTGTAAATTGTTTTACACACACTATACTTTTGTGATATGATTAAATATGGGTTTAATTAAACATCTATTCAAATTTTATATTTATTTAATAAGATGTTTTTAAAAAACATTTTAAATATTGTTTATAGCTTTTAAACTATGAAATTTATAGAAAGCTATCATCTTAGTGAATATTCTGCCACACTTAAAATATTTTGTACAATATTATGAGTTCATTATGGCAGTAATATAACTATAAAAATATACTTATTAAAGGATATTATAATTTCCAGAATGGATTTCAATGTGATTGAGTAACAATTAAAATACATTAAGAATATCAATTAATAGAGATGTTTTAATTTATATTCACAGGTATAACTATATTATATGAGGAGTGATATTATGCACATAAGATTAGGCTACGTGGCTACGGCTTTAAAGGCAGCAAAAATAACTTCTGCCAGCACAGTAACTTATTCTACATATACTAAACAATCGACGGATAGAGATAAGCTTGAAAAGCTACAAAAGGTAGCGGTATCAAACGTCAATGATTTGTATAAGATTTTAGAGTACACTGTAAAGAACGATGTTCACTTTTATAGGATAACTTCTGCTTTAATACCCTTAGCAACTCATCCTGAAGTTACAGATTGGGAGTTCAGAAGAATTTTGAAAATGGATTTTGATTGGCTTGGAAATTATATAAACCATAATAATTTAAGAGTTGATATGCATCCTGATGAATCTAATGTAATAAATAGTTCTAAAGAAGAAGTAATAAAAGCTACTGAAAAGAGTCTTTTGTTCCATGCTAATCTTTTTTCGGATATTAATTACCCACTTGGAAAAATGGTATTGCATATTGGTGGTAAAGAAGGCGGTAAAGCTGCTGCTACAGAACGATTCTTTAAGAATTTTAACAACTTACCAAAAGAAATAACAAAGTTATTAATATTTGAAAATGATGATAAAAGCTTTACTACAAAAGAAGTATTAAATATATGTAAAGAAATAAAAGTACCTATGGTACTAGATGTACATCATCATAACTGCAATAACGGCGGCGATGAACTAGAACCTATGTTAGTAGACATATTTTCTACTTGGGTTAACGAACTTCTACCAGTAAAAGTGCATTTTTCGAGCCCTAAAACTGGAGAAAAAGACAAGAAACATGCTGATTATATTGATGTAGCAGCTTTTATTGAGTTTATTGAAAAATGTATACCACTAGAAATAGATGTAGATATAATGATAGAGGCAAAGCAAGCTGATTTGGCACTATTTAAACTTTTAGAAGAGGTCAAAAGTCTTAAGCCTGAATGGACTTGGACTGATAATAGTACTTTAGAATTTAATTAAAATTCTAAAGCACAAAGAAAAGACTTTAAGAATATTTTTATTCTTGAAGTCTTTTCTTACTTTAACAGAGAGTTATTAATGCCTGTTCTATCTTTTTAAGTTCTTCCCCTGTAAATTCCAAATTATCAAGGGCAGCAATATTATCTTCAATCTGACTTACTTTACTAGCGCCTATAAGAGCAGATGTAACTTTTCCCCCTCTTAATATCCAAGCTAAAGACATTTGAGCTAAACTTTGTCCTCTTTCTTTTGCAATTTCATTAAGGGTAAATATTTTTTTGAGTTTTTCCTCTGTAATATCTGTTGAACTAAGAAATTTAGAGGAACCTGCTGCTCTAGAATCTGAAGGTATTCCTTTTAAATATTTATTTGTAAGTAATCCCTGTGCTAATGGGCGAAATGCAATAGTTCCTATACCTGCTGCGCCAAGTACTCCTTGAAGTTTTTCCTCAATCCATCTATTAAGCAATGAATAAGATACTTGACTTATTACAAATGGAGTTCCTAGTCTTTTTAATATACCTATAGCCTTTTGCATATCTTCGGCCTTATAATTAGATAGACCAATATATAGTGCCTTTCCCTGTCTAACCATCAAATCTAGCGTATTCATAGTTTCTTCTAAGGGTGTGTTCTGATCTGGTCTATGGTGATAAAATATATCTACATAATCAAGTCCCATACGCTGAAGACTTTGATCTAGACTAGCAGTTAAATATTTTTTAGAGCCCATGTCACCATAAGGGCCTGGCCACATATAATAGCCCGCCTTTGTAGAAATTATAATCTCATTCCTATAAGGTGCAAGGTCCATTTTTAGTATTCTTCCAAAGTTCTTTTCAGCTGATCCTTCTGGAGGACCATAATTATTAGCTAAATCAAAATGCGTTATGCCTAAATCAAATGCCTTTTGAATTAAAAGACGGCTATTTTCAAAAGAGTCCTTAAATCCAAAATTATGCCAAAGTCCTAGTGAAATGGCAGGTAATTTAAGGCCACTACTTCCGCATCTATTATAAATCATTTTATCATATCTACTGCTTGAGGCCATATATCCCATATTTTTTGTCTCCTCTACATTTAAATTTAGTTGTAAACTCATGCTACTAATATTATAACTCTTTAAACACTATTATTACTAATGAATAATAAACTCTCGATTATTTTTCATTAGTTTTTTCTTTTAATTATAATTTTGTTTTATACTAAAAACCAACGATGGTCTTAAATATGTAATATAAAAGAGGCATGAAAATAGCTGGGAGCATGTTGCCAACTCTTATTCTTTTAATCTCCAGCATGTTTGCACCAATTGCTACAATTAGTAATCCCCCAATAGCAGACATTTCATTTACTACAGAAGTTATTAAAAATTGCTTCATAAGAGAAGCTGTTAAAGTTATAATACCTTGGTATATAAAAACTGAAATGGCCGAAAAACATATACCTATTCCTAATGATGAAGAAAAAATAATTGCAGATATACCATCTATTAATGATTTAGCATACAGTATACTATGATTATTATTAAGACCACTCTCTAAAGCACCCATTATGGACATTGCGCCAATACAATATACCAGACTAGCTGTTACAAATCCATTAGCTAATCCCTTTTGCCTCGAAAATCTTCTTTCTAGCCAAGCTCCAATATTTTCTATACCCTTTTCGATTTTCATTATTTCACCAATTAGTGTTCCGAGTGTAAGACAAATAATTAATAACAATATATTATTTACAGCAAGTGCACTTTTTAGTCCAATGAGGATTACAGACAGCCCTAATGCTTTCATAATTGTCTCATTGTAAGCATCAGAAAGTTTATTCTTAAATAGAGAGCCTACTAGTCCCCCAACTAATATTGATAACGAATTTACAATTGTACCTAACACAAATATATTCCCCCTCTTAGTTCCATAACATTAATAATAATTATAAACGTAAATACTATTCTTTTCCAGTAAAAAACATCAGGCTATTAGAAATTTTTTTCTAATAGTCTGATGTCTTCACTTATATATTTTTTTTTATAAATAGAATACTTATTCAAAATTAGCTAAATTCTATTTTTTTTGGATTTTACTCCAATCCCATTTTTTTTTAGGTTTATCAAGTTCTTGTTGTATTTCTTTTTCAATAGTTTTAAATATCAAATATGCCAATATATAACATACATATCCTACTACAATTGTTATAATTATTCCTAGTGTTTGCTCCACTACTGTTTTTTTAAACATTTGTATCATTTGTTCTGACATACCAGATGGATTTTCTAGTCTAAGTAATATTTCTCTTAAATTAAAACTTCCCCATATACTTACTAGTGAACAAAATAATGACACAACTACTAAAAGTATATCACATACATTCTTAAATCCACTCTCACTTCCCTTATAATCCACTAAGAAGTTCTTAATAACAAATATAGCACTCAATACAGTTAATATAATCCCTAAAACGATTATAATTGTGAATTTTAACATAGAAACACCCCTTTTGAAAACTGGAATCGTCTGCATACAACTTTTCTCTGTTTTGTAAACGTATGTTCACTATTTTATCTTACATAACCACATTTACCATTTCATTATCACAGTTATCTGTGATTTTTTCAAAACATTCAATTGTTCCTCGGTATATTGCCCTATTAAAATAATCACTATTATATAAATCAAAATCATCCACAGAATATTTTATAAGATTTTGTACAATATATATAAGCTGCTTTCCGTATAAATCCATGCAAACCTTTGGTTTAACTCCCGGCCAAGCATTGCAACTTACTACAGTCCTTTGATTATGTGTTTGTAAACAAGTTGGTATTGTTTTGTACTCATCATCACCTGGATAAATAACATTTTTATCCAGAGTACCATGTGGTATACCCTCTATTGCTTTTATTTGAAAATAATTAGTGCCAGTTAAATATGGATCTGCTGTTAAATCTAAAATTATAGAATGTTCCTTTAAATATCCTAGCAATTCATTACTTACAACATATTTTGTTGCATCTCCCCTAGTAGTTGCATCTACTAAAATATCTGTATTTTTCAGGATTTTTATCATCTGTTTTTTGTCATCTGTTATATTTCTAGGTAACATTTTAACAAGTACACCTGTAGTTTTCTCTTGAAGTGTTACTTCATTTACTTTGTTATTTCCATATTTACCTGCCATTCTTGCTGCTGTTAATCCAACTCGTCCCATTCCCATAATACTCACAACTATAGGTTTCTTCTCTTCAATAAAGATATTTTCATAGTTTTTCGTTAGCTCAGTAAATGCTACATTAATTCCATTTTCTGAGGTTCCATCATAATTTACAACCATTCTTTCAAGAAAATCATTTTTAATAGAATCCATAGAAACGGCAAAGATACCTTTTTCTTTAAGCTTTGCTACTCTGGTAGCTCTAGTTGCATAATGAAGCATACTTAATAATGTACTTCCTTTTTTCATATACTCAATTTCTACAAATTCCGGTGACCTTAAAACTACAACTATATCCTTCTCGTAGCATTTTCTCTTAGTCACAAATTGTATGTTCTCATTATTAACTAAATAATCTTGTTTTGAATAACCTAAAGCTAATCCATATCCTTCTTCAAGAAATATTTGTACATTTTCTTTTTTAAGCATGTCAAAAAATGATGGTAAAAAATCTCTTTTTTCATTTGTTTCTTTGTGCATTCTTGGAAAACCTATTGTCTTCACTATATCATCCTCCTATATTTCCCTCGTGTACAAAGCGATTATCATTAGATAACTGCAATAATCTATTTAATTTTAGAGCTTATTTATTTTTAAAATTAAATGTAAAAATAAAAGAATTTTTTTGATGTGCTTGAAAATTGAGTTCGCTTATTCTTATTCTATATTAGAAAGCAGTGTAGTGCCGATTATTGCTAGATTTTTGACAAGTAACAATTTGAATTGTATAATTAAGTTGTTACTTACTATAAATATATTATACAGTGCAAATTGTAAATTAGCAATATTATATTAGGAGGTTATGTCGATTTATGAAATATATTTTAGATGAATGTAGAAAAAAGACAAATTATGATTTTATTTTAACTATTGATTGCGAAGGATATAATTTTGATAAGAATTTAAAAAACAATTTACTAAACTTAGAAAGACTATTAAAATTGAATTCTGAAAACAATGTATACACTCTTTTATTTATAACCCCATTTTTTGCCGAAATGATGAATGAGTTAAATATAATAGAAAAGATAAAGCAAAATTACAAAATTATATTTGGACTTCATATTCATCCGAATAATTTACCAGAATCTATAAATAAATTTTGTCCATTTATAGAAAAAGATGAAGATTTAATAGCTAAATATTCTTATGATGAACAAAAGATTATAATTAAGCTCTGTTATGAATATGTTTCGGAATTAGGAATTGGACCAATTGAGGCTTTTCGGGGAGGATATTTTTCAATAGACGATAATACTGAAAAAATATTGTCAGAATTAACTCCTATAAAGTATGAATCTCACAATATATATAGACCTCAATACAAAGTAACTAAAAATGTTTTGACTTCACTACCTGTATATGCACAAAATGAAAATGTGGAGCTAAGATTAGAATATTTTAATATAGAAAAACTATCAGAAATTCTAACTAAAGGAATATTGGAAAATAAAAAGCTTTTCGGAATAACTCATAGTTATCTATTAGATCCAAATGATTTTCACTATAAGCGTGATAAAATTGAGCTAAGCATTTATGAAAGAATGAGTATTCTAATAGATATTATTAATAAGTATAGATAAACATAATTTGTTTAATAGCATTTACATTTTATTGTTTTAGTGATACAATAATTTTATTCTTAAAAAAATTTAATAATAATAATAATAATAATAATAATAATAATAATAATAATAATAATAATAATATAAATTCGTAGAACAGGAAGAGTAGTTAAAGAAATACAATTTCAGAGAGCTGAGGATAGTGTAATCTCAGTATTGATAACTTTAGTGAATGGACCTGCTAGAAGTAACCCGAAATCAAATTTTGAGAGTAGTAGTTACCGGATGCCCACTGTTAAAAGGGATAGAGCATTTTAGTGCTTGAATATTAAATATACACATTTTTTTTTTTGTAGTATAATTTAGGTGGTACAGCGAATATCCTTCGCCCTAATACAGGGCGAAGGCTTTTTTTATGCAATTTTATTAATCGTACCAAAAATAAAAATCAATAATTTCTCCATAGAAAGGTGGTGATGAATTTGATGTACTGAAAGACACTTGCTTTTAAAAGAATAAAAAAACAAAAATATCTAAATTATTTTGAAAAGGAGCTAAATTTTATGAAAACAAATAAAATAATAATCACTTCCCTTTTTCTTGCAATAGGCCTTATTTTACATCAAATTACACCAGGTATATTACTCGGAATAAAACCAGATTTCTTATTGGTATTTATGATTTTGTCCATAATTCTAACAAAAGATTTTAAACTTGCATTTATTACAGGAATAGTCGCAGGCATTTTATGTGCGCTATCTACTTCCTTTCCTGGTGGGCAGTTGCCTAATATTATAGATAAGGTGGTAACCTCAATAGTTGTATATGGTATATATATAAACTCAAATTTTAATTCCCCGCTTAAACTAACAGGTATTTATTTTCTAGGAACTATAATAAGTGGAATTTTTTTTCTAGGTTCAGCACTTATTCTATTTGGTTTACCAGCACCTTTTTTGATACTATTTGTAACCATAGTTCTTCCTACTTCAGTTCTTAATTCATTTATGGGGTATTTCCTTCATAAACTTATTAGGACTAACCCAGCAATTAAGAGTTATTTATAAAGCATCAAAGTTGCCCTCACTTTTAAACGAGGGCAACTTTGATGCTTTATAATTGTCTAAACTTAAGAATTTTTTATTTTTGTTTGGGATAATATCTTTTAAAAGCATCTTCATAACCTTCTGGTTTGTGAAATTCCTGAACTTCGCTTATAAAAGTTTTTTTACCTACCTTTTGCTTTAATCTTCTTACTTCTCGATTACTTTCATTATCCAAAATATAACCTCCATTTACTTCTTTTCTTTATAAACACCAATTATATAACTTAACTTAATTAATTTATAGTATTTCCAACATTAGAAAAAGCATGCATTTTAAAACAAAGTCAAAATTCTATAACTTTTCTACTAATATCTATAGTTCTCGATTTTATTTATTTTTATTAAAAGCCCTTCAAATTTATTTATTAAATTAATATTGTATTCGATTAATCTTATAAAATCATTATATATTATAGTATAAAACTGTCAACGACCATTAGTGTCTTATAACCATTAGCTCCGTTACATTTACATATATTACTAATGTGGACATACTTTAACATCGATTAATTTGTCGTTTTATGTTATGATATGATAGTTACATTGCCAAATCTCTTAAATGGAGAACGGGGGAATTCTCATGGGGTGAATCTCTTATTTAGAGTAGGGTGCCTTTAACCCGAATCCGTCAACTAACCTCGTAGGCTTATAAAGGAGGACTCGTTATTATTAAATTAAATTTAAAAACTACTCTATTAGCATTAACCTTAGCTTTAGTAAGTAGCAGTTCTGTATATGCTGCCACATACCAAGTTAAATCTGGTGATACGTTAAGTGAAATAAGCAAAGCTTATAACACAACTACTAATTATTTAATGAAAAACAATGAATTATCAAAGGACACCATATATTCTGGACAAGTACTTAAAATTCCAACTAATACTTATAAAGTAGTTAGTGGGGATACACTATACTTCATAGTAAAAAAATATAATATAACTTTGGATAGGTTAATAGCAGCGAATGATAAGATGGGTGATATTATTTACCCGGGCGATGTCTTAAAAATTCCATATGTTGAAGCTACATCAACTACGGCAACAAAGGTAAAAGCGACCTCAGTGAGTGCACCTAAAGCTATACCTTATTCTAATAGTGATGTAAATTTATTAGCTAGACTAATAACTGCTGAAGCTGGTGGTGAGAGATACAATGGAATGCTCGCTGTAGGAGCTGTTGTAGTGAATAGAGTTCAAAGTTCTCAGTTTCCTGCGAGTATTAGCGGAGTAATTAACGAGCGAAGCAATGGCTACTATCAATTTTCACCAGTATTAGATGGAAATATTAATAAAGTCGCAAGTACAGAAGCAACTAAAGCAGCATACGAATCTTTAAAAGGGACAGACCCAACTAATGGTTCTTTGTATTTTTTTGAAAATTCTATAACAAACAAATGGTTAACTTCAAAGAAAGTAGCTGTTATTATAGGCAACCATACATTCGCTTATTAAGTCATTCATTTTGAATATAACAAAATAAAAAAGCTTCCACATTCTGTGGAAGCTTTTTTATTTTGTCATAATATTTTTTTTATATAAGTGTTAAAGGAGAAATATATATCCTGTTTAAATTCTTGTTTTTCATTAGTTGAAACTTTTTCCCATTGCATATTATTATCTAAATTTACTAATACACTATCATACACATACTCTTTGTATATTTTAGTTATGTAAGCTCTATTACAACATGAAATTAATTGATTATAAATTGATTCTCCACCTATTATGAATATATCTTCATCCTTATACTTTTTAAGTTCAATAAATAGTTCCTCCAAAGAATAGCATAAAATAACGTCTCCCGGGTTAAATCTTTTATTTTTGGTAAGCACTATATTAATTCTTTGTTCTAATGGTTTTTTATTGGGTAGTGATTCAAACGTAGTTCTTCCCATTACAATTACTTTTCCAAGGGTTTTTTCTTTGAAGTACTTCATGTCTTCGGGTATTCTCTCTAATAATTTAGAGTTGCATCCAATACCCCAGTTTAAATCAACGGCTGCTATTAAATTCATTTCTGCCTCCTTTACATTTTACTTATAATTTATAAGTATTATAACAAATTATCATAAGGATAGTCAAAAAAAATAAAACAAGCGATTACAAACACGATATTGTGTTTGTAATCGCTTGTTTTATTTTAAAAGTATTAGTCTCTCAAAATTAAACAGAGAATAGGTTACGAGTAATTACAGTAGGTATTTTTCTTTTCGCATCGACCGAAGTCTTTGCATCTACTCCCTAGAAAGGAGGTGATCCAGCCGCAGGTTCTCCTACGGCTACCTTGTTACGACTTCACCCCA
>NZ_JAHLDL010000052.1 GCF_018861315.1 Clostridium bowmanii | reverse complement strand
AGGACACCCTTGTCTTAAGCTAACGGTTGGCACTATCAGCCCCCGTATCGGACTTTCACCGACGAGTAAACGCCCATGCCGGGCGCACTAAGAAAAGCACCTAGTTCAAACAGCTAGGTGCTTTTGAAATCAAACTTTATTATATTTTAAATTTACTAATGCTTTCTCTTAAATTCTCAGCAAGAACATTTAAATTTTCTGCAGCACCTACTATTTCTTGAAGCCCTGCGGCTTGCTGCTCCGTTGATGCACTTACCTCTTCAGAAGTCGCTGCCGTCTCTTGTGATACAGATGCTGCACTTTCAATTTTTTCGCTTACCTTATCTTTATAATTATTTATTTCTTTTAATGAATTATCTACACTATCCATATCCTTTTGAAGTAATTCCATTGCTCCTTCAATCTTCTTGAATGTATCATTAGTAGATTGAACACATCTACCAGTTTTAGTGTCTAACTCTTTAGAATATATTATTTGCTCCAGTACCCCATTAACACTTGCCCTTATTACGTTTATCACCTTATCAATTTCAGAAGCTGAAACTGAAGATTGCTCTGCAAGTTTTCTTACCTCATCTGCAACAACTGCAAAGCCTCTTCCTGCTTCTCCTGCTCTTGCTGCTTCTATACTAGCATTTAATGCTAATAAATTTGTTTGCTCTGTTATTGCTTTTATAGTATCGGTTATAGCACTAATTTTATTAGAATTTTCAGCTAAAATTTCTACCTTCCTAGCTACCTCATCATTAGCTTTTGTATTTTCTTCAAATACACTTCTTAAATTATTAACAACAATAATCCCTTCTTCTGTTGATTGTTTAACCTCTAAAGATGCTTTCATCATATTTTTAGCATTAATAGTGGTCTTATTTACTTCTTCTCCTAAGGTAGTGGAATAATTAACACTCTCCTCTAAAATTTGAGACTGCTCATTTGCTCCTTGCGCAATTTGCTGCACTGCTCTTGCAACTTCATCCCCTACAGCATTAGATTCCTGGGTAGTCGCGGCCAATGACTCTGCCGATTCCTTAACTTTAGTTGAACTCTCTACTACATTTCCTAAAACTATAACCATATCCTCTATCATATTATTTACCGAACCAATAATTTGTTGGATTTCTAAACTAGCATTATTATTTTGATTCACCCTTTGAGTGAAATCGCCATCCTTAATTTTTGCTAAGACATTAATTAATTTTTCCATGGGTTTTGTTATTTTACCAGAAAATAAAGTTCCCACTATAATTACAAATATAAGTGATAATACTAAAACTATAATTGGTACTGTTAATCCTTCCATTATCTTTGCCGCTTGTTCTGCTGTTGGTATAAATCCTACTGTAGTTAACTTAGTTTTTTCGTCTAAAGCTTTATAAACTAAATATTTCTCTCCATAAATATTTAATGAAAACTTATTTTCCTTGGAGTCCATAATGTTTTTTATCCAAGTTTCTTGTTTTAAATTTTTCCCTAACAGAGCTTTATCTTTGTGTGCTATAATGGTCCCTGTACTATCTAATACAGCTGAGAAACCACTATTGCCTAATTTAACACCTTCAACCATACTTGAGATTAATTCTAAGTCTATATCTAGACCAACCACACCTACAATTTTATCTTGGTTATCTTTAACTGTTTTAGCAAAAGTCATTATATATTTTTTAGTGATAGCATCCTGATATGGGTTAGTTGCAATTACTTTGCCCTCATTATTAAGCGCATCCTTATACCACCCTCTTGAAGTAGGATTATAATCGGCAGGTAAGTCACTCTTAGGTTCAAGGTACATTTTCTTGTCTACAGTTCCAAGATATATACCTAATGTATTAGGATGAGTTTTTAAAAATCCCTCAAGGCTTTTCATTAACCATTGCTCAGAATCAGGATTTGTTTTAATCATTATGGCATTTGGATCATTGGATAACATATCTGTAGATTCGTAGTTGGCTTTGTACAATGAATCTATAGCCTCGTTTACTCTTGATGTGGTTTGATTTGCATTGCTGTCAAATTCGTTCTTTAAATTATTCGATAAACTGTAATATGTGCCCAAAGAGACTAATAGTATAGGTAAAAATGCTGCCAATATAAGCAATGATATTAACTGAAAACTCAATTTTTTACCTTTAGGTTTTCTTAACCCATTTTTATCGAATATTCTTTTTTTCATAAAATAACCCCCGCTTCATCTTTTGATATTATTATATATTTCGATTTATTTTTCTTATTCTTTAGTAAATATTATATATTTTTTCATTTTTCTATTATTTATTATACTTTTATTAATAATAATGTAAAAAAATGCATTTAAATAATATCCTTAAAAAGTCATTTACAACAAAAAAAAGAAGTAAAATATATACTTCTTAAAGTAAACCATCTTTATATTGATATTTTACATTAAAACTCTTATATCAACTTTTTTTTCTATGCTTATATATATATATACCTATTAATAGTATAATCGATAAAACAACTAAATAAGGTATCAATATAGATAAAACTACAACAAATTCTTTACTAAAATCAACTAAGGACTTCACTGAGGATACAAACCCATTTGCAATTTTGTCTATAAACGACACAGGATTTTCTTTGATCTTATGAACTTCAGCTATCTCTATATTTAATGTACAAAAGTCTATTAAGTTATCCCATTTTTTTAAATTGCCTGTTAAACTTTCAATTTCATATCTAACACTAGTCAATTCCTTTTCCAATACTATTATATCTTTGAGTTCACCTGTTTTCTTTAAAAGTTCTATTAATCTTTCCTCTTGAATAGTTAGTGATTTTAAATGAGCTTGAGTATCAAAATATGCAGAGGTTACATCCTCCGTTGAAATCTGCTTACTTGTTATGCTCCCTAAACTGCCAATGTCTAGTATAAAACTGTCAAATTTCGTCTTAGGAATCCTTAATATAAATGTACCTCTTCTGCTTTGCTCAGATAACTTTGCTTCAATACTTGTACCTGAAACATTAGAACTTTGCACATAGGCTCCCATACTACTCGTCTTATTTAAAATCTTCTTTACTGCTACGTCAAAGTTCAGTGTTTCCATCTGTATTATTCCATTTCTTATTATCTTACCTTGCCCCTGTAAAGACGCGTTTATATTATTCTTTGAATCAGTCTTTGTCTTAGCAGTTTCATTTGAAGTAGCGGCACCGCTGTTTCCGAATCCACTATCCCCCTTTGAAACATCCATGCTAGCTTTGCTTTCAGGGCTTGAAGTTGATTTTTTAGCCCCGCACCCCGCAACTGTAACACCAATTATTATTATTATTAACATTAGTATTGCTGCTATACTTTTAAATTTTCTTTTCATAAATTCCCCCCCCCCTTAAATTATCTATATATAGATTATACGTAATATTCTTGTAAAAAGCCACGTTTCAAAAATAAAAAAAATGATTATATCACCCTTATTGTTAATTGTGAATATTAATATATTGAAGGGGGTACTTTATGTGTGATTTCTAGAGAAAAAACTGTCAGTAACAAAGAAGTATTTTATTTATTCTCAAAGAAAAGCCCTTTGAGATTTAATAATTTTAAATTAACACTTCTTAAAGATGTACTATATGTTAATTAATGAAATCATCTACCTGCTATAGTTTTCTTTTCCTTAATGTTCAATAATGCCCCTATAATAAGCAAAAGCACTATTCTGTATAGTCACAGTATAGTGCTTTCTAAAATCCATCTATTATTTAATACTATATTTATGCCGATAAATCCTCAGTACTTTTCTCCTCAATGCTTTTCTTTAATTTAACATTAGGTTCCACAGGTAATTTAAATAATGGTATAAATCTATCTAGGCCAGTTAAAGTAAGTAATAATAATGAACCTACTGCTACCATAGCCATAAAATTATATTTTATTATATCAAGAGGTATAAACTTATGAAGGGGATAAACTGCTGAAGCTATTCCCACATAGAACCCTATGTAAACATGCCATGGAATAAGCTGGGATCCAAATACTCCAAGAGCATCGGAGAAAGTAGCATTTCTTAAATGTAGAGTATACATATCTTCTTCACTACCCTCAACATTATCCTCAAGTAAGCTTTTGATTATAGGTCCAACTGTTACTATTTGTGCCATTTCATCTGCTAATGCGGCATTTCCTAAAATTGATAACATTCCATTCCAAAACATAAGTTCACGTACATTTCTAGAAATATTAGAAACAAATTTTGATAATGGTGCAAACGCATCCATTTTTCCCATAATACCTCCAAATGCACCAACCCACATCATCATTACAATAACCCAAGAACCTGCATCTGAGAATCCTGTTTTCATTAATTCTAAAAATTGAGTTACTGATTCCACTGTTCCTGCTGTGAGTCCAAGAATTAGTGAAGCCACTATTCCAAGTCCCAAACATGCAAGTGTTGGAAGTCCTTTAATAGCTACTACAAGTACAATTAATAATGGGATTATCATATAACCTGGAACTCCTGTTTTAACTTGATTTAAAAGTTCAACCGCAGATGGTCTAGCTTTTTCAAGTGATACCCACACTTCTTTTGGAATTTGATTTATCGCTTGCCCTGCATTACCAGCTACTGTTGGAAGTCCCATCCCAATGCTTACTCCGTAGAATATAATTGCAGTTATCGTTAAGCATATAAGAGACCATACTCCTTGATGCCTTATTCTATGAATAACTTCAACCTTTTGGATACCTGAACTTACTACTGTTGTATCAGAAATAAGTCCTATATTATCTCCAAAACAAGCTCCACCAGCAATTGCTGCTGTAGTAAGTAAGATGTTGCCTCCCAATATATGGTTTAGCCATAAAAAAATTGGAGCACAGGCCGCGAAAGTTCCCCAGGAAGTTCCAGTTGCAACTGAAAGCACTGCCGTAACCAAGAATCCTGTAACAGCTACAGTTCTAGCAGTTAATCCAAGGGTTAATGAAAAATTAATTATTGATGCGCCAACTCCTGTTGCCATAAAAGCCTCTGCCATTGCATAAGCTGCCATTAATATGAAGAAAACTAATTGCATTTCTTTTACATTTTCCACTGCACCATCAACAATGTCATTAAACTTAAATTTACATACCAAAGATGCAACCATAGCTGCATAAATAGTTGCAATTGGTGCAGCCAATAATGCATCCATTCCCGATATCATGAGTCCTGCCATAACAAACACTGGCGATAATTTTAATAAAGCAATCATGTATAAGTCCCCCATTCGGATTTTTTTTAACATCTTACAAACTATTTTGAGTACACCATATTATATACTATTTTTTCTTATATTTCGATTGTTTCATCTATTAATTGATATAATTATTTATAATTCTATCAATTTCGCACTATATTTTCTATATATTGTAATAATAACAGATTATTAATTACCTGGTCATATTTTTACGCAGTATAACTTTAGCATATTGTGGTATAATTCTTTTAGATGTTTTTTTTTAAAATTTGTACTATATTATAACAGCACAATAAAAGTTAAGAGGTATAAAATGAGCTTTATTAAACTTACTAAAATCTTTGGATATATGTATCAATTGCATCGTAGAAACTTTAAGTTGTACTTTAAGCATATTCTTACTCCATATTCCGAACCCGTAGTAACAAATTCTATCCATTGGGTTGGTCATGCTACTGTAGTTATTAATTTATTTGGAAAAATCATAGTAACTGATCCTGTAACCAGTATAAACCTTGGTCAACTAAAGAGATTAATTAGACCATCTTTAAACTTAGCTTCTCTTAATATTGATTATATATTATTGTCTCATGGGCATATGGATCATATGAATTACAATACTCTAAGAAAATTGAATAAAAGTGCAATAGTTATTGCTCCTAAAAATCTAAGGATCCCTTTAAAAATATTAAGATTTAAAAATATAGTTCTTCTAACCCCGAATGAAATATACAGTGATAATAACATAAAGATAACGGCTTTAAAAGCAAATCATGATGGTAGAAGATATCCTTGGGGCATTAAAGTTGATAGTAATTCATATATAATTGAAAATAATGAGAAAAAAATTTTTTTTGCTGGTGATACTGCTTATACTGATATATACAAAAATTTCATGGCAGATATTGCCATTATGCCTGTAGGGTGCTATAAGCCTGATGAGTTTACAGAGATGCATTGCACTCCCCAGCAAAGTTTCAAAATGTTTAAGATGACAAAATCTAAATTTATGATTCCAATTCATTATAAAACCTATGTTTTAGCTCAAGATAATGATGAGGTTACCTGTGATACACTAAAAAGAATAAATGACGGAAGCATAAAAATGATTGATATCGGTCAAACTGTAAAATTTTAAATTGCTCCTAAGTAATCTATAACGCTTTAATTAATGAATTCTTTTTAAGCATAAAAAAATTGCCCCTGGATAGGATTAATCCACGGGCAGAATTTTAATAAAAATCATTGCTTAAGCTTATTTAAATAAATAAATCTTGGATTTCATTTTGACTCATCTGAGATAGAAATAATTCCGCTCCCGTTTCATTATTTATAACACTTTCAATAATTTCACTTTTCTTTTGTTGCAATTTAAATATTTTTTCTTCTATAGTTCCTCTTGCTATTAATTTTATCACTTCTACAGTTTTCTTTTGGCCAATTCTATGTGCTCTATCTGTAGCTTGAGCTTCTACAGCTGGATTCCACCAAGGGTCAAAATGTATTACCATATCTGCCCCTGTAAGATTTATACCCATACCACCTGCTTTTAGCGAGATTAAAAATACCTCTGTATCCCCTTTATTGAAAGTTTTAACCATTTCTATTCTTTTTTCCGCCTTAGTTGAACCGTCTAGATACATATGCTTTATCTCTTTATCTTCTAACCTCTTAGAAATATTTTTCAGCACTTTAGTAAATTGAGAAAATATTAATATTCTATGCCCCTGTTCTAAGCTATTTTCCAAAATTTCATCTAAAGCTTCCATTTTACCACTGCCTCCAGCATAATTATCTATGAAAGTAGATGGATCACAACATATCTGTCTTAACCTTGTTAAAATTGATAGTATTTTAAATTTGCTTTTATTATATCCTTTTTCTTTTATATCTCCTTCTAATTCTCCTTTTGCATTTTTTAAGTAGGCCATATATAATTTTTTCTGATCCTCAGTCATTTCTACTGAAATTCTATGCTCTATTTTAGCTGGCAATTCTTTTGCTACCTCTACTTTAGTCCGCCTAAGTATAAATGGCTTTACATGATTATTTAGTTCTTCAAGAGCCTTATGACTACCATCCTTCACAATGGGAACTTCATATCTTTTAGAAAAAGCACTGTGTTTTAAAAGATACCCTGGCATTATAAAGTCAAAGATTGACCAAAGCTCTGTAAGAGAATTTTCAATTGGCGTCCCCGTAATTGCAAATTTACCTATGGCATTTATATTTTTTACAGAATGTGCATTTAACGAATTAAAATTTTTAATTTGCTGCGCTTCATCTAAAAAGCAATATCTAAAAACCATCTTCTCATAGTCATCAATATCGCGTCTAATAAGTGCATAAGAAGTAATAACTACATCCGCATCCTCAATGTTTTGCTTTTGCTCTTCCCTCTGGCTTTTATTTCCTGATACTACAATACAATTTATTGATGGTGCAAATTTTTCTATTTCTTCCTTCCAATTGTATACAAGAGAGGTAGGGCATACTACCAATGAAGGTTGTTTATTTTCATTTTCTTCAACTTCTGATTGAATAAAAGCTATTGCTTGTAGTGTCTTACCAAGTCCCATTTCGTCTGCTAATATCCCTCCAAATCCACACCTAGCAAGAGTTTTTAACCAAATAAACCCTGCCTTTTGATAAACTCTCATTGTACCTTCTAATGTCTTAGGCACCTCCACTTTGATTGTCCCTACATCTTTTACATTGCTTATAAGCTCCTTAAATTTATTATTTGTAGCTACAAAATCCATCTGTTCTCGCCTTAATTTTTCTTCTATATATATGGCATTATATTTAGAAAGTAAAATCTTATTCTTTGAAATATCTCTATCTTTTATATTTAGATAATCTATCATTCCTGCAACATTAACTAAACTATTTGAATCCAATAATACAAAGCTGCCATTTTTAAGCCTATAATATTTTCTTTTTTCTCTTAAGGCTCCAAAAATATTGCTAAGTTCTATATTATCTACCCCCTCAATACTAAAGTTAAATTCTAAAAGGTTTTCCTTGTTTAATTTTATATTTGACTTATATCCAGAACTTCCATGAACCTTCATTTTCTTGAATTCTTCTGAATAATATACCTCTGCCACTTCCTTAAGTTTTTCAAGTCCCGCAACTAAAAACTCTAGTAGCACACCCTCATCTTTAACTTCAAACCCTATATTTGTTTTAACAAATCCAAATTGGTGGAATAAATTTATAATATTCATTTCCTTTTCTATATCTCTTATAAGTACCCTTCCCTCTTGTGCTTTGCTTTCACTAATATTAAAGGGATTTATGGACCTATCTCCATACTTAAAAGTAATAAGCGCCTCTACATTGTCAGAACTTTTTTCAAAATAAACAATCGCCTTCAACTCTTCATTATAAAATTCACTTTCTAGTGATGCATCTACGGTAACTCTATTACTTATCTTTTTCAAAGTCGGAAGTAAAAATGATGCTACATTCGCTTTCTCTTCTTCGTAAAATTCTATGCAATTGTTATTATCTTCTTTAAATCTATTATATAGTGGTAAATATGCATTTCTTTGCTGTTTAGGTATTTCATATATTTTATCTATATAAAAGAAGAACTCACCTTCATTGCATAGTGCGGTAGGCATATGCTGTTTTTGCTCTAATACAAATTTATCATTTCCTCCATTAATTTCGAATTCTAGTGGCATAGACTCCTGTACTACATGTACATTAGTAAATACTTGGTCTTTTATTACAGCTGTTATAGCCCTATTGTTTAAGCATTTAAATAGTCTTCTGACCATACTCTCTGTAAAGTAAGCTCTTTTGCCAGAGAGAAACTTTACAGAGCTGCGCGTATTTCCATCTGCAGTTGCAGCCACCTCAAGTTCACTGGCTTCTTTAAAAAGCTCTATGATATTCAAATCTCCTTCTTTAAATAAGTGCATATATGGATTGTAAGTAAAATTTTTACCGAATTCCATAAGATCTACACCTTTATTGTAGCAAGCGAAAAACTCTTTTAAGTTTTTAACTACATAAAGTTTATCTTCACCAATTCTTAACTCCACACAAACTTTTCTGTTATTACTATTACAATCATAATAATACTTTAGGTCTATATTTAAATATTGTTTTACTATAGAATTGGTACTTATATTGTTAGTTATTTGCTTTATTAAACTATTTGTTTTACCCATCCTTTGTTTTTTAATAATTTGTTCTTTTTCATGGAAATACTTTAACAATGTAGCCACTACATGTTTACACATGCTTGCCTTACCAAAATAGCTATAATAAGCATTACATTCACAATGATAAATTATAAATGGAGCTATATTATTAAAACTTGCATTCACTTTATACTGTGTGAAACTCGATGATTCAACATTTGAAGTTATCTTTGTCTCCTCATAGTTTTCTTGCTTTTTTATTTCTATATCAATATGTGAGACCTTATTAGTTAAGTAATACTCCGCTCCGCTTTTATAAGAATCACTATTACTGTATTCACGTATAACCTCTTCATTAATATCCATCAAAAGTTTCACCCCACGAATTTTTCTAATCATTGTATCTTATGCTTATTAGCATACGTTACCATTATATACTGTCCATAACTACAAAAACACACTCAAAATATTAAAAATTTTCTAGGAAACATTTATACTTGGCTTACTTACGGACTGCTATTACCTTGTTTAATTATTATAATAGGATTGTATGTATTTTTAATAAATATATTTAGTTAGATTATATAGCATATAAAAAGATAATCCCAGCATAAATAAAATTTATGCTGGGATTATCTATATTAATCATAGTGATATTTTACTATTTTATATTTGCCTAAAAAAATTTGGCTGGGGTGGAAGGATTCGAACCTGCGGATGCCAGAGTCAGAGTCTAGTGCCTTACCACTTGGCTACACCCCAATAAAAAATAAAATTAAATGGTGACTCCTAGGGGAATTGAACCCCTGATTCCACCGTGAGAGGGTGGTGTCTTAACCTCTTGACCAAGGAGCCTGATTAACACTACGAGATTTATTATATCCTTTTTTGAAGCATAAGTCAAATTAGTTTACCAAATAGATTATTGATTATCTATTATACATTCAAATCCTATACATTCTCTGATAATTAATAAAAAAAGATAGGGTATACAGCTTTTGCTGCAACCCTATTTTACTTAAAATTATAAGTTTCTTTCGTATTGTTCTACCATTTTCTTAACCATTTCTCCACCAACTGAACCACATTGTCTCGATGTTAAGTCACCATTATAGTCTGTAAAGCTTACTCCTAACTGATTTGCAGTTTCCATTTTAAATTTATTTAATCCTGCTTTTGCTTCTGGTACTAAACTTCTATATGACATACGTTGTGACCTCCTTTTAATTCATTTGTTTATTGTTGTATTAATATAATGTACATATTTAATATATTTTATAACATCGTTTTTATGGTATTCGTGGTAAAAAATGTATTTATATATTTTTTTCTCATATACTTTTTATTATACTGTCAATATCAACTCTAACATTTATCCATGTTATATCTTTAGTAAGAAAGTGTATTATAACTATTATTTCCTCCAGTATTAAATCCTAATGATATGTTTTCTCACACATATTAATTTTCATAGCTTTATTAAGCACATGAAAATAAACAACCAGCTTAATTACTTTCATTTCGTTTATTTTCTTAAGATTTCCTACTATCTTCAAACCTTTTTATATGTTCTTTAAGTTCATCTATTTGTTTTTGTAAATCCACATTGTTACCATTAGACTCACCTTTTCCATTATCTCCACATTGATTTTCTTCTTGTGCTTGTATATTTTGAATCTGAGCTGAAATTAGAAAAATAGCTTGTGCTACACTGAATAAAAAATTTGCCACTACATTTTGTTGATTAACATTATATTTTGATGCAATTATAATTCCTATTATTGTTGATAAAGTAGCTAATTCATTAGGTGTGTAATCTTCTAAGGTTTTCATATAATTCACCTGTTAACAATTATTATATTCTATTATATTCATTTCATAGAAAATGTGTAAACCAAGTTTATTTTATATATATATATATGACAGGATGCTATCATTAATCATATAATACTCATAAGGGGTGGTCTATATGGGTATTCTTAATAATATAAAATTTGCAGATGTTGTGTTTGAAGGTGGTGGAGTTAAAGGTATTGGCCTTGTAGGTGCCTTAAAAACATTTGAAGATAATGATTACCACTGGAAAAACATTTCTGGAACATCAGCTGGCTCTATTATTGCTACCCTAGTTGCAATAGGTTGCTCAGCTGAAGAAATAAAAAGACTAATGCTTCAACTAGACTTTAAAAAAATTGCCGGTAAAAATTCTTTTAATGTACCTATATTCTCTAATTTTTACAATATGCTTTTTAAAAAAGGAATTTTTAATGGAGATTATTTGAAAAACTGGATTGATGAAATTCTTTCTAATAAACTTTTGATTAAAGGCAAAAAAAAAGTAACCTTTGGAGATTTAATAATTCCACAGGAAGAGGGCATTCTTTTAAATAATAATATATATAAAAGAAAATACAAACTGCATATTATCGCAACTGATATTAGCCGAGGAAAGATGCTAATACTTCCAGAAGACATTGCAGAATACGGAATAAATCCAGATGACCTGGAAGTTAGTTTGGCAATAAGAATGAGTATGTCTATTCCCTATTTTTTTCAACCAGTAAATTTGATAGATGTAAATACTAATAAAAAGTCTCTAATTATTGATGGCGGTATTTTAAGCAATTACCCTGTTTGGCTTTTCGATGTAAATGGAATTCCTCGCTGGCCAACCATTGGGTTTAAACTAGGAGGAAACAAAGAAATAAGTGAACATAAAATCACTAACGTCTTAAATTTCACTAGTTCAATTATTGAGACTATGTTAGAAGCTCAGGATGATATTTATATAAAGGAAATGGATTATCTGCGTACTGTAAAAATTAATACTCTGGATATTAAAACCACAGATTTTAATATTTCTTATAAAAAAGTTATGGATTTATATAATTCTGGTGAGGTCTGCGCCCGTGAGTTTCTCGAAAATTGGGAAAGTAATTATAAAAAGCATGAAATCCTTAGAGGTAATTCTTTTAAATAGGAAGGTTCATTAAAACAAAGGTATATATTGCCTCAATGAATTTCTTGCAATATATACTTTTATTTTTAGTCATAATTTAAATTCTATGATATTATAATTACAAATAAAAAAAATGAGGTGATTACAATGAAAAAAGTATTATTAACAGGTGCCAATGGTTTTTTTGCATCAAGGTTTTATACATATTATAAGAATAAATACGAAATACTTCCACTAGGCCATAGTGACCTTGATATAACAAACGAAAACAAGACCTTGGAAATAGTCAGAGTGTTTAAACCAGATTATGTGGTTCATGCTGCTGCTGTTGCTGACACAGGTTCCTGTGAAAAAAATCCAGAGCTATCTTATGAAATAAATGTAAAAGGATCAATTAACATTGCTAAAGCCTGTAGTTTAGCAAAATCTAAATTAATATATTTAAGTTCTGATCAAATTTTTAATGGTAATAATGAATCAGGCCCCTATGATGAACTTCACTTTCCAACTCCTAATACAGTTTATGGGGATCATAAACTTAAAACTGAAGATGAACTAAAAGGAATTCTTGATGAACTATGGATTTTAAGATTTACTTGGTTATTTGGTTTTCCAGAAAAAAATTGTAAAGTAAGTTCTAATATTCTATGGAATGTTGTATCTGCTGTTCTTAAAGATAAAAGAATAAAGCTTCCTGAAAATGAATTTAGAGGAATGACTTATGTTTATGATTTGATAGAAAATTTTCATAAGATTTTTAATCTTCCCTATGGTACTTATCACACAGGCAGTGAAAATAATATGAGTACTTATGATATAGCTTTTTTCATATTAAAAGAAATGAGACTAGATCATAAAGCAGGTATTTATTTAGAAAAAGATACTGAAAGATTTAAAACTCATGATCGGGATCTTCGAATAAGTAATAGTAAATCGAAGCATTTCGATATTATTTTTCCTAAAACTGAAGATGGTATTAAAAATTGTCTTAAAGATTTTAACTACTAAGCATCAATTAGACCGTCTTAAACATGGACTTTGGAACATAAAAAAAATACGTAACAGGTAATGGGGTACCTGTTACGTATTTTTATTTAAAAAGGTTATATTACCACCTTATAGTGGACATTACATTTCTTTTTTTATACCTCTGCTTAAAGTATTTTCATAATCAATAAATTCATATACGTCTCCATTAAATAATTCACTAAAGCTCTTAAGTTCTTCTAAATTCAAATCTTCTATAGCAGTATGCACTTGCTCACAGTGTAGCACAATGGATCCTATAACCCCATGTGCATCTCTAAATGCCATACCCTTGCATGCAAGATAATCTGCAGCTTCCGTAGCATTTAAAAAACCTCTTTTAACTGCACTATGCATATTATGACTTTTAATTTTCAAACTACTTAACATCTTATTCATAACCTTTATGCATTTTAAAACTGTATCCACTGCATCAAAGAAAGGTTCCTTATCTTCCTGCATATCTTTATTATAGGCCAAGGGAATTCCTTTCATAGTAGTAAGAAGACTCATTAAATCTCCATACACTCTTCCAGTTTTTCCTCTTATTAACTCTGCTGCATCTGGATTTCTTTTTTGTGGCATTATACTACTACCTGTAGAAAATTCATCGCTAATTTCAATAAAATCAAACTCTTTAGTGGACCATAAAACTAATTCCTCGCTTAATCTACTAAAGTGCATCATTATTATAGAAAAACTGGATAAAAGTTCTAATAAATAATCTCTATCACTTACGCCATCCATAAAATTGTCTACTGGTTTTTTAAACCCAAGCTCACTTGTTGTAAAACTTCTATCTGTATCATAGGTTGTTCCTGCTAGTGCACAACAACCAAGAGGATTTTCATCCATAATCTCTATAGCACTTATAAGCCTTTTTTTATCGCGACGAAGCATACTATAATAAGCCATAATATGTTGTTTGAAGGTTACCACCTGAGCTCTTTGCATATGTGTATACCCCGGCATTATAACAGCATTAAAAGTTCCTACTTTTTCAATAGTGCACAAAATAACATCTAAATTATCGATAACTTCCGCTGCTTTATGTTTTGAATATAATCTCATATCCACCGCAACCTGATCATTTCTACTTCTTGCTGTATGAAGTTTTTTACCTACATCGCCTACAAGCTTTGTAAGTTGTATCTCCATAAAACTATGAATATCTTCATAGTCACCTTCAATTTTTAATTTACCTTCTTGAATATCTAAAAGAATAGAATTTAGACCATTAACTATAGTTACACTCTCTTCCTTTGTTAAAATGCTACATTTAGCAAGCATTTTAACATGAGCTATACTACCCATTATGTCTTCATAACATAATCTTTTATCAAAGCTTAGAGAACTATTAAAGTCCTCCATAAGCCTGCTTTCTTTTTCAATAAATCTTCCACCCCAAAGTTTCATATATATCACCTACTAAGCCTTCTATAAATTTTGTAATTTTCTTTAGATATTATTTAAATTTTTATATGCTTTAATTTTACTTGGCAATGAAAACAAGTTTATAAATCCTTCTGCATCCTTATGATCGTATAAATCACTTGCACCAAAGGAAGATATCCCCTCATCGTAAAGAGCATTAGGTGACTGCTTACCTGCTGACATTATATTTCCCTTATAAAGTTTTAGTTTAACGTTTCCTGTTACTGTTTCTTGAGTCTTATCTACAAATGCATCAAGGGCTTCTCTCATTGTACTAAACCAAAGTCCATTATATACTAATTCTCCATATTTTTGTGCTACTGTGTATTTAAAATGAAGTGTATCCTTATCTAATGTTATTTCTTCTAGCTCTTTATGGGCTGCATAAAGAATTGTACCACCGGGTGTTTCATATATCCCTCTTGATTTCATTCCCACAAGTCTATTCTCTACTATATCAATAATACCTATTCCATTTTCTCCACCAATTTTATTTAATACTGTAACAATATCTATTGGCTCTAGTTCTATTCCATCTATTTTTTTAACAATTCCCTTTTCAAAGTATATGTCTACATATGTAGCTTCATCTTTAGCTTTTTCTGGAGGTGTAACCATGAGATACATACTTCTTTTATGCTCATTATTTAAATCTTCAATATCTCCTCCTTCGTGACTTGCATGCCATAAGTTCTGATCTACTGAATATATTTTTTCCTTTGTTACTGCTATTTCTATCCCTCTAGCACTCGCATAATCTATAGCATCTTCTCTTGATTTTATATCCCAAATTCTCCAAGGCGCAATAATTTTTATAGAAGGATCAATAGATGCTATGCCAACTTCAAATCTAACTTGATCATTTCCCTTACCAGTACATCCGTGACATATATATTTTGCTCCTTCTTTATGAGCAATCTCTACTAGTTTTTTGGCTATTAATGGTCTTGCAAAAGCTGTACCTAATAAATAAGTTCCTTCATACATAGCATTTGCTTTAACTCCCTTAAATACATACTCTTTTATAAATTCAGCTGTTACATTCTCAATATAAATTTTTTCTGCTCCTGAGCTTAAAGCCTTTTGCTCAATTCCCTTCATATCATCCTCTTGCCCCACATTAATACATGCTGCTATAACATCAACATCATAGTTTTCCTTAAGCCAAGCTATTATTATAGAGGTATCAAGTCCTCCTGAATATGCTAAAATCACTTTTTCTTTAATTATTTTTTCCATTTTAAAATCTCCTTTCAATTTTTCTTATTTTATATTTAAAAGATTATTTATTTTCATAACCCTAAATTATCTTATTTAAAAACTCTTTAGTACGTTGCTCTTTAGGAGCAGTAAAAAATTCTTCTGGTGTTCCCTCTTCTACTATTTTCCCTCCGTCCATAAAGATCACTCTATCTGCCACTTCCTTGGCAAATCCCATTTCATGGGTTACAACCACCATAGTCATACCATCTTTTGCAAGGTCCTTCATTGCTCCTAAAACCTCTCCAACAAGTTCCGGGTCTAAGGAAGATGTTGGTTCATCAAATAGCATTATGTCAGGTCTCATAGCTAATGCTCTTGCTATTGCTACTCTTTGCTTTTGTCCTCCCGATAACTTTGATGGGTAATCATTCACTTTTTCTTTCAGACCTACCTTATCAATAATTCCCTCTACTCTCTTTAATACTTCTTCTTTGTTTTCATGCTTAACGGTAATTGGAGCCTCAATTACATTTTGGAGTACAGTCATGTTATGAAACAAATTGAAGTTTTGGAATACCATCCCTACTTTTTCAATAGTATTTCTCATATGCGTTTTGTTTTTAGCATCAAGCTTTTCTCCTTCAATAAAAACTTCTCCTGCATCAGGCTCTTCGAGGTGATTTAAACATCTTAAAAATGTACTTTTTCCCGAACCCGAAGGCCCTATTATAACCAGCACTTCTCCTTTTTTAACAAATACATCTAAATCTTCAAATACCGTTAAGCTACCAAATCTTTTAGTTAAATTTTTAGCTTCTATCATATACATTCCATATCACCTCTTCTAATATACTGACAGTTTTTTTTCATAATGTGAAAACACTGTAGTAAAAATTGTTGTCATTAAAAGATATAAACATCCTGCTATAAAGAACGCTTCCATAGGTCTAAAGCTTGAGGCATATAAAAGCTGTGCTGACCTCATAACTTCCACCATAGTTATAGTAGCCACTAAAGAGGTATCCTTAAGCATTGTTATAAACTCATTGCCCACAGATGGAATAATTATTTTAAAGGTTTGAGGTAACACCACTCTTTTCATAGTATTAAAATAAGTGAAACCCAATGACTTGCAAGCCTCAAATTGTCCTTTATCTACTGAAAGTATTCCGCCTCTTATTATTTCTGCCATGTAAGCTCCGGAATTTAAACTAAGTCCTATTATTGCTGCTTGAAAAGCTGTAAACTTAATTCCTACAAAGGGCAATCCAAAATAGAAAAACCATAATTGAAGCAGCATAGGTGTCCCCCTAAAGAGCCAGGTATAAAAGCCTGCTACAGTGGCCATTAACTTATTTTTCGAAAGCTTTAATATAGCTGTAAACATACCTATTAAACTTCCAAGTACTACTGATATAAGTGTTAATTCCAATGTTATTAGACTTGCTTTTAATAACACAGGGAACATATCCTTTAAAATATTTATATCCATTTTCGTTTCCTCCTAGCTATCTATTTCTTATATGCGTCAAATCCAAACCATTTTTGTGAAAGCTTAGAAAGAGTTCCATCTGATTTAAGTTCATTAAGTGCTTTTTGCACAGTTGTTTTTAATTCTTTATCTTCTTTTTTAAATCCAATTCCAATTGGTTCTTCACTAATTCTATCCTGTAAAACTTCATACTCACCGGGTTTTTTTGATACATAATATCCACCAACTTGAGCATCCATAACTACTGCATCTACTCTCCCAGATGATAATTCTTGGAAAGCCTCTGTAATTTTGTCATACTTTTTAACTTCTTTTAATCCTTTTATTGCGCTAGCTGCAGCATCACCTGTAGAGCCTAGCTGACAAGCTACAATTTTGCCCTTTAAATCCTTCAAACTTTTTATTGATGCATTTCCTTGCTTTATAGCAATAACTTGTCCACCCATCAAATAACTATCTGAGAAATCTATACTTTCTTTCCTTTTATCCGTAATACTGAGAGCTGCAAGTATAACATTAAATCTCGAAGAGTTAAGAGCTAAAAGTATCCCATTAAAATCTGTAGTAACATACTCTGTTTTCACCCCTAATTTTTTTCCTATTTCATTTCCTAAATCCACATCAAAACCCACTAATTCGTTTTTAGCATCCCTAAATTCCATTGGAGGATAAGAATCATCCAGTCCCATAGTTAATTTGCCAGCCTTTTGAACCACTTGTAGAGAATTAAGTTTTTCCTGTTTCGGGCCACAGCCTACAAGTAAAACACCCGCCATAGTAACCATTAATACAATTGACATGATTTTTTTCATTTGTACCACTCCCCAATTTGTAATATATTCCCATTGTGAATATTTATACATTTTTATGTATAATGAACATTAACCTTGTTAACTTGTAATGTAGCCATTTATTAATTTATATCATTGATTTAACTCGCTTGTTTTTATTTATTATATACCCGTTTTAATAATAATGCAATACCTTTTCTTTATATTTATTCATTTAATATAATAATTATGCATTAATAGTAATAAAAAAATCCACGTAACCGCTGGCAAGTTAACCGTTACGTGGTTTATTTAAAACTACTTTTTCACTACTCTACAATATTAAACACTTCTAAATCTACACTCATAATTTTTTTCTTCATAAGATCTACTATGGCTTTTCCTGTATCTAGCGAAGTTATAATTCCAACATTATTTTCTATAGCGGTTCTTCTAATTCTAAAACCATCTGTTTTCGAATCATTTCCTTTGGTAGGTGTATTTATTACTAAATCTACTTGTCTTGTCTTTATTACATCAATGATGTTAGGATTTCCTTCTATTATTTTTTTAACCTCTACGGCTTCAAGACCATTGTCTTTTAATAACTTAGCCGTACCCTTTGTTGCAATAAATCTATAACCGAGTTCACTTAAAGCCTTGGCTATATACAAAAACTCTTCATAATCCTGTGGGTTTATAGTGGCCAAGATAACTCCCGTTTCTTTTTTAATCTTCATTCCTGATGCAACAAGACCTTTGTATAGTGCTTCATCAAAGTTCCTTCCTATTCCAAGTACTTCTCCTGTGGATCTCATTTCCGGTCCGAGACATACTTCAACCTCTGGAAGTTTTTGAGTTGAGAATACTGGGACTTTAACTGACACCAATTTGGGCTGTCTATACACTCCACTACCATAACCCAAATCCACAAGTTTTTCTCCTAGCATAACCCTTGTTGCCAATTCTACTATTGGCACTTTACTGACCTTACTAATGTATGGAACCGTACGACTAGCTCTTGGATTAACTTCTATTATATATAATTCATTTTTAAATTCTATAAACTGAATATTAATCATTCCTATTACTTCTAGTCCTATTGCTATTTTCTTAGTATATTGTAATATTTTTTCTTTTATAGCATCTGATATATTTTGACTTGGATATATTGTAATACTATCTCCCGAGTGAACTCCTGCTCTTTCTAGATGTTCCATAATACCTGGTATTAATATTTCGGTGCCATCACAAATAGCATCAACTTCTATTTCTCTACCCAATAAATATCTATCTATTAAAACAGGATTTTTCTTATCCTTTTCAAAAGCATTAACTAAGTAATGCTTAAGTTCCTCTTCCCCATAAGTTATTTCCATTCCCTGCCCACCTAATACATAAGAGGGTCTAACCAGTACTGGGTAACCTATGATTTTAGCCTCTTTTAATCCTTCTTTTAAATTCCAAACTGCTTTTCCCTTTGGTCTATTAATATCTAATTTTTCTAATAGTGCATCAAATTTTTCTCTATCCTCTGCTGTATCTATTTGCTCAGGCTTAGTTCCATATATAGGTATGTTTTTTTCCTTTAAGAATTCAGCAAGATTAATAGCTGTTTGGCCTCCAAATTGTAGTATAACTCCATCTGGATGCTCTTTTTCAACAATATTTAACACTTCTTCCTCTGTTAATGGTTCAAAATATAATTTATCTGAAATATTAAAGTCTGTACTTACTGTCTCTGGGTTATTATTTACTATTATAGTCTCAATTCCTAGCTTTCTAAGAGCAATTACACTTTGAACAGATGCATAATCAAACTCAATTCCCTGTCCTATTCTTATAGGACCTGAGCCTATTACCATAACCTTCTGTCTGTGGCTTACCTTCACCTCATCATATTCATCATAGGTTGAGTAGTAGTAAGGTGATAAGGCCTCAAATTCTCCAGCACAAGTATCTACCATTTTATAGACAGGCTTAATGTTCCATATATTTCTAAGTTCGTACACTACATTTGGCTTAACCCCTAATAAATCTGCAATCCCTTTATCAGAGAATCCTTTTTTCTTTAATAATTGTAACCAATCTTTATTCATATCTCCTAGGGTGGAATTTTTTATCTTTTCCTCTTCATCTACTATCCACTTAATTTTATTTACAAAAAATTTATCTATACCTGTGATTTCTGAAACCTTTTCCACCATATACTCACGTCTGAGCATTTCAGCTAAATGAAATATTCTTTCATCATCCGGAGCCGTAACTCTCTCTTTTAATTCTTGCAGACTTTTTTGTGATAAGGCATCATATTGCAGTGAATATTTCCCGATTTCGAGTGAGCGAATTCCTTTTAATAGAGCTGCCTCAAAATTGCTTCCAATTGACATTATTTCACCTGTAGCCATCATCTTCGTACCTAAAACTCTATTTGCTCCCTGAAACTTGTCAAAGGGCCATTTAGGTATTTTTACTACCACATAGTCTAACGCAGGCTCAAAACATGCATAAGTTTTTTGTGTAACTGCATTTTTTATCTCATCTAGTGCATATCCTAGTGCTATCTTCGCCGCCACTTTTGCAATGGGGTAGCCTGTGGCCTTTGAAGCTAGTGCAGAGGACCTACTTACCCTTGGGTTTATTTCTATAACTGCATACTCAAAGCTTTTTGGGTGAAGAGCAAGTTGAACATTACAGCCACCCTCTATTCCTACATTGTTTATAATATCTATGGATGCACTTCTAAGCATTTGGTATTCTTTATCTGAAAGAGTTTGACTTGGTGCTACCACAATGCTATCTCCTGTATGTATTCCTACAGGATCTATATTTTCCATGTTGCATACACAAATACAATTACTACGGGCATCTCTCATGACCTCGTATTCTATTTCCTTCCATCCTTTAATGCTCTTTTCTAAAAGCACCTGACCGATAGAACTTAATTGTAAACCAAGTTCTAAAATTTCAACGAGTTCATCTTCAGACTCAGCAATTCCTCCACCACTTCCACCTAATGTATAGGCTGGTCTTACAATTACAGGGTATCCTATTTCGCCTGCAAATTTTAAACCATCTTGTATTTTTGTAACAATTGCACTTTCTACCACTGGCTGATTAATCTCCTGCATAAGGTTTCTAAAGATTTCTCTATCCTCACCTTTTTTTATGGCTTCTATTGAGGTTCCGATTACTCTTACATTGTATTTATCTAAAATCCCATTATTAGCTAGCTCCACGGCTAAATTCAATGCAGTTTGCCCTCCCATTCCTGCAAGTAAACTATCTGGTCTTTCCTTATCAATAATTTTTTCTAAAAATTCTATAGTTAGTGGCTCTATATAAACTATGCCTGCCACCTCTTTATCTGTCATTATTGTTGCTGGATTGCTATTTACAAGTACAACTTCTACTCCTTCTTCTTTTAATGCTTGGCAAGCTTGGGTTCCAGAATAATCAAATTCAGCAGCCTGGCCTATTATTATTGGGCCTGATCCAATTACTAATACTTTTTTAATGCTTTTATCTAATGGCATATGAATCCTCCTCTATGTTGTCCGAAAGAAATTTATCAAAAATAACATCTATATCCTTAGGTCCTGGGCAAGCTTCCGGATGGAACTGCACAGAAAATATAGGCATAGTCTTATGTTTCATTCCTTCTATGGTTCCGTCATTTACACTTACATGAGTAACCTCCATATTTTGCGGCAGTTCACTTACATAATATCCATGGTTTTGTGAGGTAATATAAACCTTATTCTCTTTTATATCTTTAACAGGATGATTACACCCTCTATGCCCAAATTTAAGTTTTTTAGTTTTACCTCCAAGGGCTAAGGCTAAAAGTTGATGACCTAGGCAAATCCCAACTATAGGTTTTTTTCCTATAATTTCTTTCAGCATCTTTATTACCTCTCCTAAATCTTCTGGATCTCCAGGTCCATTTGATAAAAATATTAAATCTGGATTAACCTTTAATATTTGCTGAGATGAAACATCTGCAGGAA
>NZ_JAHLDL010000051.1 GCF_018861315.1 Clostridium bowmanii | reverse complement strand
CAGCTATATTAAGAGCTTCACGTCCATCATAAGCTACATCGACCTTATATCCTTCATGATTTAATTCCATTTCAATAAACATTGCCATTTGTTTTTCATCTTCCACTAAAAGGATTTTAAAATTCTTCAAAATAACACCATCCTTATCTTATATAATAAAATAGTGAGCTACCAGCCCACTGTATAATATTAATATACACTATTTTCTTAGTGTTAGCCACGTGCGGCTATGCTCATGCTGCAAATAGCATTGAGTCTCCTGGTAACAATGACATAAAAAAATATTCATAATGCCATCTACACCATTACTCTCGTGATTAAGAAAAATATAAAAATTGATGCTAACCTTGTACCAAGAAGCACATATTGCATTGGAGAAGTTGACTTGGTGATAAAATATGGTAATCTGGATTTAAAATCATTATTCTACATATGATCTTAAGTTATCTATTTGTTTTATAATTAGCACTTTATTACCCTTAAGGCTGATAATACCTAAGTCCTCAAATATACTTAACTTCCTGCTGATGGTTTCTCTTGTGACTCCAACATAGTTTGCCATCTCTTCTCTATTTATAGGTAAGTTAATTTGTAAGCCTTGGCTTGTGGATGTCCCATATTCCTCTCCAAACTCTAAAAGCATAAAGGCAATTCTTATTTCGGCATCATTAGTAGCCAGATTTTGTGCGAGATTTTCAGTCTGAGATAGACGTTTTGAAATAACTTGTAATAGCTTTAAGGATATTTCTGGATTACTCATGATAATTTTATCCATATCTTGCTTAGTTAATGTACATATTTTAACGTTTGAGATAGCATAAGCATCAAAATTATATAGTTCATCACTACTAAAGAGACTTAATTCTCCAAAGAAATCACCACCAGTGAAGATATGAACTATTTGCTCCTTACCCTCTTTTGTTAATTTAGATATTTTAACTTGACCTTCATTAATAATGAATAAGGTATCTGACTTTTCGCCTTGACTACATAACATATCACCTTTGTTATAGACTTTATGCCCAGTCATATCAATAATTTTTATAAGCTCATCATCAGATAGAAATGAAAATATCGGTACTTTCTTAGCACATAGGCTATGATTACATTTTTCGCAATTACACTTTTCCATATATATCACCTACCATTTAATATCATAACATTTTTAATTTATTGTGGTCAAATAATAATAAGTATAAATTTTTTATTTTTTCAATTTGTGATTTGAATCATATTTTAAAAATTAAAATAATTATACAATAGGGTCATAGGAAAGCAAGAGTATGTGAGAATTATTTAAAATATATAATAAATAAAAATACCAAATAAATTAATTTAGGAGGAATACATTATGAATGAAAACATTATGCTAGGTGATAATATATATTGGGTTGGTAAGGTTGATGATAGAGATGTACCTTTTCATAGATTAACCTTAACTAAGGGGACAACTTATAATAGCTATTTATTAATGACTGAAAAACCAACAGTGATAGATACTGTTGATATGAGTTTTGGACGAGAATATGTGGAAAATTTAAAAAAAATTATAGATCTTGAAAGAATCAAATACATTATTATTAATCATACTGAACCTGATCACTCTGGCTCGCTTGGAAGTTTGGCAGCTAATGCTAAGAATGCCGTAATTGTGTGCACAAATTTGGCTGTAGATCAGCTTAAAGAAATGTACAAACTTCATAATAGAGAATTTTTAGTAGTAGGTGATGGGGATACACTAGATATAGGTGGTAAAACCCTCAAATTCATAGAAACACCTTATCTTCATACGGCGGAGACTATGATAACTTACTGCATAGAGGATAAAATTTTATTCCCTTGTGATATCTTTAGTACTCACGTAGCCAACTATGAGTATTTTAATGATATGGCAAAAGAGGATATAAATGCTGATTATATTGGGTATTATAAATTGATAATGCATCCTCATAGAAGATATGTTCAAATTATGATCGAAAAAATTAGAGAGCTAGATATAAAGATGATAGCACCATCACATGGATATATCCTTAGAGATAATGTTCAAAGTTTTATAGACATTTATGATAATATGAGTAAAAATACAGAAATAAATAAAAAAACATTGATTCTATATTCCACTATGACGGGTAGAACGAAAAAGATTGCTACGTTTATTAAAGAAAAGTTTGAAGAACTAAACATAGTCGCAGAGACTATGGATGTAAATAAAGTAGCAAAAGAAGAAGTAATGAAAGCTATTAATGAAGCGGATGCTATTTTGTTTGGTAGCTCCACAAGGTATGCTGATATTATTGGAAATATGGAAGATATATTAAAAGAAATACATGAACTAAACCTAGAAAACAAAATAGGGGCAGCTTTTGGTTCTTATGGTTGGAGTGGAGAAGCAATAGAGGTAGTTCAAGATTATTTGAAGCACAGCAATATTAAAGTCTTGAGTACTTCTGATGTAATTAAGTCTACTGGTATGATCCATGTAGAATTCCCACTAAGGATTAAATTCTCACCAAACGAGGACAACCTAAAGAGCATTGAAAGAGCAGTTAATTACACGGCTGATTTATTACTTGGCTTAGTTTAAAAATAAGAGGAGGAATTAATTATGATAAAAATTATAAATGAAAACCAAAGTCTTGGAGAAATAGTTTCGATTTTCCCAGGTGCTGCAGCTATATTTAACGGATATAAAATAGATTATTGCTGTGGTGGACATGATACGTTAGCAGGAGCTTTGGACGAGATGGCAATAAATCATGATAAAATCATTCAAGAACTTAATAGCGAATACGAGAAATTTATAAAATCAAACTCAGAATATAAAGATTGGAGAAAAGAAAAACCTTCAGTAATAATAAAACACCTAGTACAAACTCATCATGAATTTACAAAAAAACAACTTAGAGAAATAGATACATTATTATTTAAAGTACTCAAGGTGCATTTTCAGCATCATAGTGAAGAACTGTTAAAGGTTCACAAACTTTTCGGATCATTAAAAATAGAACTTGAGGAGCACCTCATCAAGGAGGAGGAGAACCTGTTTCCACTTATTGAAAAATTTGAAATAACAAAGGATGATAGTATCTTATCAGAAATACATCATGTTATAAAGGATACAGAGAGTGAGCATGACGCAGCTGGGAATATAATTAAAGAATTAGAGAAGATAACTAGAGATTTTAATGCTCCAGAGGGAGCGTGTACTTCATTTATACTAGCATATACAAAAATCCATGACCTAGAAAAAGATTTATTTATTCATATCTATCTAGAAAATAGTGTACTATTTCCTATGATTCAACAGAATAAGGGGTGATCTATCAAATAATCATCAAGATATGACGAATCTTTCGAAAGCCTTTCTTTAAAAACAAATTATTTATTATGTATATTTAACATTAATGATGATAATAATAATTTTGTATTCAATAATTTAATGGAGGTGCCTTTCTTATGAACCATAATGATAGTATAGGTTGCACAGTAAATGAATGTAAACATCATTGTAAAGATGATAATTACTGCACTCTAAACAAGATAGAAGTTATAAAACATGAAAGTGTTGCAAAAACACCAGAATGTACCGATTGCGCAAGTTTTAAAACATTACAATAATGTTAAAAGGGGCAGGCTCATATTATAAGGTGAGACTGTCCCTTAATTGCAGTTGCAATAATTATTAAAACATTAGCATTTTATAATTATAATATTTTGAATAAAATCAAAGCTCAAACTTATATAACTATTCTATTCTTGTCTTGTATAATTATACCGAGAACGAGTAGAATAGAATATATAAATTCTAAAAATTAGGAGGGGTACATATGCAAGGAAAAATGTTTTGCTTTCAATGCGAACAAACTTTTGGTGGAAAAGGTTGCACCAAAGTAGGAGTCTGTGGAAAAACACCAGAAATTGCAGCACTACAGGATTTGCTTATATATCAGTTAAAAGGAATAAGCTGTTATGCTACTAAACTTTTAGCAAAAGGTGAAAAAATTGACAAGTCATGGGTTTCATTTATTGAAAATTCATTGTTTATGACATTAACTAATGTTAATTTTGATCCTGAATCTCATATGGATATGCTTAAAAGATCTCAAGTAATAAAAGAAGATGCAAGGAAAAAAGCAACAGGAGAAGAAGTAAAAGCAAAAGAGGCTTTGTATAACATAAGTGATACTAAAGAGCAGATGCTTGAAGATGCTAAAAAAGCAGGTATTATGTATGATGAGGATTTAGATGCTGATATCCGCTCAGTTCGCGAAACTATAAAATACGGATTAAAAGGAATTGCAGCATATGCACACCAAGCTAGATTTATTAAATACAATAGCGATGAAGTTGATGATTTTTATTTTATAGCTTTAGCAGTAATGACTGATGATAGTTTAAACCTTCAAGATCTTATTAAGTACTTAGTTAAGACTGGAGACATGTGCGTTAAGGTTATGGAGGTATTAGATAAGGCCAATAATGAGAAATACAATTCGCCAACACCCACAAAGGTTAATGTAAACATTAAAAAAGGACCATTTATAGTAGTTTCTGGTCATGATTTAAGGGATCTTGAAATGTTACTCCAGCAAACAGAGGGCAAGGGAATAAATATTTACACCCATGGTGAAATGTTACCGTCTCATGGATATCCAAAGCTCAATAAATACAAACATTTAGTGGGTAACTTTGGAGGAGCATGGCAAAATCAACAAAAAGAATTTGATGGTATACCTGGTTGTATTTTAATGACAACGAATTGCTTAATGAAACCAAGAGATTCTTATAAAGATAGAATTTTTTCAACAAGTGTAGTTGGTTGGGAGGGCATAAAACATATATCCAATGATGATAAAGGTCATAAGGACTTCTCTGAAATGATAAACAAAGCTCTAGAGCTAGGTGGCTTCGAAAAAGATGAAGAAGTTAAAGAAATTCTAGTTGGATTTGGTCATAAGGCAACTTTAGCTCATGCTGAAACAATAGTGAATGCAGTTAAAGAAGGGAAAATTAGGCACTTCTTCTTAATTGGAGGATGCGATGGTGCAAGACCAGGAAGAAATTACTACACTGAATTTGCGAAGCAAGTTCCAAGCGATTGTATTATTCTTACTTTAGCTTGTGGAAAATATCGTTTTAATAAATTAGAATTTGGTGAAGTGGCGGGACTTCCAAGATTACTAGATATAGGTCAATGTAACGATGCATATTCTGCAGTTAAAATAGCTTCAGCACTTGCTGATGCATTTAAATGTGGTATTAATGATTTACCACTTGCAATAGTTTTAACTTGGTACGAACAAAAGGCTGTTGCAGATTTATTGGCATTACTTTCACTTGGTGTAAAAGGAATTTACCTAGGACCAACTTTACCAGCTTTCTTAAGTCCAAATGTATTACAGTTCTTAGTTGATACTTTTGATATTAAACCAATAAGTACACCCGAAGATGATTTAAAACAAATATTAGGATAAAAAATATCTATTTTGAAGATATTGCTTAAAACTAGGACTGCTGCTAAATGTAATTTGATTACAATTAGCAGCAGTTTATTTTTTGAATTTGTGACTTTGATTGTATTATAATGAAAAGTCTAATGAATGAAGTAATAATACGGTAACACTTGTTACCGTATTATTACGTAGAAACAGTTATAATATAAATAAATATTATGTATACATATTTAATACTACATAAAATATACTATGTATGTATCAATAAAATACTAAAGTAACATAGATATAGTTTGATAGTAAAATTGAGGTATTTTGCAGGAGATAAAATAGAACAGGAAAGTAATTGTTTAGAAAATAAGTGATATTAATCACATATTTTTCTTTTTCTTAATGATAAAGTGTGAGTAAGATTTATAGAAGGAGATGGTATAGTTTGTATAGTGAAGAAATTAACAAAGTTTGTGCATCGGCAATAAAAAAATCAGAAATATTAAAGAAAAGCAAAATGAGGTACCTCACTGCAGCTGCACTAGCTGGCGTTTATGTGGGATTTGGGATTTTATTAATATTTACTATTGGAGGATCATTTGCAGCAGCTAATTCCCCAGCAACAAAAACTATTATGGGTGCTTCTTTTGGAATTGCCTTAAGTCTTGTAATAATGGCGGGCTCAGAACTTTTTACAGGGAATAACATGATTATGACCATAGGGTCTTTAGAAAAGAAAGTTTCCACACTTGATTCAATAAATATTTGGACATACAGTTTTATAGGAAACTTTGTAGGGGCAGTAGTGCTATCAGCAATATTTGTAGGTGCGGGGCTTGCAAAGGGAAGTACAGCTAGCTTCATCTTAAAAACATCCCAAGTAAAAATGGCAATGCCAAGTATAGAATTATTTTTAAGAGGGTTACTTTGCAACATATTAGTATGTTTAGCAGTATGGTGTTCTATAAAATTAAAGGAAGAAACGGCTAAACTTATAATGATTTTCTGGTGTTTATTTGCGTTTATAACAATAGGTTTCGAACATAGTATTGCGAATATGACTTTACTTTCAGTAGCCCTAATGATTCCTCACACTGCAGCCATCTCCATAGGAGGATTAATGCATAACTTGGTTTGGGTTACATTAGGTAATTTTGTAGGGGGTGCTGTATTTGTTGGAGCAGCATATTGGTATGTATCAAAAGAATAATAAGTAACAAAGGTATATACTACTGAGGAAACCATTAATTAAGGTAAGTAAAACTTTCCTTTTTGCTTAATTATAAAATTTATTATAATGAGATTTTAAGTTGCAATGATAAGGAGAAGTTAATATGTTACATATAACGCTTAGGCAATTAAAATACCTTCCACTATTTGAGAATATTGAGGATAAAACTTTAGAATTAATAACAGAGAGTGTTATTATAAAAAAAATAAAAAAATCACAAATGTTGTTTGCTGAAAGACAAAGTATAGATAATATATATATAGTTTTAGAAGGCAAGGTAACCATGTATAGGTTATCAGAAAAAGGTCAAAAGAGGGTTATCTTTATCTTAAACAAAGGTGAGATTATAAATGAGGTGATTTTCGATAATCTTACAGCTTCAATTAATTGCGAAGGGTTTGAAGACAGTGAAATCATGAGTATATCAAAAGTAGACTTATTTAATATAATGAAGCAGGACTTTAAACTCACACAAGTTATCTTGTACTCTATGAGTAAAAAAATAAGAAGACTATATAGGCAACTTAAGAATACGGTTCCTACCAAAATGGACAAGAGGGTAGCAGCAAAGCTTTGGAAACTTTCTAAAGATTATGGAGTACAAACAGAAGAGGGCATTTTAATAAATGTTAAGGTAAGCATAACTTATTTGGCGGATATGCTAGGTAGTTCTCGCGAAACTATTTCAAGAGCAGTAAAAGAACTTGAAAAAATGGATATGGTAAAAATAAAACAGAGAAAGTTCATAGTTAATAGAGAAAAGCTAAGTCAATATTTTAAAGATGTGTGATGAAAATCACATTCTTATTTTGTGGTTTAAAATACAATATGCATAGTTAGTTAAAAATTTAATTTCTATAGTTATTTAATTAACAATATTAAATTGTTAATTTATTAAGTAATAATTATTATAATGGAGGTTGTTGCTTTTATGAGCTTTAAGTTAAAAGTAGAGTATTTTGATGAGTATCTTGAAACACTGCGACGTGATTATAAGGTATATGCACCAGTAGTACTAAAGGGAAAAGGAACTTTTGCGGATACAGATACAATTAGGTATAAGGAAATAACCAGTATAAGTGAAGTAGAAGCTAAACTTAAATCTAGTTTTTCACCCAAAGAAATAATACTTCCAATTACCCAAACACTATTTTACTTTACTGAAAATGATTGCGAGGAGCCAAAAGAAGATGGGAAGAAAATTTTAATATTCTTAAGAAGTTGTGATATTCATGCCATGAAGTGTTTGGATGAAATTTATTTGAAAAATGGAAATGAGGATTATTATTATAAGGTTTTAAGAGATAAAATCAAATTTGTGCTTATGGGCTGTAGTGAAAGTTTTGAAAATTGTTTTTGTGCCAGTATGGGGTCCAATGAGACAGAAGACTACGATATGTATACTAAAATCCAAGATGATGAAGTTTTTGTGGATTGTAAATCAGAAGAATTAATGAACTACTTTAACATAGATAAAATAAGTGAGGTACAAGTAGAACCTGAATTTGTACAAGCTAATGAAATAAAGGTTACTATACCTGAAAATTTGGATCAAAGAGTTTTTAAATCAAAAATGTGGGACGAATATTCTTCAAGATGCATTGCCTGTGGTAGGTGTAATTTTGTATGCGGGACATGTTCATGTTTTACTATGCAGGACATTTTCTATAAAGAAAATAAAAATGTAGGAGAAAGAAGGCGTGTTTGGGCATCTTGTCATGTAGATGGATACAGTGACATGGCGGGCGGACATGGTTTTAGGAAGGATAAAAAAGATAGAATGAGGTTTAAAGTTATGCACAAGGTATATGATTTTAAAAAGAGAGCTGGGTATCATATGTGTGTAGGTTGTGGTAGATGTGATGATATATGCCCTGAATATATATCTTTTTCAAATTGTGTAAACAAATTAAATAAAGTAATGGAGGTGGTGGATTAAATGAAAAATATATACATGCCTTTTAAATCTAAGATACTCAATATAAGTAAGCATACAGAAACAGATTATACCTTTAGAATGGAGTTCGAAGGTGAAGTGAAGCCAGGTCAATTTTTTGAAGTATCCATACCGAAATTCGGGGAATCACCTATATCCGTAAGTGAAATAGGTGAGGGTTACGTTGACCTTACAATAAGACGTGTAGGTGTAGTTACTGATGTTATTCATAGCTTTTTTGTAGGGGGAACATTGTTTTTAAGAGGCCCTTATGGAAATGGATTCGATATTGATCTTTATAAGGATAAAGAAATTATTGTAGCTGCAGGTGGAACTGGACTAGCGCCTGTTAAAGGAATAGTAGATTACTTCGTAAAAAACCCTAAGCAGTGTAAAAACTTTAATTTAATGGCGGGGTTTAAATCACCAAGTGACATCTTATTTAAAAAAAATTTTAAAGAATGGGAAAAGAGTGTTAACGTAACACTAACTGTTGATGGAGCAGGTGAGGGTTACCTTGGGAAGGTAGGACTCATAACAAATTACATTGAAGGTATTCCAGTAAAAAATATTGATGAGGTACAAGTTATTGTTGTAGGCCCTCCAATGATGCTTAAGTTTACAGTAGCTGGATTTATTAAAAAAGGGGTAAAAGAAAAAAATATATGGGTATCTTATGAGAGGAAAATGTGCTGCGGTGTTGGAAAATGTGGGCACTGCAGAATCGATGATACGTATATATGTTTAGAGGGACCTGTTTTTAACTATTTGGATGCAATTCATCTAGTAGATTAAGGGGGAGAATATAATGGATATAAATACAAAATTGCTCAAGAAAAATGCATACAGAATAACTAAGAAGAGAGGCAAAACAGCAATAAGAATAAGGGTGCCTGGAGGACATATTGAAGCTAAACATTTGGAAGTTTTGCAAAGGGTAGCAGAAACTTATGGGGATGGAAATATTCATATAACCATAAGACAGGGTTTTGAAATACCTAATATTGATATGGATAAAATACCAGAAGTTAATAAGATGATTCAGTCAGTTATAGAAGGCCTTGAAATAAATCAGATTTCAGAAAATACAGGATATTCAGCTGCAGGGACTAGAAATGTGTCAGCCTGTATAGGGGCAAATGTGTGTCCTTTTGCAAATTATAATACTACGGACTTTGCAAAAAAAACTGAAAAAGAAATCTTCCCCAATGATTATCATGTCAAGGTAGCTTTAACAGGTTGTCCTAATGACTGCATAAAAGCTAGAATACAAGATTTTGGTATTATAGGGATGACAGAACCACAATACGAATCTTATAGATGTATTAGTTGCAAATCCTGCGTAACTAACTGTAAAAAAAGAGTTACTGGTGCACTTAAAATGGAGAACTTTAAAGTAGTACGTGATCATGAAAAGTGCATTGGATGTGGGGAATGTATAGGTAAATGTCCAACGGGCGCATGGAGTAGAAGCGCTGAGAAATATTTTAAACTTGTGATAATGGGTAGAACTGGAAAGAAAAATCCTAGACTTGCTCAGGATTTTATAACTTGGGTGGATGAAGAAAGTATAATTAAAATAATAAAAAATACTTATTCATATATAGAGGAGTACATGGATGGAGATGCCCCAGGAGGAAAAGAGCATATAGGGTATATTGTTGATAGAACAGGATATCCAGTGTTTAAGGAATGGGTTTTAAAAGACGTGAACTTAGGAGAAAAAGCAGAAGTTAAAGAATATATCAACTGGTAACTATTCAAAATTCTATGTACCGAAGAAAATGGATGGTGTTAATATTTAAAATGTAAATCTCCAATGTATATGAGACTTTCATGAGGAGATGAATATCTTGGTGGGTTGCAATATCAAGAATAAATCAATATATTTAGCATATTATTCAAGATATAAAAGTATTTATATAATATAGTTAATAAAATATTGTATGTAAATAGGAGGCTTTTATGATATATCTTGATAATGCTGCCACCAGTTTCCCGAAACCAGTGGAAGTCTATACTGAAGTATTAAGATGCATGGAAAATTATGCTGCAAATCCTGGAAGAAGTTCTCATGATATGGCAGTTGAGGCTTCATCTAAAATTATAGAAACCAGGCAAGAGCTAAGTGAATTTTTTAATATTCCTAACTTGTTAAATATTATTTTTACATGTAATGCTACTGAAGCACTGAATATAGGGATAAAAGGGATACTAAAGCCAGGAGATCATGTTATAAGTTCCGTAATTGAACATAACTCAGTTTTAAGGCCATTAAATTATCTAAGTGAAAAAGGAATAACATTTACTCTTCTTCCTGTAGATAAAAATGGATATTTGGATAATAATAAATTAAAAAAAGAGATACGTAAAAATACCAAAGCAATAATAATAAACCATACCTCAAATGTATTAGGAACAATTCAAGACATAGGTGCTATAGGTAAAATCGCAAAAGAAGCAGGAATTATATTTATGGTTGATGCATCACAGAGTGCAGGGGTTATACCAATAGATGTTGTACGAGAGAATATTGACTTATTAGCTTTTCCAGGTCATAAAGGGTTATATGGTCCACAGGGAACAGGTGGCTTATATATAGGAGAAGATTTAAATCTGGATTCATTTAGACAAGGCGGAACTGGAAGTGAGTCTTTTTCAATGAAGCAACCTGACTTCTTACCAGATAGATTTGAAAGTGGAACCTTAAATACACCTGGAATAGCAGGATTATGCGCAGGTATATTGTTTATTAAAAAAGTAGGGGTTGAAAACATAAGAAAACATGAAAGTATGTTAGTAGAATATTTAGTCAAAGAATTATGTAAATTATCTTACATCAAGATTTATGGAGGAACTGATTATAAGAATAGAGGATCAGTGCTTTCTTTAAATATAGATAATATAGATGTTTCTAAAGTGGGGGAGCTCCTAAACATAAGAGGAATAGCGGTGAGGACAGGGTTTCACTGTGCACCACTAATACATGAAGTAATTGGAACAAAAACTAAAGGCACAGTTAGAATAAGTCTAGGGTATTTTAATAAATTAGACGATATTGAAAAACTCTTAAGTGCACTTAAGGATATTCATGAAAAAAGGGGTCTTTAAAAAATGCACAAGAAGATTTTTATTATAGAAGAAAACCTCGTATAATATAAAAAAGGCCTTTTTAGAGGCCTTTTTTTATTATAGAATTAGCAGCATTGGCGTTTGTTTTCTGCTACTAAAGCTGAAAGTGTTGCATTGTTAATTACAGTAGTTCCAACTTCAGTGCTTACAGCTGTTACAACTACAGAATAAGTGCAGCATTCTTCTGGACAAGCATCACAATCGCATTCACAAACTATGAAAGAAAAGGATTCAGATCCAGTAGATATTGTCTTGTCATATACCCATACAGGACCAACAGCAGTTGGAGAAATTTGATTGCAGCATAATTTAAATATTTGGAAGTCAAGAGTTACAGTTGTACCTACAGTAACTATATTTGCTGCAAATTCAAGTTTAATGCATGGATTTCTAAAATTTGTTAGATTTAAATTAATAGGGTCTAGTACAAAAGTACTACCTGTTGTAGTGGTTTCTAAAATTGTTAATGGGTATGCTGTTTTGCATTTTAATATAACTTCGGCCTCTTTTTCTTTTTTACAGCAAGTAGATCTGTCATCATTTTCACGAGGTCTTGACATTGAATTCATATATTTATTCCTCCTCAAATTTTAAAATATACTCATATAGGTAAGAAGAATTCCAATACAACTGCTTGAATAAGTTTATATATCAGAATTCTTATACTATAACATATGAGGTAAACCTATAAATGTGCTATATATTTAACTTTTTCTGAATTTGGTATATTGATACATTTTGATTCCCCATACAGTATTTTCAGAAAAATGTAAGTAGGTTTTATTAAATAGACCTACTTACACTTTATAATATTTATACAATTTAATTAGTTATTATATTCTACGTATTCACAATAATCAGATTCATTCTCGAATAAAGGCTCGAGGTTCTGATCTGGGAAGAATTTTGGAACTGGTTCTCTATCAAATCTCTCACAAGGATCTTCTTCTGGATCTTCTTCACACTGAACGGGTATTGGGCAATAGCCATATGCAGGAATTAGTAATTGAACAATTAGTTCGCATTTTACAATAAGATGGAAGCCTAAAGTTATATCTAAAAAGCTTTCTCCACAACCACAATCATCTCTATAAAAAGTTCCGTCTAAACATTCTGCAACCAATTCAAGTTTTACAATCTCACCATCGTGATCTTTAGATTTACCAGTTGGTATAGTAGTAGCAGATATTTGTGCGATTGAATCTGGACAATATAGTTTTGGTATAACTTCTGTACGATTGATCTCAAATTTCTCGCTTTCTATCTCACCACAAGAATTTATATAATCTGCATAAAAAGAAATTTCAAAGGAAACTATCAATTTCTTGAAATTAGGATTTGTCTTTAATGGAATTTTTTCTACTGAGCAAAGCTTTAATTGATAATCCCTACACCCCGAAAATACTCTTGGATCTTTAAGTGGGTTACTTCTTAATTCTTCATCGGTGTCTATAGTATCTGGTCCACAAGCATAAACTAAGCATCGTTTAATTAAACATTGGTCGAATACTTTAGGAATTTCAATGCAAACCAACTCAGATGGATCAGGAAGGTGTCCTTGTTTGTTTACAATACCAGGTCTTGGAATAAACTCATCACGAGTAATAGCCATAAATTATCCTCCTTTTATGTTAAGTGATACACTTCTAATTCGTGTTCCTTATATTAATGTATGCAGGTAGCTTTAAATTGTGATTGCCATTTGTTTCTAAATTAAATAGTTTTTTTAAAAATTAATTTCAACTTTTATAATCTTATATTATTCAAATGCTTTGTATTTGGACTCTAAGATTTACTATTAGGTCATATATTAATTCGTAATGAAATATAATTTCTATAAGGAGATGAGTAAAATGAAAATGTGTAGTTCATATCTATTCTATGATAATGAAAATCATATATGGAATTTCTATGTAAATGATAAAATGGAATTGATGTACAATATTATGTATGATGAGGATAAATGGACTAAAGAGTATAAAATTGACAATGAGGTATTAGATTTCAATGTTGATTTGGATAAGGATAACAAAATATATATTATATACAGTGTTAGAGGCGGCCTCATTAAGTATTGTATATGGGAACAGAATAAGTGGCTAGGGAAAAACATATATAGTTATAAAGGATACGAAATTACAGAATTGGATGTAATTTTAATTGGTAATATAACGCATTTATTTTTCATTGGCAGAAATAACATAAAGAAAGCCAAGTGCTCATTATTGCATTTGTGCCTAAATAAGGGAGAAAGTCAGGCTAATACAGTAGCAATCGTACCATTTTTAAAAGATGTTTTTGCTCACTATCAAGTGCATTATTTAAATAATGGTAATCTATATTTAATATTCATTAATCGTGATGAAAATGAAGTAGCATTAAATTATACAGAATACAAAAATAATAAATGGAGTATTGTAAAAAGATTATATGGTATTACTGGTGATAATGTTAATTTTTGCACAATATTACAAGATGATAAAATAAATGTAATGAATTTGTCTACAGAAGGAGCTTTAAATTTATTAGAACATGTAACAATTGAATCGGATGGGAAAATGAAAAGCTATAAAATACATGAAAGCAATAATATTCCAAAAAAATTTTTAATGGTTGAAATTAGGGGAGTACTTTTTGCAATATGGACTGAGGGCAAGGAGGCTTTAGCATCTTCATATAAAAATAAGTGGAGTGTGCCTTTTACTTATTATACTGAATTAGACAATGAGGTAACACTATATAAATATTTCTCTTCAAGCAAGAAAAATAATAATATAAAATGTAAATATATTTTAGGAACTAAACTTCCTCAAATAAATTTATTATTACCTGAAAATACAATTAACAAAGAGCCAGATGTCTCTATACAAATTGATAAAGTACAAACCAGCACATCAAATTCTGATATTAACAAAAACAAACTTAATGTGCAAGAGCAATCTTCAGTTCTTCTAAATGCTAATAAAACCCTAGAAAAAAAACTAATAGACTTGCAAATGAAATATCAACAAAAGATAAGAAATCCTCAAGAAATAGATGATAATTTTATTAAGCTTACAAATTTACTCGGAAAATCTGAAGAAAAGTTAAATATTATAACTGAAATACAACAGCGATCAATAAAAGAATTGGCATTAATGAAAACGGAAAAAATATCCACAGATATTGTAATAGAAGAATTAAACAATAAATTAGAACAACGCTCATATGATTGTGAAGAGTTGGATAAACAATTAATATCAAAAGATAATATTATAGAAGAATTAAAAAATCGGATACTTGAATCAAATAATCAAGTAGATGTATTGAAAAAACAATTATCTGAGTTAAATGTTCAATTTGTTGAATCGAAAAAACAAGTACATGAATTAAATATTGAAAATGAAGAATTGAGTCAAGATTTAGAATACCAAAAAAACATAGGAATTGTAGATAGAATCTTAAAAAAGAATCTGGAGAGGTAGTTATCACATTAAGTGTATATTTTCATACTATGGTTAGTAACTAATCTATTTATTATTCAAATTGATTTATAAACTTGATTAGCCATAAGGGAGATGTTCACAGCTATGATAGTAGAAGAAAATGAATATCTAGTTGTTTATTCAGGGCATAATACTGCAGCACTTTTGTACCAAAGGCTTTTAAAGAGATTATGTGAAGTTGTATTAGTTTCAACTCCAGTAAAAATATCATATGGTTGTAGCCAATCTATTAAATTCAAAGAAATTCATATGGATATAGTTATTGAAGAAATTGCAAAGATTAAAATAAAACCTAAAGGTGTGTACAAAATTGTTAGAAAAAAGAGATTTGATAATTACGAAAAGATGTAAGTTGTATAGCAAAAGTTTTTAGGATTTGGATTTTCCAGATCCTTTATTTTTTTAGCATATAATCTATTGTTAATGCATACTTTTTATTAAGAATGTTAAAGGGTGTGATTAAAATAGACGAAAATATAACAAGAAATTATTATATCGTTTCAAATTTAAATACTGGGACTTTAACTATAGTTGATTCTCTTTGTAATATGATATTAAAGGAAATAGAGGTTGGTAGAAGTCCATATAATTTAGTATTGAAGGATAATAATACTGTTGCTGTTGCATGCAACATTAGTAACACTATTTCCTTTGTTAATTGCATTAGTGGTGAAATAAAACAAAATTACATTCCCAATAATGGTAACCTTCAAATTGACAAAACAAACAAAAAAACATTTGTTTCGAACACGTTTGAAATCAATATATATGATATAAATTTAGAGAAATTATTAGGTAATATTGGAGGATTCTCAGCAATTATTGATTTAAAACTTAATAGGGATGGGTCTAAGTTATATGTATTAGATACACTACTAAAGGAATTAAGAATTTATAGTAATGATAATTATAAACTTATAAATTCATTTAGAGATTTAGGTATGAATCCACGTTGTTTTTTAATATCTGATGATGACAAATTTGCTTATATATCTATTGGAAGTAATATTTTAAAAATTGATATCATTTCAAAGAAGCTTATGGTTTTAAATTTGCCAAAAGGATCTTTAATTGCTGGAATGATATTAAAAGATCGCATCTTATATGCATCAAATCAAGGTTTAAATAGAATAGAGCTAATTAATATCGATAATAATATAGCTTATGATTTTATAATGACTTCAACACTTGAACCTACCAAGCTTTTAATAACTGAAGACAATACCAAGATTTTAGTTACTAATAGAGGACGTGATGGGTATGGAACCATTGATATAGTAGATCTAAAATATAATATAATAATTGCTACAATTTATATGAAGAAATATAATAGCCAGCCTTATGATGTTATTTCATTAAGCCTTCCTTATACATACATTCCTCCAGTTGCAATAACTAATTTGCAGCAAATTAACAAGGGAATAACTATAATTGCTAAAAAAGTTTTTGCATCCTATAATGAAAATGTTAATTTCCCTATTATAAATATTAATTTACCTAAAGATTTAAATTCAATATATACTTTTGAAAATATAATATTTAAACCTGGCATTATTGTTAATAATTCACAATATAGAAATAAATTATCTACAACATCAGGGTTTTCAAGTATTAAATTTATTGCAAGAGTTAACTATATAATTGATTATGTAAAAAATCATAAAAAAGAAAGTATCAATGGATTTTTCGAGAAACCTATAGAACTTTTTTTAGATATTCCCAAAGATCGCGAGTTAGAGGAGTTTGAAATTAACATTAAGACAATCACTAAAATTATAGGTACTCCAGAGATTGCTGATAATGTCATTAGGTTTGGTGTCTTTAGCAGGATGGAGTTAAAGATAATAGGTGAAGATGAAATTTATATCAATAGTTTAAAGGAAAACTATGATAATGAGGGAGAGGATTTTGAAGCCTTTGATGGTTTTGGTGGATCTATTTTTGTGGATGAAACAATTTTTCCTCTTTAGATAGAATTATATATTAGTCTACAGTACCTTTTGATTAATCAGAAGGTACTGATTTTTTTGTGTAGCTTCATAATAAACACTATTTATTTTACTATATTTTCTTATAATTATTTGGTTGTAGAATTAGAATTGACTGTATATATGTAACATCTCATTTTTTCTTGAATAAAATATAGTAGCAGATTGTAAACAATACTTCTGCTAGGAGGTCAATTATGTTTAAAGATGAAATTAATTACTTTGATGATAAAAACAATTATTATTGGCATGCTGCTGATGAGAGTTACCCTAATAACTACTGCAATAAAGATAATATTAGAAGTAAATGTGATAGGAATAACTGCAACTCGCAATGTAACATGTGTAATAAAAATCATTGCAAAGTCATTTGTAGGGTTTGTCCTACTGGTGCAACGGGATTGGCAGGAGCAACAGGTCCTACAGGAGCAAATGGGACTACTGGTGCCACTGGTGTAACAGGACCGGGTACCGGAGCCACTGGATCTACAGGTTCTACTGGTGTTACTGGTGCAACCGGAGCGGCAGGAGTTACAGGACCTACAGGTGCTACTGGTGTAACCGGAGACACTGGTGCGACTGGTGTAACAGGACCAGGTACTGGAGCCACAGGCGCTACCGGAGCCACGGGTGCAACTGGTGTAACTGGACCAGGTACTGGAGCTACAGGATCTACAGGTCCTGCAGGAACTAATGGTGCAACTGGAGCCACTGGTTCTACAGGAGCAACAGGAGGTACCGGAGCATCTGGAACACTGCCATCAGTATTCGGATATATCTATAATGAAGGTGCACAGGTGGTACCTTTAGAAACTGATGTACTCTTTGATAATAACGGAATACTTTCAAACGTTGCTCATGTTGTTGGAGCATCTCAAGTGGTTATTCTTATCGCTGGTATTTATTTTGTATCATTTATTGTTTCAAGTGTGGAACCAAATCAGTTTACCGTATATCTAAATGGTGCCCCTGTTGTTGGTGGTACTTTTGGTTCTGGGGCTGGAACTCAACAAAATCCAGGTGGTGTAATAATTAGTGCTGGCATAGGGGATGTTATAACTCTAAGAAACCATACTAGCGCAGCGGCAGTTACCTTACAAACACTTGCTGGCGGTACTCAAGTGAACTCTAATGCTTCTATTACACTTTTCTTAATAGGTCAATAAAAAACACTGGCGGGTGGTACTCAAACTAATGTTATTGCTGCTATGATAATCACATTGATTAGGATAGTTAAAATTTAGTTATCCTATCACCGCTGTAAAAGAAATCTGATTAAGATAATAAGATACAACAAAATAATTAATATAGAATTTATGCACCTTTTCACGAAGAAATAGGTGCATAAATTCTATATATTTATTTCATGACTTAGTTAAAAATGGATATACAAAACCAATGTTTATTGCAAATTGATATCTTTAGAACTTAAGAGATTAAAAATAAATAGTACCTTATTTGTTATTTATGATTACTTTAAATTATTTATTTACGGTGTTTAAAAATATTTCATGTAAAAGTAACAGTATATTTTTATCAGAATAGTATATAGCAGTAGTTATATAAATTATTACTGCTAGGAGGTAAATTTGTGGTTAAAGATGATATTAATTATATAAATCAAATGAATTATATTGATGACAAAAATAGTCATTATTATTGGTATGCTTCTGATGATGAGAGGGATCCTGATGATTACGATAATAGTAAATGTGTTTCAAGTAAGTGTAACAAGAATCACTGCAACTTAAAGAGTAACATGTGTGATAGGTGTAATTGCAAACCCCGTTGTAACGTTTGTCCTACTGGAGCAACAGGAGCAAGAGGAGCTACCGGAGCTACTGGTACAACTGGAACTACAGGAGTTGCTGGAATAACAGGAAATACTGGAGCAACAGGTGACACTGGAGCAACTGGAGTAACAGGAGCTACAGGAGTAACAGGACCGGGAACAGGGGCAACAGGAAATACTGGTGTAACGGGAGCAACTGGAGCTACAGGTGTAACGGGAGCAACAGGTGACCCGGGAGTAACAGGATCAACTGGAGTTGCTGGAATAACAGGAGCAACTGGAGTTACAGGAGTAACAGGAGCAGCTGGTTTTACAACTCAGTTAAGAGGATTAGAAGTTCAGGTTCAAAGTGTAGAAACAACATTAATTGCTTCTGGAGCACCTGTCATATTTGATACAACTATAAATGATCTATCTGCATTTCTTTCTTATAACAATATTACAGGAGAGATAACAATATCGCAGGCAGGAGTATTTTATATTAATTGGTGGGTATCAACAGATGGTTTAGGTGGTGGAGCAGATATAGTAATCACATTTGCAATTACTACTTCACAGGGTGATAATATACAGGCATCAACTCCTATCCAAACGGGGCAAGTAAGTGGAAACGCCTTAATTGAGGTCATTGCAAGTCCAGTAACCTTACAACTTGTAAATGCAACTGATGGTACGATTGGATTTGGCGCAACTCCAATTAAAGCAGATTTAACAATTGTTAATGTAACATTCTAATAGTAGTCCCATGGATTAACAAGTTTATATTTGTCTATGGGATTTTTTGGTAGTCTATAAGTGTAATTATTTAAATTTCAGAATATGCTTGGAATTTAAAAAGTCGTTTTATCAAATGTGTATAATTTATTTAATATAAAATTAAAATTTAGAAATATAGTATAGATTAGCAATGATGTTTAAGGTTATTGCAAATAAGGGGAGATGCAATTTGAACACGATAGGTCTTCAAATTCAAAGACAATTAGCTGGAAATGTAAATACAAATTCTAATGTAATATTTGATACGGTAGTAAATAGTTATGGACAATAGTATATAACTCAGTAACTGGTGAAATAACAATAAACAAAACAGGAAGGTATTTTATAAACTGGTGGGTGGCAACTCAGACATCTTTAGGAGCAAACAATATAACTTTTTCAGTTCAGTCATCTCAAGGAGATGATCTAATAGGAAATTCACCTACTAAAACTGGTGAAGTAGTTGGTTTCGCTATTATACAAGTTGATTCTGCTCCAGTGATATTGAGGTTGATCAATGTGACTTCTAATAGTGTAATTTACTCTACGTTGGTTTCGATTAAAGCAAATTTAGTGTTAGGGGAGATACAAGAATATACAGGAACTACTGGAGCAACCGGAGCAACGGGTTCAACTGGTTCTACAGGAACAACGGGAGCAACGGGAGTTACTGGATTAACTGGTTCTACTGGTTCTACTGGAGCAATAGGATCTACAGGAGTAATCGGATCCACAGGTGTAACCGGAATCACTGTAGCAACAGGATCTACGGGAGTAACCGGATCCACAGGTGTAACTGGAACCACTGGAGTGACAGGTGTAAACGGAGTAACCGGAGCAACAGGAGGAGGTTCGACTGGGGCTGGTGGAATCATACCATTTTCATCAGGGAGTCCTTTTTCAATGACTACTATTGCAGGCGGATTGTCTGGACTGCCTTGTTTCGTTGGATTTGGAAGCTCGGCGCAGGGTTCTGCTGACCTTGGATCAACTATAGATCTTACAGGTTCTGCAAGCGCAGATGTTAATTTCGCATTTTCAGTTCCTAGTGCTGGTACTATTACTTCAATAGCTGCTTATTTTAGTACCTCAGCCCCATTATCACTTATAGGAACAACGATAACTGTTACCGCACAGTTATATAGTTCGACTACACCTGATAACACTTTTTCACCAGTGGCAGGAACTGCAGTAACATTATCTCCAGCTCTTACAGGTATCATTGCAATAGGCACAATTAGTAATGGTGTTATTACTGGATTATCAATACCATTAACTTCCGAAACTCGATTGTTAATGGTATTCTCTGCAACATTTGCAGGATTATCACTTGTTAATACTGTATCTGGATATGGAAGTGCAGGTATAAGAATAACCTAATTTTACTGGTTTATGCGGATTTATACTTGATTATAAAGTAATGATCATGCAGAAGTAATCTACAATAATTATCAAGATGGGAATGATAATTTTAATGTAAGGTTTAAAATCAGAGGGACTGTCTCAAAATAGAAAGTGATTTCTAGTTCGAGACGGCTCTTTTTTTTCAAAACACAAAAGTGGATTCGGAGGAATCCACTTTTGTGTATAATTTAAATATGATAAATAAAAAAATCACACAAAAGAATTATACCAATAATTGCGAGGTTTATCAATTAGTTTTTCCTATTGAAACAGGAATTTTGATACCCGAAGATGATTCTGTAAGACTGCTAAGCCAAATATTGAAGGAATTATATTATAAAAAATTAAATGAGGCCTACAGCCCCTTTTTTTATAAACTTTAATTTTAACATTTGTGTAGTGTCATTCATATTTAAATCATTATGCTCAATTATTTTTAGGAGGAGGACATAACACTACAGGTTAAAATCATATATTAGTTGTGTTATTTAAGAGAAAAGATTACTTAACTAAATATCTGTAAAACATCTAATCGCATATTATGATTTAACAGCATATTATAAATAAGCAATGACATTATAGGTTATTGCAAATAAGGAGAGATGCGATTTGGACACGATAGGTCTTCAAATTCAAAGACAGTTAGCTGGAACAGTAAATTCAAATTCTAATGTAATATTTGACACACTAGTAAATAGTTACGGAGCTATAGTTTATAACTCAGTAACTGGTGAAATAGTAATAAACAAAGCAGGAAGATACTTTATTAACTGGTGGGTGGCAACTCAGTCAACTTTAGGAGCAAATAATATAACTTTTTCTATTCAAACATCTCAAGGAGATAATTTAATAGGAAATTCGCCGATAAAAACGGGTGAAGTTGTTGGTTTTGATATTATACAAGTTGATTCTGCTCCAATAGCACTAAGGTTAATTAATACAACGTCTAGTAGTGTATTTTATTCTACTTTGGTATCAATTAAAGCAAATTTAGTCTTAGGAGAGATAGAAGAAGAAACAGGAGGAACTGGATCGACTGGAGTAACTGGAGCCACTGGAACTACAGGAGTAACCGGCGCAACAGGAGCAACTGGAGCAACTGGAGCCACTGGTGCAACAGGTGAAACAGGAGCAACTGGAGTAACTGGAGGAACTGGACCAACAGGAGGAACCGGAGGAACTGGAGCGACAGGAGCGACTGGAGCGACTGGAGCGACTGGAGCGACTGGAGATACTGGAGTAACTGGAGTAACTGGAGCCACTGGTGCAACAGGTGAAACAGGAGCCACTGGAGTAACTGGGGCAACAGGAGTAACTGGAGCAACAGGAGAGACTTTAGAGACTGGCGTCACTGGAGTGACAGGAGCAACTGGAGTAACTGGAGCCACTGGAGCTACTGGAGCAACAGGAGCAACTGGAGCCACTGGAGCGACTGGAGTAACCGGAGTAACTGGAGTAACTGGAGTTACTGGAGCAACTGGAGCAACAGGAGTAACTGGAGCAACGGGAGTAACTGGTGCTACTGGGGTAACTGGTGTAACAGGTGATACTGGAG
>NZ_JAHLDL010000050.1 GCF_018861315.1 Clostridium bowmanii | reverse complement strand
ACCCTTGTCTTAAGCTAACGGTTGGCACTATCAGCCCCCGTATCGGACTTTCACCGACGAGTAAACGCCCATGCCGGGCGCACTAAAAAAATCTCCCCACAACGAAGTGAAGAGATTAGAATGCGTAGAAAATTAAAGCACATAAAAAATAGCTCATCTCCACTCGTTGAGTTTTAGCACTGTACAGCTTAGAGATTTGTTCCTCAGCTACATTAAGTAAAACCTTAATCCGGTAATACCTGCTGACCCGTTGGCGTCTCTCGACATTTCTGGGCAGTAGCGTGTGTCTTATACAGTAACCTCACCTAACAAGAATATTAAATTGTAATTTCTTTTAATATTATTCTTATATTTCCATAGTATGCGTCAATTTCAATGTTGTCAATGATTTATATAAATTTCATATTGATAACTTTGCTATTTTAAAAGCACTTTCCCTGCTTTTAGCTGATGCTATAAACCCTGCACTGTGACAAAATATAGCATCATCTATTTTAATTATGGAATTTATTTCTTCGCTTGTTTTTCCTCTAATTGATTCTAATAAATCTTTTCTCGCTTCAAAAGTATCAGCAGTTTTCTTTACCGTCTGAATTTTATACTCTTCATTATTATCATCTGGAGAAATAACGAACAACACCTCATTATTTGTATCTATTTTAAATAATTGTTGAAGCCAAGGGCAACCCTTTTTTAAAACCATTATTTCATTGGTATCTCTACTTTGAAAGGCCTCATTTACTATAATCCTTGCTTTTATAACAGAAACTTGCCTACTTATTATTCTTTTTATAACCTCAGTAGCATATAGAACAGCTTCCTTAAACGCATCATCTTTGGAAGAATCAGAATCCCATGTAGGATTGAATCCTTGAATAATATCGCTTATGGAAGTTACTCTAATTTCTGATTTTATGTCTATGCCATTATCTGTAGCATCAATTCCCTGCACTAAATTTTTATCAACATAATCAAAAATTGACATTATATCCTCTTCGTCAAACTCCGAATTAAATTTTTGTATTACTCGGGCTCCAAACTCTCTCCAAACTAAACCACAAGCCGCATACGGAATATTATTTTCTCTTATTTCCTTATTTAATTGGTGATGATCAAATTCCCCTAGGGCTATATCATAAACAAAGTCAAGTTTGTTTAGTATATTTTCATCTCTCGTTCTCGTCACCTTTATATCCCCTAGTATTAGACTAAGTATAGCAGTAGCCATAACATCATCTGCATGAAATTTCCCACTATGTGTTCCTAAAGTTTTAATATTCTTTTCATTAATCATAATTTACCTCTTTCATATTTATATTATAATCCCATTCAAATTCATGAACTTAGCAACAATTAATCCTATAATTCATTAATTTATTAGTATATCACAACATTGGTTTATTTACCTATAGACTTTCTTAAACCTAACTTAAATATATCTATGTTACACTCTGAAATAAATATTCAGAGTGTTCTTAACAACTAATCTATTATTCTTCACAATAATTCGGAAAAATTCCAGTGCCTACCATACTCAAGGATATTCTATTTTAGCTTGTTCAAAATTTAAATTTACTTGAGGTACTAACCATTTTAAATGTAAACAAAAACTGCTAAAATATATTCAGCAGTTCTCGCTTTAGATTATACTAAGTTTTTTTATTGTTTTATGTTCATTACAAATTAAATAGGAATATTATCAAAGTTATCTCCACTTAATACTAATATACCCCCACTTTTAATCATTGTGGCTGTCATGAATTGCTCAATATTTAACTTTAAGATTAACATTATTTACAAGGATTGACTTGTAGTTGACCTTGTCTGCATAAATATTTAGAAATATTCCATTTACATATATACGGTTAAATGGTAAGATGGTTAATATAATTAAATATTTACCATTAGTCATCAAATAAAATATTCCTTTTCACAGTGACAATAGTAATGGCCTAACAATTAGATTACCATTTATGCAGATGTGGCGGAATTGGCAGACGCACTAGAATCAGGGTCTAGCGCTTTACGGCATGCAGGTTCGATTCCTGTCATCTGCACCAAAAACACTCCTAATGAGTGTTTTTTTATTTTCCAATATTTTGGTACTATAGATACAACTACACTTAATGTTTACTTTTTCTTAATTCTACCAATGTACATCCCTCTATTGCTTGAATCCCATTTACTATACAAAAATCAAGTATTTCAGAGTTTTCAGCTCCTGGTTGAATAAGTATTTTATCTATTTTTAACTCCAGAGCTTCCTGAAGTATTTTAATCCCTTTCTCTGGGTTAATACATAAATTTAAAACTTCTATCTTATATGGTATATCACTTAAACACTTATATGCCTCTTCATTTTTAACAGAAGGGTTTACACCCACTACATTAAATCCAGCTTCTTTCAAAGAACCCAATATTTTATAAGCATATTTTAGACGATTTAACACATCTCCAACCACAACCCAGTTTTTATATTCTAAAAATTCATTAGCCTTCAATAATATCATCTCCCAACAAAATTTTTTATTACTCCACTGTTAATGTTTACTATATTAGTTTTCTATCTATTACATTTACTATTCTATCACAGTACGATACAATATTTAAATCATATTTAAAATAATTTAGCCTTTTTAGCTTGTGAATAAACGATAAGATGCAGGCATATAACCCAAAATTGGTCTATACCTGCATCTTATTATTTCTTAAACATTATACTTGTATACTGCTATTTACTCCAAATAGTAGTTTTAGCTGGAATATTATCATATATAAATTTAGCATTTTCCAAAGATAATCTTACACAGCCATGAGATACAGGAAGTCCAAGAGTATTGTCTATAATATATTTACCTTTATTATCGTATAGAACACTATGAAATAAATAATTACCTTGTATTTGAGTATAGTATTTGCATCTAGCTCCCCCATCTGCAATAAAATAGCTCCCTTTGCTTCCCACAGCAAAATCACCTTTAACAGTGGGTGTGCTTGCTTTTCCAGAAGAGCAAACCATGGATTTAACAAGATCCCATTTTTTTTTAGAGCCACTAAAAATATTTACTCTTTGATGAGACAAGTCAATCCATATAAAATAAGAAGTCAGACTATCTATGTTTTTATTATTTGCAAATTTTTCTAACTCATCTTTTGAGATTATAGCCTTCGGTATAGTTGTTTTTGTAACTGGTGATTTGTACATATTTGCTGGTGTTACAAGCATATCAAGTTTTTTCAGTGTTAAGTCACCTACTATACCATCACGGGCCAGCTTATTTCTCAATTGGAAATCAATAACCGCATAGTAAGTTAAGCTACCAAAGTCGCCATCCACATAAAGTTTGTAACCAAATTTATTAAGCTTTTGTTGTATTTCTTTTACTTTATTACCCTTATCCCCTTGTTTTATGGCTGTATAAACAATCGTCTGTTGTTTATTTTGGGTTTCAACCACAATACTTTTAACTTGATTGCTAGCATAAATTTTACTTTGGTATACTGTAACATTGTTTTGATATAATAATGAGTCATCAATAGTCAACTTCACAGGTTTACTATCTTTATTCGCTAAAGTACTTCCACCTAAAATAATCATAAGTATAAAGAGAATACATGATAAGTACCTTTTATTCATACTGATACCCCTTTTTTAGAAGTATGAAACTGTTCCCTATCAGTATATTCTCTTCGAATTAAAGTGCTCCTAAAATTTTATGTAGCAATAACGTACATAAAACTTGCAGGTGCCTTTTATAACCTTAGGAAAGCTTTTGAGATTTTTTCAGGCACAAAAAAAAGGATAAGGTTTGTAACTACCTTATCCTTAAATACGAAAACTAATTTAATAACCACTGCCATTCATTATAATAGAAGATAGGGCTCCAGCAAATAAAACAGATATTACTATTGCTACTCCAGACATAATTAACATAGCTTGAAAATAAGTTTTCTTGCTTTGATTTACATCCTTTCCAAATGCCCAAACAAACATTAAAACTATATTTGCAATAGGTATAAGTAACAATAAATAAGTGAATATCCAATCCTTTAATGTCATTGGCTGACTATTAGCACCGCCGTTTTGAACTTGATTGTCAAAATTTCTATTTTCCATAATTAGTACATCCCCCTTAAAAATATCATAAATATAAGTGCAACTTGTATAAGAATTAACAAAATAATTTCTTAATGTATAAATTATACCATATTTATAATTGAATAAGTATAAATATACTGTATTTTCACACATACCGCAAATTCACTTATGTATAGACCTAAAATGCATTATATGTATTTTATGAGACAAGTGAATTTGCTACTTTTCATCTATTGTACTAAAATAAGAAATAAGAAGAAAAATAAAGCAAATTAATTATGGAGGGATTCAAATGAAAATAATGATAATTACTTCAAGCCCAAACATCGATGGTTTAACGGCTGCCTGTGCTGAAAAAGCAAAAGTAGGAGTAGAAATGGAATCTGCTATTGCTTCAACAATAAATCTTAACACACTAAATATTTCATCTTGTCATGCTTGTGGAAACGGATGGGGTACATGCCGTAATGACCATGTCTGTCAGGTGCAAGATGATTTTCAAAAGCTACACGCAGAAATGGCAGAAGCGGACGGTTATATAATTATTACACCCGTTTACTGGGGTGATATGAGCGAATCACTTAAAGCATTTTCTGATAGGCTTAGAAGATGTGAAGCAGCAAATGGTGAGAAAAGCACTTTGGCAAATAAACCTTTTATATGCGTTGCTGCCCCTGGAGGAAGTGGAAACGGATGTCTTTCCTGTCTTAACTCCTTTGAGAGATTTGTAGACCATATTAAAGGTATAAAATATGATTTTATAGGGGTTACACAAAGAAATAGAAAGTACAAGTTAACTACTATAAGTGAAGCTGCAAATAGTATGGTACAGAGCTTAAAATTATAAAAACTGACATAACATATTTGCTTGCTTGATTAACATAAAATAGTAAAACAGCCCCAATCTTAAAGTTAAGATTGGGGCTGTTTTACTATTTATTATTCATCGCTACATTTACTTCTTTTAAATGTTTCCTAATTTCCAAATGTTGAGGACATAGTGTTTCACATTTACCACATTCTACGCAAGAAACTGCTCTTTGTTTTAAGGTTAAATCATTATTATAAGTATGGGACTGCGTGTCATATTCGTTATACATAGAAGCTTCGTTGAGTATTGCAAAGTTCTTTGGTATGTCCACACCAGTAGGACATGGCATACAATAATTACATGCTGTACATTGAACCTTAATTAATTCATTATATTTAGCTTTTACATTATGAATTATTGCTAAATCATTGGCTGTTAGAGAATTTAGAATTGCCGTGTCAGAAGTTTTAATATTCTCTATTATCTGCTCCATTGAATTCATACCACTAAGAACAGTGGTAACTTCAGGATGATTCCACACCCATCTCAAAGCCCATTCAGCAGGAGTTTTCGTAACTTCAGTCGTGTCCCATTGCTCTTTTACTAAAATTGGTGGAGTTTTCGATAATCTACCACCTTTCAATGGTTCCATAATTACTATAGCCATACCTTTTTTTGCTGCATATTCTAGTCCTTGAGTACCAGCTTGATAATTATCATCGAGAAAATTATATTGTATTTGACAAAAGTCCCAATCATATGCATCTATAATTTCTTTGAAAGTATCAAGTTTATCATGAAATGAGAATCCTATTTGCTTTATTCTGCCATCACTTAAAGCACTTTTGATAAATTTAAAAATATTTAATTCGACTAGCTTATCCCATCTTTCTTTATCTAAAGCATGAAGTAAGTACATATCTATATGGTCTGTTTGAAGTTTTTCCAATTGCTCATCTAAATATTTATCGAAGTCTTCATAGGAATTTGTAAGCCATGTAGGCAATTTAGTAGCTAATTTCACTTTTTCTCTGTAACCATCTTTGAGAGCCTTCCCCACAACTAATTCACTACTTCCCTTATGATATGGATATGCAGTATCAATATAAGTAACACCGTTATCTATTGCATACCTGATTAAAGAAATAGCTTTCTCCTCATCAATTTGCTTTTCATCAGCATTTATTATTGGTAATCGCATACATCCAAAACCAAGTGCAGAAACTTTAAAATCACATTTCCCAAATTCTCTATATTTCATTTAATACTCCTTTCAAATCTGCTAAATTAAATAACTTGAATACTCTTTATAACCATTATATACCTTATTAAATTAACTTAAAGCTAATTATAAATTTAAATTTATCTACATAAATTAAATCTGATTGAAGCTAAAAATTCATATTTAAATAATATAAAAAATAACCATCTAAATTAATAGTATGGTTATTGAAGAATCAAAGTTCGAGATCTTTTATAGTGTTTTTTTTTAATAATTTAGCTTGTTATAATTCACTTCTTTAAATTTATTTATTACTAAATCAGCCATGGAAATATCCTGACTTCCTTCAGGATCACTATTAATTCCTACACATTTCATACCTGCTTTTTTAGCCGCAAGAACCCCATTATGAGAATCCTCAATGACTATACAATTTTCAGCACTTACACCAAGCTTCTCAGCAGCAAAAATAAATATATCTGGTTCAGGCTTACTTCTCTTTACATAGTCGCCAGTAACAAAAGCTTCAAAATATTCTTCTATTTGAAATTTCTTTGCTATAGCATAAATTACATCTAGTGGTGACGACGATGCAATGGCTAGCTTAACTCCATTTTCATACAAGTCTTGTATTAGCTCTTTAACCCCATCAATAAGGATTATCTCACATTCATCCGAATTAAGGTGTTTAAAATATTTGTTTCTATCGTATTCAATTAATTCCTCAAGTGTTTGATTAAGCTTATATTTATTTTTTAGAGCTTCCCACATATAATTAGAAGTTGCCCCTACAAAAGAATGATGCTCATCATCTGTAACCTCTATGCCTAATTTTTTATAAGTCTCATTTTCAAGTTTCATATGTGTAGGTTCACTATCAATAATTACTCCATCCATATCAAATATAACTGCTTTTAGCATAAAATCACCGTCCTGTTATTTTATCGTATTTTTTATCTTTTATTATAAATTATTTTCTTTAGTAGGCCTTCATTATTAATTTCTATTCTTTTAATACTTTCCCCGTAAATAATACTTCTATCCACAAATCTAATTCCTTTGTGTTGTTAATATGTTTAAAAGTATTCTTTAACTTTAACATACTCTTGCGAATAACTAAGGTGCAATCCTATTACAGAATTACACCTTAGCCATACTTTCAATTGTTCGTTACTTTTTTTAACTAATATGGATTCTTTTATTTAGAGCTTCAGTTTTGATATTATTAGCACTTTACTTACTGTTAGATATCATAAAATCCGAGTTAATAATAACGCTTGAAACTGTGGAATTATTTTCAAGTGTTATTTTATCCCAAACAATAGAGTCGGTAATCGTATTATTGGGACCCACTCTGCAATCATTACCAATTATTGTATTTGGACCAATTGTAGAATTAGCCGCAATTTTAGTGTTTTCACCAATATACGTAGGTCCAATAATTTTAGTAGAACTATGTATTATTGTATTTTCACCTACAAATATGTCCTGGTGTTTATCTTTAATTTCTGATAGTGGATAGTCTCCACTTAAAATATCCTCATTGGCCTGAATATATTCTTCAAGGGTTCCTATGTCAATCCAATATGCATCACTTTTATAAACCGCAATAGGATATCCTTTTTTTAATAGTAAAGGAAATATTTCTTTTTCTATTGATATTAGTTGTGAATCTGGGATTTCCTTTAAAACATTTGGTTCAAATATATATATACCCGCATTAATATAGTTTGATTTTATTTCTGAAAACTTTGATTTTTCAGTAAATTTTTCAGCATAAAGATTCGCATTATATTCAATAGCATCGTAATCAGAAGGATTTTCAACTTTCGTTACTGCAATTGTAACTGATGCACATTTTTCTTTATGAAATTTAATCATATCCTCAATATTAATATCACTTAATATATCCTCAGTAAATACAATAAAAGTATCATCGAAAAATTCCACAGCATTTTTAATTGCACCTCCTGTCCCTAAAGTAATATCTCCACCTATATACTCAATTTTCAAGCCCAATTTTGTGCCATCGCCGAAATACTTCTCAATTTTTTGTGGTTTATGACCTGTACTAAGTATAATTTCATCAACACCATAATCCTTAAGTTTTAATATGTTTCTTTCTAGAAGTGGTTTCGCCACCATAGGGATCATAGATTTAGGTAAATCGTCAGTTAATGGTTCTAGGCTAGTCCCCACTCCATCCACAAGAAATAATGCTTTCATAAGTTTTCCTCCTTAATAGTTAGTCCCTTAAAGCACACTTCTTTAGCAAAAGTGTCATTATAAAGTCTTATTTATTTTTTTATGTATCAAAGTAATTTACTTGAATTTACAGTTGAAAGACCAATACTCTTATTTTTCATAACAAAAAAGCCACCATAACTAATTATTTAATATAATATTAAAATCAGCCGGTGCTCCATTATTTAAACAATATGAAATTAAAATAATCTCTTCACTGTGAATTAGTACCTATAGTCATTATACCACAACACGAGGCTATTAGCGAATTGTGGAGAAATTGTTAAATTATTAAATTAATAACCCCTCACTTTAGGCTTGTTTTCTTTTTTATAATATTTTTTAAGATGAAAAAATCTTCTTATCCTAAGATAAGAAGATATATGAATGCCCTATTAAATTTTATATAATAATAAGACCTAGTATAGCAGAAAGAGAAATAGCTTGAATAGTAGTAACCTTTGCGCCCTTAACATCAGCGATATTTACTCCTAAACCGTCAATATCACAACTAGTAAAATCTATTCCTTTAAGACTTGTGAAATTCATTTGAGATTGAGTTAGATCGGACTCTTGAAATTCAACTTTTAAAAATTTTGAATTTTGAAAATCTGAAGAACGTAATAGACATTGAAGGAATGCAACTTGCTTAGAATTAGAATAACTAAAAAAAGCAAACTGACCATTACAGTTTTCAAAAATCACATCTCTCAAAGTGGCTTCATTTAAATTAATACCAATAATTTTGCAATTTACAAATTCTACTTTATGTAATGAAGCTTCATTAAAATCTACATTTGATAAATCACAATTTTCAAATCTCACATCTACCATTTCTACACGTCTGAATGTTATTTTATTAAAAGTAACTTTTTTAAATATTACTTGTTTAAAAGCAACTCTGTCTGCTTTATGGTTTTCTAAAAAACAATCACTAACTGTTCCAAAAGAAAATTCACTTTCATCCTCAATATTTTCTTTAGATAGCTCTATAATATCTAAATCGGTTTCAAATGTAGGTCTCAAAACTTTTGTTTTTCTTTTCTTCTGTTCCATATATACTTCCTCCATTTTAATCTTTAAACAAATACCTTAAGAAAGATATTATCTAACTATTACTTTATTTATTTATAACTAGATATAATTATAACATGTTTTCATTATCCAACAGTTAAAAGTTGAATTTTTTCTCCTCATTCCTAGGTAAAACTCATGTATTCAGCATCTTGATGATACAAATATAAAAATCCAGAAAATATTTAAAATTATTATTTATTTTGGAGGATAATGTATATGATTATAGAACTATACAATTATAAATAAGTATTTTTTACTTATCTAAGTTCAATTATAAAGTAAATGTTTCTAAAATCTTTTATGAAAAATCAGAAGTATACTTAATTATTAAAATTGTTATTAGAAAATTGTTGTAATTTATTATAGGAGTGATGAATTATTATGATGAATGAAATTAAGTCAATGGATAATGTGCTTTCGAATCTCAGTTTGAGATTTATGTCTCTACAACAATATGACGAGATTATAAAGTTCAAAAAATTTAGATGGATAAAAGGATATGACAATTCACCTCAGTTACATACGTTATACCCAAGTCCTCCCTCCATACATGATAGTAAATCTATTAGAGTCAGTACAGCTGATACAATTTTTAAAATAGCACTTGTAAATAGCAATAAAATCACTCAAGAAGTTCTTGATACCTTACATAGTCATATATTTGATTGTTCTGTAGCATTTAGACTAGCACTTGTGCAATCACTTTTATGTGTAGGCAATAGCACATCCCTTCAGCCAATTCAGCAATTATTAACTGTAGAAAAAGAATCAATGGCTGTAAGAAACACTTGTGAGATAGTTCTTTATAAAGTTCTAAATAGTAAAGGTTTTCTGGATGCTGGCACTTTCATATATGTTGGAGATATTATAGATGGAGCAGCGAATGGAGAAGGAAAAATGTATTATAAACATAATGGACAGTTGATTTACGAGGGCACTTTTAAAAGTAATCTTTTTTATGGGTTAGGCATATATTACGATGATAATCGAAATGTACAAAATAAAGGTAGCTTCATGAATGGTGAGTTTGTAGAATAATGTACTCTGTAATTAGACTCAAAAATATCATCATTATACTAAATTCCTGTTTTATATGTGTTACTATTTATCTATTAGTTATATTTTATATTAAAATCACAATTTATTATGGAGGACAAGATGATTAAAACCGTAATCTTTGATATTGGCAATGTACTATTAGAATTTAACCCAACAGATTATTTTAAAAAAAATTTCAAAGCCTCATCATCGGCAATCAAAAGTTTATACACACCCTTCACCCTCCTTAGAAAAACAGGTGCCACCCAAGTGGCAAGTGGCAAGTGGCAACTTTAATATATATTATATCAACTTAGTACTCCAATGAAATTATAAAATTTGCTATTATATAAATTCCATTTAAAATCGCTTCCTCTGAGGCATCAAATTCTGGAGAATGGAGAGGATGGATTCCTTTTGTCTTGTCTTCTATTCCAAGTCTAAAATGTACTGATGAAACCACTTCTGCAAAAAACGCAAAATCCTCTGATGCAAAGGTTTTTTCTAGATGTAAAACCTTATCTGCACCTATAAGTTTTTTTGTACTCTCAATAAATTTCTTAGTTAGTAATTTATTGCTTATTAATGGAGGATATTTAAAATCATATTTTGCTTCCACCTTGCATCCGTATTTGTCCCCACACAACTGTGCATTCTTTAATATATCATCATGTAACTTATTTCTAAGTTCACTATTAAATGTTCTAACAGTACCTAAGACCTCACATTCTTCCGCTATTACATTATTTACATTTCCACATTGTATAGATGCAAAAGTAATTATATGTGGATCCAAGGGATTATTTTCAATTCTAGATTGTATATTCATACTCTGAATGAATTCTATGGCAGGATATATTGGATTTTTACATAAATGTGGCATAGCAGCATGTCCGCCCTTGCCTTTAAAAACCACATGGAAATTATCTACTGAGGCCATAGAGGCACCACTTGCTACCTCAATTGTTCCTACAAGTACATTTGGCCATACATGAAATCCAATCATATATTTAACCCGTGGCTGTTCAAGCACACCCTCCTTTATCATGGGTGCAGCTCCGCCTTCTGTTTCTTCACCCGGCTGGAAAATAAACTTTACCGTTTTATCAAAACCTATTTTCTTGAGTATTAGTGCAGTACCTAAAACAATAGCCATATGATAATCATGTCCACAAGCATGAGAGATCCCATTTACAGGTAAAGCATCCATATCTGCTCTAAGGGCAATACAACTATCTCCAAAATTTAAAGTAGCAACCACTCCAGTCCCTGCGAGCACCTTTGTATCTATATTTAAATCTTTAAAAAAATCAATAATGATACCTTGAGTCTTATTCTCCATAAAGGACAGTTCAGCATTAATATTTAGTCTTTTTCTTAAGTATTTTATAGTATCAATATTTTTTTCTATTAGTTGTCTAATATCCAAATTATCACCGCCTATAAATATACTAGTTGTTATTAATATAAGTTTATACCATAAATGTTATAAGTATGCAAGATTAAAGTTAAATAAAGTATGCACCTTTTCACATTAATAGTAATAGATTGTTTACATTATTGACATATAAATGAAACAATTATTTAGTATTATGTAGTTAGTTGTTGTTGTGTCGAAAAAAATCACCTCTGCTGTGCATTAAATCGAATTTAGTAGTATTGCCTTTAAGGGCAGAAATGGAGATAAGTTATCATGAAATCTGAATACGAAAATGTACCTGAAATGTCCAGATTAAATTCTATCTTAATTGCTTTGTGCGTTGGTGCTTCAGTTTTATCACTGGTTGGGATTAAAATACTTCTAACAGCTATGTAACTCAGTGATATACTTCTAGTGTTATCAATGGATTAATAACACTGTAATTGCTGTATATGGATATATATAAAGAAAATCTATAGAAAAAGTAAAGTTCCTGGTTGTATTATTAAGTCTGTTACAGTAATCCCACCATTTACTATTGCAGTACAAACTGTATTTAGTATATGGTGTTTTTTTATTATACTTCTTATTTTACTTTTAATTGATATGCGTTAAGAAAAATATATGTTTGAGCGACAGCGAGTTTATATTTTTTAGCATATTAATTAAAAATAAAATTAGTAGTTCTTAGCAAAGTGAATACATTAATAGTGATATATACTTTTTTTCTTTTTACATAATTTTTACTTGAGTTCCATAAAATTTTACCTTTGCTAAAACATAGTGTATAAGTTATAATTTTATTAATAATGGAGGTGCTTTTATGAACGTTGATTTTTCTAATATTAATCTGAATACCATTATTATGTTTGCACTAGCTTTATTACTTGCTTATCTTGGTATTGCGGTATTTAAAATGATTGGAAGGATAATAAGTATTGCCATCGGTATATTCCTTTTGATATATATTCTTCAACAAATAGGTATTACAATACCTATATTAACTGATATTCTTAGTGCTATTTTACAGCTATTAAAGCCAATTATTGATATTGTAATTAATTTGTTTAGTTCCGTGAAAACGAAATAACATTAATATTTTTTAAAAAGCGATTATGTTTTCACATAATCGCTTTATCTTGTTAAATTGCTTGTTTAAAATTCAGTTTTTCTACTATTATACAAGGATTAGATGTTCTGCTCACTATCGTCCTTCCCTTTAAGTCACTTTCTATTTCTTCTAATACAAATTCAATTCTACCTGGGCAATGAGGAGCAACCCTACCGCCTAGAATTTTATATACTGCAACTATCTCGCCTCTGTGTGTAACTATAGCAGTATCTTGTTTTGATACTGTTTCAAGTTTTCTCTTCCAGGACTTGCTAACTCTCTCCATTAATTGTGCTGAGTTTTGTGGAACTTCTGATATTTTTATAAGTATCATAAATCTTCCCCTAATTTATTTCTATTACACCAATATATACGCTAGGTATTCAACAATTATTCAATTAATTTACTTTTATATCTACCACTTAAAGCCAATAGCAATTGAGAAGGAATGTAGAAAACCCAAATTAAAAACCAAGAAATTTGCTGGAACCTTATAATAAAGTATGCTGTTGAAGTCAAAGTCGAAGTAACATTAGATAAGGCTACACATAAATCACATAAAAGAAAAAGCACCATTCCAATTACTACCATATATTTATTGGGAGATGGGTATAAATTGTTTTTACAAGCCTTTATAGCTTTGCTTACACTTGTAATTAAGCATATAAAATAAAATAATGAAATAGGTATTAAGATATTAATTTTTGCAATAAATAAAATGGTTATTATATAAGTGAGCACTACAAATTGAAGTGTAATAAAGAAAAATAGGAGTGTTGTCTTAAGCCTTTTAGTACTATATCTAACAGAATAAGTAATTTGAACCAGTAAAAAAAGAAATACACCAAAAACATAAAAATCAAGAACAAGCAAGCACAAATCTGCCATGACAGTTATAAATAGAGCCAATCTCAGCAGAAATATATCTCTATGTTTAGCTATATCTAAAATCGAATTTTTATTACTAACTATAGATAACAGAAAACAAAGTAGTATACATAAGTACTTTATATAATTTGAACTTATTAACCATCTCACATTATAAAAGTCCATATATAAAAACAAAATATATAAAATTAGTATTATAGCTACTATTACCTCAAGCACTAAACTATTTGATTTTCTTTTTTTCAACATAAATCACCACTTATTAATTTTTATTTTGAATAATATTTTTTTTAATAATATTATTCTTTTAGCCAATCATAAATACTCCAAAAGTATTTTCTATCTTAAATATAAACTATTATTAATAAAAAATCCACAAGCTTATTTTGATAAAGCTTGTGGATTTATAACAAATTTGCTACTTTTGCTACTTTATATTCCTTGCATAACAATGCTCTAATGTATCCTCGGTCTTTAGTAGTTGATTCTATATAAAATCCTTTTTTGTAATAAAATTTGACAAGTGAAAACACTTTAGATGCTGTATGAATATATAGACAGTCAATGCCCATCATTTCCATTAATTCATCAACTGCATTCATTAATATTCTTCCAACATCATTGTTTTGATATAGTTCTGACACACCTACTCTACTTAAATAAGCAGTGTTATCAGCTTTAATTTCAATTCTTAAACTACCAATAATTTTTTCATTAAATAGTGCTACCAAAACTTCTTTTGTTCTTACTTCTTTTTCTACCTCCTCATAGCTTTCGCTAAGGGGAGCAACCAATGCTGTAATACCTGCATTTTCAGCATACATCATAAAAGAGTCCCTGGTTAATAATCGTATTTGCTCAACATCTTTTAAAGTAGCTTTTCTAACTACTATATCCATTTTGTCCACTGATCTACCCCCAATACTATATTATTCTTATAACTATTATTATGGCGCCATTGCAATAATTTCAAGGCCCATGGTTTCTTCTAACCCAAACATGATATTCATATTCTGCACAGCCTGACCTGCAGCACCTTTTATTAAATTATCTATAGCAGCTATTATTATTACCATTTTTGTACGTTTATCTACCTTTATACCAATATGACATAAATTAGAGCCTCTTACCCATCTGGTCTCAGGAAGCCCGTCAAGTATCTTTACAAAACAATCATCTTTGTAAAAATCTCTATATAAAGCAATAATTTCTTCCGTGGTTACGTCTTTCCTAAGAGTTCCATAACAAGTGGATAAAATTCCACGATTCATCGGTACTAAGTGTGGAGTAAAAGTTATCATTACATTTTCTAAGGCAGCCCTACTCAATTCTTGTTCAATCTCTGGAGTATGCCTATGACTAGTAGCAGCATAAGCTTTAATTGATTCGTTGCATTCCGTAAAAAGTGATCCAATGTTTGCAGCTCTACCAGCTCCAGATACTCCCGATTTAGCATCAACTATTATGGAACTTAGATCTATAAGGTTATTTTTTAATAGTGGCGTAATTGCTAATATTGTAGCTGTAGGAAAACATCCTGGATTGGCTAATAAGTTGCACTCTGCTATAGCTTCCCTATTTAATTCAGTAAGACCATAAACAGCATCTTGTAGAAGTTCTTCATTTTCATGTTTAACTCCATACCACTCCTCGTATACTTCCTTAGATTTCAGCCTAAAATCTGCCCCTAAATCTATTACTTTAACACCTAAAGCTAATGCCTTTTCAGTTATATTAAAAGACTTTCCTGGAGGCATAGCAATAAAAAGAACATTTATATTTGATAATTTACTTATAGCCGTTTTCATATTAACGCAGATATCTTCTATATAACCATAGTAATTTTTATAAATTTCATTATAGGACATCCCTGCATAATTATGAGAAGAATAAAATTCTACATTTGCCCTTGGATGCTTGTATAGAAACCATGCTAGTTGTTCCCCAGCATAACCAGTTGAACCTATTATTCCAGCCTTAATCGTAAGCTACCACCTCTTTGTTTATATTTTCTAATAAAAGTTAGTATACAACTTGTTAATAAAAAAATCAATACTTTGTTGAATGTTTATTCAAATTGATGTATAATTATTCAAACTTATATAATTCAAAAAAATTGAATTTTGAAATAGGAGGCTACAATGAATAAGTATGAGGGTAAGACCTTTGTTATAAAATATGGTGGAAGTATAATGAGTAACGATACGGCTAAAAAAGCCTTTGTAGAAGATGTTGCATTTATGACAAGTGTTGGTATTAAAGTGGTTATAGTTCATGGTGGTGGCCCTTTAATAAATAAGTGGGTTAAAAAAATTGGCGGTGAAAATAAATTTATAAGTGGCTTAAGGGTAACAAACCATGAAACTATGGAAATTGTAGAGATGGTATTATCTGGCAATATTAACAAAAGGGTATCCTCTAGTTTAAGTATTAGAGGACTAAAAGCCATAGGTGTAAGCGGTAAAGATAGCAATTTAATAAAGGCTAAGAAAAAGTTTGTTTATGAAGGTAGTAATAAGGTTGATATAGGCTTTGTTGGTGAGGTTGTTAATGTTAATACAGCGCTTTTATTAGATTTACTTAATAAAAACTATATTCCTGTTATATCACCTATTGGCTCAGATGCAGAAGGAAACAGTTATAATATAAATGCAGATTATGCTGCAGCTTATATTAGCGGGGCATTAAAAGCAGAAAAGCTATTAATAATGACGGATATAGAAGGAGTATATACAGATATAAATGATTCTTCAACACTATTATCTTCAATTACTAAAGACGAGATCAAGGAATATATAAATGATGGTGTCATTAACGGTGGCATGATTCCAAAGCTAGAATGCTGCGTCGCTGCCATTAATAACGGTACCAAGAATGTTCATCTGGTAGACGGAAGAGAAAAACACAGCTTATTATTAAACATAATTAAGAATTGCGGAACTAAAATTATAGCAGCGAAAGGGGTAAATAAATGTCAAAAAATTGTATAATGGATACCTACGGAAGATTTAATGTTAATTTTGAAAGAGGAATAGGTTGTAAACTTTATGATGCATTGGGAACTGAATATGTAGATTTTGTCTCCGGTGTTGCAGTAAATTGTTTAGGACATTGCCATCCTACTATAATAAATGCACTAGCAAAGCAAAGTAGTCAACTTATTCATGTATCAAATTACTATTGGAATCTTCCCCAGGCTCTTCTTTCCGAGAAACTAATAGATAATTGTGATCATAGCAAAGTATTTTTTTGTAATAGTGGCACTGAGTCTGTGGAAACCGCATTAAAAATGGCAAGAAAATATGGTAAATTAAAAGGTGGTCCAGATAAAAATGTATTCATATATATGAATAATTCTTTTCACGGTAGAACTATGGGTGCACTTTCTGTTACTGGACAGGAGAGATATCAGGAGGATTTCCGTCCTTTAATTGGAGGCACAAGGAACGTAATTTTCAATGATATAGAAGATTTAAAAAGGAACTTCGACGGAACAGTATGCGGCATAATAATCGAACCAATTCAAGGAGAAGGTGGAATAAATATAGCAAACGCAGAGTTTTTACAGGAAGCAAAAAATCTGTGTGACAAATATGATGCACTACTAATTTTTGATGAAGTTCAATGTGGTATGGGGCGCCTGGGAAGTCTTTTTGCTTATAAGAAATTTTCAGTTATTCCTGATATAATATGTATAGCTAAGGCTTTAGGAGGAGGTTTCCCAATAGGTGCTACCGTTGCAAGCGAAAAAGCTTCAAGTGCTTTTGTACCCGGGGACCATGGATGCACTTTTGGTGGTAATCCACTTGGATGTGCAGTTGGTGTTGCAGTTTTAACAGAACTAATAGATGGTGGCATTATATCCCAAATAGAAGAAAAGAGTATATATCTAAAAGATGAACTGCTTAAGCTCAAGGAAAAATACGGCATAATAGATGAAGTAAAAGGCATGGGTCTATTAATTGGCATAAGTCTAAAAACCGACGCAAAGGAATTCAGTAAATTGTGTTTTGACAAAAAACTTCTCCTTGTAACTGCTGGTGAAAATGTGGTGAGATTACTTCCTCCACTTAATGTATCAAAAAAAGATATTGATGAGTCCTTAGCTATCCTTGAAGTAGTACTATCTGAAATTGCTGGTTAAATTATAATTTTCACGGTAGCAATATTAATTAGGAGATGAAGATTTGGATATTAAAAAAGTAATAGAACAAAACATAGATACTATAAAAAAGTTAAGAAAAAAAATCAATGTTAATGCTGAATTATCTTTTAAGGAGTTTAATACTCAAAAAATCATTCTTGATTTTCTAAAAGACTTAGATATAAATACAAAGGTACTAGCCAGTACCGGAGTTGTCTCCACTTTGAATGCTGGAAGGGAGTGTATTGCTTTAAGAGCGGATATGGATGCTTTACCTGTAAATGGTATTGCCCATGCCTGTGGACACGACTATCATATGGCTATTGTTCTAGGTACTGCACTTATACTTAAAAAAATAGGCTTTCCTAATGCTGTAAAATTCATTTTCCAACCTGGTGAGGAGTCAGGAGGAGGTGGCGCTCTTCCAATGATAAAAGAAGGTGTACTTGAAAATCCTCGAGTTAAATATATAATTGGATTTCATGTATGGCCTAATGTACCTGTTGGCTGCATAGAGGTGGCAGTTGGTGCCTCTATGGCCTCAGTAGATGATCTGCACATAAGTTTCATCGGTAGTGGTGGACATGCAGCCACACCTCACCTTTGTAAGAATCCAATGTATCCTGCCATGGAGTTTATTCAAAGTATGAATATACAATCTAGAATAGAAAATAATCCCTTAGACTCACATATAATCACTTTTTCTTCTATACAATGTGGCAATGCTCCTAATGTAATATCAGATAAATGCGAGGTTTTAGGTACTGTTAGAACTTTTAATGATAAGCTTAGAAAGAAGTTATATGAGGATATAGTAAAAAATTCTCGTTTATGCGCAGAAAAATATGGATGTAATGTAGATTTGAATTATGATTTTCAATATCCTCCTCTAATAAGCAATGAACCATTGACCAATAAATTTATTAATTTTACAAAAACACTAATTGGAGAAGATAAGGTTTTGCCATTAGAAAAAAGCTTTGCAGCAGAGGATTTTGCATACTTTGCGCAGAAGGTTCCATCAGTTCATTTCAGACTTGGCATTGCAGCTAATGATAAAGGAATTCATCCTCTTCATTCGCCTAACTTTGATGCTTCAGAAGAGGCCATTTTGAATGGAATCTATATAATAGTTAATTTTATACTTAATATGGAAAAGGAATTGAAAAGCTAATACTCCTTGCAATATAGCAAATTTATTATATTACGACGTAGAAGTTGTACATATACAAAAAACTATGATTTTCAAAATCATAGTTTTTTGTATATATATTTTCACTAATCTATAATGTTAAACACTTCTAAATTTGAACTATTAATATTCTTCTTCATAAGGTCTACTATTGCTTTTGCAGTATCTAAAGAAGTTATGACTCCAACATTATTCTCTATGGCTGTTCTTCTAATTCTAAAACCCTCCCTATTGGAATCATTTCCTTTAGTAGGTGTATTTATCACTAAATCAACCTGTCTACTTTTTATTACATTAATGATACTCGGGGTTCCTTCTGTGATTTTTTTAACTCCTAAACCATCAAGACCATTGTCTTTTAATAACTTAGCTGTGCCCTTTGTTGCTATAAATTTATAGCCGAGTTCACTAAAAGCCTTTGCTATATACAAAAACTCCTCATTATCCTGAGGATTTATGGTTGCCAAAATAACCCCCGTTTCTTTTTTAATCTTCATTCCTGAGGCAACAAGACCTTTATATAATGCTTCATCAAAGTTTCTCCCTATTCCTAGCACCTCACCTGTAGATCTCATTTCTGGTCCTAGGCACACCTCCACCTCTGGAAGTTTTTGAGTTGAGAATACGGGTACCTTTACTGACACTAATTTAGGTTCCACGTAAACCCCACTACCATATCCTAAATCTTTTAATTTTTCTCCTAGCATAACCCTTGTTGCCAGTTCTACTATCGGTACTTTACTAACCTTACTAATGTATGGAACTGTACGACTAGCTCTTGGATTAGCTTCTATTATATACAATTCATCCTTATACTCTATAAACTGAATATTAATCATCCCTATTACTTCTAGTCCTATTGCTACCTTTTTAGTATATTCAAATATTTTTTCTTTTATAGCCTTGGATATATTTTGACTTGGATATATTGTAATACTATCTCCAGAGTGAACCCCTGCTCTTTCTAAATGTTCCATAATACCTGGTATTAATATATCGTTGCCGTCACAAATAGCATCAACTTCTATTTCTCTTCCCAATAAATATCTATCTATTAAAACTGGGTTTTTCTTATCCTTTATAAAAGCATTCACTAAATAGTATTTTAATTCTTTTGCAGAATAAGTTATTTTCATGCCTTGTCCACCTAATACATAGGAGGGTCTAACCAGCACTGGATACCCTATAATTTCAGCCTCTTTTAATCCTTCTTTTAAGTCCCAAACTGCTTTTCCCTTTGGTCTATTTATATGTAATTTTTCTAGGAGTGCATCAAATTTTTCTCTATCTTCTGCCATATCCATTTGTTCGGGCTTAGTTCCATATATAGATATATTTTTTTCCCTTAAAAACTCAGCAAGTTTAATCGCGGTTTGCCCTCCAAATTGAAGTATAACTCCATCTGGATTTTCTTTTTCAACAATATTAAACACATCTTCCTCTGTTAATGGTTCAAAATATAATTTATCGGAAATATTAAAGTCTGTACTTACTGTCTCCGGGTTATTATTTACTATTATAGTCTCAATCCCTAGCTTTCTAAGAGCAATTACACTCTGAACAGATGCATAATCAAACTCGATGCCCTGTCCTATTCTTATAGGACCTGAGCCTATTACCATAACCTTACGCCTGCTGTTTACCTTCACCTCATCATATTCATCATAGGTTGAGTAATAATAAGGTGATAAGGCTTCAAATTCACCTGCGCAAGTGTCCACCATTTTATAGACAGGCTTAATGTTCCATATATTTCTAAGTTCATATACTACATTTGGCATAACCCCTAATAAATCTGCAATCCCTTTATCAGAAAACCCTTTTTTCTTTAATAATTGTAACCAATCTTTATTCATATCTTCTAGGGTGGAATTTTTTATCTTTTCCTCTTCATCTACTATCCACTTGATTTTATTTACAAAAAATTTATCTATGCCTGTAATTTCCGAAACTTTTTCCACCATATACTCACGTCTGAGCATTTCAGCTAAATGAAATAGTCTTTCATCATCAGGAGCCATAACTCTCTCTTTTAATTCTTGCAGACTTTTTTGTTCTAGCGCATCATATTGCAGTGAATACTTTCCTATTTCTAAAGAACAGATTCCTTTTAGTAGAGCTGCTTCAAAATTGCTTCCAATTGCCATTACTTCTCCTGTAGCCATCATTTTTGTTCCCAAAGCTCTATTTGCTCCTTGAAACTTATCAAAAGGCCATTTAGGTATTTTAACTACCACATAGTCTAGTGATGGCTCAAAACAAGCATAAGTTTTTTGTGTAACTGCATTTTTTATCTCATCTAGAGCATAACCCAGTGCTATTTTCGCTGCTACTTTTGCAATGGGATATCCTGTAGCTTTTGATGCTAGTGCAGAGGATCTACTTACCCTGGGGTTTATTTCTATAACTGCATACTCAAAGCTTTTTGGGTGAAGAGCAAGTTGAACATTGCAGCCGCCTTCTATGCCTACATTGTTTATAATATCTATGGATGCACTTCTAAGCATTTGGTATTCTTTATCTGAAAGAGTTTGGCTTGGCGCTACCACAATACTATCTCCAGTATGTATTCCTACAGGATCTATATTTTCCATGTTGCATACACAAATACAATTACCACGGGCATCTCTCATAACCTCATATTCTATCTCTTTCCATCCCTTTATACTCTTTTCTAAAAGCACCTGACCGATAGAACTTAATTGTAAACCAAGTTCTAAAATTTCAACGAGTTCATCTTCAGACTCAGCAATTCCTCCACCACTTCCACCTAGAGTATAAGCCGGCCTTACAATTACAGGATATCCTATTTCGTCTGCAAATCTTAATCCTTCTTCCATATCTGTAACAATGAAGCTTTCCACAACCGGCTGATTAATCTCCTGCATAAGATTTCTAAAGAGTTCTCTATCTTCACCTTTTTTTATTGCTTCTATAGAGGTTCCAATTACTCTCACCTTATATTTATCTAAAATACCATTATCAGCTAATTCCACAGCTAAATTCAATGCCGTTTGACCACCCATACCTGCAAGCAAACTATCCGGTCTTTCCTTATCAATAATTTTTTCTAGAAATTCTATAGTTAGTGGCTCTATATAAACAATACCTGCCACCTCTTTATCTGTCATTATTGTTGCTGGATTACTATTAACAAGTACGACTTCTACCCCTTCTTCTTTTAATGCTTGGCAAGCTTGGGTTCCAGAATAATCAAACTCCGCAGCTTGGCCTATTATTATTGGACCTGATCCAATTACTAATACTTTTTTAATGCTTTTATCTAATGGCATATGAACCCTCCTCTGTTTTATCTGAAAGAAATTTATCAAAAATTTCATCTATATCCTTAGGTCCCGGGCAAGCTTCTGGATGGAACTGCACAGAAAATATAGGCATAGTCTTATGTTTCATTCCTTCGATTGTTCCATCATTTACACTTACATGAGTAATTTCCATATCTTTAGGAAGTTCACTAACATAATACCCGTGGTTTTGCGAGGTAATATAAACTTTATTCTCCTTTATATCTTTAACAGGATGATTGCACCCTCTATGACCAAATTTAAGTTTTTTTGTTTTACCTCCAAGAGCTAAGGCTAAAAGTTGATGGCCTAAACAAATTCCAACTATAGGTTTTTTACCTATAATTTCTTTCAGCATCTTGATTACCTCGCCTAAATCTTCTGGATCTCCAGGTCCATTTGATAAAAATATTAAATCTGGATTAACCTTTAATATTTGCTGAGATGAAACATCTGCAGGAA
>NZ_JAHLDL010000049.1 GCF_018861315.1 Clostridium bowmanii | reverse complement strand
CCTAAAATTGTACTTAGTATTAAGGCCCCTAAAGCCATAAAACCTATTTTTCTATATTTTTTATTAATCATAAGTATCGCTATTATTATAACCCATATGATTCCTCCATTACCCAAGTATGATGATATAACCATGCTTTTATCCATAATAATTCCATGCATATTATCTTTTATATAAAATAATGCTGAGCTATCAAATCTCTGTACTAATGGTATCATTTTCATCATTCCCCTTTTTTTCTCTTTTGTTTAATATATATGTCTATAAGTATTCCCCTAATTTATATAGCATATATTAAAAATATTAAAAACAGATTAAAAAAATCTTAGATTTTACTCAAAAATTTAAAAAAAATAAAAGCACCTAGATAACAGACAAATCTGAAATCTAGATGTTTACTATTTATATTGAAATACCCACAAACTTAATTGAAAATAGCAATGCTATACCCACAATTATTCTATAAATAGCAAAAACCTTCATAGGTTTTTGCTATTTATACGAAACAAATTTTTCTACCACAATTAGTGCTACTAAAAATGCAATTACAAACCCAATAAATAAAGTAATAATTTCTCCACTATTAAAATTCATTCCACTTTTAAATATTGTTAATGCTGTAGCACCAAATATAGTTGGTATCGCTAAAAAGAACGAAAACTCCGTTGCATCAACTGTAGAAATGCCGCTAATCCAACCTCCCATTATTGTAGATGACGACCTAGACATTCCTGGCCATAGTGCTTAGCTACTCCTTTTTATTGTTAAATCAGCATTTGCCGTAAGCTTTGTGCTATAGACTCTCGAACCTACATAGTCCAAAAATGTCCTATTCATAAGCTCATAGCCTGCTTCATTTGGATGAATTCCATCTTCACAGAGAAATCTTGTAGTATTGGGTTCCTTAAGAAATGGTTCACGCACATCTATCAAATCACATTTTAGTTGTTGTGCAAGCTTCATAATGCACAAATTATAGCATTCGTGATGTCTGTATATACGTTGTACATCTCCAAGCCAATATAAAATATTTTTCTTATTCAAACCTTTTGTTATACACGTAAAATATTTATTTGCATCAAGAGGTGGTAAATTTATCAAAATAGGCTCAATATTTAAATTTCTAAAGGTAGTAACCATGTCCGTAATACATACTTTGAATACATCTAAAGGAGTATTAGGCTTATGATCTTTATATGGATTATCAGAAATTTCTGTCCATCTGTAATCGCAGTCATTTCCCCCAAATTCTATGGCAACTATTTCACAATCAAAACCTTTCTTTAATTTATCTTGCATAAGTTTACTTGCCTTAGGAGCTGTCATGCCAAAATGTGCATTATTTTTTATATTATTTCCAAACTTATTCAAATTTTTTAAAGCTATATTCTCACTAAGTAATTTGTATTTCATTTTTTCTTCATCAAAAATTATTCCCTTTAAAAGTGAATCTCCCCAAATCTCTATTTTTTTCATGGCTTTAATACTCCTTCGTTTTTTTATTTCTACCTAAATTTTATTTTTTAGAAACATACTAATTACTCTTCAAATATTCTCCTTTCTTAAATACCCAATTATAAAAATTAAAAATGATATAAAAGCAAAAGAAAGTGTTGTAATAACAACTGGCATATATATTTCCTTATCTTTTACATAATTATAAACAATAGTATTTATAATTATATTAGTGATAACACCAAATAATAGACAAGTTATTGCAACATCATAGTATATAATAATCTTTGTATATAGAAAAAGACTAATAACAATTAAGGCCGCCATTAATGCACTAGCAGCTATAGGAATTGCCAGCGGAAGCACCCAACCTTTAGCAGAAAACAGATATTCTATTAAAAACAGATATGGTATTAAACCTACTGTCATAATACCCATTGATATAAAAACTATATGTTTTTTTATAAAAAAAATAGGGATTATTGTAAACCATACGAGCAATAATCCTCCTACAGGATATAACGACCAATCAAATGATCCACTGATAGCAAAGTTACATAAAAGGCAAACAAATGCCACGGAAAGAAAAATTTGAGATACAATTGTAAATATATTTGAAGCATTAAACTTTTTAATCTTTTCTACATACTTAATAATATTATCTATAACTTCTTCATCCTTTAAATTTTTTCGTTTAGTAATCATATTTTCACCACCAAACAACTTATTTGCTTTTTCTAAATCATAAGTATCATCGCTCATTTTTTTATTATCTATTTATTTCATCCTCACATTAGTTTTATAAAGCCATTGTATTTGATTAAACAATAAGTAACAACCTACGCATCGTAGAATAGTGTGCGAGTAGGTGTAAGCAATGCGTAGAGTTTGCGTAGAGTCAAGATAAAACCTTATCTGTAATCTTTTTTGCTTTTAAAATATTTAAAATTAATAAAAGAATACAATAATTTAAATTAATCATAAAAAAATAAGTTTACTTTTGCTGACAGACGCCAAAAGTAAACTTACTATAGTTTTATATTTTCTCCTTATTTATATATAAGAGAATTTAATTATATACTTCCCTATACTATAAAGAATTTTCTTCACACCTTGTTTTCAAAAATATATTTGTTACTCTTCAAATCTTCTCTTTTCTTCAATAACCCGATTATAAAAATCAAAAATGAAACAAAAGCAATAGACAGTGCTGTAATAGCAACTGAAATATTAATTCCATTTTCTTTAATATAATTATAAACAATATTTTTTATAATTATATTAACGATAACGCCAAATAATAAGCAGGTGCTTGCAACAATATAATATCTGTTAATTTTTGTATTTAAAAAAAGAGCAATTACAATGAAAAACGCGATTAATACAACACCCGCTATAGGAATGGCTAAGGGAAGCACCCATCCTTTATACGGACACAGGTATTCTATTAAAAACAGATATGGTACTAAACCTACTGTCATTATAAACATTGATATTAAACCTCTATGTTTTTTTATGAAAAATATAGGGATTATTGTAAACCATATGATTAATAATCCTCCTAAAGGATATAACGACCAGTTTAATAATCCACTGATAGCAAAGTTACATATAAGGCAAACAAAGGCACTGAAAAGAAAAGTAAGAGATATAACTAAAAAAACATTAGAAGTATTGATTTTTTTAACCTTTTCTACATACTTAATAGTATTATTTACGACCACTTCATCTTTTAAATCTATTCGTTCACTTATTATTTTTTCACCACAAATCAACTCATTTACTGTTACCCCAAGTTCTTTTGCAAGTTCCGGGATAATTGTGATTTCTGGATAACCATTACCCCTTTCCCATTTCGAAACTGCCTTATCAGTTACATTTAATTTTTCAGCCAATGTTTTTTGTGTCATTGCTTTTGCTTTTCTTAAAACATAAATAAATTCGCCCATTTTTTTATTATCCATTTTTTTCTCCTCGCTTGAGCTTTATATTGTAACAAACTCAGTCATTTCATTCCATCGCCTTTTCCAATCTCTTTAGACATCTCTTGATCTGTTTTTTTAAGCTAGCATGACATATAACTTAGTAAATTAAAAATTAATATAATTAGTTTCACTTATTGTATTTAATTATATCACCTTATTGTACTTATTTATATTAACAATATTTATTTATAATAATTTTTCAAAAATCCACCTTACTTGTTGAATTTTAGCCATTCATCACTCTAATCAACTAATAAAATCTAGACATAAAAAAGCCCTCAACTTATTAATATTAATTGAGGGTTCACTGGTGGAAAAGAAGCGATACTAACTATATAACTGCCCGTTGAACATAATACACTCCTTAAAAATAAAACAGAAGTTAAGCTATTTATAAAATCACCAGATAGCAGATAGCTTAGTGGGATGTTAAACATCCAGCTTGCTTACAAAAGAATCCGCACCCGAATACAGAGCGAATCTACACTTAGTTTGTCTTATCATATTGTTGAGCCTATAATTATTACACCTATTAGTATTAAATGGTAACCTCACTTTGGTAAAAAACTTTTCCGACGGGCTTGAATAACTGTCGGAAAATGAATAAATTTTAAGCTTTCAAACCTTTAAAACTGTTGGTATCACTTGGTTAAGTTGACTATTGTCTCAATGTGAGGTGTATGTGGAAACATGTCCATAAGTATAACCTTTTTAACCACATATCCATTTTCTATCATTTCCTTCAAATCAACTACTAGACTTTTAGGATTACACGATACATAAACTATATGTGGAGCATCAAATTTTATAACATAATCTAAGGCTACAGGATGAACTCCAGCCCTTGGAGGATCCAAAATAATGCTATCTGGTTTATCCTTAACCTCTTTAATAACCTTTGCTATATCACCTGCTACAAACTCACAATTATCCAGTCCATTAATTCTTGCATTTTCATTTGCAGCAGCCACTGCTTCTTCTATTAATTCAATTCCCAAAACTTTTTTTGCTTTAGCTGCAACAATTTGTCCAATAGTTCCTGTTCCACAATACAGATCAAATACTACTTTTGATTCTGATTCACCTAGAAAATCTCTAACTATGCTATAAAGTTTTTCTGCCCCTTTTGTATTAGTTTGAAAAAAGGCAAAGGGATTAATTTTAAACTTAAGATCTAATAATTCTTCCATAATATAATCTTTTCCGAATAATAGTTCAACTTTATCAGCTTGAACTATATCTGCCAAGCCATCATTAAAAGTATGTATTATTGCTGTGATATTTCCATCACATTTTAGATCCTTAAGCATATTAGTTATTTCACTAAAATCAAAATCTACCTGAGTTGTAGTTACAAAATTAACTAATATTTCTCCAGTATTTATAGCCTTTCGAACAACTAGGTTTCGTAAATATCCACTATGCTCCATTACCTTATATTGTGGTAATTTTAGTTCTTTAAAATAGTTTAAAACCATTTTTAAAATTTCTCTAAAATCCTTATCTACAATTCTACAATCATCCACAGTAACTATACTAAAGCTTCTTCCTTTTGTATGCATGCCTAGTGTTAATTCGCCATCCTTTAGAAAGTCACCAAATGTAAATTCCATTTTATTTCTATATTCGAATTGCACTGGGCTCTTTTCTATACCTAAAAACTCAAAATCTTTTATTTCTGCCTCTTCAAATAATTTTAGTACCTGTTTTTGTTTAAATTCTAATTGTTTTTCATAAGAAAGAAATTGATGACTACATCCTCCGCATAAATCTGTAATCTTGCATTGAGGTTGAATTTTGTAATCTACATCCTCAAGGATTCTTACAAGTTTAGCTTCGAAACCTGCTGGTTTCTTTTTTGAAACTCTACCAATTATCTTTTGACCTGGCAGGGTATTTTTAATAATAACCTTTTCACCTTCGTAAAATGCTATGCCTTGCGCTGGAAATTCCATATCTTCTATATAAAATTCATAATCTTTTCTTTTCTGCATAGTTATTAAGTCTCCTATTCTTTTGTAATTGTAAGGCCAGATATTTTCTTGCCAACGGTATTAGAACCTTTGCCGCTTTCCATAATACTCATGTATAATACCATAACCACCATAAAAATTATAAATGACATACTAAACTTTTGAGATATAGCATACCCTGTTAATTTTAATATAGCATCTGCAGCAAATACTAGAACTGCTGATATTCCGCCTATAATTGCCAAATCTATAATATTAGCTTTGAAAGTATCCAATAAATTAGGTTTCTTAGCATTATTACCATTAGAATTTATAACGGTAGCGCCCATCTTATTTCCATTTACACCAACCATCTCTTCATTTTTTCCTAGTGATTTATTTTTTATATCATCTGATTCCTCAACAACATTTGTGTTTACTTCTTTTTGTTCTAACATTGTAAATCCTCCTCTATTTTTATACTATTATTTTTTTATAACTAATATTTTATCAATTGTACAACAGGAGAAACACTAATGATTTTTTTACTCCCATCTATATATAATACGTATTTATGGATTATAAATCAAGAGGGTATTATTTATCCCAAAAAAATATACTGGCTATCTCTGGGTGACACCTTGACTTAAGAGAAAATATATAAGTCTTTAAATTTTATTAATAATCATCTATAATGATACTGAAACTATATATTTGCTTTAAATTTTAATATAAAATAGGTAGGTGTCTTATGATTACTAAGATTATTTTTCTATGTATGGCTGGTTTTTTAGCAGCTTTTGTAGATTCCATAGCTGGAGGTGGCGGGTTAATAAGTGTTCCCGCCTATATGCTTGCGGGTCTGCCCGCCCACATGGTGCTTGGTACTAACAAGTTTAGTGCCACTGCCGGTTCCTTTACTAGCTCACTAGGATTTATAAAATCAGGTAAGGCTAATTTCAAACTTTTAAAATATCTGATTCCTTTTACTTTCATAGGTGCAATGCTTGGGGTTAGAGCAGTATTAAATATAGACCAAAAGTTTCTAAACGGCTTGGTATTAATTCTTATCATGTTTATTGGAATATATACTCTTTTTTCTAAATCTTTGGGCCTTGAAGATAAATTTCAGGGACTTACAAAGAGAAATGTGGTCTGGGGAATTTTACTTGCTTTTTCTTTAGGTTTTTATGATGGCTTTTTCGGCCCTGGCACTGGTTCTTTTTTAGTGTTTGGATTTATAAGCATTTTTGGATTTAACTTTGTATCATCTTCTGCCAATGCTCGAATTTTAAACTTTGTCAGCAATGTTACAGCCTTGATTTTATTTGCCATAAGCGGAAAAATAAATTATACCATAGGAATTCCCGTGGCAATATGTATGATTTTAGGGGCCAAAATGGGGACAAGCGTTGCATTAAATAAGGGTTCGAAACTTATAAAACCCATATTTGTAACCATGTCACTGGCAGTTGCCTTTAAAATGCTTTTAACCATGCTAAAATAAATACACAAGAAATTTAAAAAGAAAAAGTAGCTGGTTTTAATTAAAATGGATCCTATCAAGGACATTTTAATTAAACCCAACTACTTTTTTTAGTTATATTATTTTTTTAAGTTGTTCAGCCTTATATTCTCTTATAACTTTATTTTTTGCCAAATCAGTTATTATGATTTTAACTATTTCATCACTAATCTTAAATACTTGCCCCTTCTGTTTTGTCCCAATAACATTAACCGCTGTTCCTTGCAATAGTTTATTGATTTCATTATTTCCACAATAAGTACATTGCGTCTCATTTTCTATCACTCTCTTGCACTTTACACAGTAAAATAAGCTTGCCATTCATATTTCCCCCCATTTCTTATTAGAATATAAACTTATATATTCTAATATATTCTCTAGCTTTCTTATTTTTCCTTTTAAATGAATTTATTTTAAATTTTCTATATTTTACGCTGAATCTCAATTTGTTCACAATTATTAAAATCAGAAAATCGCTTAAGACAATCATTAAAGTTAACTTGTTTCATAATCTCTCACTTCCTTACTATTTACACAAAAACCCATTCACAATTTAAAATAAGTTAATCAAATTTTAGTTCACTACAATATATAATAAAAGCAGATGATTTTGTTTCATCTGCTTTTATTACTACTAATATTACTATTATTCTATTTTTCCCTGATTATAATATGTAGCCACAACACCAAAACCCTGTTTTTCTAATTCACGCAATACAAACTTTTGAATAATATCAAAATGAACACTACTCTTTTGATAATTTTGTAAGCCTTTTTCAATGTTCCTGGCCAAATTCTCAATATCTGATTCATTAAGTGGTTGACCAGCATCGTCAGAAGCTCTATATATGCTAGTTTTTATCTTGTTTAAATCAAATTCTTGAAGTCTTCCATCTCGTTTAACAACTTTCACAATAATCATCTCCCATTTACAAATATCACACAATTATAATTTCTGTTGATTACTAACATCATATAAGAAATCGTCGCAATATTCAACCTTTTTTCATAGTTGCTCGTTTCACTTTTATGTCTTCAAGAGCAGTGAAGTATCATATAGTTTTAAATTTAGCTATTTTTTCTTGGATTATGCTAACAAAAGTATATATTGCGCAGAATGCATTTAAACAAACCATAGTAATTCTTAATTTATTTTATTTGTGGCTGCGTATAGAAAAATGCATGTTTGAGCAAAGTGAGTTTGCATTTTTTAGCAGATACAGATAAAATAAATTTTAGAATTAATTGGCGAAGTGAATGCATTCTAGCAATATATACTTTTAGTTATGGCATAATATAAGAAAAAACTCATAATTAAATTGCTACTTAATTCACTTTCCCGATATCTGTCCTATAGTACATCCCTTGGAAGTGAATTTTCTTCATGTCTGCATAAGCTATTTCCCTTGCCTGCTCTAAGGTGTCGCCAAATGCTGTTATTCCTAGAACTCTTCCACCAGCAGTTTTAAGATTACCTTTTTCCTCTTTAGCTCCTGCTAAAAATAACTTGCCTTGCAGTTTACTAAGCTGGCTTATTTCGAAACCTGTATCATATCTTCCTGGATAACCTTTTGACGCTGCAATTACGCAACAAGAATGTCCAGCATTCCATTTCAAATCAAAATTCACAAGGTCGCCTTCTAATGCACTAATCACAAGCTCTGTGAAATCACTTTTCATAAGAGGAAGAACAGCTTGAGTCTCTGGGTCGCCAAGTCTTGCATTATATTCAATCAAATATACACCCTTTTGGGTTATCATTATGCCAAAAAATATTATGCCTTTATAGTCCATTTTTTCCTCTTGGATTCCCACAAGAGTTGGCTCTAATATATGTTTTTGAAACTCCTCTAATACCTCACTAGTGCAGTATGGATTTGGTGCTATAGCTCCCATACCACCTGTATTAGGGCCTTTATTTTCGTCGAATATTTGTTTGTGATCTTTTGAAGATATAAATGGAAGTATTATGTTTCCATCTGTAATAGATAGTATAGAGGCCTCTACACCTTCCAGAAACTCTTCTATTATAATTTTCTTTCCACTACCTTTAAATATATCCAGTATCATAAAATCGTTTATGCTGTTTTTAGCGGAGGTAAAATCCTCACAGATAACTACCCCTTTACCAGCTGCCAATCCATCTGCTTTAATTACTATAGGATATTCACATTTTCTTAAATACTCTATAGCGATCTCTGCATGATCAAAAACTTCATAAGCAGCTGTTTTTATACCATACTTTTTCATAAATTCTTTGGAATATGCTTTGCTTCCTTCAAGTCTCGCCGCCTTTTGACTAGGTCCTAATATTTTAAGTCCATTTTCTTTGAACTTATCTACTATGCCTTGTACCAGAAGTTCTTCTGATCCAACTATAGTGATATCTATTCTATGTTCTAAAGCAAAAGATAAAAGTTCATCTATTTTTGTAATATCAATGTTCTCACACTTACTTTCCCTGTGGGTACCGCCATTACCTGTGGCACAAAACACCTTCTCCACAGAAGAATTTTCTGAAACTGCCGACACTAATGCATGTTCTCTTCCACCAGAACCAATAATTAATACTTTCATAATTACATCTCTCCTAATGTTTGAAATGTCTAGTACCTGTAAACACCATAGAAATTCCATTTTTATTACAAGCATCTATGGACTGTGCGTCTTTAATAGAACCACCTGGTTGAATAATAGATGTTATCTTATATTTTGCAGCTAGTTCTACCACATCCCCAAATGGGAAGAATGCATCTGATGCCATTATAGTGCCATCTACTGACCTTTCTAAGGCTTGCTGCGCTGCCCATATTCTATTTACTTGACCTGCACCAATTCCTTTAGTCACACCATCTTTAACTATTACAATGGCATTTGATTTAACATATTTAACCACTTTCATAGCAAATATCAAATCTTTCAGTTCACTTTCTGATGGTCTATTTTCTGTAACTACTTTAATTTCATCTATTAATTTTTGGTCAGAACTTTGCAGTAGGATTCCTCCATCAACTTTAACCATTTGGAGTTTATCTTCTGCTTTACTTGAACATACTATAATTCTCAAGTTCTTCTTGCCTTTTAATATTTCTAAAGCTGCCGCATCAAATTCTGGTGCAATAACCACTTCTAAAAATATTTTTACAAGTTCCTTCGCAGTTTCACTGTCTACTTTTCTATTAAAAGCAACAATGCCACCAAATATAGACATAGGATCACACTCGTAGGCCTTTTTATATGTATCAAGTAGACTACTTCCTGTGGCAACTCCACAAGGTGTATTGTGCTTTAATGCACAACAAGCAGTTTCATCGAATTCACATACCACCTTCCATGCAATATCCATGTCCTTTATATTGTTATAAGATAATTCCTTGCCATTTAACTGTTTAAAATCCTTCATAGCTCCACTTCCCGCTGTACTTACATAATAAGCAGCGCTTTGATGAGGATTTTCTCCATATCTTAAATCCATTTGTTTTTTATAAGAAAGAGATAAATAATCGGAGTATGAATCCTCTCCAAGTAAGAAATTGCTTATAGCTGCATCATAAGCAGATATTAAATTAAATACTTTTCCAGCTAGATGTTTTCTAGTTTCAAACTCCACTTCTTGTTTTGCATCCATTTTACTTATAATATTTTTATAATCACTTGTATCACTAAGTACAATAACATCCTTAAAGTTTTTAGCTGCAGCTCTTAGCATAGTTGGTCCACCAATATCAATAAATTCCACTTTCTCCTGAAAACTTATATTTTGCGTAACCTTATCAAAAAAAGGATAAAGATTAACTACTACCATATCGATAGGTTTTATTCCTTTAGCCTTTATGGTTGCCATATGCTCTTTATTATCTCTTATTGCTAAAATTCCACTATGAATAGTTGGATGTAATGTTTTAACTCTTCCATCTAATATCTCTTCAAAGCCTGTTACTTCAGAAATTTCTACTACTTTTATACCATTTTCTTTTAAATATTTAAAAGTTCCGCCTGTGGATATAATCTCTACCCCATTATTTTGTAGTGATGTTGCAAGGTCTAAAATATTTTCTTTATCGAATACACTTATAAGTGCTGTTTTAATCATTTTTATTCCACCTCTCTATTAAGGCACATTTATTTTCCTGTGCCTTAGTCACATTCAAATACCTATTACTTTTCTTCCAACAATTCTTATTTTACCTTCACTTATATATTTAATAGCTTCTGGCAAAGCAATATGTTCTTGCTGTAAAACTCTTTTTTGAAGTTCAATAGCTGAGTCTTCACCATAAACCTGTACAACCTTTTGAATTATAATTGGGCCTGAGTCTGTACCCTCATCTACAAAATGAACACTGCATCCTGAAACCTTAACCCCATACTCTAGTGCTTTCTCATGAACTTTAATGCCATACATTCCTGCCCCACAAAAACATGGGATAAGAGCTGGATGAATGTTAATTATTTTATTTTTAAATTTTAAAAGGATCTCACCTTGAAGTATTGATAAAAAACCAGCGAGTACTATTAAATCTACTTTTCCATCTAAAATCTTGAATATTTCCTGAGAAATCGTTGTTCCATACTGTTTCTTATCCATTACGTAGGTCTTTATATTTTTTGATTTTGCTCTATCGATGCCATATGCATCTTTTTTATCACTAATAACAGCCTCTATAGAGCATTTTAAATTTCCACTTTCTATATTGTCTATTATGGCCTGAAGGTTGCTACCGCTGCCTGATATTAGTACGGCTATTTTAAGCAAACTCCGCCACCTCCAGCTTCAACATGACCAATTTTATATGCTCTATCTCCTAAATCTTCAATGGTCTTTATAACCTTGAGTGTATCGCTGTTTTCAACGCATAGCACATATCCAATTCCCATATTATATGTATTAAACATATGCTCCTCGGTTACTCCAAGTGTCATAAGATGTTTAAATATATCTGGAGTATTAAAACTATTTTTATCTACCACTGCTGTGAAATCTCCGCTAAACATTCTTGGTATATTTTCATAAAAACCACCACCGGTTATATGTGCCATACCTTTAATATCAAATTTTTCTATAAGATTTAATATAGTTTTTACATAAATTTTTGTTGGAGTAAGTAGCGTATTTCCAATCTTATCTCCATTAAACTCTGCATCTAAATCTGGTATTAATTTTCTAACTAAAGAATATCCATTACTATGAAGCCCTGTTGACTCAATTCCTATTAACGAATAACCATCTTTAATAGCAGAACCGTCAATAATTTTATGCTTATCAACTATCCCAACAGTAAATCCTGCCATATCATATTCACCATCTCTATAGAATCCTGGCATTTCTGCAGTTTCTCCACCTATAAGTGCACAACCAGATTGAATACAACCTTCTGCTACACCTTTTACGAGTTGTGCTGATACACTAGAATCTAATTTACCACAAGCTATGTAGTCTAAAAAGAAAAGAGGTTTAGCACCATGACAAAGGACATCATTTACACACATAGCAACGCAGTCAATACCTACAGTGCCATATTTTTTCATTCTAAATGCAATATCAAGTTTAGTACCTACTCCATCAGTTCCTGAAACTAAGATAGGATTTTTATAACCCTCACCTATTTCAAACATACCCGCAAAACTTCCTAAATGATTTAAAACACCTTTTGTAAATGTTTGGGCTGCATATTCTTTTATTAATTTTACTGACTTGTATCCCTCTTCAATATTAACACCTGAATCTTTATAAGTTATCATGAATATCCCCTACCTTTCTAATCTATCTTTATCACTTTCAAATGGAGCAGATACTGGGTATCTACCTGAAAAACAACCTAAGCAAAATTCAGTATTACCTAATGCTTTCAACAATCCCTCTATGCTTAAATATCCCAAACTATCTGCACCTATTTCCTGTCTAATTTCCTCTATGGAAACATTAGCGCCAATTAAATCTTTTCTATAAGGTGTATCTATTCCAAAATAACAAGGATATTTTACTACTGGTGAACAAACCCTAAAATGAACTTCTTTTGCCCCAGCTTTTTTTAATATCTCAACTAATCTCTTACTTGTGGTCCCTCTAACTATTGAATCATCTATTAGAATAACTCTTTTACCTTCTACATTTATTTTTAGTGCATTTAGTTTTACAGACACTGCTCTTTCACGTATTTCTTGAGTTGGACTTATAAAAGTTCTACCCACATATCTATTTTTTATAAGACCCATTCCAAAAGGTATTCCTGATATTTTAGAATAGCCTATTGCAGCAGCCATACCCGAATCTGGAACCCCTACAACCATATCGGCATCAACTGGTGATTCCCTAAACAATTGTTCTCCCGCCATAACTCTTGAACTATACACATTAATCCCATCAATAGTACTGTCTGGTCTTGCAAAATATATATATTCAAAGGAACAAGTTGCATTTTTAGTTTTCTCTGCAAAATTAATAGAATTAAGTCCATTTTCATCTATAATAACTATCTCACCAGGCTTTACGTCTCTTAAAAAGTCTGCCCCTACTGCATCTAATGCGCAACTTTCTGAAGCAATAACATAACTATTGCCTATGGTTCCTATACAAAGAGGTCTAATACCATTTTGATCTCTAACAGCTATTAACTTTTCTTTTGTAAGCATGACTATTGCATAAGATCCTTTGATAGCCTGTATAGCATCCACTACAGCCTTTTCAATACCTTTTTTTGCACCTCTAGCAATTAGATTTAAAATAACTTCTGAATCTATTGAGGTCTGAAACATATATCCACAATCCTCTAGTAATTCTCTTATAACATCTGCATTTACTAAATTCCCATTATGGGCTATAGCTATGTCACCTAGTTTAAATTTACTTAAAAGTGGCTGTGCATTTTTAAGTTCGCTGCCTCCTGTAGTGGAATATCTAACGTGTCCAATTGCAGCATGACCATTCATAGCACCAATTTGTTTTTCATTAAAAACATCACATACAAGGCCCATAGCTTTTTCACAAACAAGATTAACTCCATCAGAATATACTATTCCAGCACTTTCTTCTCCCCTATGCTGCAATGCATAAAGGCCATAATAAGTTAATGACGCTACATCTAAGTCTTTGTCTGGTGAAAAAATACCAAATACACCACACTCTTCTTTAAACTTATCTTCATCATTAATGACTACCTCATCTAATTCAATAATTCCACTCAAAGAAATTCCTCCTTGTTATTGCTACTTTAGCTTTAAATATAATTCGCCTTACTCGCATCTCTCAAATATATCTTATTGGTCACTAATTCTACTTAATATTTCCACATAAGCCTCGGTAACATTACCTAAATCTCTTCTGAATCTATCTTTGTCTAATTTTTCTCCTGTTTTAACATCCCAAAATCTACATGTATCTGGTGATATCTCATCTGCCAAAATTATTTCTCCATGATATCTTCCAAACTCCACTTTAAAATCTATTAAATTAATACCCTTTTTAAAGAAAAAATCCTTTAGAGTATCATTTATTTCTGATGCTAAATGGTATATCTCTGATAATTCTTCAAAAGTTGCAAGTCCCATAGCTACTGCATGATAATCGTTTATAAGTGGATCACCTAATTCATCATTTTTATAACTTAATTCGAAAACTGTTGTTTTTAGCTTTGTGCCTTCTTCTATTCCGTATCTTTTTGCCATGCTACCAGCTGCTACATTTCTTACAATTACTTCAAGAGGTACTATTTCAACCTTTTTACAAAGCTGTTCTCTATCACTTAACTTACTGATAAAATGAGTTTTAACACCGTTTTTCTCTAGCAATTCAAATAATGTAGTTGTTATGCTATTATTTAAAACCCCTTTATTCTCAATTTGTGCCTTTTTAACACCATTAAAAGCTGTTGCGTCATCTTTATAATATACTAGAATTTCATCCTCATTATCTGTACTGAACATTTTTTTAGCTTTTCCCTCATATAATAATTTTGATTCTCCCATTAATAACCACTCCTTAATATTTAATTTCACAATTACATTTTAAAATTCTATATTTTCTTCGTTCTCTGCTATAAATTTTTCTTTCATTTCTTTTCTATATTTTATTAATTTATTTTTAAGTTCCAAGTCTTTTAGTGATAAAATCTGAACTGCAAGCATTCCAGCATTATAGCTGTTATTAATACCAACTGTAGCAACAGGGATAGCTTTTGGCATTTGAACAATTGAAAGTAATGAGTCTATACCCTCCATAGCAGCCTTAATTGGCACTCCAATCACCGGCAATACTGTGTGAGAAGCAATTACTCCCGGAAGATGTGCAGCAAGCCCTGCGCCTGCTATAATGCATTCTACCCCTCTATTTTCCATTTCCTTTATTACCTGAACTAATCTTTCAGGTACTCTGTGAGCCGATAAAATATGTACTTCATACTCGACATCAAATTCTTTTAGTACTATTGCTGCATTTTTCATTACCTCTTTATCTGATTTACTTCCAAAAATAATTCCTACTTCCATCTTGTTACCTCCAATTGAAATAAAGTAATCAACTCTTATAATTGCCTATAAAAAAAAGGACTATACCATAATAAAACTTATTTTTATGGTGTAATCCCGAATTATAGCATCAATTCAAGATCCACCAATAGTGAGAAGAAAGCGGCTTCTCGTAGAAACTTCTGTGCCATATTCACAGAAATATATTGATGAACTAATTTATTAATTTATAACTTTATATTAACATCTATCTTTCTCTAAGTCAATGTATTAATGACTATTTTAATAATATTGTTCGTGTTTATATCTTTATTTGAGCACATAAGCAATTATATTATATTTATTGTTCGTGTTTTAATAGTGCACCCACATGTCAAGTGGCAAAAATGACAAGCCCTAAATATACAGTTGTTTCTTAGGTAGGCATTTGCTATATCTACGGTGAAGTATAAACATAATCCACAGCCACTTCCGCAAGCTATTTCCTATATAATTCAAAAGCAGCAAGTATAAAAGTATTATACTTACTGCATTTTTATATAAATTTCATATTCTATTTAAAATAATTTACTCCTGATTCGAATATTTTTTGGTCCTTTTCACCAATAATATTCTTTACGATGTTTAAACCTACTCTTTCAGAGTGACCCATTTTACCAAAGATTCTTCCGTCCGCGCTAGTAATTCCTTCGATAGCATCCATAGATCCATTCGGATTAAAGTTTATATCATAACTTGGATTACCTTCAAAATCTACGTATTGAGTGGCTACTTGACCATTCTCAAATAATTTTTTAATTACTTCATCACTGGCTACAAATCTTCCTTCTCCATGGGATACTGGAATTGTATGTGTATCTCCTATTGTCAAATTGCTAAGCCAAGGTGATAATGTTGAAACTACTTTAGTTTGCACAGTGCGAGATATATGCCTACCAATTTCATTATAGGTTAAGGTTGGGCTATTTTCTGTTATATCTGTTATTTTCCCATAAGGTAATAGTCCAAGTTTTATTAGCGCTTGAAAACCGTTGCATACTCCAAGAATTAATCCATCTCTATTTTCCAATAACTCATGTATACTTTCTGTTATTATAGGATTTCTAAAGAATGTAGCCATAAATTTACCGGCTCCATCTGGTTCATCACCAGCACTAAATCCCCCTGGAAGCATAATTATCTGAGATTCTCTTATTTTCTCTGCTATAACTTTTATTGATTCTTCAATATGGCTTGAGGATAAATTGTTTATTACCATTATTTCTACCTCAGCACCTGCTCTTTCAAAAGCTTTCATAGAATCATATTCACAATTAGTTCCAGGGAACACAGGAATTATAACTCTAGGCTTTGCAATTTTAATTATGGCTGAAGATTTATTCCATCCATTTTTAACACTTGTATTGATGTTTAAAGTCTTACTATTTATTTTCGCAGTATTTTCTTTTGTATTATTTACTTTTGTAGTAAATACACTTTCTAGTGGCTCTTCCCAATTGCACAGTGCTTCCTCCAAAGTAATAGTTTCTGAGTGTACCGTAATAACAGGTGATGTTTGAGTATTTCCAAGTATCATGACATTTGCCTCTTCTTTAATTAACTCATCAAGTGTGGATTTATCAATTTCCATTACTATGCTGCCATAATCCTCACTAAATATATTCTGTACTCCAATATCCTCATTAAATTTAAATCCTATATTATTACCAAAGCACATTTTCGAAATAGCTTCTGCTAGTCCTCCAGTTCCTACTGCATAAGTTGATAAGGCTTTCCCACTATCTATTAATTGATTTACTAATTTATAATTTTCACGGAGCTTTTCAAAATCTGGTAATCCATCTTCTCCAATAGTTGCACGGATTAAAATCACTTGACTATCATGTTTTTTAAACTCTGGTGATATAACCTTTTCTGTATTTACCATGTCTACTGCAAAAGATACTAAGGTTGGTGGTACATTCATATCATTAAAAGTACCTGACATACTGTCTTTTCCACCAATAGCTGCTATACTAAATTGTTTTTGTACATGATAAGCTCCCAGTAGTGCAGCAAATGGTTTGCCCCACTTTTGTGGATCTTTTGACAACTTTTCAAAATACTCTTGAAAGGTAAGTTTAATATTTTCATAATCCCCACCACAGGCCACTACTTTTGTTACAGAATCTATTACGGAATAGGCTGCTCCATGAAAAGGACTCCACTTAGATAATTTAGGATTGTATCCATAGGCCATTATTGTACCAGTATTTGTATCTCCACTAAGTACAGGCAATTTTGCTACCATAGCTTGAATTGGTGTTTTCTGATATTTGCCACCAAAAGGCATAAGTACAGTTCCTGCTCCTATAGTGCTATCAAATCTCTCAACTAAACCCTTTTGACTACAAACATTTAAGTCTGACAAAGTTGAATTCCATAGTTTTTTTATTGACTTTGACTTTTCATAATTTTCTTTTGTATCTTTTGAAAAGTAGTATTCACTTTCACTTGGTGCTGATATTCTCACGTCTGAAAACTGCTTAACTCCATTGGTATCAAGGAAACTTCTACTTACATCAACTATAGTTTTTCCCTTCCATATCATCTTAAGTCTGTTATCATCAGTTATTTGTGCTACTTCCACGGCCTCCAAATTCTCGCCTCGCGAAAGTTTTATAAATAACTCCACATCTTCACACCTAACAACAACAGCCATACGTTCTTGGGATTCAGATATGGCAAGTTCTGTACCATCTAGTCCATGGTATTTTTTAGGCACTGCATCTAAATTAATTATAAGTGCATCTGCCAGTTCCCCTATTGCTACAGATACTCCACCTGCTCCAAAATCATTACATCTTTTTATAAGTTTTGTAACTTTAGGATTTCTAAATAATCTTTGAATCTTTCTCTCTGTAGGTGCATTACCCTTTTGAACTTCTGCTCCTGAAGTTAATAATGAGTTATCACAATGCTTTTTAGATGAACCTGTAGCCCCACCACAACCATCACGACCCGTCTTTCCACCAAGAAGTATAACTATGTCCGACGCAATTGGTCTTTCTCTAACCACATTTTCGTAAGGCACTGCTCCAATAACTGCTCCTACTTCCATTCTCTTAGCCACAAATCCTTCATCATAAACCTCAGAAACTAGTCCTGTGGCAAGTCCTATTTGATTTCCATAAGAACTATATCCATGAGCAGCTTCAAGAGTTATTTTTCTTTGAGGAAGTTTTCCTTTTAGGGTATCTGAAATTTTTCTTCTTGGATCACCAGATCCTGTAACACGCATTGCCTGGTACACATAACTCCTACCTGATAATGGATCTCTTATGGATCCACCAAGGCAAGTAGCTGCACCACCGAAAGGCTCTATTTCAGTTGGGTGATTATGAGTTTCATTTTTAAACATTACAAGCCACTTCTCTTTTTTACCATCAATGTCAGCTTCTACAACTATACTGCAGGCATTGATTTCCTCTGAAACATCAAGGTCCTGTAATTTACCTTTTTTTCTAAGTTCTTTCATTCCAATAACCGCCATATCCATAAGTGTTACTGCTCTATCAGTTTTACCATAAACAAACTCTCTAGTATTTAAATATTCTTTATATGCTGCTACAATAGGCTTTGAGTATTTACCTTCTTCTATGGAAACATCTTCAATTACAGTATTAAAGGTAGTATGCCTACAGTGATCTGACCAATATGTATCTATAACTTTTATCTCTGTTATAGTTGGGTCTCTCTTCTCAGTATCGCTAAAATACTCTCTGCAGTATTTTAAGTCCTCAAAACTCATAGCAAGACCATTATCATTTAAAAATTCTTTTAACTCCAAATCACTCATATGGGTAAAAGATTCTAATATAGCTACTTGCTCTGGTTCATCAAAAATTTGATTTAAATCAGTGTATTTTTCCAAATCTGTTTCTCTAGAATCTACAGAATTTATGCAATATTCTTTAATTACAGATATATCACTTTTAGTAAGTTTGCCCTTTAGGATTATAATTTTTGCAGTTTTAACAATAGGTTTATCCTTTTGGGTTAAAATTTGTATACACTCCGCAGCTGAATCCGCCCTCTGATCATATTGCCCAGGTAAATATTCAATGGCAAACATGGTTTCCCCTGCTTTTATATATAGATCTTCATCATAAACCTGATCTACTGTAGGTTCTGAGAATATTGTATTTCTTGACTTTTGGTACTGTTCTTCTGAAATATCCATAATATCATATCTATTAACTAATCTAAGTCCCTCCAAGGTCACTATACCTAAATTTGTCACTATATCTCTTGTTAATTTTTCACCTTCAACATTATAGTTCGCTTTTTTCTCTACATATAACCTATATATCTTATTTTCCATGATTATTACCTCCAAAATATAATTTTATACGAATATTAATCATTAAATACATTTTATAATTCGTTATATTTATAGTATAGTATATTTTGTCTAATTATAAAAGCTTATTTTACTATAATTTTATACTTTCTCATTTTAATTCTTTTTATAGTATAAATATGAGACACTTAAAAAAAAACAGGAAAGCATGTATATGCCCTCCTGTTTTTTTATAAAAAATAAATTAAAATTTTAGTTTTTCTTTTCAAAATCCTCTTCATAATTTTTCAAAGTCTTTCTAACTAAAGCTGAAAGCCCTAATAATGCAATTAAGTTCGGTATAACCATTAATCCATTAAAAGTATCTGCCAGTTCCCAAACTAGATCAACCTTTAAAGCTGCACCTAATACTATAAATACAAGAACTAAACATCTATACACTGTTAATGCTTTTTTACCAAATAAATATTTAACATTGGCTTCTCCAAAGAAGTACCAAGCTACGATGGTAGAAAAAGCAAAGAAGAATAATGCTATAGCTACGAATGGACCGCCTAAACTTCCCATTCCATTTACAAAAGCCTTTTGAGTTAAAGCTATACCAGTAGTTTTTCCATCCATTGCTCCAGTAGTTAATATAACCATTGCAGTTAATGTTAAAATTATAAAAGTATCAATAAATACACATACTATTGCAACTAGTCCTTGCTGAGCTGGATGAGCAACTTTTGCAAGTGCATGTGCATGTGGTGTTGATCCCATTCCAGCTTCATTAGAGAACAGACCTCTTGCAATACCATATCTCATAGCTTCTTTTACCCCAACTCCAAGTACACCACCAGTAACAGCTTGAGGATTAAATGCTCCTACAAATATCATTTTAAATGCTGGTCCTATATTAGTAAAATTCATTAAAATTATTATTACACTACCTAATATGTAGAATAAAGCCATAAAAGGAACCACTTTTTCAGTGAAGGCTGCAATACGACCTACACCCCCAATAAAAATCATGCCAGCTAAGGCCGCAACTATTATACCAATGACTATACGAACACTAGTGTTTGAGCTTATTGCTGCACTTATTGAATTAGATTGTACCATATTACCTATAAACCCCAAGGCTATTATTATAGTTACTGAAAAAAATGCTGCAAGCTTTTTACTTCCAAGACCCTTACTGATGTAGTAAGCTGGGCCTCCGGTCATCTCGCCACCAACTTTTTCTTTATATTTTTGACCAAGCACTGCTTCCGCAAAAATAGTTGCCATACCAAAGAAGGCACTTAACCACATCCAAAATATTGCTCCTGGTCCTCCTGATACAATTGCAGTTGCAGCACCCGCTAAATTTCCTGTTCCTACTTGAGCAGCAATTGAAGTTGTCATGGCCTGAAAAGATGACATTCCATCAATTCCAGCTTTATGCCCAAATTTAATTCCTCCAAAAGTTTGTTTAAATGCAGCTTTAAACCTTCTAACTTGAACAAATTTTAATGTTATTGTGAAATATATACCAGTACCACATAACAAGAATATTAGTACATACCCCCACAAAACACCATTAATACTTTTGATAATTGATAAAAAGTCCATGAATACACATCCCTTCTAGTTATAAAAATCCTTTTATATAAAATGATTTTTTTCATAAAGAAAATAATGTATACCAATTAATATACTGTGAGACTATTATCTTTTCAAAGCACACAAAAATGGGGTCAAAATTAAATGACCATTTGAAAACAACCCTGTCCTTTTACCTGAGAGCTTCACTATTCCAATATTTAATAGATACAATAGTATATAATTAAATGTTATTTAGTTTTCTCCTTCGGTGCTTATAAAAGTCTCTCCAGAGGTTTGTCCAATATCAGTACTTGTCCTAACGGATACCTGAAAGCTTAACTTCTTCGGTGGATGTTATACATCTCTCTCCTAATATTTTCATCCAAAATTATTAATTTGTAATCATTTTCACCACTATACCATATTTTTCATCTTTCTTCAATATTTTTCATCTTTCTTCAATATTTTTCATTTTTCTTCACTTTTATTCTATTCCATGTTAAAATATTCACCTAGTTAAATTGATAACATATTTATACAGTTGATTTGTACACTTAGAATAAGTATATTTAAATAATTTATATTTTTTTACGCACTAAAAAAACACCCACTATTGAAGTGAATGTTCTTTTGGTACAAGTAAGTCTATAAGCCGAGTCCTGTATTTAATTTTTTTAATACTTGTACGAATTTTATTATATTTTAATATATCTATTAAGTACTGATTATATTGTGTTTAATAGGTATTCTATATTAAATTATAACTATCTTTATTCATTAATATTTTATAGACCGGTGGCAAAGCGGTGGCAAATGATATACTTGCCACCGCTTTTATTTTCGTATTTAGCAAATAATCTGTCCACCGCACATAACGAAAAAACCAAACTTTTTATAAAAATCACTAAGCATTTCATCAAATAATATCGAAATTGCATATATATTATTTTTCTTAAGTTTATCAATTGCCATAGCCATTAATGTCGTTCCTACACCCTTAAACTGATATTCAGGTCTTACTATAACATCCTGAATGTATGCGTCCGAATTTCCATTGCTTACCTTTTGTTAAAAAACGTTTTTATTACTATTAATCCACTCTAATATATTTTTCTGTTCTAACTCTCCTTTCGCTACCCCTAAGCCTAAATTTACTAATTCTTTTTGTGTATAGTATGATTTAGTTCCGTTGTATTCTAATAAAATTAACATTACATATAGTCCTATTCTTTTGTTACCATCTACAAACGCATGGTTATTTATTATACTGTAGCAAATATTAGAACATTTTTCTTCCATACTTTTATATAAATCTTCGCCTGCAAATGTTGCTTTTGAGTTTTCGATTGCTGACTTCAAAAGTCCTATATCTCTTATTCCATTTGAACCACCAGTAGCCAGTATCAATTTTTCGTGTAACTTGAAAATATAGTCATATAATATATATTTCATTTAGCTAGCTCCCTAAATGCTTCAAAATTTTCAAAAAGTATTCTATCAGCAATTGCATCTAATTTTTCTTCTTCTGATATTGCTTCTTTACTAAATTCATCAAAATCCAAAAGAATATATTTAGGTTTATTATTTTTCATTATAATTACAGATTTGTCCTCATCAACTAATTTTGCTATTTTAGAAAAATTTTGATTCGCTTCTGATATTGAAACTATCTTTTGAGTATTTACTAACATATTTAAACCTCCCATAATTTTTAGATAGTGTAAACACTATCTTTGTTTTATTTATTTAAATCCTTGTATTTGCAAGGCTTCAAGCTACCTTTATAACAAAAAAACAATGA
>NZ_JAHLDL010000048.1 GCF_018861315.1 Clostridium bowmanii | reverse complement strand
AAGTGATTTCATAGGTATAATTTGACGTAAATCACCTACTAATAATAGAAATAAAATGACTTTTCAATTAGTTATAATTTGACGTTTAACAACTTAAATTAATTATTAATAGTTTAATTCATATTGATTAAAATTTACTAAGCATAACATTTAATAAATTCAGCAATGACATTTTCATACTCTTCGTTAGCTTCAATTAAGCCTATACCAATGTTACTTAATTTTGATATTCTAGACTGTGTAATGTTTCCGAGGACAGCAGATATATCACTTGATTTAAAATTGCAGAGACTCCTCATTAAAACAACGGCTAGAGCCCTTGCTTGCACAAGCTTTCTACTATATTTAATATTAAAATGTATCTTTGATATATTCATTTTTAAAGCTACAAATTCTATTATATCTTTAGACGTAAAATTTCTTACAAGTATTTTTCTTCCACTGTGATACTCTGTTCTTTCATATTTAAACTCAATTTCTTCTTTCAATATTTCATCATTACATTTAAAAATACGATTGCGGTAATTTCGCCTTGCACTTTTAATGTCCTTTCCGAAAAAATCCATTACAAACCCATAATCAACTAAATTAAAAGGATCATGTCTGTTCCCTAAATATATTCCAAGACTAGAAAAAAAATAGTTCTGAGGACAATCTTTATACGCACCAATGGCTGTTGGATTATTGTGTATATATAGAGATAAAGTCTTCAAATAATTAACATTATCAACTACTTTACTCACAAATCTATCTTTGAAAAGGTGTCCATCTCTCTTATATTTTTTATTATAGTACATTGCATAAGAAAAATTAATTCCATGCATCACTTTTGATATATCTGCTCCATTAGCATCAATCATCAAGTGTGCATGATTATCCATAAGACAATACCCGTAAATTTTAAAATCAAAAACTAACTTATACTTTTTTATAAGAAGTAAATACATCTTCTTATCCTCAGCCTCTTCGAATAAAGTTACCTCCTTGATGCTTTTACATATTATGTGAAATATTCCATCCTCTGGTCTTATTCTTCTCTTTCTTGCCATAAAAGATCACTCCTACCTATAAATTTTCTTTTAAATTATTGCCAATGAGATGAGATGATATTCATATTTTAAGAGATTAGGGCAAATAGGTGTTAACCGTCCCCACTAAATTAGGCCACTTAATTTGAAATTTGACATTCCAACAATTTGCAACTGTTTCAACTGTTTTAATTATTGACAATTATTAATCAGTATCATATAATGAATTTATAACATATGAACAACAATTCATATGTTCATACGAACGGAGGAGATCAAATGGTAAAAGATATAGAGTTTTGTAATTGTTCTACCATTCATGAAGATGTAATAGAAAAGGTAAGAAAAATAATACCTCAAGAGGAAACACTTTATGACCTAGCAGAACTTTTTAAAGTTTTTGGAGATAGTACACGAATTAGAATTCTTTGTGTGTTATTTGAATCTGAAATGTGTGTTTGTGATATAGCGGCACTGCTTAATATGACTCAATCAGCTATCTCACATCAACTTCGTGTACTTAAAAATGCTAGACTTGTAAAGCATAGACGGGAGGGTAAGGTTGTTTATTATTCCTTGGATGACCAGCATGTTAAACAAATTTTCGATCAAGGACTTATACACATAAAAGAATTAAAATAATATCCTATTATATAAATAAAAATACACAATATAAACTGAGAAAAAATTTGAAATGGGGGGTAGAAAATGGAGACTATAATAAAAAGAGAATTCATTTTAGAAGGCCTAGGTTGTGCTAATTGTGCCAATAAAATTGAAACTAATTGTAGAAAATTAGATGGAGTAATAGATGCAAATATAAATTTTATTAGTCAAAACTTAGTAATCCAATTTCAAAGTGAAGAAAAAATATTAGAGATTATAGATGAAATAAAAAAAATAGTAAAACGCATTGAACCTAATGTTGTGATTGTAGCAAATGACATAAAAACAATTAAATATGAGGAAAAGGGTCATAACCATGTACATGACCAAGTGGAACAAGGTAATAATAGAGATAAAGTTATCGCTTTTTCTATAGGCACAGTAATTTTTTCTATAGCAGTTATATTTAAATTAAGTTATTGGGTTGAATTTGCTTTATTCCTTATAAGCTATTTATTAATTGGCGGAGAAGTAATTTTAATCGCTATAAAAAATATATTTAGAGGGCAACTATTTGATGAAAATTTTTTAATGGCACTAGCTACAGTAGGAGCTTTTTCTATTGGACAATTTCCAGAAGGTGTGGGAGTTATGCTTTTTTACCAAGTAGGAGAATTTTTTCAAGAAGCGGCTGTAAATAAATCAAGAAAATCTATATCTGCACTTATGGATATAAGGCCAGATTATGCAAATAAAAAGATTAATGATGAAATTGTAAAAGTAGACACAGATGAAGTGCACATTGGAGATATTATAATAGTAAAGCCGGGAGAAAAAGTGCCTTTAGATGGAATGGTAATCGAAGGTAAGTCTTTAGTAGATACAGCTGCCTTAACTGGCGAATCAGTTCCAAGACAAGTTGTGAGTGGCGATGATATTTTGGCTGGGTGTATTAGTAAAAATGGATTATTAACTATAGAGGTAAAAAAAGAATTTGGTGAATCAACTTTGGCAAAAATCTTGGATTTAGTTCAAAATGCTAGTAGTAAAAAAGCACCGACTGAAAATTTTATAACAAAATTTGCAAGGTATTACACTCCAATTGTGGTTGTAAGTGCAACAATACTTGCTATAATTCCACCGCTTTTAATACCTGGGGCTACTTTTTCTCAATGGATATATAGAGCATTGGTATTTTTAGTAGTATCTTGTCCTTGTGCATTAGTGGTATCTATTCCACTTGGATTTTTCGGAGGAATAGGTGGAGCATCTAAAAATGGGATTCTGGTTAAAGGCGGGAACTACTTGGAGGCACTAAACAGTGTTGAAGTAGTGATTTTTGATAAGACAGGAACATTAACTAAAGGGGTATTTAAAGTTACAGAAATACAGGTGGAAAGTGGGATAAGTAAAGATGATTTATTAGAATATGCAGCAAACGCAGAAAGCAATTCTAATCATCCTATTGCTCTATCTATCTTAAAGGCTTATGGCAAAGATGTATCCAAAGAAAATATTAAAGAGGTAGAGGAAATAGCTGGAAAAGGTATTAAAGCTGTGGTTAAGGGGAAACATGTGCTAGCTGGTAATTCAAAATTAATGGATAGTGAGAAAATTTCTTATAATAAAGTTGGTAATGTGGGCACAGTTATATATTTAGCTATAGACAAAAAATATGCAGGGAGTATTATAATTGCTGATGAGATAAAAGAAGACTCTATAGAAGCTATAGCTAGCTTAAAGGCCATGGGTGTTAAGAAAATAGTAATGCTTACTGGGGATAATAGTGATATTGCATCTAATATAGGTAAAATTCTAGGTGTAGATGAAGTATACTCAGAACTCCTTCCACATGAGAAGGTGGAGAAATTGGAAAGGCTGCAAGAGGAAAAGTCACCTAAAGGAAAGATAGTATTTGTAGGAGATGGGATTAATGATGCTCCAGTGCTGGCAAGAGCAGACGTCGGAATAGCAATGGGTGGAGTAGGTTCCGATGCTGCAATAGAAGCCGCAGATATAGTAATAATGACTGATGAACCTTCAAAAATTGCTGAAGCTATTGTGATTGCTAAAAAAACAAAGAGGATTGTTATGCAAAATATAATATTTGCACTAAGTGTAAAAGCAGTTATTTTAATATTGGCGGTTTTTGGAATATCAACCATGTGGGAAGCTGTTTTTGGAGATGTAGGGGTTGCACTAATTGCAGTGCTAAATTCAATGAGAGCTATGAAGTCTTAAGCATCGCTTGCGGTGCCATCACCTTGAGGGATGTAATAATAACGATAAAATAGTTAAAAGGACAAAAGTTAAAATGTACTCTATAGATTAGACAAAGAAAAAGTCTACTCTATAGAGTATTTTCATTTGCTAACAAATGGTTTTAAACTTTTTTTTTTAATTAATTTTAGGGTTGTAAAAATAACAAATTTGAAATATAATTGGTATATACAACATAACAACATGACAATACAATGACATATTAGCTATGTTTACACATATAAAAATTTATTGCTAACTGAGGAGGGGAAAAATTTGAAAAAGATTTCAAAGGATAATCCTATACCACTTCATTACCAGATAAAAGAAATACTGCAGGAAATGATAGAAAATGAGGTGTTAAAGCCAGGACAAGCAATTCCAACAGAAAGAGAACTTTGTGAAATTCAAGGGGTTAGTAGAATGACCGTAAATAAAGCTATCATGTCCTTAGTAAATGAGGGGTTAGTTTATAGAGAACAGGGAAAAGGTACTTTTGTATCTATTGCAAAGGTTAATCGAGAAATATCACAGCTTAAAGGTTTTACTGAGCAAATGGGAGAGAGCGGAGTGATATCAAAAACTAAAATATTATCTTTTAATGTTATAGAGGCAACGAAAAAATACAAACTTGAGCTTAAAATGCCAGATGGCGAAGATAAAATCATCGAAATTAAAAGACTGAGATTTAGTGATGAACAACCAGTAGCAATTGAAACGGCATGGCTTCCATATTATTTATTTAATGGAATGACTAGAGATGTAATTGAAAATAAATCACTATACGAGACCTTTCGTGAAAAATATGGATATGATCCTTATAAAGCAAAGCAAACTATTGAACCTACAATTCTAAATGAATGTGAAAGTAAACTTTTAAATCAAGAAAATGGTACACTAGCATTAATATTTAGACGAACTACTTATCTAGAAAATGAAACTCCAATCGAATATACCAAAGCTATATATAGAAGTGATAAGTATAAATATCAAATAATGTTAAAATAATCTTTGAACAATCTTTATATATGTTTTTAATTTTAAGATAATTTTAAATAATTTCTAAATAATCTTTAGATTCTTTAAAATAATCTTTGAATAATCAAAGATTAAATAAGGAATAATCAAAGAATAAATGTGTATATCAACCACATATAAGGAGGCTTTTTATGGTGGAAGGCAATGAAAATGGATATAATTTAGATACAATGAGCACCTTTGAAATCCTTAAAAAAGTAAATGATGAGGATAAAAAGATAGCTAAAGCTATTGAAAAGGAGCTTAGTAATATAGAAGAAGCCGTGGAATTAATTGTTGAAAGCCTTGAAAAAGGTGGCAGACTTTTTTATATTGGCAGCGGTACAAGTGGAAAATTGGGAGTAATGGATGCATCAGAATGTCCACCTACCTTTGGTGTTTCTGATTCTATGGTTCAGGGGATTATTTCTGGTGGAGTGGAAGCCTTGAGTGGATGGCTTGAACATACAGAGGATAAGCCGGAACTGGCTGTTCATGATTTAGAAGTGGTAAATATAAATAAAAAAGATGTTTTAGTAGGTATAACAGCTAGTGGAAATACTCCTTACGTTGTAGCTGCCATGGGATATGCTAAAGAAGTGGGCTGCAAAACTATAGCGCTTATGTGTAATTCAGCGGGAAAGATTAAAGGTATTTGCGAAGTTACAATAGCTATAGAGGTTGGACCAGAACTTATACTAGGGTCCACTAGAATGAAAGCCGGAACTGCACAAAAGATGGTTTTAAATATGTTAAGCACTGTAGCCATGATAAAACTTGGAAAAACCTATTCTAATTTAATGGTCAATGTGAAACCCATTAATAAAAAGTTGCGACAACGTGTATGTGAAATAGTTAAGCTTGCCACAGGCGAGGATGAGGTCACTGTAAATAAAACTTTAGAACTCTGTGAATATGATCCAAAGGTGTGCATTGTTAAAATTAAGAGTGATGTAACTCTTGAAAAAGCAAAAGAGCTTCTTAAAAAGAGCAAGGGGAATGTAGCTAAGGCATTAAAAGTGTTATAATAAACAAAATGTACTAGTATGTTGATTTTAAATTAAAATATATAATGAGGTGAGGATAATTAAAGCTATTATTAATGGAAAACTTATTATGAAAGATAGAGTAAAACATGAAAGTGTAATAATTTTTGATAAACAAATTGTGAAAATTATAAATACTGAAGAATTTCTTCAGTATAAAAAAGAGTATAAAGAAAAGTATAAAGAAGAATTGCAAGTAATAGATGCTAAGGGTAAATATGTTTCACCAGGGTTTATTGATATTCATATTCACGGCTCAGGAGGCTATGACACTATGGATGGTACTGCAGAGGTGTTGAAAGTTATAAGTAGTACAATAGCTGAAAATGGTGTTACGTCCTATTTGCCCACTACTATGACTATGAAAAAGGCTAGTATATATAATGCTTTGGATGCTATAAGAGAAGCAATGAAACTAGAAAATCAAGGAGCGAAGATTTTAGGGGTACATATGGAAGGACCTTTTATAAATGAAAAGTATAAAGGGGCTCAGAAGGCGGATAATATTATAAGCCCAGATTATGACATTATAAAAGATTATTTAGATATTATTAAAATTATAACCCTTGCACCAGAAAAGGATAAAGATCATAGTTTTATAAAAAAGGTAAAGTGTAATTCTGAAATTACCTTGTCAATAGGTCATTCAGATGCAAGCTATGAAGAGACACTTAAGGCTATTGAGGATGGAATAACACATGCAACCCATACATTTAATGCTATGACTCCCTTGAATCATAGAAAACCGGGCATTGTAGGGGCTATATTTTCAAGTGATATAACCTGCGAGTTAATAGCTGATATGATTCATATTCATCCAGCAATATTCAATATACTTATAAATGCAAAGCGAAAGGATAAAATTGTACTTATAACAGATTCTATGAGAGCTGGATGCATGAAGAGTGGCACATATGATCTTGGCGGGCAGAAGGTAATAGTTGAAAATGGAGCTGCAAGGCTTCAAGATGGTACTTTAGCAGGAAGTGTTTTAACCTTGAACAAGGGAGTTAAAAATATGCTAAGTAACAGTAACTTAGAAATTTATGAGGCTGTGGCAATGGCATCTAATGTTCCAGCAAAGGTTATTAATATTGAGGATAGAAAGGGAAGTTTAGAGGTAGGACTGGACGCAGATATAGTAATTTTTGATGAAAACATAGATATATTTTTTACAATAGTTGAAGGCAGAATAGTCTTCCAAACTCAAAAATAGAATTTTGAGTATTATTATGAGGTGGTGCAAATATGAGAATAATAATAGTAAATAATTATGAGGAAATGAGTAAAAAAGCTGCAATGATGATTGCAAGTCAAGTAATGTTAAAACCAGATAGCGTTTTGGGTCTTGCTACTGGAGATACACCCCTTGGAATGTATAAGGAATTAATACAATTGTATAGCAAAAATGAAGTGGATTTTAAGGAGGTTACAACCTTTAATTTGGACGAATATTACGGAATTAATAGGAAAAATCCTCAAAGTTACTATGAGTATATGATGGCCAATTTATTTAATAGTATAAATATAAATAGAAAAAATATTCATGTGCCAGATGGTATGTCACAGGATGTTAATGCTATATGCTCAGACTATGAGGAGAAAATAAAAAAAGCTGGTGGCATAGATATGCAAGTGCTGGGTATAGGTGGAAATGGGCATATTGGATTCAATGAGCCAGATGTAAATTTTGAAGCAAGGACCCATTTAGTTAATCTTGATGAACAAACTATAGAAGCAAATTCTAGGTTTTTTGACTCCATAGGGGATGTTCCAGTAAAAGCCTTGAGTATGGGGATAAAGACAATAATGAATTCTAAGAAGATAATTCTACTTGCCAACGGGATAAGCAAGGCTGAATCTATAGCAAGAGCTATTAATGGCAAAATAAGCCCTAAAGTACCTGCTTCTATTTTACAGCTCCATAATGATGTAACTGTAATTTTAGACAGTGAAGCTGCCAGTGGTTTACAAATATAAAAACACCTATACTAGATTTTTAATCTAGTATAGGTGTTTTTACATTTGTACTGCTTATAATTCATTATCCATCTAAAGTAGTTGACTTCATTATATCTTATGTTGCTATTAATTTAAAATTCTTATTCTCATTAGCTTCACTAGTTTCACTAGTTTCACTAGTTTCATTATTTTCGTATAATAAATTAAAACAATAAGTTATTATATCACTTCTTTTAATTATTCCAATAAAAACTCCGTTATCATCTACAACTGGAACAAAATTTTGATCCTTAGCTAGAGATATTAAACTCTCTATATCTGAATTAATTAAAACTGCTGTGTTACAGATATGTCTTGAAATATCACTGATCGGAATCTTACTTGTGTCATTAAAACTCAAATTGGGTGTATTCTTTAGTTTCCATAATAAATCGCCTTCAGTTAATGTACCTACATAGTTACCTTTATCATTTATTAATGGTATAGATGTATATCTATGGTATTCCATTCGTTCTAGCGCTTGCCTCATTGTAGAGGTTAACTTTTCATAAACAAGTTCACTTTTAGGTGTAAGAAAAAAAGCTATGTTCATAATTTACCCATCCTTTAAAAATTTTATTTTACCAGTTATCTTACAATATTATTATAACATGCTTTTTATATTTATCTATTAACAATCTATTAAACATCTATGTTTTGACGAAAACTTTGTTAAGAGTTCGCTGTGATTTCTATTACCGTTTTGCGCTTCCATTTTCCTTTTTTGAACCTTATACAATATAAGCTTCCACGAACAACCCAATCCACAACCATACCTATCCATACACCTACAAGTCCAAAATGTAATACAACCCCCAGTAAATAACCTAAGGTAATTCTAAAAAGCCACATGCCTATAATTGTAGTTACTAGTGTATATTTTACATCTCCTGCACCTTTTAGCCCTGCCGGTAGCACAAAGGATATTGACCAGAGGGGAATACATAATGAATTTACTATAAGCACAACTGATGCTAAGTGGATTATATCCTTATTGGTAGTAAATAGTGATACAATCTTTCCTGAAAAGGGTATAAATATTAAGGCTACCACAGTTAAAAGAATAGTCGAAAGCTTTGTAATATATGATAGTGCATGCTCGGCTTCCTTAGTTTCGCCACTTCCCATATATTTTCCTACAAGGGCAGTTGCTGCAATGCAAAGTGAATTTCCTGGTACATTAAGCATAGTAGCAACGGATCCTGCAATTGCATTTGAAGCGATAGCTATAGTTCCCATATCCACTACAAAGATTTGAGTTATTAATTTTCCTCCATTAAAAAGCAAGGACTCTATACTTGCAGGGATACCAATGCCAAATATAAGTTTTAATAATGACTTATCAAATTTGAAACTTTTTATATTTGTAAGTTTTAGGATTTTTGAACCTCGTATAAGTACTATTAATATAATTATACCGCCACTAATCCTTGCAATAGCTATCCCAAGGGCAGCTCCTATTATGCCCATTCCTAAAATATTTATAAAAGTATAGGTTAAGCAAACATTTATAATATTCATAAAGATGCTAATCTTCATAGGAGTTTTTGTATCCCCTGCTCCACGCAGTAGTCCATTAGCAATTAAATCAATAGTTATCAATGGATAAGTAAGTAAGGTTATGCCTAAATACGTATGAGCATTACTTATTACTTCAGGCTCTGCGCCGCCAAAAAGTGTAGCAATTATAGGACCTTGAAATAAGTACATTATAATAGTTACGAGAAAAGTAATTATAAGCCCTGAAAATAGTGCCTGTTTCATAGTAGCATTAGCTTTTTTTATATTCCCTTGACCAATAAATTGGGATACAACAACCATGCCCCCAATAGCCAGGGCAGAAAAAAATGCTATAAATATATTATTTATGGAATCTACCATTCCAATAGCAGAAACTGCTTCTTTTCCTATATGTCCAGCCATCATAGTATTTATCATACCCAGTGATATAACAAATAATTGTTCCGTTAAAATTGGAATTGTTAAATTAAATACGTCTTTACGTATCCATTTCATATATATCTCGCCTCTTATCTAGTTAATATATATATTATAGCATTACAGTTCACCTAATTTACTTATTTATGGATTTTGTTACGAATTTTAATATATAAATTATGCAAGTTAGCTAAATAAATATTGTATGCTTCTAAATGTTGGTAAAATAGTTCCTGGTATATTATAATGGGTACAAGATCATTTACCATAATAGGTGATTATGGTAATAATTATTTATGGCTAAAAATGCTAAGGAGTGGGTATATGATAAATTTTTCAGCTGTTGATGAATATAAAAAGGCCAGTAAATTAGCTAAATTGAGATATTACTTGGATAAATCAAAAGGAAAATCGGGACATATATCATCCTTAGATAGTATTTTAAAAAAACTAGACATAGTAGCAGAAATGCCCCTGGGAATAAAAAGTATCCCATTAAAAAAGATAATAGGAACTTATTTTTACACAAGAAGTAGAGATTTTGCAATGAACTTTCTTCCACTAGCAAATGAAGATAGTGAGTTTTCCACGAAATGGCAAGCGGTATATGCTCACCATATTAATGATGGAATAACAGATCCTATAAAGATATATGAGTACATGAACGAATTCTATGTTATGGAGGGGAATAAGCGGGTAAGTGTATTAAAATATGTAGATGCATATGCAATAGAAGGAGAAATTACTAGGCTAGTTCCTAAAAGAGATGAGAATGACTTAAATAACACAATATATTACGAGTTTTTAGATTTTAATAATAGCACAGGGATAAATGCTATCTGGTTTACTCAGGAGGGTAGTTTCCCACTACTTTCCAAGTATTTGGAAGAATATAACCCTAAGCTTTACTTGTTTTCTAACAAATATGAACATTTTTTAAAAAATGTATATTGGCCATTTAGGAATACTTTTTATGAATTAGGTGGAGATAAATTAAACATCACCACTGGAGATGCATTTTTGCAATATATAAAAATTTATGGTATTTCAGATGAATTTATAGAGGCAGAGCGAAAATTAAGGGTTCAAAAATTCTTGGAGGAACTTACTATATTATCAAAAAATAATGCAGTAGATATTCAAACAGAGCCTTTTGATGTTCATAAGAAAAATGTTATTACCTCATTTACAAATTTAGTAGCTCCACCTAAAAAGTTAAGAGTAGCTTTTATTTTTGAAAAAACTATTGATACATCTGGTTGGAGTTATGTTCATGATTTAGGAAGAATATATGCTCAGCAGCAATTAGGCAGTGAAATAGAAACTTTTGTTATAGATAATTTTAAAAATGATATTGATAGCTATGAAAGATTAAGTCAGTTATGTGAAGAAAATTATGATATTATTTTTACTACATGTTCATATTATCTTAATATAACTTTGAGAGCAGCTTTAAAATATGACAATATTAAGTTCTTTAACTGCTCTCCAGTAAAGGCATTTAGAAATGTAAGTACTTATTTTGGGCGTTCTCATGAACCAAGGTTTTTAATGGGTCTTATTGCTGGTACAATTACAAAATCAAACATTATAGGATATATAGATATCTATAATGAAACAGAGATTATAACAGGAATTAATGCTTTTGCTTTAGGGGTTAAAACTGTAAATCCTAATGCAAAAGTCATAATTTCATGGCTTAATGAACCCGGAGATATGAATCATTCAAAAGAGTTAATTCAAGAACTTAAGGGACTTGGTGCAGATCTTATAATGCAAAATGACTTAATTGCCCTAGGTAAGGGCTCAAGAGATTTTGGACTATATTCACTAAAATATAGCGAAAAAGAGGAAAAGTGGATACCAGAAGTAAACTATGGTTTAATTACTTGGGACTGGGGAGAATTTTACGAGAAAATACTTAGAAATATAGTGAATGGTAGTTTTAAAGGAATATTTAGCACTGAATCTAAACGTGTAAGTTTTTGGTGGGGGATGGACTCAGGCCTTGTGGATATTATTTATTCAAAACATAATGTACCTATACAGACTCAAAAGTTAGTAGATATTATGCGCGAACTAATTATTGAAAATAGATTTCACACTTTTGCTGGTCCGATTTATGACACTGGCGGTGAAATTAGGATAAAGGAGGGAGACATAGGAAACTATGAGGATATGTTATATATGGACTGGTTTGTAGACAATGTTGTAGGAGAACTTCCAGAAGAAGAATAAAATATTCATAAGATGAGTAGGTGATTAAAATTAAAATTTTATTAGTTTCAGATATTGAAGATAGTTATATTTGGGATCACTTTGATCATGAAAGATTTAGTGGAATAGAGCTTGTAATATCTTGCGGGGACTTAAAATCAGATTATTTAGAATATCTAGCTGACATGATTAAGGCACCAGTACTTTATGTTAATGGTAATCATGATGCAGCATATTTAGAAAACCCTCCGGCAGGTTGTATCCCTATTGATGACAAGGTTTTTGTATTTAAAAACATTAGAATACTAGGCCTTGGAGGATCTATTGATTATAATAAAGGTCCTTTTCAATACTCACAAAAGCAAATGCATAAAAGAGTTTCAAAATTAAAAGTGAGTTTATGGAGAAGTAAAGGGTTTGATATATTAGTAACCCATTCACCAGCAAAAGGAATGGGGGATGCAAAGGATCCTTGTCATCAGGGATTTGAAGTATTTATCGATGTTTTAAACAAGTATTCTCCGAAATATTTTTTTTACGGCCATCAACATTTGGAGTATGGAAGAGGCGAGAGAAAAATGATTTATAATGATACTATAATTATAAATGCATTTAAATATCATATTATTGATATATAAAGAACTCATGGGTAATGATCTTGCCCATGAGTTCTTTATATTTTCTGGCATCTAAGTTGAATTTATACTGGTATTTAGTTAGCTACTAACTGATATTTTCTTTTTTCTAAGGAAAGCCCATTTAGTTTCTGTTGTTATAATTGCGAAAAATATAGTTAAACAACCCAAAACCATTTTTATGCTAAATATTTCATTAAGCACTAAAACAGATAAAATAACACCAAAAACCGATTCTAAACATAGAATAATAGCAGCATGAGTAGGAGTGGTATATTTCTGCGCTACATTTTGTACCATAAATGCAAACATTGTGCTAAAAATCGCTAAATAGCCTATTGCAAATATTGTATCTGAATTCATTTGCGTTGGCACTTTTTCAAAGATTAAAGCAGCTATAATTGAGAAAACTGCAGCAGAGCCTAACTGTATTATTACAAGTGTTATAGCACCAACTTTTTGCGTGAAAAACCCAACAGAGACTATATGAGCTGCGAAAAACACTGCACATAGTAAGGTCAAACCGTCTCCAAGTCCAATATTTATGCCGCTATCTAAGGTAAGCATTCCTATTCCTATAAAGCACATAAAAGCGGATACTAATGAATAGGTATCTGGTTTTCTTTTGCTAATTGCCCAATATAGAAAGGGTACAATAACTACATTAGTTCCAGTTAAAAAAGCATTTTTACCGGCGGTAGTATATTTCATGCCAATAGTTTGAGCAGTAAAGCCTAAAAATAAGAGAAATCCAACCAAAGTTCCAACTGCTAGTTGATTTTTAGTAATGTGTTTAATCTTTTTTCTGAAAAATAAGAGCATAATTATTACAGAAATACCAAAACGCATTGCCATAATATAAAAAGGTGTAATACTATCTAAAGCACCTTTTACGGCTATAAATCCACCTCCCCAAACAATTGCCACTAGTAGTAGTGACATGTCGGCAAGTATACTCTTTCTTTTGTCAGTGTTTTTCATGGTTTGCACTCCTTTAATATACAAGGCATCTTTGACTTGTTATTTTAAAAATCAATGTGATAAAATATGAACAGTTCTATATTTGCATGTGCTTAAGGTAAAAGCTCTATAATAAATAAATCTTTTTCACTACTTAAATCTATAAAGCTTGTATCTTTAGAATCTGAATTAATGGATATGAGAGGCCTTGAAATATTATTTAGGTCTATTTTAATTATCTTTCCAATAGAACCATTGCTTAGTCTTACCATTTCACCGGTGTAGTAATTTGACATTTGTTTTATAAAGGTATTTAGATAATTGTAATCAAACAAACCCATACAATCATGTTGCATAATCTCTAATACCGCAAAGGGGTTAAGTTTTTTACTATAGACTCTGTCAGAGATCATAGCATCAAACATATCTATAATTCCTATTATTTTTGCAAAGGTATTAATTCTGTCTTCTTTTAAACCCATAGGATATCCTGAACCGTCTAACCTCTCATGATGCATAAGCACACCTAAACTTACGGATTCATCTAAATAAGGAATATTGCGTAGGAGGTCATATGAGTAAACTGAATGTTTCTTTATTTCTTCAAATTCTGGTTTTGTAAGTTTTGAAGGCTTATTTAATATGGTTTGATCTACTTTTGTTTTACCGATATCATGAAGAAAAGCTGCATAGGTTAATAGTGATAAATCCTTACTAGGTAAATTAAGCCATTTTCCTAGCATAGAACTTAAAAGTGCAACATTTACGCAATGTCTTTTAAGATACTCATCTATATCCCTAGAATTTGTTATACTCTTTAAGATAGAATCATAATCATTAAGATTATCTAAAATTTCTTTAGACATAGATCTTATTTCTGTTAAGTCTAATTCTTTGTTTTTATCTATGCTGTTTAAAAAATTATCCATACGATTTGAAAAATGATTTAATACATTTTCAGTCTGAATTAAATTCTCTTGTCTTGAGTTTTCTGAACTAGGAACTAGGGTTTCTTCCTTAGGGGTGTAAATAGATACACTGTCTAATGGATAGAATTCTAGTATTTTTTTTATAATGGAACTATTTAATGCAATTTCTTTTGCAACTAAAGTTAAGCCATTTAATATTAAATCTTCAGCTAAAATCATGCCTGGCTTTAACCCGTAAATGCTTATACTTTCAACATTTGCTTTCATAGATGCATCTCCTTTAAAATTAATTTATAAATTAAGTGAAATTAAGTGAAATTAAGTGAAATTAAGTGAAATTAAGTGAAATGACAACGGTTAAATTGTATACTTTAATAACTTTATTTTACCATAAAAACTTACATTAGACTAAATGAATGTTTTTTATTTATTGACAATAATAATTAAAAAAATTATAATTAAGTATATCAGAGTGGAATACTAAGAATTGATTGTGTTAATTTGTTGAATATTCGAAGAGGAGAGATATAGAAATATGGAAATATACTTAGATAACAGTGCAACTACTATGCCTTATGAAGAGGTTATTGATGCAGTTAGCAGTACAATGAGAAATTATTATGGAAATCCATCTTCATCCCATAGTTTAGGGTTTAAAGCAGAGCAAAAACTTAGAGATGTAAGAAAAAATATTGCTTGTAGCATAAATGCTACAAGCGAGGAAATAATATTTACATCAGGAGGCAGTGAAAGTAATAATTTTCTTATAAAAGGTTTTGCTAAGGCAAAATCTCATATAATAACAACTAAAATCGAGCATCCCAGTGTAGGGAATACATTTAAAGCCTTAGAAGCTTTAGGAGTAGCAGTTACATATATTGATGTAGACGAGAGTGGTAGGATCGATGTAACACAACTTATAGATAGTATAACTAAAGATACTCAGATTGTTAGCATAATGCACATTAACAATGAAGTGGGAGTTATTCAGGACATTGAGCATATAGGCAAATTAATTAAAGAAAAAAGTAGTAGGGCTAAATTTCATGTGGATGCAGTACAAAGTTATGGAAAGATTCCTATTGATGTACAAAAATGCAATATTGATTTATTATCTACTAGTGCACATAAAATTCATGGACCCCGTGGAATTGGATTTGCATATGTAAGAAAAGGACTTGACCCTAATTGCTTAATAAACGGTGGAGGGCAAGAAAAAAATTTAAGGTCAGGTACAGAGAACCTTGCCGGAATCGTAGGATTTGGAACAGCAGTAGAGATTATTTGCAAAAATCAATATGAAAATTTTAATAAGGTTTTAGAGGTGAAAAAATATTTTATTGAAAAACTTTCTACACTTGAAGATGTAATAATTAATAGTAAGTTAGAAGAGTATTTTACACCTTATATATTAAGTGTTTCATTTAAGGGTGTAAAGGGAGAGGTATTACTTCATTCACTAGAAGAAAAAGGTATATATGTATCTACTGGTTCAGCATGTTCTTCTAAAAACCCTAAAAACAGTGAAATATTAAAGGCTATAGGAAGAAGTTTAGAGGAGCAAAAGGGAACTGTAAGGTTTAGTTTTTCTGAATATAATAATAAAGAACAAGTAGATTATGTTATATGTGAATTAGATAAATCATTAAAATTTTTGAGAAAGTTAAACAAAAGATAATTGATTAACCTATTGCATATGATGAATAGTTCATGGCTGATGAATAGTTCATGGATGATGAGTTAGTTTGTGTGAGTAATGAGTTGGTTTTATATAAGAAAAAGAGGAGTGCTTAAAAATGACAAAATTAATTTTGGTAAAGTATGCCCCGGAAATTTTTTTAAAGGGATTAAACAGAGGTAAATTTGAGAAAAAACTTAAAGACAATATAAAAAGTGTACTAATAGGTTTAGAATATGAATTTGTTGAAGACCAAGGAAGATGGTTTATATACTCAGAGCAAATGGAGAGAATAATAGAAAAGGTTAAAAATGTTTTTGGAATAATGGAGGTTTGTATAGTTACGCGAGTTGAGGCAAATATGGAGGATATTGAAAAACAAGCACTCTTAGATCTGAGTGAAAGCTCATTTAAAACTTTTAAAATACAAACAAACAGAGCAAATAAGAACTTTCCACTAAAGTCATTGGAAGTAAGTAGAAAAGTAGGGTCTTACATATTACAAAACAATGATGAGGTAACTGTAGATGTTCATAATCCAGAATGTATTGTAAATGTAGAGATAAGAAAAATGGCCTATATTTATGCTAAAAGAATAAAGGCAGTGGGCGGATTACCTTATGGAATGAACGGTAGCACTATGCTTATGTTATCAGGAGGCATAGATTCTCCAGTGGCAGGTTATATGATGGCAAGAAGAGGGGTAGAACTCCATGCGGTTTATTATCATAGCCACCCTTATACTAGCGAAAGAGCAAAGGATAAGGTAAAACAATTAACTAATATCTTAAAAGAATATACTGGAAAATTAACACTATATGTAGTACCTTTTACTGAAATTCAAATGCAAATTATAGAAAAGTGCAGAGAAGATGAATTAACAATAATTATGAGAAGATTTATGATGAGACTTGCATGCAGACTTGCAGAAAAATTCGGAATAAATTCTGTAACTACAGGAGAAAGCATAGGGCAAGTGGCTAGCCAAACTATGGAAGGACTTGTAGTAAGTGACGATGTGGCTGATAGACCAGTTTTCAGGCCACTAGTAGCTATGGACAAAGTAGATATCATGGATGTATCAAGAAAAATAGAAACTTATGAAACTTCCATTTTACCTTATGAGGATTGTTGTACAATTTTTGTTCCTAAACATCCCAAGACAAAGCCTAGGTTAGTGGAGATAATTAAGTCTGAATCAGTTTTAGATATTGAAGCACTAGTTGAGAAGGCAATTTTGGAAATGGAAATTTATAAATAAACATATAATCAAAGGGTAATACAATAGGGTAATTTTATAAAAGAATAAGCTAACAGAAATGATCTATCATTTCTGTTAGCTTATTCTTTTATAGATGTTAAGGATAATATATGTAAAGCCTTAATTAGATTTTGATTTATGTTTGAAAATATTAAGTTTAAGAGTAAAATGTTTATCTAAATATTCGTTTAAGCCTTTGTTCATACAAAAGTTATAAGCAGTAATACTGATATAAGACCATAGTATAGCGATAAACCATCCACCAAGCACATCAGTTGGATAGTGAACACCAACATAAACCCTACTAACTCCTACAAGAATTAAATATATGAATACAAAACCACTAAGTAGATAGGCAATTTTTTTATTCTTTATTCGCTTAATTATAAAGTAAATAAGAACAATACCAATAGCTGTAGAAATTGAAGAATGACCACTGGGAAAACTGTAACCATCAGCTTCAACTAATCGTATTCCCATGGGTCTTGGGTGTCGTACAGTGTGTTTAACTATCAAATTGGTAAAACCAGTAACTCCAATATTAAATACACAGCAAATAGCTTCCAATTTGTTATTTAAAAGATATAATATAATAAAAACCAACAGGGTTATTATAATCTGTAATTCAGGGTCTGAAGATTTTGAAATAGCAATATAAAATTGATCCCATCCCAAATTCATAGAAGTTGCTAAATAATAAAGCATGTTAATTTAATCATCCTTTCTATATTTAATGTATAAAATTCCAATTAAGTTAGAAGTATCAACTAACATTATATCAAAAGCTACAATTAAAAGATACATTTAAAATATTTGTTAACATAATTTTAAGACATAGACTATAAATTACAATAATATATCTATAAAAGGATAGTATTCAATATATATTTATTGTAAAACAATAAATATATATTGAAAATCGGTTTATTTCATGATAATATTGAAATTGAAAGAAATATTAGTTCAGGAGGAATAACAATGAAATATTACGGGAAAATGTCTTTAGCTTCATTATTAAAAATATCATTAAATATTATGATTGTTATTGGTATAGTTGTTTATTTTATATTGTCAAAAGGAATATTAATGGGAAAGGTAGTGGATATGTCGTGGAATAGATTTATTATCACATACTTTCTATTTAGCATAGGAGGGATTGCCGTTATTCTAATCTTATTTAACCTTAGAAAAATAGTTAGATCACTAATAAATGTAACACCTTTTATTAAAGATAATGTGCACTGTTTGAAAAGGATATCCCTGTTAAGTTTTGTAATCTCAATTTGTTATGCTATAAATTTTATTGTAAATGGTCAATATAAAAATTTTAAAATTGCATATGTTGACAATAGTGGAATACATACTGATATTGAATTCTTAATATTCTTTTTTGCTGGGTGTTTTATTTTAATTTTATCTGAGGTATTTAAACAAGCTGTTGAAGCGATAGAAGAAAATGAATTTACAATATAATGGTAAATAATAAGTAGTTGTTATTTATATCGGCACTACTAGGAGGATGAATATGGCAATTGTCGTAAATTTAGACGTTATGATGGCAAAAAAGAAGATATCACTGCAAGAGCTATCAATCAGAGTTGGAATCACAAATGCAAATTTATCTATATTAAAGACATGTAAAGCTAAGGCAATTAGGTTTAGTACCTTAGAGGCTATTTGCAGAGAACTGCAATGCCAACCAGGAGACATACTTGAATATAGAGAAGAAATTTAAATGGAAAAGGGGGAATTGAAATGGAGAAAAATTTTGCTCAGGCTATTATTAAAGAAGATGACAATATAAGGTTATTATATAAACAACGTAAGAAAGATATAATAGAAATAGATTCTAAAATTGACTATAGTGAAAAAAAATATACTATAGGTATAGCAGTTATATTGGCCATAATTTATGAAAGATTTTTTATAGGTAAACAAGGGGGTATTTCTATTCCTGTTTTCTATGTTATGTTCATGGGATTTTTCTTATGGAGTGTTAGGGGTATTGTTGTATTTAAGAAAAGCATAGGGTTTGTGATAATTATTCCTACGTTATTTATAGCATTAAATTATTCTATTCATTCTAATGATATTTTAAACTTTTTTAATGTGATTATGATACTTTCACTTACTGGAGTGTGCACAGTATTAATTAGATATGAGAATATAAAATGGGACAATTTGAATTTTGTAAAAAAAGTATTTAACAGAGGGGTTAAATCTATTGGCGAGAATTCGTATAAGCCTTTCATGTTTATAAAAGGGAATATAACTTCGAAAAAGAAAAAAGAAATAAGTTCTACAAAGAAAAATATCTTAAAAGGGTTAGTTATTTCTATACCTTTATTAATAGTTATTTTAGTATTGTTAACATCAGCAGACATGGTATTTAAAAACTATATAACCAATTTTTCTTTTGGATTAGGCGACATAAGCCTAGGGAAAATCACAGGGCATTTATTGGTTATTATAATAGTCTTTATAATATTATTTTCATATATATGGAGCTTTAAATATGACTTTAATGAAGGGGTAAGTAATAAGAAGAATTTACAATGGGAGCCAGTTACTGTTTTGACAATTATATTTATGATAAATGTAGTATATCTTTTATTTTCCATAGTGCAGTTTTCTTATCTTTATGGTGGAGGCAGTAACTTTCTTCCGCAGAAGTTTACTTACTCAGAATATGCAAGAAAAGGTTTTTTTGAGCTTGTTGCTGTCACACTGATTAATTTCACCATATTACTTAGCAGTATGAAATTTATCAAAAGGGATAATAAGAAAATAAACAGTATATCTAGTGTTTTTTTAACATTACTTGTAGCCTTTACCTTCAACATGCTTTTTTCGGCTCATTATAAGATGTCATTATATGAACAAACCTATGGATTTACTTATTTAAGAATCTTCGTTCATATATTTATGTTTATGTTATTTATGCTATTTATAGTGGCATTAATAGGAATCTGGAATAGAAAAATGCCACTAAATAAGATTTTAATAGTAATTGTTTTGAGTATGTATGTATTTGTAAACTATATTAATGTAGATAAAATAATCGCAAAAAATAATATAGACATATATTATCAAACTCAGAAAATAGATGTACAATATTTAAAAAACTTATCCTATGATGCTATTCCAGAGATAGTGAAACTGAGAGATGATCCAAATAAGGATGTTGCCAAAGAAGTTAGTAGTTATTTAGATGACGTAGAAAATGAGTTAAGGTCAGATCATTCGTGGTATGAATTTAACTATTCTAAATATAGGGCGAAAAGTGTCTTAAATCAAGGAGGTAATGTTAAATAGAATAATTGGGGTGAGGGTTAGGTATGACGTACAAACGTAACAGATTATTGTATGCAATTATGATAATAGTTGTAATTACATTGGGCTTATGCTCAAGGAAGCTTACTAATGTGCTACCAAACTTTTTAAATATATATATGGGTGATGCTCTGTGGGCATTGATGATTTTTATTGGGTTTGGTTTTATTTTTAGAGAAATGAAAACAAAGACAATTACGTTTATGGGAATATCCTTTTGTTATCTTATTGAATTGAGCCAATTATATCATGGTGACTTCATAAATAATATCAGAAAAACAACATTAGGTGGTCTTGTATTAGGGTATGGATTTTTATGGAGTGACTTACTAGCTTATGCTGTAGGAATTTCAGTTGGTGTAATTATTGATATTTTATTGGAAGTGATTCAAAAACGTAGGAAAAAAATATTATAACCTAAGAATGAACAAATTATAGCATACAAATATTTTTGCTTGTATGCTATAATTTTGATAGGAGAATTTTCAAATTTAGGCTAAAGATATAGGATCGTAATAATTAATAATTGTTAGACACTTATAAGGAAGTCAGGAGGAAACAACATGGAGAGAAACATTAGATTTGAAATAATAACTAAAGACAGATTAGGAATAACTGTAATAATATTAGAGAAGATTTATAAGGCAGAAATAAACCTGCTTTCTGTGGAAGTGTTTCCTAAAAAGATTTGTGTTAAGATGCAAATTAGGGACGATGAGGCAAAGGAAGCATTAAAAAAACAACTTATTGATATAGAAGACGTTGTTATGGTTAATGAAATTAACTTGCTTAATTATGAAGAAAATGAAAGAAAACTTTTAGCTATTTTAGATTCAGTAGATGAAGGTATAATGGTTATAAATAAAAAGTTCGAAATTGACATATTCAATAACTATTGCGAAAAGGTATTTCTTTGTAATAAAGAAGAGGCTATAGGTACTGACATTAGAAAATTAATAGGTGGGGATGCCCCAGCTGTAGAACTTATAAATAGTGGGATAAAGTATGATAACGTAGAGGTAAATATTAAAACGGATAGGGGCGAAGTACATTACCTAACTACAGGTAGACCAATTGTAGATGATAATAATATTACGGTAGGTGCAGTGGCTTCTATTAAAGATATTTATAAAGCTATAGAGATTGCTAATGTTATTGCTGGAACCACTGAAGGCGCCTTTAAGGAAATCGTAGGAAATAGCAGTAAGATTGAATGTGTAAAAAAAATAGTAAAAACTGTAGCTAAGAGCGATTCTACTATACTGTTTAGAGGAGAAAGTGGTACTGGAAAAGAGCTGTTTGCAAAGGCACTTCAAAATTTAAGTAGTAGAAAAAACAACCCATTTGTAACTATAAGTTGTGCGGCGCTTCCAGATAATCTAATAGAAAGTGAGCTATTTGGATATGAAAAGGGAAGTTTCACTGGTGCCATGAATAGCGGAAAAGAAGGCCTTTTTAGAGAAGCAGATGGTGGAACTTTGTTTTTAGATGAAATAGGTGAATTGTCTATAGTGCTGCAAGCAAAGCTTTTAAGGGTTCTCCAAGAAGGTGTTATTAGAAAGATTGGGAGCACAAAAGAAGAAAATATAAATGTAAGAATTATTGCAGCTACTAACAGGAATTTAGAAGAGATGATAAAAGGTGGAAAGTTTAGAGAAGATTTATATTATAGATTAAATGTTATTCCAATAATTATTCCACCCCTTAGGGAAAGACTTTCGGATATTTCATCCCTGGTCACCTTGTTTATTTCTAAATATAATAAAAAGCTAAACAAAGAAATAAAGGGTGCAGAGCTTTCTTTTATAAATAAATTAATGGCATATAATTGGCCAGGGAATATAAGAGAATTACAAAACGTAATTGAGAGGGCTATGAATTTGTGTGAGGAGAAATATATATCTTCACAGAATAATATTATAGACATAGGGTTAGGAAGTAATTTGGAAAATAAGATTGAGTTAGATGTTCATAAATCGTTAAGACTTAAAGAAGTTGTGGAAATTTGTGAAAAGCAAGCCATAGTAACTGCTCTGTCTAAAAATAAAAGTTTGAGAAAGACAGCGAAGGAGCTAGGGGTATCGCATACTACCATAATTAATAAAATAAAAAAATATAAAATTAATGAAGATTAAATTAAAAGTGTAAATAATAATTTCCAAATGGAAAGTATTATTTACACTTTTAATTCCTTAGTGGTTATAAAAAATGCCAGTGTATTAAACAAAACAATGACATTTTATTTATAGTGTCTAATTAGCTTAAATTTCTTAAATATAAATAATGTAATTATATATAAAACCATAGTTAAAAGTCTAACATACCTCAGATAAATAAGAAGCTACTTATTAATCTAAGGCTAAAAAATTTATAATGTGAATTATAAGATACTTTCGCTAAAAAGTGGCAGTATTATTGCGTGTATATATTCATATGAAGAAATAATTACTTTAGGAGGAATTATAATGGATAGAGAACATTTACGTAATAGTGGCTTCGCAACTAAAGCAATACATGGTGGAAATAAGAAGGATCAATACGGTTCACTAGCTACTCCAATACATCAGACAGCTACCTTTGTTTTTGACTCAGCTGAGCAAGGTGGAAGAAGATTTGCAGGAGAAGAAGATGGCTATATTTATACAAGACTTGGTAATCCTACTAATTCCGTTTTAGAAGAAAAATTAGCAATGCTTGAAGGCGGAGAAGCATGTATGTCTATGGCATCAGGCATAGGGGCTATATCTTCGACTATGTGGACTGCTTTAAAGGCTGGAGACCATGTAGTTGCAGCTCAGACTCTCTATGGTTGTACTCATGCATTTTTGGCTCATGGTATTTCTAGATATGGTGTTGAAGTTACTTTTGTTGATGTTTCAAATCCAGAAAATGTTAGAAATGCTATGAAAAAAAATACAAAGGTTATTTTTTTAGAAACACCAGCAAATCCAACATTACTTATAACGGATATTGAGGAAATATCAAAGATTGCCCATGCTAAGGGAGATTGTATAGTTATGGTGGACAATACATTTAGTACCCCATATATACAAAGACCATTAGAACTAGGTGCGGATGTTGTTATACACTCTGGGACTAAATTTATAAATGGGCATGGGGATGTAATATCTGGTTTTACTGTTGGATCTAAAGCATTTATTGATCAGGTTAGATTATTTGGTGTTAAAGATATGACGGGAGCTAATTTAAGCCCTTTTGATGCATTTTTGATTATAAGGGGAATGAAAACACTAGAGATAAGAATGGAAAGACACTGCAGCAATGCAATGGCTGTAGCTGAGTTTTTAGAAGGCCATCCAGCAGTTGAAAGTGTATATTATCCAGGACTTAAAAGCTTTCCACAATATGAACTTGCAAAAAAACAAATGAATCTTCCAGGTGGTATCATTGCTTTTGAAATAAAGGGCGGACTTGAAGAAGGTAAAAAAGTCTTGAATTCTATGGAGCTTTGTAGCATTGCTGTTAGTTTAGGAGATGCTGAAACTTTAGTTGAACATCCTGCTTCAATGACTCATTCACCATATTCACAGGCAGAAAGATTAGAGGCTGGAATAAGTGATGGATTAATAAGACTTGCAGTAGGCCTTGAAAATGTAGAAGATATTATTGCTGATTTAGATCAGGCCCTAAATCTAATTCTTAAATAAAAACTATTATAATAAATAAAAAGATTATCTATATATTAGCATGTAGATAATCTTTTTTTATGGATTTATCCTAACCAATAAATTATTATTGGTTAGGATAAATTTAAAACTTATATTCCGCTGAATGAATTTAGAAACTAATTATTTACTTAAAAGATATTTATTTACAATTATTTACAAAAAGGAATTTTTAGTTTT
>NZ_JAHLDL010000047.1 GCF_018861315.1 Clostridium bowmanii | reverse complement strand
CTAAAAATTCCTTTTTGTAAATAATTGTAAATAAATATCTTTTAAGTAAATAATTAGTTTCTAAATTCATTCAGCGGAATATAAGTTACAAGCTCCCTTCAGAGTTTTATAGGCATTGTGGCAGGTATGATTTATATGCTTCTAAAGTTTTTGAATATTCAACAAGATTTACTGGCCTATGGGACTATGATGTATAATTTTTTACAATGGCCTATTAGTCTCTTATCAGGGCTGGTTATATCGCCACTATTAACAATTATGATGACGCACTTATATTATAATCAAAAATTTAAAAAAGAAGGCTATGATATATCACTAAAGCTAAACAAAATAAAAAAGGACTATGAAAAGGGGCAGTTGTGTGAGGGTAATCAGTATGGCGACACCAACTAAAAAAGAGTTTGATCTTATCGTTAACAATATACTTCAGGGTTCTGAATATGAACACTTAAGAAATACCGTATTAGATTTTATTACTAAAATTAAGGAAGACATAAGTCAGTGGATAGGAAAACTAATTAATAATACTATTTCAAACATCCCAGCTCCAGATTCCCTATCAAATAATCTAGCTAATATATTAATAGTTATTGGAATCTTAATGATTTGTACAATAGTGGTATTAATAATTGTAAAAGCAAGCAAAACTTTCGAGAGAAAATCAAGAATTAAGGAAATTTTAGGAGAGAAAATCCTCGATAAAACCACTCCTAGCAGTTTGAGACATACAGCGGCTTCCTTCAGACAAAAGGAAGATTTTAGAGCAGCTATTAGATATGATTTTATTGCTATTTTGCTATTGATGCACGAAAAGAACATTATTTATCTTGATGAATCCAAAACCAATGAAGAGATTTACCAATATTTAAAGAAAAGTAAATTTTCGGGATTTTCAGTATTTGATTATTTAATAAGTGACTTTAATTACTCTTGGTATGGTCATAGGGTTTACAATAGGGAATCCTATGACAAGGCTTTCCAAAATATTAATCTGATTTGGGACGAGGTGCTAGCATATGAAGAAGAAAACTAATAAAGATCTATTCTTATTTATTTTAATTATACCCCTGTTTCTTTTTCTGTCTTTATACATTTCTACAAGAATGGAGAAAAACTTGCCCCCATTTTCTGTAGTAAATAAATCTAAAATGGGATATAGTGTATTTTATCAATCATTAAATAAGCTTAATTATCCAGTAGAAAGAACATTAAAACAGTTGATTAGATGCAAAACTAATAGTGTGCAGCTAATACCGCCTGGAGGGAAATTTAATATAAATGATCAAGAGGTAAAACAATGGGTAGAAAAGGGTGGAGTGCTAGTTTATATTACACCAGAAACGTCTGAATCTATTAAATATGCAACATCAATTGATGCAAAAGGAAATATAAAACTGTATACATATGGTAAAGGCAGAATCATAAATGCTGATGCAGATTTTATGACAAATAAAACGCTCCTTAAAGATACCACAAACACTTATGATCTTATTAAAGAAATTGATAATTATTCTTATGATAAATTATATTTTAATGAATCCTATTTGTTTTCATCAGCTACTACAAAATCAATTTGGGATGCAATACCAATCAGATTTAAATATATAATTTATCAAATTTTAATAGTTCTAATTGCATTTTTTTATTATAAGGGTAAGCAGTTTGGTAAAGCTATGCCATTCCACGAGGAAGTAGAACGAAGCGAAAATGAGTATTTATATTCGGCAGCTTCTCTTTATAGGCAAGCTAAATGCTGGGATTTGATGGTAGATAACTATTATAAGAACTTTTTAAAAGGCTTTGTGGGTAAGGAAGAAGAATGGTTAGAGTATTGGGAAAAAGAGAAAATACCATCTTTAAATCAGGCTAAAAGTGTTTTTGAATTTATGAAAAAGAGAAAAAATAAAATAAAGGTAAAAGAATATATTCATGTAGTAACTATGATAGAACATCTTAATAAAATTTTAGACAAAAGGAGCGGTCTGCATTGGAAAACATTGAAAAAGACTTTACAAGAAAACTAGTAGAAAAAATAAATAATGAAATAAAAAAAGTTATAGTAGAACAGGAGGAACTAGTAGAATATTCTCTAATAAGTTTGTTTTCTGGTGGGCACGTACTACTAGAAGGTTTTCCAGGTGTTGCCAAGACTTTGATGGTAAGAGCTTTAGCAAAGACACTTTCAGTAGATTTTAAAAGAATTCAGTTTACACCCGATTTAATGCCATCAGACGTAACAGGTACAAAGGTATTTAATATGGGTACAAGAGAGTTTGAACTTAAGAAAGGTCCTATTTTTTCTAATTTTATATTAGCCGACGAAATTAATCGTACACCTCCTAAAACACAGGCGGGCCTTCTTGAAGCTATGTCTGAGAGTACTGTTTCAATTGATGGAGAGATGTTTACCCTTAATGCACCTTTTATGATATTTGCAACACAAAATCCACTAGAGTATGAAGGCACTTATTCTTTGCCAGAAGCACTTGTAGACAGATTTATGATGAAGCTTATAATTGATTATCCCTCGATATCCGCAGAAAAAGAAATTTTGAAACGTCATAATGAAGGCTTTTCAAGTGTAGACTTAGATAAGTGTGATTTACAAAGAGTTTGCTCAGCTTCCGACATCTTAAAATGCAAAGAAGAAATTCAAAATGTTAAAGTGGATGAAGCTGTTATGGAATATATTGTAAAAATCGTTTATGAAACTAGAAATAATCCTATTATTGAAATCGGAAGTTCTCCTAGAGGAAGTATTGCACTACTTCAGAGTTCTAAAGCTTGTGCTGCTATTTGTGGACGAGATTATGTAATTCCTGAGGACATAAAAAAAATGGCAATCCCAACACTAAGACACCGCATAACCTTAAAGCCAGAACTAGAACTAGAGGGTATTATGCCCAAAGAGGTACTTATAGATATACTTTCTAAAGTAAAAGTACCCAGGTAAAAACACCTAGGTAAAAAGTACCGAGATAGGGAGGGCGGATATCAATGGGTATTACCAAGCGATTTCTATATTTGTTATGTGGTGGAATTGTGCTTCTTATATTATCACTGCTTACAAATAATTCACTTACAGTGTTTGTAATTTATAATTTAATATGTGCCACTTTATTAATAATTGATTACTTTATTTCTGTAAATGAAAGTGACATATCTATTGAACGTATTGGCACAGATAAGTTGTCAATATATGAAAAAGAAGCTATTGGTGTTCAAATTTTTAACAAGAGCAACTATAACCTCAGTTTGGAGCTAGTGGATGAAATTCCAGATTTCTATTTTAAAACTGAAAATATTATAATGAAAGGTACCGCTTTGCCTAGGGAGAAGAAAAATTTCCAATACTTCATATTTCCTACTAAGCGTGGAGCTTTTACCTTTGAAAATATTCATGTTAAATGTAAGGGAAGACTGAAGCTTTGCACAAAGATATTCAAGGTGTCACTCAAACGTGACTATAAGGTTTATCCAAACATGAAAAATCTTCGTAAATACAAGCTTAATATGTGTAATAATCGTTCTTTTAAACAGGGGCAAAAAACATTAAAAACTCTTGGAAAAGGTACCTCTTTTGAAAGTTTAAGAGAATATGTAGCAGGGGATGAGTATAGAAAGATTAACTGGAAAGCAACTGCTAGAGGTAATAAACCAATACTAAATCAATACGAACCTGAAAAAGATCAGCACGTTCATATCTTAATAGATACTGGGAGAGCTATGAGCTACACCGTTAGAGGGTTTAGAAAACTTGATTTAGTTGTTAATACAGCCCTTATTCTTTCAGATATAGTCAATCAAAATGGTGATAAGTCAGGCCTCATGGTATTTAATACTAATGTAGATAATATGATCATGCCTGGCAAGGGAGCTGGTCATAGAGGCAAAATCATGGATGCTCTTTATCACATCGATAACACTAATCAAACTTCTAACTATGATGAAGCTTTTTACTATTTAAAAAAGAAGGAGCGCCATAGAAGCATTGTTTTCTTTTTTACGGATTTTAACACCCTAGAGGAAACAGAAAGTATACTAAAGGTTCTACCAATTATTTCTAAGAATAATCTAGTGGTTATAATTCTTATAAAAAATGAAAGTATAGAATTAATAAGCTCACTTAAAATAAAAAGTAAAGAGGATTTATTTAATAAAGGAGTTGCTCTAGAAATTGTTGATGAAAGACGTAAGATAATAAATCTCTTAAATCGAAAAGGAATTCTTTGCATTGAATGTGCTCCGGAAAAACTGGAATACACTGTGGTTAATAAATATATCCAAGTGAAAAACCATAGTTATCTGTAAAAAAATAGATAAGTTTATCGTTTGGATAAACTTTTCTAGATGTTACTTTTTTACAAAGTGTGGAATAGAAAAATAAACTGTTAATAGTATTGCAGAAACAGCAGCAAAAATAAGCTTTGATGATGCACAAATGTCTAGAGGGGTAAAGAAGCCTTCTATAATTCCTGCAATTACAAGCATAAATATTACACCGATTATTAGGGAGACAGATTCTTTTGCACCTTTTATCAAAGAATGTTTTCGTGAATATTTACCAGGTAGTAGTATGCTTTTAGCAATTATAAGTCCTGCAGCCCCTGAAATAAAGATAGCAGTAAGTTCAATTACTCCATGAGGAAGAATAAGAGACCAGTAGTTTAACGGATTACCATACGTATAAACTAGTGCTGTTAGAGCCCCAAGCATGGCGCCATTAAAAAATAATACATAGATTGTTCCTATTCCAAGGGTTATACCCATAACAAAAGCTTTTAAGGAAACAGAAATATTATTTACCATAATATAACTGGACATTAAGGGGTAGTTCCACTGTCCACTACTAGATTTCCCGCTTTTTATTGTAGCAATTAAGTTTTCTGGAAGAAACATAGTAGCATTATCAACATTGATAAAAACTAATATCATGCTTAATAGGGCCCCAATAGCAAAAAAAGAGAAGGAACATATTATAAACCATTTATACTCCTTTAAAAGCTTTGGAAAATCATAAGCAATATATTTCAATAAAATACTTGGTGACACTTTTTTCACCGCATAAACATAACTATGGCATTTACCAAGTAGGGAGTTTAAATAAGACACCACATAGCTTTTAGGGTAATGAGTTCTAGCATATGCCAAATGATGGCTTGTTTGCCTAAAAGCTTGTAGAAATTTCTTTACATCTTTAGAAGGTATAGATTTCAAACCACTTTTATTTATTATGTTGGCGAGAGATTCAAGTTCTCCCCAAGTTTCAGAATTTACTTTTATGAATAGTTCCTCATTCAATATTTTCACCTCATGCTTATTTTACCAAATTAATTGTAAATTGTGTAGATTATATGTAGATTTCTCAAAAAATATTGTATAAAGAGTTGGAGGAGTACCATGCAAAAAATTAAAATTACAACACCAGAAAATATAGAAGTTGAATATACACTAGCAGGACTCGGTTCACGAACTGGCGCTGTACTTATCGACATGATAATTCAAGGTGTAATGTTTTTGATACTGGGAATAGCACTACTACTAATGGGATATTTCTCGCCAGATTTCTGGAAAGAAAACTATGGCTGGATTATTGGAGGGACATTACTTTTATATGCCCTAATAAGTTATGGTTATTTTATAGCTATGGAACTAAGCATGAATGGTATGACAATTGGTAAAAAATTCTTTAGAATTAGAACTATAAGAAACAATGGTCAACCTATCACACTTAAGCATTCTGCACTAAGAAATTTATTTCGAGTGTTTATTGATGTTTTTGGTATAGGTGTGGTATTAATATTTTTAACAAAGGAGCATAAGAGAGTGGGTGACTTTGTTGCATCAACAATTGTTGTTACAGAAAAAAATATAGCTCGTCCGATTACCTTAGAAGGTCTTCAAAGACTCAATGAGCATTATAGGTATCTCATGTCGGAGGAAGAATATGAAGTGCTGAGAGAATATGCTCAACGAAAGCATAGCATGGGGGATTACAGCTGCCTAAAAGAACAACTAAATAAATATTTCAGTAAAAAATTTGAGGCACAGGTAAATTCAAGTGAGTGGGACGACTTTTGGGAGGGCCTTTAAAATTTATAAAGATAATATTAAAATAGACCTAATACAGATTAGCAAGTAATGTTAATCTGTATTAGGTCTATTTATTATACCTAGAAAATCACAATTTTATCTAAGGTAAACTATCCTATTAATATATTTTCTTTTCATTAGTAGCTTTTATATTGTCATAGAAGTTTGCAATAGAACCATATATATATGGTGTTAACCATAAATAACCTATTCCAAGTGTTAGTATTCCTAGTAATCCCCAGCCTATGAAACTTAAATGTAGGCAAAATAGTTTCCATTTAAAACCTATCATCATTTCCTTGCTTCTGTTTAATGCTTCCATTGCACTTATTTCAGGATTGTCACATAATATATAGAATACCATGGAATATCTATAAGATGCTATTATTCCTGGTATTAAAAGAAGTAATGACCAAAGAAAAACAAATATAAGTATTAATAGTTGTGCTATTAAGGCAGTAGAAAAATTTTTGAACCCATCAAATAAATTTTCAAATATAAAAGGTTCATACCTAACAAGTTTTAAAAAACAAATAGAGAGACCTAAGGTCAAAGGTCCAGATAATAATATGCCTATGATTCCGCCGAAGTAAGGAACGTAACTAGGCAAACCACATATTATGGAGAATATTAGACATAATAAGATAGCAGTGCCCCAATTTCCCTTGAGTTGTTCTCTTGTAGATAGTTTAATGTTAGAGTTAGTTTTTATAGGTCCATTGTCAAATTGCATATGTTTCCCCCTTAAAATAGTAAATGATTGCTCATTATACATTCTACTAATAATTACTTTGAATTATGTTAAAAAAGGTATAAAGATAAAAACATATGTGAATTTATAATTCAAATATTCTTCAATATGTGTTAAAATATAAAAGTTGTGGGAAAGATTTATAAAAGTAACTTTCTTAAAACAAACAACTCGGTGATATTAATAATATATCAACAAATAATATTACCTGTTAAAAAGGAGAGCTAAAATGAAAACATTTCAGGATTTAGTTAAAGAGACTTTAGAGGTTCAAGATTTAGAGGAATTAGAATCAGCAGCAGACTTATTTCAGTTTGGCATTGAAAAAGGACATTACAATAAACGCCAAGCAGACCAATTTAACGTTACCTATTGGAAAATGAAAAATACATACTTAGCTTATGAAGTTGCTAAAGAGATAAAAGGTAACAAATTAGATATAATTAGCATGGTTACTAGCGCTCCAACCGAAATAAAAGATGACAAAAAAGAACTTCTTAATTATATAAATGGGAGAGTTAAGGCACTAAAGGGTAAAATGAATGGAATGAAATAGCGCTGATATTTTAGAATAATAAAAAAAGGACAGATATTATTATAAGTGGGTGAGCTTATAATAATACTTGCCCTTTATTCATATAAATCCCCTGCAAGTTTTTCCAATGCATTTTTATTTAGGATAATAATAGAATTTTTTTCTTTTCTTATTATGTTTTCCTGGCATAATTTATTTATAGTTCTAATTAAATGTCTATAGCTTGTTCCAAGCAAATCTGCCATTTCTGTAAACTTATCTGTTATAATTCCACCATCTAAATTTGAACGCTTACTATTTTCTGGCGCAATAGCAAGTAGATAACTTGATAATCTATTTTCTAGTGGATAAAGAATATTTATTGAACTAACGATAGAGGAGCTTATAAATTTCTTGCCAAGGCTTGTACACATATACTTTAAAAAAATTGGGTCATTAATAGCATATTTTCTTAGATTTTTCATTGATATGCCAATGCACAAACAGTCGTTTATTGCTTCAATATTTGAATTAGCGGTATCGCAATCAATAAATTCCACATCACCAATTATATTTAGTGGTTTATATAATCTAAAAAGAAGAGATTTACCATTTTTTAGAATAGTATATACCTTTACTTTACCTTCAACAAAAAAATAAAAATAATTTATGGGTTCATCAGTTTTTACAATGTGGCTTCCTTTTTCAAATAAATGTAGCTCCATATATTTTTTCATGTTTATTCCGAAAAAACTTTCAATGTTATATTTTCCCATATAATTGTCTAATTCAGTTTGATTATTTATGCGTTTCATTAAAATTCCTCCTTGGACCTTTTTAGGGGTGATACAAATTAGTATGTTTATATAGGTATTAGTATAATAGTTTAATTTGGTTTTGTATAATTAATTTAGCAAAAATATGACATGTGTCATATAGAAGCCAAAAGTTTTATGATAGTCTTATTAAAGAAGAGTAGGGCACTATTAAAGAATGGGGGAACTAAATGTATAAAATATCTGCAGTATTTATAGGTATATTAATTGCTATAATGGTAACGTTTAATGGGCTTTTAGTAAATTATACTAATCAATATAGGTCAATATTAATAATTCATATAGTAGGACTTATAGCTATAACTATTATTTTAATATTAAGAAAAGAAAAATTTAACCTAACAAAGAATATTCCCATTTATTTGTTTAGTGGTGGTTTAATAGGAGTTTTGATGGTTTTCTTAAATAATTTATGTTTCAATTCCCTTGGAGCTTCTTTAACACTATCCTTAGGAATTTTTGGACAATTAGTATTAGCCTGTTTTATAGATCATTATGGACTATTTGGATTAAATGTTTATAAATTTAAAAAGAAAAAAATTATTGGGTTTTTTATAATATTTTCTGGTTTAGTCACAATGATTTATTTAAAATAGGGAGGGAAAACATGGTATATATAATTTTAGCAGTTTTATGTGGTTGTTTTACTATAATATCTATGATTATAAATTCGCATCTAGCTAAAAAAATAGGGGTGCTTAAGGGAACGCTCATAAACTATATTGTAGGACTTCTAAGTACCATAGTACTTATGCTTATAGTGAATAGTTCTCTAAAATTGTATTATAGTAGTTTTACTAAAATACCATGGTGGGCTCTTTTAGGTGGGATGATAGGGGTAGTGGTGGTTGCTAGTTCTAATATTGTACTTCCTAAAATTCCTACTATATATACTACTTTGCTTATATTCATAGGTCAACTTTTTACAGGTATACTTATTGATTATTTCAGAGTTGGTTTTGTTTCAAAAGGGAAAATTATTGGTGGATTTATAATTCTCATTGGATTATTGTATAATTCAAATGTTGAAAAGAAAGAATTGATTTTATAATAAAAATTGACCACAACTATCTAGTAGCTGTGGTCAATTTTTTTATTTTTTAAAAAACTATTGCACATGACGTAACGTAATGTGTTAATATACCTATATAGAGATAAATTTACATGTATTTACGGTGTAAGTTCCATAAGGAGTGGTCACGTTGAACAATAATGAATCACATTTTTTCACCATTGGTGAATTTGCAGAAAAAGCAGGTGTTACATTAAGAACTCTTAGGTATTATGATAAAATAAATTTAATGAAGCCTAGTTCCTATAATGAGGCAAGACACAGATTGTATAGTAATCAAGACTTTGCGAGGCTTCAACAAATATTAACCTTGAAATTTATTGGTTTTTCTCTCTATGAAATTAAGAAAATAACCGAAAATGATGTCACTGATGAAAATTTTGTAAAATCCTTAGAAATACAAAAGAAGATCATGAAACAAAGAGCAGAACATACTTTCATGGTAATCAAAGCTATTGATGAAGCCATGGACATGGAGAACAAAGAGAATATAAGCTGGGATAAGTTTACCAACATTATAAATGTAATTAATTCTGACAAACGGCTACTTGAGCAGTATGAAAATGCTTCAAATTTAAGGGCAAGGATAAATATTCATGAGATGTACAGTGTAAATAAATATGGATGGATGAGATGGTATTTTGATGAATTAAATCTACCTAAACATTGTAAAATTCTTGAACTAGGATGTGGAGATGCTAATTTATGGAAAAAGAATATAGATAGAATTTCTGTAGACTTAGATATTACTTTAAGTGATGTTTCTAAAGGAATGCTAAGTGATGCTAAGATAAACTTAGGAAAAAAAGCAGATGATTTTATGTTCCAAATCATAGATGTGCAAGATATACCTTATGAGGATTGTAGCTTTGACGTAGTAATAGCTAATCATATGCTTTATCATGTAGAAGATATTGATGGAGCACTGTCAGAAATATTTAGGGTATTAAAGCCTGGTGGATATTTTTATTCTTCCACTGTTGGACAAAATCATATGATTGAAATTAGAGACATTATGTCTAAGTTTAAATCAGAAACAATGGATATCAAGAGTTCTGATATTACTTCCAGGTTTAAGCTGGAAAATGGCCAGGAAAAGTTAAAAAAATGGTTTCATAATATAGAAATGAAAAGATATGAGGATAACTTGATTGTAACAGAAGTAGCACCAATTATTGATTATATGTTTTCTATGCCAGGGAATGTGCGCGAAAGTTTTAATAGCGAAAGACTCCATGAACTTAACAAATATCTAAAAGATAAAATTGCTACAGAAGGTGGAATTTATATAACTAAAGATACAGGATTTTTTAAAGCTCAAAAGACTTCATAAGTAAAACCATCATAAATGCTATATTTTTTTTAGCTTTTGTGGGTTAATTATAAGATTTAAGCAAAAAATAGATTATTAGCAATTTAAATTTAAAACAAAATTTAATTTGAAAGGTAGGATATATATGAAAATCAAGAATATTCCTTTTTCACCACCAGATATAACAGAGGCAGAGAAAAAACTTGTAATGGAGGTTTTAGATTCTGGTTGGATTACAACAGGACCTAAGACTGCAGAATTTGAAGATAAAATTGCTGAATATTGTGAAGTAAGCAATACAGTAGCACTGGCAAGTGCAAGTGCAGGTTTAGAACTTATATTAAAGGTTTTTAATATAGCAAAGGGCGATGAGGTTATTACAACACCTTATACGTATACAGCTACAGCAAATGTTATAGTTCATAGAGGAATTAGACCAACCTTTGTAGATGTTAAAGAAGGTAGTTTTTTAATAGATGAGCAAAAGTTAGGTATGGCAATTACACCTAAAACCAAAGCAATAATCACTGTTGATATTGCAGGGGTTCCTGTGGACTATGATGCTATAAAAGCAGTACTTAAGGAAAAAAATAGAGAGGATATTATATTTATATCAGACTCAGCCCACTCCTTTGGAGCAATATACAAAGGTGAAAAAGTTGGATCACAGGCTGATTTTAATGTTTTCTCCTTCCATGCAGTGAAAAATTTAATAACAGCAGAAGGTGGAGCAATTACCTTTAATGATAATAACTTTAAAGGCAAGGAAAATTTAGTGAAAGAATTTAAAATAACTTCTCTTCAAGGCCAGTCAAAGGATGCAATGGCTAAAATGAAAGCAGGAGCTTGGAAATATGATATTATGACAGCCGGAATGAAATGTAACATGACAGATATTAATGCTGCTATAGGTATTGCACAACTTCAAAGATATGAAGGAATGCTTATAAAGCGTAAAGCCATTTTTGAGGTGTATACTAAAGCTCTTGAGAGTAAAGGGTGGGCAATTATTCCTTTTACAAAAGATGAAAATAAAGAGACCTCATATCACCTGTATACATTAAGACTAAAAGGATTTATTGAGGCGCAAAGAGATGAACTAATACAAAAACTTGCAGATATAGGAATTGCTACGAATGTTCATTTTATACCATTACCAATGTTTACACTTTATAAAAATCTTGGTTATTCTATAGAAGATTATCCAAATGCTTATAATCAGTATGCGAATGAAATAACCCTTCCAGTATACTCAACACTTAAATTAGAAGATGCAGAGTATGTGGTAAGCGAAGTAATAAAATGCGTTGAAAAGATAATTTCTAAATAATAAATATTAAATCGGAGGTTATACAATGAAAGTTAAATTTTTTACACCAACAAGAGAATATCAAGAGAAAAAATTGGAATTTGACAAGGCTGTTCTAGGACTTATGGAAAGAGGAGTATCAATGCTTGGTAAAGAGGTAACTGACTTTGAAGAATCAGTTAAAGAATTTACTGGAGCTAAATATGCAATTGGTGTTGCATCAGGAACAGATGGCTTAGTAATGGCTTCTGACATATTGGGTTTTAAAGAGGGCACAGAAGTAATAACTTCACCTTTTACATTCCTCGCATCTTCATCTTGCATAGCAAAGAATGGAGCAAAGCCTGTATTTGTTGATATTGATGAAGAAACATTTAGTATAGATGCCACCAAAATAGAAGAAAAGATAACAAAAGATACTGTAGGAATTATTCCAATCCACTTATTTTCACAAATGGGTGATATGGATAAAATTATGGATATAGCTAGTAGACATAACTTAAGGGTTTTAGAAGACTCTGCAGAATCTTTCGGTATGAGATGGAAGGGTAATGGATCAGACTACAAACATGCAGGTACTATAGGAGATTTTGGAGTATTCTCATTCTTCCCTACGAAGACTCTAGGAGCATATGGCGATGCAGGTATGATAGTAACCAATGACGACAACTTGGCAAATCTTGCTAAGATATACAGAGTTCATGGAGCATCTAGAAAGTATCATTATGATTTTATAGGATATAATTCAAGACTTGATTCAATGCAAGCTGCTATATTACAAGTAAAAATAAAATATATAAATGATGCAATTGAAAATAGAGATCGTATTGCAAAATTATATAAAGATAGATTACAAGATTGTGAGTTCATTAAAATACCTGCAATTAAAGGAAATCAAAAACCAGTTTATTATGTATTTAACATATTAGCTGAAAGAAGAGATGAACTTTCAGAATACTTAAAGGCTAATGAAATAGGAACAAGCATTTATTATCCAATTCCACTTCATCTTCAAAAATGCTTTGAATATTTAGGATACAAAAAAGGCGATTTCCCAGTAGCTGAAAGAATAGCTGAGAACGTTATGGCACTTCCTATATATCCAGAAATAACTGAAGAAGAAGTAGAATTTGTTTGTGAAACTATTAAGAAATTCTATAAAAAATAAGAAATCCCCTTCGTGACTTGCAAACGAACTCTAAACAAGAAATTTAATTAAGAAATTCTAGACTTTTGTGAATATAAAATTCTCTAGCGCTTACATTCGCCGTCCTGGCTCAGGTTCGCTAGACTGCACCCCCTGTGCAGTCTTACGAGAATCTTATATCCACAAAAGAAGAATTTCTAAACTAAATTTAAATTGTTTTTTCGTTCTTATTGCAAGTCACTTCGGGTTATATCCATTATTTTAGTATTCATAGAAAAAATGCATAATTATAATTATTATTATTAAGAATTATTCTAGGGTGATTAAATATATTTTTAATTATGAAAGTAAAAATGTCAAATTCGTTTCATTGAAGTAGAATAACAAAAGAACATTATGTAATTAGTCTAACTAATTACATAATGTTCTTTTGTTTTGAAAGATATATAATTAAGGATATATAAACGCAATTTGATAATTATGTTGATACTGGAGCTTCATGTAGGTGTGATTTTAGATTATAAATGTACATTTTTATATAGGCTCTTACCTTATATATTTCTACTGCTGTAAGTAATGTTGGTGGCCCTAGAATTGATAAAATATTAATAACTTCTGTGCCTTGTTGTGCCGCATCTTTAGCATAGGCATAATTTGGGTTTAGTAATATACTGCTTATTATAAAACCTATTATGGATGGACATGTGTTATGTTTAATATTTTTTAACTTTGCTTCGAAAATAGTATTATTTATAGTATCTTCAAAGATTTTTCTGGGGTGACTTAAATTTATTGTTTTAAATATAATAAATACCCCCTAAAAATTATATATATTACTTATAGTATATGAAATTTAGGGGTAAGTGATATAGACATACTAAAATAGTTTTACAATGGAATTCCTAAACCGTATAATAGATTTAGAGATAATATAGAAGTTGAGAAGGAGATAATTATGGATATCGAAATAAAAGAAATGTTAATAGAAATGCAAAAGGATATTAAAAATATTAGTGTACGAGTTAAAAATATGGAGACGAATCAAGCGAATGTGTCAAATGCTCAACATAAGAATTGGCATATGTTAGCAGACAAGTTAGGACAATATGATTCTATATTATACAAGATATATGGAAAAAAGCCTTCTGAAAAAGAATAATAATACTAAAAGACCGCGAAGTAATTTGATGTTATAAATGTTAATGGGGGAATGATTTAATGGATGATTTATCCTTGTTGCCTAATATTGGAAAAATAGTTCAGAAACAACTAAATGAAGTTGGAATAGAAACGGTTAAACAATTAATTGAAATTGGAAGTAAGCAAGCTTGGTTAAGAATAAAAGGTATCGATAGCTCGGCTTGTATAAATAGGTTATATGCTTTAGAAGGTGCAATACAGGGAATTCGATGGCATAATCTTTCAAAAGAAGTTAAAAGAGAGTTAAAAGAGTTTTATAATATTTTTAAGTGATTGTAAAATTTGAAGTAGCAATGAAGGAAGTGCATAATGGAGATTAAAATTAGACAAGCATCTATAAAAGATTTAGATGCAGTAACCGAAGTTGAAATGGATTGTTTTCCCGAAGCCGAAGCCGCTACGAAAGTGTCATTAGAACTGCGTATTAAAACATTCCCAGAAAGCTTTTTTGTAGCAGAACTAAATGGCGAAATAATTGGCTTTGTTAATGGTTGCGTTATTAATGGAACTGTTATATATGATGACCTCTTTAAAGATTCTACACTACATATAAAAAAAGGGGATTACCAGACTATTTTTGGTCTAGATGTTATGCCAAATTATCGTAATCAGGGAATTGCAGCACAGTTAATGAATTACATGATAGAAGTATCAAGAATAGCAGGTCGTAAAGGGGTTATTCTAACTTGTAAAAAGGAACTTATTTATTATTATACAAAGTTTGGATATGTAGATAAAGGTATATCTAAATCAGTGCATGGGGGCTCAATATGGTATGATTTGATTTTAGAGTTTTAGACGTAGATTTGCAGCAAAACAATTGTTTATATGTTCATGATTTCAGTGGTATCCACGGTGAGAAAAACATTATGGAAATATTAGTTAAAATATAGGCTTATTAGAGGCTTATTACTTAGTGTCTATACAAAACTATTCTACATCAGTAGTTTATATGTTATTATTACTAAGGTAGTTTATATAACTACATAACTAATAGTACATTTTATTTGAGCTACTTTAAGTGTAATTTTAAATGCATATATAATAAATTAATGACAAAAGGGGACCTGGAATCATGATAGATATAACAAAAGAATACCTTCAAAAAAAGTATAAAATAAGCTCGAAAACCCTAGAACTCTATGAAATAGCAATACAAGATGTTCAAAAACAGTTTGAGATTCTTGATGAAATAAGAGAATTTAATCAACTTAAGGTTTTGACGGCATTTCAAGATGAAAGAATTAGCGAATCTCATTTTACAAATTCCTCTGGTTATGGTTATGGCGATATTGGACGTGATTCATTAGATAAAGTATATGCAAGAGTTTTTAATTGTGAGAGTGCACTAGTTAGACCACATTTTGTAAATGGAACACATGCCATTGGAGCAGCCTTATTTGGTAATTTACGACCTAATGATACTATGATGTCTGTATGTGGAACACCATACGATACACTGCTTAATATAATAGGTATAAATGTTACTAAAGATATAGGTTCATTAAAAGATTATGGTGTGAAATATAAGCAATTAGAATTAAATAAAATTTCTAAAGTTGATATTGACTTAATGAAAAAGAATCTTCTAGAAGATAAGTCTATAAAGTTAATTCATATTCAAAGATCTACTGGATATGGCTGGAGAAAAGCATTATTAATAAGTGAAATAGAAGAGATTATAAAGTCGGCAAAAGCTATAAATCCAGAGGTAATTTGCTTTGTAGATAATTGTTATGGTGAATTCATTGATGTTCAGGAGCCTACAGATGTAGGTGCAGATTTAGTTGCCGGTTCATTAATAAAAAATATTGGTGGCGGCATTGCACCTACAGGTGGATATATTGCAGGTAAAGAGAAGTATGTAGTGCAAGCGTCTTATAGATTAACAACTCCTGGTATAGGAGGGGAGTGTGGTTCTACTTTTGGAGTTATGCGTTCTTTATATCAAGGACTATTCTTAGCACCACATGTAGCTATGGAAGCATTGAAAGGCGCTATTTTTTGTTCGAGAATTATGGAACTTGCAGGATTTGAAGTTCTTCCTAAGTATACCGATAAAAGAAGTGATATAATTCAAGCTATTAAGTTTAATGATAAGGAAAAAGTGATTAATTTCTGTAGGGGCATACAAGTGGGATCTCCTATTGATTCGTTTGTTCAATGTGAACCTTGGGATATGCCAGGATATGCGGATCAGGTTATAATGGCAGCGGGTGCATTTATTCAGGGGTCATCTATAGAATTATCAGCAGATGCTCCTATTAGAGAGCCTTATATAGCATATTTACAGGGTGGATTAACCTTTGATCATGCTAAAATCGGAATATTAATAGCACTTTCAAGTGTTATCTAAGTTAAAAAGTTGTAGTTAAAATAGTGAAGTAAAAACAAAAGCCTGCAAATGATTTATATCATTGCAGGCTTTTGTTTTATAACAAACATTTAAAAGTATATTTTAATAATTCCTATAAATACCAACAAGTATACCTAATATTGAACAGTCCTCAACTATGATAGGGGACATAGTTGAATTTTCAGGTTGAAGTCTTATATAGCCTTCTTCCTTAAAAAATCTTTTTATAGTTGCTTCATTATCAATGAGTGCTACAACTATGTCGCCATTTGTAGCGGTATTAACTTTCTCTATTATAGCTAGGTCACCATCTAATATTCCTGCTTCAATCATGCTGCTACCAGACACTTTAAGCATAAATAGTTCATTATTGGTTTTAGTAAAATTTAATGGTATAGTAAAGGTGTCTTCAATATTTTCAACTGCTAAAATTGGTATTCCAGCTGTGATTTTTCCTATAATAGGGATATCTATTAGTTCTTTTCTTATGACATTATCCTTTAATAGTTCAATAGCACGAGGCTTAGTAGGGTCCCTACGAATAAATCCTTTTTTCTCTAATCTCTCTAAATGGCCATGAACAGTTGAGGTAGATTTCAATCCTACAGCCTCACATATTTCTCTTACTGAAGGTGGATATCCTTTTGATTGAACTTGATCTTTTATGTAGTTATATATTTCACTTTGTTTGTCTTTTTTTTGAGTTAACATGGAAACACCTCTCATTCGTATTAAAATTATACCATATAAATGCAAAAACATCAAACCTATGTTCGTATTTTCAAAAGAAATGTATAAGTGAATAAATGTAAATAATTGTGTTAAAATATAAAATAGTGGTTAGGTTAAAATTATTCACTAAAAAAATATCAAGGTTTGATTATTGAAAGCTTATTTGTTATAATAAACTATTATGATGGTATTTGAAAATAAATGGAGTGTGGTGTTATATGTCTAAAAATTGTATATTTAACGATAGAAAGATTTGTAATAATTGTGGAGAATGTGAAGTCTGCGAATTAGATTCTAATAAAAAATGTAATAATTGTGGGAAATGTCTAGAACTCGAAGGTTATGATGTTAAAGCTATAAATATTGATGAAGTCTTTGAGGATGAAGTAATTGAAGGTTTAGATAATGATTTTTATGATAAGAATGAAATTGATTTATCAGAAGTAAAAGAAGAACTAGAAGAAGATAGTGAAAATGAAATTCATGAATTACAAAATTCTAAAGAATTACAAGATTCTAAAGAACTAACAAAAGCTGAGGAATTAGCACAATTAGAAAAATATGATTTACTATTGGAAGAAGAAGAAGAACAATCTAAGCTAAATGAGGATGGTTTTATACCAGAAAATGATGAAGTTTGGGAATACATAGATGACATAAATGGAATAACAGAACTTCTTGAAAATGAAGAAGATAACGAAGAACTACTTCATGAAGAGTTTCCTGGACTTATAAGAGTAAAAAATATGTAATAAGTAAATGTTCTTAAACTCAAAAAAGTATATATTACGTATAAAGCATTGAAGCGAACTTTATGAATGCAATACGCGTAATATATACTTTTTTTCTTTTTTATTCATCAGAAAGTGGGTTCGACTTAACTGCATTTCTTAATTTATCATTATCTACGTGAGTGTATATCTGTGTAGTAGATATATTTTCATGGCCCAAAATTTCTTGCAAACTTCTAATATCAACATTGCCGTACTTATACATAAGAGTAGCTGAAGTATGCCTTAATTTATGGGGAGTATACTTAGCTTTATTAAGGCCTGCATTGCCTATATGCTTTTTTACAATCCTTTCTACAGTTCTTTTATTGATTCTTCCAAATTTGCCACTGATAAAAAGGGCATCTTTATCTTCAACATGAATTTTTTCTATGTCTACATTTCTAACAGGTAAATACTCATAAATTGCTCTAAGTGAAGCATTGTTTAAATATATGGTTCGTTCTTTATTTCCTTTTCCAATAATCGATAGTGTATCACTTTTAATAGACGAAATATTTATACTGCAGAGCTCGGAAAGTCTCATACCACAATTCAAAAATAGTGTAATAATACTATGATCTCTGATAGAATGCTTATCTCTAGATGTTGTAGCATCTAATAGGGACTTACTTTCATCTAAGGTTAAGAAAACGGGGCTTCGCTTGCCGAGTTTTGGTGACTCCAAATCTATTGTTGGGTCTACACTTAGTACTTTGGCTTTAGTGGTTAAATACTTAAAAAGGGACTTTATAGATGCTATTTTTCTAGCTTTAGCATAGTTTCCATTAGCCCTTGATTTTCCGAGATAAGAGACAAAGGCATATAAGTCCTGTAATGTAAGGGTTTTTAATGTATCTAGGTTTAGGTCATTAATGTTAATTTCCTCAATGTGCAAAGCTTTTTCTGATGGGACTAAGCCTTTATACATTTTCAAAAACTTTAGGAGCAATGATAAATCAGCAGTGTATGCAACAATAGTGGCAGGAGAACAGCCTTTAATAGTAGATAAATAATTAAAATAATCATTTAGAAACTGAGGGAGTTCACTGTTATAAATATCAGATTTCATACGTACCTCCAAAAAACTTAATAATGTCGTGAAACTTACATTTCACGACATTATTATTCTACAAGAGGGGATCAAAATCCTTCTTTTTTTGAAAAATACTTTTATTTTTTTTTCTTATTATAAATATTTATCTGTTTTTCTATGAAATACTCTTTACTAATAGAAGTATTTTTAAAATAAATAAGCTATCAGTTTTATCTACTGATAGCTTATTAGTCTAATTGTTAATATCAATTATTATACGTTTATAGCAGTTTCTACATCAAGTGCATCTTTGTTTGCATCTAATATTGGATTTACATATTCCTCTATGAATTCTACAACTTGACCTGGAGCCCTACCTGTAAATTTAATTGGGTCAATTACAGCTAGAATCTCTTCTTTTGACATCTTAAAACTATTATCATTTATAATTCTTTCTATAAGGTCATTGTTTAAGCCTTCTTCTTTAACTCTTCTTGCGGCAGCCATAGAATGAACCCTAATGCTTTCATGAAGCTCTTGTCTGTCCCCGCCCCTTTTAACTGCTTCCATAAGAATATTTTCTGTTGCCATAAATGGAAGCTCATTATTCACGTGAACCGCAATAACTTTTTCATAGACTACCATATTTCCCGATACATTTATATATAAATTTAGAACTCCATCAAGGGCTAGGAAAGCCTCAGCTACTGAAATCCTTTTATTAGCTGAATCATCTAATGTTCTCTCAAACCATTGTGTCGCGGCTGTTATAGCAGGATTTAATGAATTTACTATAATATATCTTGATAAAGCGCTAATTCTTTCAGAACGCATAGGATTTCTTTTGTATGCCATTGCAGAGGACCCAATTTGACTTTTTTCAAAAGGTTCTTCTACTTCTTTCATGCTTTGAAGTAATCTTAAATCATTACTGAATTTATATGCACTTTGAGCTATCTCTGAGAGTGTATTTAGTATTATAGAATCTAGTTTTCTAGAATAAGTTTGACCAGTAACTGGGTATGTATTTTCAAATCCCATTTCATTAGCTACATACTTATCTAAGTTTTTTACTTTTTCCTCATCATCATTAAATAAATTCATAAAACTTGCTTGAGTTCCTGTTGTTCCTTTAACTCCTCTCAATTTCATTTTATCTATTACAAAATCTAAGTTTTCTAGATCCATTACTAAGTCTTGAATCCAAAGGGTTGCTCTTTTACCTACAGTAGTTAATTGAGCCGGCTGTAAATGAGTAAAACCCAAAGTAGGAAGATCTTTATACTTTGATGCGAATTTTGAGGATTTACCTATTACATTTATTAATTTATTTTTAATTAATAATAGTGCTTTCTTCATTACTATTAAATCTGTGTTATCGCCTACGTAACAGCTTGTAGCTCCTAGATGAATAATCCCCTTAGCACTTGGGCATTGAACTCCATATGCATATACATGGCTCATTACATCGTGTCTTATTTCTTTTTCCTTTGCTTCCGCCACTTCATAATTAACATTATCTTCAAAGGATCTAAGTTCTTCAACTTGAGCCTCCGTAATATTAACTCCAAGTAACCTTTCACCTTCAGCTAATGCAACCCAAAGTTTTCTCCAAGTCTTAAATTTCATATCATCTGAAAATAAGTAACTCATCTCTTTTGATGCGTATCTACTGTTTAACGGTGTGTTATAAGTATCTCTCATATCTTTCTGCCTCCATAAGTACATATTAAAATATAAAACAAATTTCATTAATATTATAGCATACAATATCGTCATAAGTAATGAAAATGTTCGTATATTTCAATTGCGTGCTTCTAAATATTCTCTAATATATATAATTATCTATTTAATAGTATATACTCTCTAAAAAAAATATTATACAGTTCTAAAATTTTATATTTATAATATAATTTAAACAATAGAACAATTTTATAGTTTGGGGGGAATTATGTATAAACTTAATATTATAGACAAACTATCATTCATATTCGTATTGGTTGGTGCATTAAACTGGGGACTTTTAGGATTATTTAATTTCAATCTAGTTAGTGCTATATTTGGATCTGTTCCATTCCTTGCTAGAGCAATATATATCTTAGTAGGACTATCTGCTGCAAATATTATTGTTTTCATAGTTAGAAATAAAAAAAACTAGCTCCTGCTTTATAAAATATTATCTGTAATAACATAACATTTATATTGAAAATACTCCATAAATTATTATGGGGTATTTTTGAGTGTTTTATTCTAATGATTAAAATCCATATTCCATAAAGCTATTGTGCCCATGAGATTGAAATTCCTTTAGATTTATAGTGCCGCCATCATTGAATTTTACACCTTCATTTTCAAGTAATACCTTCTGTAAATTCCTAGACTCATAATCCACTATGCTAATCTCCCCTTTTGAATTTATAACTCTATGCCAAGGCAGGTTATATTTTTTACTTAAGGAATGAAGAACTCTAACTACCTGCCTAGCTCCTCTGGGGCTTCCAGCCAAGGTTGCAATTTGACCATATGTCATCACTTTACCTTCAGGTATTCCTTTTATAATCTCTACAACTCTTTTTGTAAAAGGTTCCATTTTAAGCCCCTTCCCATTCAAATGTATTTACCACATTTTGATTCTATTGTTTTAGTTGCTTCTTTATTTGATTATTCTTTAAATTTATACATGCCACTTCTTATTTTTTCTCTAAAAAATATTGTTGCAGAAATTTTGTTATATATTTTCTATGGAAATCGCCCTTACTGGTGAACCGTCAGCATTCTTATTTTTAAGTGGCAAAATACTTAAGATAAAATACTCATTAGTAATGGAATCTAAATTTGTTAGATTCTCAATAATTATGATGTTCTTTGACATTAATATTTTATGAACTTCAAATGTGGTTGAACCCATATCATCAATTGAAATTTCGTCAATACCAATACCCTTTAAATTAAATTGTAATAACCATTTTGCTGATTCTATGCTTAAGGAAAGGAAATCTTCATAATATTTTTTATTTCCCCAGTATTTACTCCATCCTGTTTTTATTATAATAAACTCAGCATTTTTTATCTTTTCCTCATAGGGTTTTAAACAATCAATATCTATTAATTTTACTCTTGTCTTTGAAAAGTCTAAAATTGTAGCATTCCCAATAAAGTGTTCTATATCTAAATCATCTAAATAAGGACCATTGCAAAGCATATGTGCAGGTGCATCTATATGTGTGCCGGTATGTGAATACATAGTGATTTTAGCCTCTTGAAAACCATCCTTTTCTAATGTATTTGATCTTTCAAAAATTGGTTGTTCAGTTCCTGGAAAAACAGGCATATCCGAACATATAATATGTGTTAAATCAGTGATTTTCATAATAAACCTCCATAATAATATATTTAAGTATCTGCTAATTAATAATCACTTACTTCCTATTTTTAATTTTATTATATTCTTTATAGAAATATAATAAATGTTGATAAGAATTTAAAACTCCTTTTGGAATATCTACGTGGGATATAAATCCTTTTCCCTTTGGACCATATCCATTAGCATCATCACTTAACCTTGGAATTTCACCCATTATAAGATCAATAAATCTATCTTTAGCCCATAATCCAGGTATATCGCTATTTAAATACCCATCACTTTTCTCAGATACTTTTAGTTGTGGTATAAATGGCGAATAACTTATGATTAATGTTTTTTCTTCATGCCACTGTTTTAAAAAAGATGCATGAGTTCTTAATTGCATAGTAGGATCTTGAATTAATATTATGGATTTTGGGACTTTATTTATTCCCTTTAATACATTTAATGATTCAAAAGCATTGGAACCACAATTCGTTGATTTATCTTCTATAAGGATTTTATCTTGCTTAATATTTTCTGCACTTACAATAATTTGTCTTAATATATCTGCTTCAGATTTATCATTTACATCAATATCTTTATATCTATTATCTTCTAGGACATTTTGAATTAAATATTTGGTTGAATGGCCTATTCCGCCTACTATCATTATATCTTTAGCTAAACCACTTTTATATGCTTTTGCACCTATTTCTGCTATATAGGGAATACTGTTTCCTAGAATTATTATCATATCAACTTGTGCAATTCCGAATTTATCAACTAATGAGCTGCTAGATAGCTCGCATATATCTCGTTTAGATAAAAATTGGACAACATTATTGATATCATTTACTATTGAAAATTCAAATAAATTGCTCAAAGATATCCCTCCATTACTGCTTTACCAATTTGATTAAATCTTTAAACTGACTACCACATCTCATCAGCTCACCCATTACTTTGTCAATACCATCATCACATTCAAACCAGTTTTCTTTGTTAATACCTTGTGTTTCTGTAGGGCATATAATAAATTCCGTTTCAGGGTAGCATAATTGGTAGTACATTAGGCAGCGCCTGGCATGAAATGATTTACAACATATAATAGCTGTTTTTATATTGAGATTATGTTCATCTGTAACTCTTTTTGAATTAATAGCATTTTCATATGTGAATTCAGCCTTGTCTTCCTTTAAAATAGCGGTTTCAATAACTCCGTTTTGCAGTAGCACTTCTTTTAAAAATTCCCATTCCGTATTATAATTTTCATTATATTTATTTGCTTTTGACAATGGACCAGGAAAATATCCTTGTTTTTTACTGTATCTTCCAGATGGAAGTATTATAGTTGAATACTCTTTATGCCAAAGAATAGCTGCCTTTTCTGCAATTTCAGCATAAGGACCTCCTGGAATAAAAATAATATCCACTTGCTTTGGCTGATTTTCAATAAAAATAAAGTTTGTAATATCATCTATAGTTCTCATATGAACACCTCACAAAGTAATTTGTTCTGATGCCACATTAAATTTTCGTTATCTTCGATTTCTGTCATATAATAATACCAATTGCCTTTAATTACCACTTCACAATTCTGTCTGATTTTATCTACTACTTCAGTGGAGCTAGGCCCTTTTCAAGCTAAATCTCCAAGGCAAAATATTGTATTAATATTTCTATTATTAATATCTATTAGTACAGCCTCTAATGCGGGCATATTTCCATGAATATCTGATATTATTGCAATTCTTTCCATGTTAAACTCCTTACTTGTATATTATTAATTCTATGAGACAATAATATTATTTTTGTCTGTAAATTTATATTTGATGGCTCTACATTCCATCTTTTGTGGTTTTCGTGTATAAACTATAATTTCTTCTCAAAATCTTTATACAATAAACTTGGTTGAATTCCATTATTATTCTGGTATTTACCACTGATATATCTGTCATAATCACCCTCTATTGAATGATAATATATTTGGCAAATTTCAACATCAGCATATATTCTTATGGGTTGAATACAATGAATTTCTAATGTCCAGTATCCACGAAATCCAACATCTCCAAATCCCGCTGTCACATGTACAAATAAGCCAAGTCTTCCTATTGAAGATCTTCCTTCAAGCATTGGAACAAATTTATCTGTTTCAGTATATTCTTTAGTTCTACCTAGGTAAAGTTTATTTGGTTCTAAAACTATACCTTCAGTGGGTATGACAATAGTTTTATATGGATTCTCTTTTTTCATATCTAAAGCTAAATCTTTATACACAACAAGTTCGTTATGCAATCTTAAGTTATAACTATTTGGATTTAGTTGATTTTCATCAAATGGATCTATTTTAATTTCCTGTCCTAACTTGCTTCTAATTTGTTTTCCTGATAATATCATAGGTTTGCCCTCCTCTTAAGTTTTAACTTACACTCGTTACTTACTTATATTTTACTTATGTAACCAGACCATATTTGCATTGTCCCCTTTTTAGCTTTTACTATGACCGGTATCATGAATTCCTTGTCTAAATCTAAATAACTCACTCATACCCAAAAGTACAAAAATACTAATTGTTAATCCTATATATATGGAATTCATTTTTTCAAAGCCTAATAAAATCCATATCAAACTGGCCAGTGGCCCGGCTATTATAGAATAAATACCCGCTTCCATTCTTATCTTGTCTTTAAAAAATATTGCGGCAACAACAGGAATGAAAATTGGTGTAGCTCTAAAAATCATAGAAAGGAACCCCCAATTAAGTATCATAGAATCTTTATTATTTATTACTATTATTAAAGTCATAATTCCAATAAAAATTATAGTTCCTCTTAAGATATAAAGTTGCTTTTTATCCCCTGCTTTTTTATTTATGCACTGAACATAAATATCTCTAACAAACATAGTTGCAATTCCTAAAGTTAGGCCCGCTCCTGTTGCTATAGATGAAATCAATACGGTGGCAATACATACTCCTCCAAAAACTGGGTTTAAATAGTTCATAAGAAACAATGGAAAAGCTTCACTTGGTGCAATACTCGGATAATGAATCCTCATATACATGCCAATCATTGTACATACAATTCCAATTGGAAAAACTAAAAATGCAACTAAAAAAGCACTTCTTCTAGAGGTTTTAGAATCTTTTCCTGCCATTATAGCTTGAAAATAAGTCTGTGTTGATAACACCCCCACTATTGTAGATATTCCGGAAGCTAAATCTGATGAAACTCCTCCACTAAATAAATTAAACCATGGTTCTTGTGGCAAAACAGATGTTATATCTCTAATCCCATTGAATTTGAATATTAGTAATAAGCCACATATAATACTTGTCCCATATAAAAGTATGGTTTTTACTGCACCCACCATTGTACTTCCCCAAAAGCCTCCAAAGACGACATATGCTACAAGTAGAGATACAACAATTACCGCAGTTTTAGTAATACTCATACCAAGCACTACAGTAAATAAGGCAGCACAAGCTATAATCTGACCATTAATATGAATAAACATTCCTAGGGATAATAAAATACTTGATGCTGTTCTTGCTTTTTTACCATATGCGTTTCCTATTATCTGCGGAATTGTTTCTGTACTTTTTTTATCTACTTGCTTTGAATAAAACAATCACAACATTATACTTGCAATAGAAAGCCCAACTATAAACCATACAGCTCCAATTCCACGATTATATGCCATTTGAGCAGTGCCTACAGTAGATGCACCACCTATTATTGAACCCATGAGCATACTTGTAACACCCATAATTCCAAGTTTATTTCCACCTGATATAAAATCTTTTGATGTTTTAACTTTTGACTTTGATAAATAACCAATTATTCCAGTTATAAGTAACGTAATAATGATACAAATTATAAGAATTCTGTACATCCCCTTTAGTTAACTTTTACTCAATAAATTATAGATCCATAATTATACTTAACATTCTTTCAGTATTGTTTATAAATTCCTTCATGACCTGATAATGTTCAGTATCTGTGTATCCCACTTTTTTAAATCCATCATTTAATTCGTATATTATTGCATCTGGATAAGACATTATAATTGGAGAATGAGTAGCAATTATAAATTGAGAATCTTCTTGAACTAAGTCATGTAATCTGGCGAGCATGGCCATTTGTCGTGATGGCGACAATGCTGCTTCAGGTTCATCTAAAATATACAAACCCTTTCCTCTAAATCGATTGGTAAATACAGATAAAAACGATTCCCCATGGGATTGTTCATGCAATGAACGTCCTCCGTATGAATCTATAATTCTTGGCTCTGGTCCAAACTTGTCTAATTCATCTATATTGCTTGCAACATTGTAAAAACTTTCTGCCCTAAGAAAAAAACCATCCTCTGGTCTTTTAATCCCTTTAACTAATCTTAAGTACTTATACAAATCTGAATGAGTACTCGTAGTTGAAAAGTTGAAATTCTTTGTTCCACCCTCAGGGTTAAATCCATAGGCTGTAGCAATAGCTTCAAGTATGGTTGATTTTCCAGTACCATTTTCACCTACAATAAAAGTCACTTTTGGATGTAGCTCCAATGTAAATAAGCTACGTACTGCCTCTAAAGAAAATGGGTATGTAGAAAATGAATCAATATTTTTTCTACATAGTTCAACAGTCCTTAAATACTGATTATATTTAAATGTTGTCATATTAAATTTCCTCCATTTAATAAAGAACCTTTAGTAAGGTTTATTAATAGTCAAGTGAATTAGTTACATCTGTATATAGTATACCACTTCCCCAATAGTCTTCATTCATTGCTAATTAGCTCCCCCAATAATAAATTTATATCTTTTTAATTATTAAGCCACCTATCTTGTTTTGATAGTGTAAACACTATCTTTGTTTTATTTATTTAAATCCTTGTATTTGCAAGGCTTCAAGCTACCTTTATAACAAAAAAACAATGACCC
>NZ_JAHLDL010000046.1 GCF_018861315.1 Clostridium bowmanii | reverse complement strand
CAGAAATAAACAATTCAATGAACTGAATAATACATATGGTTTGATAGAGTATTCACTTCATGATTTTGTAAGACCTATTCAAAAACATTTCAAAAATAACATAGATAGTTTTACTGCTCAAAAGATAGCGACAAGGTGTTTCGGAGCATTTCAAAAACTAATGTTTCATATTGCAGATAAAGTCCATTTTAAGAAATATGGTGAAATGAATAGTATTGAAGGTAAATCTAATAAAACGGGAATCAGATTTAAAGATGATAAATTAGTTTGGAATGGACTGGAAATAAATATAATTATAAAAAAGATTGATACCTATGCACAAAAAGCTATTCAAGATAGAGTTAAATATTGCAGAATAGTTAGAAAAATGATTCGAGGTAAATATAAATACTATGTTCAGTTAGTTATGGAAGGAATACCACCGGTTAAGACAGATAAAGAAACTGGTGAACTTAAAAGAAATATTGGACTGGGTAATTTAGGAATTGATATTGGTACTAGAACCATTGCTATATCAAGTAAAAATGATGTTAAACTACTTCCATTATGTCCCGAAGTGGAAAACATTCAGAAAAACAAAAATATATTGCAACGTAAATTAGATAGGCAACGTAGAAGTAATAATCTTAATAATTATAATGAAAATAGAACGATAAAGTGTGGGCTTAAATTAATATGGATTAAATCTAATAAATATATTAAAACTCAAAATAAGTTAAGAGATATTCAGAGAAAACAAGCAAGTATTAGGAAGCAGTCACATGAAAAGTTAGCTAATTTTATTATCTCTTTAGGTGATAGAATATTGGTTGAAACTATGCAATTTGCAGGTCTACAAAAAAGGAGTAAGGAAACAACCATAAATACTAAAACCGGTAAATTTAATAAGAGGAAACGATTTGGAAAGAGTTTAGCAAATAAAGCACCTTCAATGTTAATTGAGATAATCAATAGAAAACTTAAATATTATGGAATGGAAATATTGAAAATTAACACTCAAAAGGTTAAAGCATCCCAATATAGTCATTTCACAGGCGAATATAATAACAAAGAATTAAAAGATAGATGGAATAAAGATATTCAAATTCAAAGGGATTGTTATTCTGCTTTCCTTATTATGAATGTGGAAAATGATTTAAAATTAATTAATAGGGAGTTATGCAATAAAACTTATGATAGTTTTAAGACATTGCATGATGTTGAGATTAATAGATTAAAAGAAATGAAAATACGTGGAATTAATTTAATATCAAGTATGGGGATTTAAATCAATCAATACAGTTTTGAAGTGAGCCGTTATGCTATCGTTAATGGGTACGGAGGTATCTTTGGTAGTAAAATTCTTAGGGAAAATAATTAGTGCTAGTGTGTTGTAGGTATAAGCATTTAGAAATAATGTAAGTCTTTTAGTGAGAGCATTAAAGAAAGTTATTTAGTACTTAAGAACCCCATGCGTTTATGCGTGGGAGTTTCAGTGTGGATATAAATATTAGGATATGTGGTGAATAATATGTTAAATGATAAGAAAATTATAAATCAGAAAGTAATAAAACAATCAAACAGAAAAAAGATACTTAATCTTATTGCACAAAAAAGAGAGTACACTAAACAAAACATTTCACAAAAAATAGGTGTTAGTATACCAACCGTGATTTCAAATATAAATGAACTGATACAAGAAGGTTTAGTTGAAGAGGCTGGAGTCGCGGGATCAACTGGTGGAAGAAAACCTATTATTGTTAGATTTTTACCTAATTCTAAATATTCTTTTGGGATTGAATTTACATTAAGCAATGTAAGAATTATTTTAGTTAACTTAGACGGGAAAATAAAATTTGATAATACCTTTAAAGTTGAAAGTTTTAAAAATATAGATGATATTATTGATAAAATTCATAAGATTATAGGTAGTGTGTTGATCGAAAAGAAAATTAATCATAAGGATATTCTTGGAATAGGGTTTTCACTGCCAGGTACAGTTAATGAAGAAAAACTAACACTTGAGTTAGCACCCAATATAGGTGTTAGAAATGTTGATTTTAGTAGGTTTTCTCAGATGTTAGAGTTTCCTATTTATATAGAAAATGAGGCAAACTCAGCTGCTTTTGGTGAGGTAAGTCTAGGTATTGCTAAAAAGATGAGAAATCTAGTTTATCTATCTATTAATGAAGGTATAGGGGCAGGAGTAGTAATTCAAGACCGAATTTATAAAGGAAAAAATAAAAGAGCTGGTGAGATGGGTCACATGACAATTGTACCTAATGGGAAACCTTGTAATTGTGGAAGAAGAGGATGCCTTGAACAATATGCATCTAAGAGCTCTTTAATGAAAGAGTACAATAGTAAGAGCTTAAAACCGGTAAATACTTTAAAAGAGTTCTTCTCTAGAGTGGAACAAAAGGAAAACATTGCAATTTTAGAATTGGAAAAATATATTGATTTTCTTGCAATAGGAATTCAAAATATCGTGTTAATTATTGACCCACATTATGTGATTTTAGGTGGAGAAATGAGTGATTTTTCAGAGTATTACCTTAAGGCATTGAAAGAAAAAGTATTTGTAGAAAATAGTTTTTATGATGATACTAGTCTTAAAATATTTACATCTAAACTTAAAAAAGATTCTTCAATTTTAGGTGCGGCACTACTACCAATGCAAAATGTGTTTTCTATAAATGGGGAAATTATATAGAAATAAAGACCAGAAAAAACCACAAATGGAGCCAATAGTTATATTGGTTATATTTGTGTTTTTTAAACTAAACACTTATTGTCTAAATTAAATTTCTCTTAGTCAAATATTAGCAGTTATATATCCCAATAACCCTAATAACAACTTTTCAAAAGAACTTTATAAAATCACTTTAAAAAGTTTAGGATAACTGTTATAATGAAAATATAATATTTAAGGAGGCAGTAACACGAGTAAAACCTTCATGTTAAATGTGAAGTTGAATTTAATAGGTTAGGCAACGTGTTTTGGAAAATAGCAGCATTAAAAATGTAAACAATTTCATGGCTAAACTTAAGGAGGACTATTTAATGAAAAGATTACTTTCAACTATGCTAGCGGTAATACTTATGTTAAGTCTAATGGGGTGTGGGGAAACTAGATCTACCTCAACAAGCGATTTAAAAGCAGAGAACAACTTGGTTGGTGTTGCCATGCCGACTCAGTCACTTCAACGTTGGGATGGCGATGGTAGAAATATGAAGAGTCAACTTGAAGCTAAAGGATATACTGTTGATTTGCAGTATGCAAACAATGATGTAAACACTCAGATTCAAGAAATAGAAAATATGATTACTAAGAAATGTAAGGTTCTTGTAGTAGCAGCTATTGACGGTGCAACCCTTACCAATGTTATTAAAACAGCAAAAGAAAATGGGATCAAAGTTATAGCTTATGATAGATTAATTATGCAGACAAGTAACGTTGATTATTATGCAACGTTTGATAATTTTAAAGTAGGTGTTATCCAAGGAAAATATATAGAAACTAAACTTGGGCTTAAAGAGGGAAAGGGTCCTTTCAATATTGAATTATTTGGTGGATCTCCAGATGATAACAATGCAACATTCTTTTTTAAAGGAGCTATGAGTATTTTAAAGCCATATATTGACAAGGGTAAACTTGTTATTCCAAGCAAACAGAAAAATTTTACAACTATAGCTATTCAGAGTTGGGATTCAGCTAAAGCTCAAGGTAGAATGGACAACTTGATAACATCAACTTATTCAAAGGGAACTAAACTTAATGTGATTCTTTCACCTAATGATAGTTTAGCAATAGGTATAGTTGCTTCACTTAAAAATGCAGGGTATGGTACAGCTGATAAGCCATTTCCAATATTAACTGGACAAGATTGTGACAAGCCAAATATAATGGCAATAATTAATGATAAACAATCTATGTCAGTTTTTAAGGATACAAGAAAACTAGCTACTAAAGTTGTTGAAATGGTTAGTTCAATACTTCAAGGTGAAAAAGCTGAAGTGAATGATACAAAGACTTATAACAATGGTTCAGTAATTGTTCCATCTTACCTTTGTGATCCTGTTTATGTGGAAAAGACTAACTACAAGAAAATTCTTGTGGATAGTGGATATTATAAGGCGGCAGAGTTAAAGTAGAAATTATGCTAGTAGTAATTTTAAACTAGGCGCTATTTAAAAATCTAAAGTAATAAAGTTAGGAGATGTAGGGATGGATGAATTTATACTTGAAATGAGAAATATTACAAAGCTTTTCCCCGGAGTAAAAGCTCTTGACAATGTAAATCTGAAAGTTAAGGCGGGAGCAATTCATGCTCTAATAGGCGAAAACGGAGCTGGTAAATCAACACTTATGAATGTGCTTAGTGGCATATATCCATATGGAACTTATAGTGGTGAGATAATATTTCAAGGTAAAGAATGCGACTTTAGCAATATAAAGGATAGTGAGAAAACAGGGATTGGAATAATTCATCAGGAATTGGCTCTTATTCCATATCTTTCAATAGGGGAAAATATATTTTTAGGAAATGAGAGATCAAAATATAAATTTATTAACTGGGATCAAACTCATTTTAAGGCAAAAGAGTTATTAAAAAAAGTTGGGCTTAAGGAAGATTCTAATACAAAGATCAAAGATATAGGGGTTGGTAAGCAGCAACTCGTTGAAATAGCAAAAGCTTTGTCACAAAATGTAAAGCTTCTCATCCTTGATGAACCAACCGCCGCTCTTAATGAGGAGGACTCTAATAATTTATTGAAATTATTATTGGAGCTAAAAGAGGATGGAATTACATCGATTCTTATTTCTCATAAACTAAATGAAATTTTAAGGGTATCAGATTGTATTACTATTATCCGTGACGGATGTACAATTGAGACTTTGAATAAAGGGGATAAAGATTTAAACGAAGATAGGATAATTAAAGGTATGGTAGGTCGAGAACTAACAAATAGATTTCCAAGTCATGATTCTAAGATTGGTGAGGTTGTATTTGAGGTAAAAAATTGGAATGTATATGACCCCCTTATTGAAGATAGAAAGGTTATAAATGATGTAAGTATTAATGTCAAAAGAGGAGAAATTGTAGGTATTTCTGGATTAATGGGATCAGGAAGGACAGAGCTTGCCATGAGTATTTTTGGGAGATCATATGGTAAATGTATAAGCGGAAAGATCATAAAAGATGGTAAGGAAATTGTCCTTAAAAATGTTCGTCAGGCAATAGATAATGGAATAGCATATGTTACTGAAGATCGTAAAAGTGCAGGGCTTGTTCTAACGCAGGACATTAAAAGTAACATCTCTCTTGCGAATCTTGACAAAATAAGTACAAGGCATTTTGTGGATGACCAAAAGGAGATTCAAATTGCCCAGGAGTATCGAGAAAAGTTAAATATAAAATCTTCAAGTATTTTTCAAAACACAGGAAATTTATCTGGTGGAAATCAGCAAAAGGTAGTGATTAGTAAATGGATATTTACAGATCCTGAATTATTAATATTAGATGAACCTACTAGGGGAATTGATGTTGGGGCTAAATATGAGATTTATAACATAATTAATAAGTTGGTAGATGATGGGAAGTCAATTATATTTATATCTTCAGAACTTCCAGAGATATTAGGGGTTTGCGATCGAGTTTATGTAATGAATGAAGGGAAAATTGTTGGTGAGTTATCCGGTAAAGAATCATCACAAGAAAGCATAATGAAATGCATAATGAAAAACGAGGAGGTAACATAATGGATATAATTAAAAATGCTTTTAAAAAAAATATAAGACAGTATGCAATGCTTATTGCATTGGTAGTAATAACAGTATTTTTTCAAATTGCTACAAAGGGTATCCTTTTAGTACCAATGAATGTAACCAATTTAATACTTCAGAATGGTTATGTATTTATTTTATCCATAGGTATGATTCTTACTATTTTAACAGGGGGCAATATTGACCTATCAGTAGGTTCGCTGTGCGCTTTAATTGGTGCTATAGTTGGAACATTAATAATAACTATGAAAGTGAATATGGTACTCGCAATAGTAATTGGGCTTCTTTTGGCAGTACTTATTGGAATGTGGCAAGGTTTTTGGATCGCATACATAAGAATACCATCCTTTATAGTAACCCTTGCAGGAATGCTTTTATTTAGAGGTCTTACTGTTACAATGCTGAAAGGAGCAACTTTGGCACCTTTTCCTGAAAAATTTCAATCCGTAAGTTCTGGATTTGTACCTGATATTTTCAATGGACTTGGCACAAGTTTAAATTTTACAGCTATTTTTGTAGGGATTATTATATCTGCTTTATATGCAATTGTGAAGATAAAACAAAGAGCTAAGTGGCAAAAAAAAGATCTAGTAACTAGTTCATTAACGCTTTTTGTAATTCAAATAATAGCTATACTATTTGTAATTAATTTATTTTCCTATTGGTTAGCAGCATATAAAGGCATTCCAATAGCTTTAGTAATTATAGGAGTGCTTATTTTAGTCTATTCCATATTTACAACAAGGACTGTCCCTGGGCGCCATCTTTATGCAATGGGTGGTAATGAAAAAGCAGCAAAACTTTCAGGTATCAACACAAACAAGGTTTTGTTTTTATCATATGTTAACATGGCTGTTTTATCTGCCGTAGCAGGTATGATGTTCGCATCGCGTATTAATTCGGCATCACCTCAGGCGGGTCTTAATTTTGAATTAGATGCAATTGGGGCTTGCTTTATAGGTGGAGCATCAGCATATGGTGGAGTGGGTACAGTTACCGGTACTATTGTTGGAGCATTAGTTATGGGGGTACTAAACAATGGTATGTCCATCCTTGGAGTTGGAAGTGACTGGCAGATGTCTATTAAAGGGTTAGTTCTGTTGAGTGCTGTGGCATTCGATGTACTTTCCAAAAGAAAATCTAGATCTTAAAATTTTTTAAATAGTGATAAAGAATTTATGAAAACATATTGCTGAAAATATCAAAAAGAAGTAGAATGTACTTAATAAACTGACCTTAAAAAGTCATTCGAAAGTAAGTATTAATATTTAAACGAAAGGAAAGATAAATATGATTATTAAAAAAGTTACAGATAATGAATTTAAAAAATATGGACAAGTTTTAAAAAATTACAATTGCAAAGAACTAATTGAAAATATGAAAACTACTCCATTACCAAGGAAGGTAATCTACCAACCATCAATTAAAGAATTAGAAAATTTAAAAATTGCTGAAGATTTAGGAGCAAGAGAATTTGGTGGATTACCAATTCAAATAGGATATTGTAACGGTAATAATTATTTGTTAAATGCAGTCGAATATCATCGCTCATCTGAGGTAAATGTTGCAGCAACTGACCTTATTTTACTTTTAGGTTGCCAGCAAGATATTGAAGGGGATTATTCATATGATACATCGAAGATAGAAGCCTTTTTAATTCCAGCTGGTACTATAATAGAGGTTTATGCAACTACACTTCATTATGCACCTTGTAATGCAAATGAAAATGGATTTAGATGTGTAGTTGTACTACCTAGGGATACTAATTTACCACTGGAAAATAGAATTAATAAATCTGGTGAAGATGCTTTACTATTTGCTAGAAACAAATGGCTAATTGGTCATAGTGATACTGATTTAGGAGATAAGGGAGCATTTATCGGATTAATAGGTGAAAATATTTCAATAAAATAAAAAAACATAAATCATAAGAAAACTATTCATAATAAAATAATCGGAGGAATGAAAAATGAAAAATTTACCACAATTAAAATTAGGAATTGTTGCAGTAAGCAGGGATTGCTTCCCAATGGACTTATCAGAAAGCCGTAGAAAAGCAGTAGTTGAAAATTTTAAAAAATCTAATGTGGGTATATTTGAATGTTTAACTACGGTGGAAAATGAAACGCATATGTTAAAAGCATTAAAAGAGGTTAAAGAAGCTGGTGTAAATGCATTAGTAGTATACCTTGGAAATTTCGGTCCGGAAACTTCAGAAACCTTACTTGCAAAACAATTTGGTGGACCAGTAATGTTTGCTGCGGCTTCAGAGGAAAGTGGTGATAATTTAATGAATGGCCGTGGGGATGCTTATTGTGGAATGTTAAATGCAAGTTACAATTTAGCACTACGTAATATAAAGGCATTTATTCCTGAATATCCTGTTGGAACAGCTAGCGAAGTTGCTGATATGATTTCAGAATTCATACCCGTTGCTACTACATTACTAGGCCTTGATAATTTAAAAATAATCTCTTTCGGACCTCGTCCACAAGATTTTCTAGCATGTAATGCACCAATAAAACAACTATATAATCTAGGAGTTGAAATAGAAGAAAATTCAGAACTTGATTTATATGCAGCTTTTAATGAGCATGCTAATGATTCAAGAATTCCAGAAGTAATAGCTAGTATGGAAAAAGAATTAGGTAAAGGAAATAAAATGCCTGGTATATTACCAAAACTTGCTCAATATGAAATAACATTGCTGGACTGGATAGAAGCACATAAAGGTTCAAGAGAATTTGTTGTTTTTGCAAACAAATGTTGGCCATCATTCCAGACACAATTTGGATTTGTACCTTGTTATGTAAATAGTAGACTAACCGCAATGGGAATTCCTGTATCATGTGAAGTTGATATTTATGGTGCATTAAGTGAATATATAGGAACTTGTATAAGCCAAGATGTTGTAACATTACTTGATATTAATAATACAGTACCAAATGATATGTATGAATCAGAAATTAAAGGGAAATTTGATTATACAATAAAAGATACATTTATGGGATTCCATTGTGGAAATACCGCTACCTGTAAATTAACAAGTGGTACTATGAAGAACCAAAAGATTATGGCAAGAGCACTAGAACCTAATGTAGAACCAAACATAACTCGTGGAACACTTGAAGGAGATATTATTCCAGGTGAAATAACATTCTTCCGTCTACAAAGCAATGCAGAAGCAGAATTAACAGCATATGTAGCAGAAGGTGAAGTACTACCAGTTGCAACTCGTTCATTTGGTTCTATTGGTGTTTTTGCAATACCTGAGATGGCAAGATTCTATCGTAATGTATTAATCGAAAAGAGATATCCACATCATGGTGCGGTTGCATTTGGTCATTATGGAAAAGCAATTTACAACTTATTTAAATATCTAGGCGTTAAAGATTTGGCATTTAATCAACCTAAAGAGATGCTTTATAAAACAGAAAATCCTTTTAAATAATAGGGTATGTGGTGGTACATGTGGAAATGATGTAGTTTTAAGGAAAGAGCACTACTAGTCTAAAAGTTATTTTTAATAAGAAAATTATTTAGGAGGAGATTTAATGACCTATGTTTTAGGTATAGATATAGGAACTTCAGGAACAAAAACTATATTATTTGATGAAAAAGGTGTGGATATTTCAAGTGACTCAAAGGAGTATCCATTATATCAACCTGAAATTGGATGGGCGGAGCAAAACCCTGAAGATTGGTGGGAAGCAGTAGTAGCTACAATTAGCTGTGCAATAAAAAAGAGTGGTGTAAATATTGAAGACATTAAAGGTATAGGCCTATCAGGTCAGATGCATGGTTTGGTTATGATTGATAAAGAAGGTAAGGTCTTAAGGCCTTCTATAATATGGTGTGATCAAAGAACTTCTGAAGAATGTGATGAAATAACAAAAGCAGTTGGGGCGGAAAGGCTAATTGAAATAACAGCTAATCCTGCTTTAACAGGTTTCACTGCATCTAAAATTATGTGGGTTAAAAAACATCAACCAGAAATTTATAAGAAAACTTATAAAATACTTCTTCCGAAGGATTATATAAGATTTATGCTTACTGGGGAATTTTGTACAGAAGTATCAGATGCCAGTGGAATGCAACTTTTGGATGTTCCTAAAAGAATTTGGAGCGATGAAGTATTAGAGAAACTTCAAATTAACAAAGATTTACTTGGAAAAGTTTATGAATCCCAAGAAGTTACTGGAACTGTTAATAAAACTGCTGCAATGCTTACAGGACTTAAGGAAGGAACCAAAGTAGTGGGAGGAGCGGGAGACCAGGCAGCTGGTGCCATAGGAAATGGAATTGTTAGGTCTGGAGTTATTTCTTCTACTATAGGAACTTCCGGTGTTGTGTTTGCGCATACGGATAAAGTTACTATAGATAAAAAAGGTAGGGTTCATACGTTCTGTCATGCAGTGCCAGGCGCATGGCACATTATGGGAGTTACTCAAGCAGCTGGGCTTTCTTTAAAATGGTTTAAAGATAATTTATGTGCTTTGGAAAATCTGAATTCAGCATCTACAGGTGTTGATGTATACGAGGAGTTAAACAAGGAGGCACAGTCTGTAAAACCAGGATGCGATGGGCTAATGTATTTGCCTTACCTTATGGGAGAGCGAACTCCACATTTAGACCCTTATGCGAGAGGTGTATTTTTCGGGCTTACTGCAAGACATAACAAAAATGATATGCTCAGATCTGTTATGGAGGGTGTTGGATATAGCCTTGTGGACTGCATGGATATAATTAATGAAATGGGTATAACTGTGGATGAAGTAAGAGCTTCAGGCGGTGGGGGTAAAAGTCAAGTTTGGAGACAAATTCAAGCAGATATGTTTAACTGCGAAGTAGTAACTATTAATTCCAGTGAAGGACCTGCTCTAGGAGTGGCAATTTTAGCATTAGTAGGGGTTGGAGTTTACTCATCTGTAATAGAGGCTTGTGATATTATTATTCATAAGGTCACATCTCAAAAACCTGTTAATGAAAATAATATATTGTATAGTAAATATCATAATATTTATAAGGGACTATATACGGCTTTGAAGCCTGAATTTGCTAATTTAAACAAGATAACAAAAGGTTAATAAAGATCGGATTACACCTTATGTGCATTTATTAAGCAGCAGTAAATTACTGCTGCTTTAAATATTATGATCTATCCAATTTAGATTTAAAGGAGGTATTTTATATTTTATATAGAAGGACTCAATTGCAAAAGTAACTTTCACCCCTAACTCAATCAACAGTAGAAGTATATTTTAATGTGATCTATCAAGCACCATACTCAGTATTCGGCTTCTTCCATGGGGCTGTTACACTTGAAAAACACGGTTCAAAATACATCTCACTAAATGATGTAATTCTGATACCTAAACTATTTAAATATAATTATATCTGGCAATCATTACTGTTGGGTATATATTACTAATTTATAACATTTGGGGGGATTTTACATCCACAAAAAAAGTTAAATTCCACTCTTTATTTGCTATACCATAAAACAGAGCACCTCAAAAGAGAACCTGTTGACAAATTATACGTGTATCTATTTTTAATTTATGACCTCTGTTATTTAGTAGATGTGCTTTTATCATCAGGAATAAGAAGTTCTGCTGCAAAGTAGTTTGCTTGTATTATTTCTTTCATAGAAAAGGAAAAAATATTTTATTAAAGTATTTGTTTTGTTTAAGTCCTTAGTTAATGTAAGTGACGAAGAGCAAATAGATAAACTATGAATCTACAGTTAATTAGCAGCATAATGTATTATCTTCATAGATATAATTCCATCTGCAAATTATGAATATAATGCACCTGATTGGAATTTATGATAGAAATATAAAATAAATACATTGACTTTTATTAATCAGTTTGTTATTATTAAATTACAAAAGAGAAACAGCGTTCCACAATGAGGAACAAAAAAGTTATATGGAGGAATTATAAATGAAGACATTAATATATGCAGGTCCAGAAGAAGTGAGAGTTAAAGAAATGGAAGTTCCAGAACTTAAAGATGGACAAGTAAGAATTCGAGTAAAATACTGTGGAGTTTGTGGTTCAGATATAGGAATTTACTCAGGAAAACATCCAAGAGCAAAAGCTCCTTTAGTATTAGGACATGAGTTTGTTGGGGTTATTGATCAGATTAAAGGATCATCAGAAAAGTTTAAGATAGGAGATAGAGTTTGTGCTTATCCTTTAATTTCTTGTGGTAAATGTTTTGCATGTAAGACAGGATCACCACATGTTTGTAATACTTTAAAGCTTATCGGAATTGATATTGATGGTGGTATGGCTGAATATGTTAATTGCTATGAAAACGTATTAGTTAAACTAGATGATTCATTACCAGATAAGGTTGCAGCTGTGGTAGAACCTCTTGCGGTGGTTATTCGTACATTACATCAATCGAAATTTAAAGCTTTAGATAATGCTGTAATTATAGGAGCAGGTCCAATAGGGATATTAACTGGAATCGTATTAAAACATAGTGGAGCTTCAAAAATTATTATTTCAGATATTGATGATAGCAGATTGAAAATGTGTGAAGATATGGGATTTAAGGCTGTAAATGTGAAAACACAAAATTTAGTGGATTGTGTAAACGATATTACTGATAATGTTGGAGCTGATGTTGTATTTGAATGTAGTGGGGCTGAAGTTGCTGCCTTAGATATAACAAAAGTGTGTCGCATTGGAGGCACTATTTGTATGACTGGAATTCATAAGATGCCTCATGCAGTTAATCTTCAAGATGTTAATTTTAAAGAACAGACAATAGTTGGAAGCCGTGTATATACTATGAGAGAATTTGAACAAGCTGTCCAATATGCACAGCAAATTAAAGATGACATAGAAAAAATTGTGACACATATTGTTCCTTTAGATAGTGCAGATAAAGTTTTTGATTTAATAAAAAATCCAAATGAAAAAACTGTAAAAGTGATTATAGATTGTGAATAGCAGCAAAAATAAAAATTTGTAAATGGGAGTGAAAATATGAAAGTATATTATGCAAATCATCCTGAGGATTCAAAAAATTATACAACAGATTCTCTTAGAAAATACTTTTTAAAAGAACATATATTTATAAAAAATCAAGTGGAGTTGGCTTATAGCCATGTAGATAGAATAATTTTTGGTGGAGCAATGCCAGTCGATAAAGTTTTGAAATTAGAAGCTGGAGATGAACTGAGAGCAGCATATTTTCTTGAAAGAAGAGAACTTGGAACAATTAATATAGGTGGCAATGGATTAGTTACTATAGATGGTGTGAAATACGATATTAATCATTATGATGCTATTTATATAGGAAAAGGATCAAAGGATGTTACTTTTGAATCAAAAGATTCTAGTAATCCAGCTAAATTTTATATTAATTCATGCCCCGCTCATAAGACTTATCCAACAAAGAAAGTTGGATATGATGATGCAAATCATATAAAATTGGGAAGTACAGAGCTAATAAATAAAAGACAATTAAATCAATATTTACACCCAGATATTTTACAGACATGTCAACTTGCAATGGGAATGACAGAATTAGCTGAGGGGAGCGCATGGAATACGATGCCAAGTCATACTCATGAGAGAAGAATGGAAGTATATTTTTATTTTGACATGGATGAAAATACAAGGGTTTTTCATATGATGGGGCAACCAAATGAGACAAGACATATAGTAATGAAGAATGAACAGGCTGTAATTTCTCCAAGTTGGTCAATTCATTCGGGTGTTGGTACTAAAAGATATACATTTATTTGGGGAATGTGTGGAGAAAATCAAGACTTTGATGATATGGACAATCTTACAATGGATCAACTAAAGTAAATACTTTTTTATTAAAAAATGTATAAAAATTTAATTGAGGGGGATTTAAAAATGAGAAAGAAAATTTTATCAATTATTTTATGTGGAGTTTTTGCGACTACACTAGGATTAACTGGATGTGGCAATGGTGCAACATCACAAACCGAAGCTACAAAAGGAGGTCCAACAGTTTTAAAATTAGCATTTAACCAGGATGAAAAACACCCACAATATTTAGCTATGAAGGCCTTTACTGATACTGTAAAGGAAAAAACCAATGGAGCATATGATGTTGAGATTTATCCAAAAGAACTTTTAGGCTCACAAAAAGAAACGTTAGAGATGGTACAATCAGGAACAGTTGCTATGTCTATAGTTGCAAACTCTTTATTAGAGGGATGGAATCAAGATTTCTCAGTATTTAATTTACCATATGTGTTTTCTAGTGTAGAACATCAAAGAGCAATAGTAAATGACCCAAATCTGGTTGGTGATTTATATAATTCATTAAAAGATCAACAAGTAAAGGTATTATGTGCTTTCCATGGTGGTGTTCGTAATATATATACATCATATGGGCCTGTTACAAAACCAGAAGATCTTAAAGGAAAGAAAATACGTGTAATGCAGTCAGACACTAATATGCAAATGATGAAAATTATGGGTGGTACAGGAGTTTCAATGGGACAAGGTGATGTTTATACCGCTATTCAGACAAAGGTGTTAGATGGAGCAGAAAATAATGAATTAATATATAATAATCTATTACAATATGAAGTAGGCCCTTACTATAGTTATACTAAACATTTAATGCAACCAGATATGTTGGTAATAAACCAAAGTGTATGGGATTCACTCCCAGATGATGTAAAAAAAATATTTGAAGATAATATAAAAATAGCAGTAAATAGTGAATATGATGAATTCAAAGTAGCAGTTGACGCATCACTAGCAGCAGCAAAGGAAAAGGGCGCAAAAATTACAACTGATGTTGATATAGTTCCATTCCAAGAAGCAGTTAAACCACTTACAGAGGCAAAGATTAACTCAGATATAACAAAGAAAATTTATAAAAAAATTCAAGATACAGCCGGACAATATAAATAAAGAGAAAAATATTGGGAGTGAGTATATATGAAAAAAGTAAAAAATGGAATAGATAAGGTACTTGAATTGATATCTGTTACATTATTTGTTATTTTAGTTGTTACAGTATCGTGGCAGGTATTCTCTAGATATGTTTTAAAGAATCCAAGTGCTATTACAGAAGAATTGTCTAAAATTGCTTTTGTATGGTTAGTGCTTATATCAGCTGCATACCTATTTGGTGAGCATGGAGGACATATGAATATAGGAGTTATAGTGGATAAAGTAAGTCCAAAGGTAAAGATAATTTTAAGCTTATTCTCACAAATTGTAATATGTTTATTTGCAGCTTTCATTTTACTATCAGGAGGATATACTGCCGTAATTAATGGATGGGCACAGATTAATTCCTCTATACCAAGTATAACAACAGGCCAAATTTATATGGCTCTTCCAATTTGCGGAGTATTTACAATGTTTTACAGCATTAACTATATGATAGAAGACATTAAAAATTTATTGAAAAAATAAAGGAGAGAAAATAATTATGGCATATTATGCTTTTCAAGTTGGTCTGGTAATACTTATTACCTGTATTGTTCTTCTTTCACTTGGAGTTCCTATAAGTGTTAGTATGGGTGTTGGGGCAGTATTAGCAATATTTGTAGTTTTAGCACCTGATAAAGTTGCAGTTACGTCAGCACAACGTATATATACGGGTATAAATTCATTCTCTTTACTGGCTATTCCATTTTTTATATTATCTGGAAGCATAATGAATAATGGTGGAATAGCTAAAAAACTTATAAATTTTGCTAAAACATTAATTGGTTCAATACCTGGTGCATTAGCATTGACTAATGTAGTTGGAAATATGTTCTTTGGTGCTATAAGTGGGTCAGGCGTAGCTGCAGCAGCTGCAATAGGTGGTGTCGTTGGTCCTTTGGAAAAGGAAGAAAATTATGATCCTGCTTACTCAGCTGCAGTTAATATTGCATCAGCACCATGTGGAATGTTGATTCCACCAAGTAATACTTTTATTGTTTACTCATTGGCAAGTGGTGGAGCCTCTATTGCAGCATTATTTGTGGCTGGATATATTCCGGGAATCCTTTGGGGACTAACCTGTATGATTATCGCTTATATAGGTGCAAAAAAATTGGGATATAAGCCTAGTCCAATTAGTGGTGTAAAAGCGAAGTTTAAAACTTTTATAGAAGCAATACCAGCATTATTTTTAATAGTAATTATTGTAGGCGGTATTTTAGGAGGAATTTTTACACCTACAGAAGCAAGCTGTGTATCTGTCGTTTATGCTTTGATTTTATCAGCTTGTTATAGAACTTTAACACTAAAAGATTTATACAGAGTATTTCTTGAGTCAGCTAAGACAACAGGTATGATTATATTTATGATAGGTGTTTCAGCAATATTAAGTTGGATTATGTCATTTACTAAAATTCCTACTTTAATTGCAAGTAGTTTAATGGGTGTTACAGATAATAAAGTATTAATTATGTTGATGATAAATACAATTATGTTATTTATGGGATGCGTAATGGATCCTACACCAGCTATATTAATTTTTACACCCATTTTTTTACCTATTGCTCAAGGCTTAGGATATAATGTAATTCATTTCGGTGTAATTATGGTATTTAATTTCTGTATAGGAACAATAACACCGCCTGTAGGGCCAATATTATTTACAGGATGTAAGGTAGCTAATCTTAAAATAGAAAATGTTATAAGGCGATTGCTGCCGTATTTCGCAGCTGAAGTGGTTCTTTTGTTAGTAGTAACATTTATTCCGGAAATATCATTATTGATACCCAAATTATTGGGACTTATGTAATAGAAATCTTTTAAATGCATTAAGTGGTGTGATATTATAAAGATGTACTAAGCAGAAAAAATGTATTTGGAGGATAAAATAATGAGTAAAGATACAGTACTATCAGTAGTAAAAGCTTTTAAAATCATAGAAATATTATCAGAAAATGAATCTGTTGGAGTAAGAGAAATAAGCACTATTAGCGGCATTAACACTACAACCGTTTTTAGAATGTTGACAACACTAGTTCAATTAGGGTATGTAGCACAAATAACAGAAAATGCAAAGTATTTCTTGACATATAAGTTATTAGTTGTAGGCAACTCGGTACTAGCTCTAAACAATATGATCAAGTTGGTTCATCCGTATTTACAAAAAATATCTGACGATTGTAAAGAAACAGTTCATTTTATTGAACGTGTTGGAACAAATGTAAGGTATATTGATAAGATTCTACCAACTTCAGGTGTAGTTGCTATGGGTTCTTATATAGGTATGGAACTACCTTTAACTTCCACAGCAGTAGGAAAATCTATTTTAGTAGAATTACCAGAAGAAGAAGTTAAAGAAATTTGGAATAATGGAGAGGTTATTCAATATACTCCTAAAACCATTAGAGATTTAGATGTATTAATTAAAGAAATTGAAATTATTAGAATACGTGGATATGCTATTGACAATGAGGAGAGAGAACTGGGATTATCTTGTGTAGCAGTAAGTATTCCTAATTATAAGGGAGAGCCTATGTATGCAATGAGTGTATCTGCACCAAGTAACAAAATGAATGGAGAGAATTTAGAAAGAATTTGTAGGATTCTATTAGATACGAAAGAGAAGATAAAGAAAATTATTGTGCATATGTAATTTTAATATGTATTTTTGTGTGAGGATTAAGATATACATGTTTAAAATTAAAAAGGAGAGATATATATGAATTATTGTGATTTAACAGGAAAGAAAGCAATTGTAACAGGTGCGGCACAAGGTCTTAGCCTAGGGATGGCTGAAGGACTTATGGAAGCTGGGGCTGAGGTATGCCTTTTAGATGTTAATCCTAAGGTAGAAGAAGTTGCAAGGGAAATGGTTAAAAAAGGTTTTAAATGTCATGGAGTAATAATAAATGTTATAGATGAAAAAGAGAGAGAAGAAGGGTTTAATAATGCTATTAAAATATTAGGAACTTTAGATATTTTAGTAAACGGAGCTGGTGTTCAACGTCGTCATAAATGTGAAGATTTCCCAATGGATGATTGGAACTTTGTATTAAACGTCAATTTAAATGCAGTTTTTGCATTATGTCAATTAGCTGGAAGACATTATTTGGAGAGAAATAAAAAAGGTAAAATAATAAATATAGCATCTATGCTTTCATTCTTTGGTGGATATACAGTGCCTGCATATGCAGCATCAAAGGGTGCTGTCGCACAACTTACAAAGGCATTATGTAATGAATGGGCTGAAAAGGGAATAAATGTTAATGCACTTGCGCCAGGATATATGGATACAGAAATGAATGTAGCATTAACAGATCCATCTAATCCTAGAAATAAGACAATTACCGAAAGAATTCCAGCTAACCGTTGGGGTACAAAAGATGATATGAAAGGACCGTGCGTATTTTTAGCATCTGATGCTTCAGATTATTTAAATGGAGTTATAATTCCAGTAGATGGTGGATATTTAGTAAGATAAGGAGGGACTAGTTATGAAAGTAATTATTACAGATTGTGATCATGAGAACATAGATACTGAAAAAAAGATATTTTCAGATGCAGGAATAAGTTGTGAGCTAAAAAATGCTAAAACTGAGGATGAAGTAATTGAGATGTGTAAGGGTGCTGAGATATTTATAGTTCAGTATGCTAAAATTACAGAAAAAGTAATGGAGGCATTACCTGAATTAAAATTTGTTGTTAGATACGGAGTTGGAGTAGATACAGTAGATGTTAAAGCAGCTACAAAACATGGAATACAGATTGGAAATGTACCTGATTATGGTATGAATGAGGTGGCAGATCAGGCACTAGCATTAACATTGGCTTTTGCAAGAAAAATTATTACGATGAATGAATATACTAAGTTAGTAAAATGGGATTATAGTAAATCTATTCCAGTTCGTAGATTATCTCAACAAACTGTAGGCATAGTTGGAATTGGAAGAATTGGAGGAAATTACGCGAAAAAAGCAGCAGCTTTAGGTTTTAATGTCATAGGATATGATCCTTTATTTGTGCAAACTAAGGATAATACCTATGTGACTCCCGTTTCATTTGATGAGTTGATTGAAAAGTCAGATATAATTTCCATTCACTGCCCTTCAGATGGAAATAAATATTTGTTTGATAAGGAAATTTTCAAGAAAATGAAAAAGAGTGCAGTGCTTATAAATGTAGCTAGGGGTGGAATTATAAATGAAAAAGATTTAGATGAAGCTTTGAAACATGGAGAGATTGCTGGCGCAGGTTTAGATTGTATGGAGTCGGAACCAATGAGGCCAGATTCGGAAATCTTTAAAAATAAAAATTTGATTGTTACACCCCATATGGCATGGTATTCAGAGGAGTCAGCTTTAGAGCTTAAGCGAAAAGTTGCAGAAGAGTCTGTGAGATTTGCTAATGGTAACCCAATTCATTATCCAATTAATAATTTAAAATAGTAGGTATCAAATTTAAGTATTGTTTTTATAATACCTATTTTATATTTAAAAATTTTACATTAGCAGAGGGTTTTCCTCTGCTTTACTAATAGTATAAAAAGTATAAAATTTAATAAGATATAATTTTCTGGGGAGGAAACTATGAATAAAATAGAAATAAAAGAAGCATTAAGGGGAAAGTTGATTGCAGTTGTTAGGCAGGAAAATGCAGAAATAGCTAAAATTTTGTGTCGTACTCTTATAGAATCAGGAATTGATGTATTAGAAATCACATTTTCTGTTGATAATGCTGAAAAATTGATAAAGGAATTAAGAGAAGAGTTCCCTAATGCTATTATAGGAGCTGGTACCGTGCTTTCAGAGGAGCAATCTAAATTAGCAATAGAAAATGGTGCACAATTTATTGTATCTCCATGTATTGTTGAAGAGGTAGCTGAGTACTGCAAAAAAAATGATGTTTGCTGTTCGCTTGGTGCAGCAACACCTACAGAGGTCTTCAAAGCTTACCAGTTAGGGTGTGATATTGTAAAACTTTTTCCAGGAGATTGCATTTCTCCAAAGATGATTAAGGGAATTAAGGCACCTATGCCATTTGTAGAAATGATGCCTACAGGTGGGGTTAATGATAAAAATATTAAAGAATGGTTTGAAGCCGGAGCATATGCAGCTGGTTTTGGAGGATACTTGTTTAATGGAGTTAATGAAAATAATTTAGATGTTTTGAGAGAACGCTGTAGGAATTTAATAGAAGCATATAACGCATAGAAATGGAGTGATTATATAATGAAAAAAGAAAATATAGTTCTTAACACATTAGTTTTTATGAGTGATCATAAAAAGGGAATAAAGCAGATTGAAATGATGGAAACTTGTAAGGAATTAGGAGTAAATATTGTTGAAATTAGAAGAGAATTTTTTGAAAATATTGATATTGAAACCGAAGAAGTTGGAAAGAAAGCTAAGGAGATTTCTTTAACAGTGTTATATTCTGTACCACAATATATGTATATTAACAAGCAATTACAGCTTGCTGATATGGAAAAATACTTTAAAGAAGCTAAAATGATGGGAAGTAGACATGTGAAAGTTGTAATTGGCGACTATGACAAAGTAAAATCTGAAGATGTCTTGTATATGAATGAACTCTGTCAAAAAGATAGTATTAAATTATTAGTTGAAAATGATCAAAGTAGTGAAAATGGTAAAGCGGATAAGATAATTGATTTTGTAAAAGAGTACAAATGCTTAGGCGGAGAAATAGGGGTAACTTTTGATATTGGAAATTATGTATGGCAGAAGGAGAGTCCATTAGAAAATGCTAAGAAATTAGCTCCTTATGTTGAATATATACATTTAAAAGATGTTAACAGTTTAGATATGCCTAGTACAGTCTACCTTTCTGATGGTGTAATAGAGTGGAAAGCTATTTTAGACATATTACCAAAAAATTTGTTATTAGCATTAGAATATCCTTGTGGTGATGAAGCAAAAAAACAATTAGATACAGAAATAAATAAATTGATATATTAATTAATGAAAGAAATTAGCAAATTTAAAATGCAAAGTATATTTCGCACCAAAGGGGTATGTTTATGTCATAGTAGTCTGTTTATAGGGAAAGAAAATATACCGCGCAGTATGAGACAAAATAGACTAGTATACTGATTTGTTATTTTTTAAGATGGGCTTTAATTATATATTTAAAAATTAGAAATTTAAAAGGGGAATATATATGGGTAAGGTAATTTTATTTGGAGAACCTATGGCTTTGCTAATTGCAGATACTGTAGGAGAATTAGAAGATGTTGAGCATTTTTCAAGATCCCTTTCAGGAGCTGAAGTGAATGTATGTATTGGTTTGTCAAGATTAGGACACCAAACTACATATATTGCACGTTTAGGTGATGATCCATTTGGGCATTTTATAGAGAAATATTTAAGAAAAGAAAATATAGAAATTAAATTTATAACATATGATGATGTATATCGCACAGGAATTCAACTAAAGAGTAAGGTTTTATCAGGAGATCCATATACACCATATTACAGAAAAGGATCTGCATTTTCACATATAACATCCAAGGAAATCGATATTATTGACTTTTCTGATATTGATCATGTACATGTTACAGGGATACCACCAGCTTTATCTAAAAGCTGCAGAGAAGCAACATATAGATTAATGGAGAGAGCAAAAGAAAATAATGTATTCATTACTTTTGATCCTAATTTAAGACCAGCTCTTTGGGAAAGTAAAGAGGTTATGATAGAAACTATTAATGATCTATCATGTAAAGCAGATATGGTACTTCCAGGAGTTGAAGAGGCTAGAATTTTATTAGGTATAGATAATATAGAGGATATAGCTGATAAGTATAAAGCTATGGGAATTAAGCAAGTTGTAATAAAAGATGGCCCTAGAGGAGCTTATGTAAGAGATGGAAAAGAAAGTTACACGGTTAAAGGATTTAAAGTAGACAAAGTTATTGATACTGTAGGAGCAGGGGATGGTTTTGCAGTTGGAATTATAAGTGCAAGACTTGAAGGATTATCATTGATGGAAATGGTTAAGAGAGGAAATGCTATAGGTGCAATACAAGTTACTAATATAGGAGATAATAAAGGCCTACCAACACAGAAGGAACTGGAGAAGTTTATAAAAGATAATAGTTGTAGTAATGTTAAAAAAATATAGTTATAGAATATAAGGCATAAAATACAAAATTGCAATTAAGGTTTTTTATTCTATTGGGTTAAATAACAGTATACTAAAGTGATATATGTTTAATTCAAGTCATTGAAAAAAATAATCGTTATTCCAATAAATAAAACCGAGTTTATTTATTCATTATTAAGAAATTTTACCTCCACTATTGGAAATCTTAATGACACCATTAATGCGATGAACATAACCAGTGAAAAAAAAGATGAAGAAATAAAAAACTTATCCTTGAAATTGAACGGTTATGATTTTAAAATTCCTTTTTCAAATAATAGAGCAGAGGCTGATATTTGGCCAGCAAAACGAAAATTAAACATAGAAATTTTTCGTAGTGAATTTGGAGCAAAATATTATCTGCAAATTAGAAGCTTAATTTCCACATTTTCAAAAAATAACAGAAATGTTTTTCAAGGAATCAAGGATGCATTCGATGATAATGACATAACCTTAAAATCAAATTAATTGTATAAGGCCCCTACATTATATTTAAGGGCCTTATTTACTGACCCTATATCTGAACTGTAACAGAGGATGAACTAGAATGATTAGATTATTTGCGATAAAAACTACGTTATGATAAAATATTATTATAACGTAGTTTTTTGCAGACTTATAAATATAATTTTAAAGGGGTATAATTATGGTTGATTTAAAAGGTATGAGTAGGAAGAAGAAAGCTGAATATATCTGGGAATATTATAGAATACATATAATAGGAACAATAGCAATTTTATTTATAATAGGTTCCATAATTCATAGTCAAGTTACAAAGATAGATTATGTATTCAATTTAACGGTTATTGGCAATATAGTAGATGAAAGTAAGATATCTAATTTAGAAAAACAACTTACAAAAGTTGTTGTAAAAGAAGGTGACGGTCGAAAACAGGCGGTTGTCACTAGTATTCCACTTGAAGGTTCTAGTAGTGAAAATACTCAGATGTCAAGCCAATATATGCAGAAGTTTATTGCTCAACTATCGGTTGGAGAACTTGATGTTGTAATTTTAGATAAAACTATGCTTGAGAATTTTGCTAAACAGGATATGTTTGTAAAATTAGATGGTATAAGTCAGTTGAATTTGAATTCTTTAAAAAATGAAAAGGTTGAAGCTAGCGGAAGTGATAATAAAAAAGCTGTTTATGCTATAAATGTAGAGGACATCAAAATGTTTAAAGAAATGGGAATTGATACTCGAAATAAGGTAATTGGTATTATTAGTACAAGTAAACAAAAGGATAATGCTACAGTGGTACTTAAATGGATGTTAAATGTAAAGTAGTAGTTTCGTATATTTTTAAACCCATAGAATTATTAAGCTTTAAATATAGGCTATGTTTAAGAAAGATGTTGAAAATGGATATATATTGAATAATATGGTATAATAAGACTATATGAAGGATTGTGGAGGGCTTATTATGCCAAGTGTAGAGTCAGTAAAAAAAGATTTAGAGTCGTTAGGAACAACTGGACAGGAAGAAATTTTAGCCTATCTTGAAGAAGTTATTGTGTTAGGTTCGTTTGCTACTGAGGTTACAAATGAAGTTAAAGAGAATAGGTTTTCCAAGGGAAAGGTCTGCCATTGTTGTGGATATGACAAAGTATCAAGAAATGGCAAGTTCAATGGTAAGCAAAGATATATCTGTAAGTCATGCCGAAAGACCTTTACTGATTTTACACGTTCACCACGTTATAACAGTAAGAAAGATATTAAAAAATGGATACTCTATTCTAAATGTATGATAAATGGTTATTCCATAAGAAAATGTGCCGAGATAGTCGAGATTAGTGTGCCTACATCTTTTTATTGGAGGCATAAGTTTTTAGACGCTATCAGAGTGTATATGGGTATTGGTCATGTTGGTGGCGTTATAGAAGTTGACGAGGCATTTTTCAGATTATCAATACCTAATTTATAAAAATGTTGAAAAATAAGAGAAGGGATATATTATATATGTATAATATATCCCTTCTCTATATGTGCCGTTGATAACTTATTAATAACTTTTGTTTCGTTAAATAAGAATATTGTTCATCATTATAAAAGAGCAACACATAACACTATCAAGGCATCATAAATTCCATGTGCAATAATTATTGATAGTGTTGAGCAACCTTTAATTTTTTCCCTGAACAAGCAGAACATAACACCTAACATCATAGTTGTGAATACTTGAATTATATTGCCTTGAAAAATATGAAACAAACCAAAAACAATAGAAGAAATTATTATTGCAAACCATTTTGAGTTTTTAATGTCCATCAATTTCTTAAACATGTATCCTCTAAAAAAGAACTCCTCGACTATGGCAACTCCAAATATGGAATAAGCAAATTCAAAAATAAATTGCCAGGTCTTTGTATAGTGCGTACTTGAGACCATATCTTTCAACCCACATAGGATAGGAATAACAGTAAAGATAAGGCACATTACAATTGCAATAACTATTCCAATAAAAATCTGTTTATGAATATTTACTCTTATGAATCCAATATCTTTTAGTTTTTCCTTATTCTTTAACATTAAAAGAACAGGTAAAATCAAAAAAATCCATTGTGTAGCAAACACCAAAACCATTCTTTCAGCAAGCGTAAAATTCATTAAAAGATTTCGATTAAACAGAGTAACACCATATACAATAATAAATTGACAGACAGTGGCTATGGCCAATGTAAATATACTTTTCTGTGTTTTTTCAAACATCGGTTCCTCATTCCCCCTAAAATAAATAATGTTGTTTCGTCATATTCTACAAGTGTGAATTAACCAACATATGAATTATACCACCATTTACCATATATTTATATATTTTTATAAATATCGGCATAACTAATTTTGACCTGTTCCTTTAATTGTTTGTTTTCCTCCTCTAACTTCTTAATCTTTCTTTTAAGGCTTGCAATTATAGAATCTTTATTAGTTTCATCCATTTGTCGTTTGACTTGTGCAGGGGTGGGAACTTGCGATTGCTGAAGTCTTAACGACTCAATTCGCTCTCTTATATCAGCATTATTGTATAGAGTTGCTTTTGTTATTCCTGCTTCTTGAGATACACTATTAAAATTGATAGATTTATTCATTTTTATTAACATTTGTATAGCGACATCAACCTTCGTTTGAGTATTAGCCTTCCTTTTAGCATGAAGTTCCTCTAAATGCTTTTTACGGTCATATTTACTCATTTACATCACCTTGCTTTTTTAATCTTTCCACTCTACCATATACTATATTGCCACTTTTTATAGTGCCATATATCTCTTCATAAAGCCTCAGAAGTTGTTTGTTTTCATCCGCCATGTCTTTACGGTTGAAGATTTCAGCCTGTTCTATAAGAGCCTTGGTAGATGTAATGTGAATTTCATACTTCTTTCCATCACCTTCGAAAATACCAATCCCCAAATCTTTGCAAGGATTACCTCCATTACACGTTAAACATGGTGGTTGTTTTGAAAAGGTGCATTTACCCTTGCTTCTTTGCATTATGGTGAGTGTTTTAAAATGGTGAGTGAATCAACTTATTCTTGAATTTTAGCCAGTCTTTGCATGAATCACTCACCATAATAATTACATCATTTTTTACAAATGGAGTTCAAAAATTTCATTAAGTTAGTATCATCTCCCCAAATAGGGAGGTCTTTACTTGGAAGAATATCGCTGTAAGCTTCTTCTATTGCTTTTCTTTTCATTTCTGTATCTCCCCTAGCATAAATTTCTGTCGTAGAGCAGTCACAATGTCCAAGGAAATCTCTTATATATATAAGATTGATTCCGGATTGAAGTAAATGCATGCTTTTGCTGTGCCTGAATACATGGGGTGTAACCGGAAATGGTACAGTAAACTGGGGGTTCTGTTTTGCTAGTTCTACATATTTATTAATGATGTAAGAAATGCCCCATCTTGATAGCTTTTGATTTTTTTGATTTACAAATAGATAATTCTCACCCTTGCTAATTGCATTATTAACATTCTGATTAATGAGATAATTCTCTATAAGTTTTTTTGTTTTGTCCATAATAGGCACCTATCTCGTTTTGTTTCCTTTGCCAGTGAGTGTTATGACAGAAGGATTTGATATACGAATATCCTTATTTTTTAAGTCAATTAATTCCTGTACTCTTGCTGCAGTGTCATACAAGATTACCAAAATGACAAAATCCCTCCTGCCCATGTTAGTTTCTGTGTTAGGCTGCTCTAAAAGGATCTTCATTTCTGATCCAGTTAGAAATGGTACAATGGTTTTAGGTCCTTTCTTATTAGGGATGTTCAATATTTTTTGAATTTCATAGAGATTTTCGGGAGCCTCTTTTTGAACATATCTAAAAAATGAATATAGTGCTACCATACGCTGATTTCTTGTTGATATGGTACTTTTTCTTTCCTTCTCAATCCAGTCAAGAAATCCAATGATTAAGTCATGAGTTAATAAACTGAGGGTTAAGCGTTCTGGTTTTACTTTCTTTTCATTTTCACAATAAACAAGTAATAATTTGAAAGTAGTTGCGTAGGATTCAATGGTATTGGGACTTGAATTTTTCTGTCCTGGCAAGTATTTACCAAGAAAGCTTGTCAAATAATAAGGGAAATCAGCCTTCTTCATAGAAACAACCTCCTTCTGGGATGACATATCCAAACTCTGCTTCTGATTTACTAAGAATATGAGGATATAAATCGGCGGTCAGACGTAGATAATACTGAGTAGCTCGGAAATCGGAATGCCCCATATAAGCCGACAGATAAGGAAGCATGTTTGTTAAATCAATACCTGCTAGTGACCATTTTTTCAAACAGGCAACTGCTAGTCCATGCCTAAAAAAATCCAAACGTTTGGATTTTTTTAGTTATCCAAACCTTAATAAAATCCAAACCTTTTTGATAAAAAGCTGATATTGCAGTTGTTTTATCAGAAAAAGGTTTGGATTTTTTTCTTATAGTAAATACTCATCTTATCAAGTGAAATAGGAGGACATACAAATGAATGTACAAAACCTACGGGATAATTATCCCAAACTCATTTCTTACATGAAAGCCAATGGTTACTCTAAAACATACGTCGTCAGGTTCGAGCGGGAGATTAAAAAAATCTTGTCTACTATGGATTCAATGGAATGGTCATGCTATAAAGATGTATATCTAGAGTACACCAAAACATCACAATCCAAAGATTATCTCCGTGATAAACGGACTATCATCGGAGCTATTGAGCAGTTTGATGTTCATGGGAGATACCCGGATGGTAGCCGTAGACATGAGCTTTTCCAAAGGGGTGCTTATCCTTTGTTGTCACAAGAATTCAAATTTATCATTGACTATTACTGTGAAGCAGAAAGGAAACGCGGCAAGAAAGCTACTACCATTTATACAGAATCTCATAATGCATCTACATTTTTCTTGTCCCTACAGCAAAAAGGAATAAATAGTCTAGTTGAAATTACTGAAGAGTCAGTGCTTTCCATATTTATGTCCACTGATGGATTAATGCTAAAGAGCTGTTCCTACAAGAAAAAAATCGCCGCAGTATTGAAGGCGTATACCACATGTCATCCAGAAACTAGTCATCGAATTTTAGCTTTTCTTCCCGCCTTAAGGGAAACTAGAAAAAACATACAATATCTAACACCAGAAGAAATACAAAAAATTAAGGAGGCAATAGCTAATGGTAAAGACCTGCTTACACTCTGTGATAAAGCTATCGGGATGCTTGCACTTTACACAGGACTGCGTGGCTGCGATATTGCAGGAATGACACTCGACTCCATTGAATGGGACAAGGATTTGATTTGTATTAGACAGCAAAAGACCGAGTCTCCTCTTGAACTTCCATTAACAGCAGTTGTAGGAAATGCCATATATGACTACCTGGCATCAGAGCGTCCACATACAAAAAGCAGGTATATTTTTATTTCACAAAATAAACCATATGATAGACTGAAAAGCAGAAGCATTGGCAACGTGGCAGGCAGGATCATGAAAGCTTCAGGCACCCGGCAGTCCAAAGGAGACCGGAAAGGATTTCATATCTTCCGCCATCACCTAGCCACAACTCTTTTGGGGAATGGAGTCCCACAGCCTGTCATTAGCAGAACACTTGGTCACACTTCGCCTGATTCTCTTGAACCATATCTAAGTGCTGATTTTCCTCATCTGAAGGAATGCTCCATCAGCATAGAGTGTTTTCCTGTGCTAGAGGAGGTGTTCTCTCATGAATAAGTTCACTTCCTTTCTTGCACCACTCATACAGTCATATATTTACTACCAAAAATCATCCCAGCATTGGAATGAAGCTTCTTATGAACCAAACCTCGTTCTGTTTGACAGGTACTGCAAGAAACAGTATCCGAAAGTTACACTTCTGTCTCAGGAAATTGTGGATAGTTGGTGCCATAAGCGCTACACAGAAACCAACAATTCATGCAGATCAAGAATTTATGTAGTTGTAAGTTTGATACGATACTTGAGAAAGCGCGGAAATGCAGATGTTGTGGAGCCCAATATCCCAAGGAAAGAGCGGTGCACATATATTCCCCATTCGTTTACAAATACCGAACTTGAAAGATTTTTTCATGCATGTGACAGCCTTCCTTCCGAATTCTACACTCCCGAACAGCGTTCTAGGAAGATAACTATTCCTGTATTCTTCCGCCTTCTATACAGTAGTGGAGTACGAACAAATGAGGCAAGAATGCTAAGGATTGAGGATGTCGACTTATGCCAAGGGATTATAAACATCCGTTATTCCAAAGGTCATTCACAACATTATGTAGTGTTGCACGACTCCATGCTTAACCTTTTGAAAATATATGATGCATCAATACGGAAACAGTACCCGCATAGTCCTTACTTTTTTCCTGCAAGGTGCAACACTTTCCATACAAGGAACTGGGTACAGAAAAACTTTCGCGAATTGTGGGATAAATATAACAGTTCTCATGCTACTGCATACGAACTCAGACACCATTATGCCACAGAAAACATTAATCGCTGGACAGGTGAAGGCTTTGGATTTGATGCAAAACTGCTTTATCTCAGCAAAAGTATGGGACACAAAGTACTAGAAAGCACAAAATATTATTATTCTCTTGTCCCTGGATTGGCTGACATTCTGGAAGAGAAAACTGGAATGGATTTCGAAATCATTGTGCCGGAGGTGGATTATGATGAAAGCGACGAATGAATCCATTATAATCGCACGCCATATCAATGAATTTTTGAATGAATATGTCCCTTCACAGAAAATCCGCAGCGACCATACATTGAAATCTTATCAGTATGCACTTACCTTATATATTGGATTTTTGGAGACAGAAAAAGGAATCAGTCCAGAAAGGTTGTATGGTGGATGTTTTAGCAGGATAATAATTGAGGAATGGCTACTATGGTTGATGGAACATCGTGGTTGCAGCCCTGAAACCTGTAATAATCGAATGGCATCGTTAAGGGCTTTCCTAAAATACCTGGGGAGCAGGGAAATATCTCAACTGTATCTTTCTGAGGACGCAACAAAAATTCAACGGAAGAAGGAAGTACGAAAAAAAGTAAAAGGAATGAGTAAAAAAGCAGTACAGGTATTGTTATCGGTTCCTGATTTATCCACAAAAGTAGGTAGAAGGGATTTGACACTTATGATTATCATATATAGTACTGCCGCCAGAATTGATGAAATTCTATCTTTAAAAACAGATCAACTGCATTTGAATGCAGAAAAGCCGAATGTCACCATTATTGGAAAGGGAAGAAAAATAAGAACCTTGTATATTTTGCCTAAGGCAGTTGCACATTTAAAAAAATACCTGAAAGAATTTCATGGTGATGCTCCAAATGCTGAAGCCTATGTTTTTTATTCAAAAAATACCGGAATATATGGAAAAATGAGTCAGCCTGCAGTAAACAAACAACTGAAGAAACATGCCAGATCCGCACATGAAATATGCGATGAAGTACCTCTGGATCTTCATGCTCATCAACTGAGGCATTATGGTGAGTGTTTTAAAATGGTGAGTGAGTCAACTTATTCTTGAGTTTGAGCCAGTCTTTGTATGAATCACTCACCATAATAACTTC
>NZ_JAHLDL010000045.1 GCF_018861315.1 Clostridium bowmanii | reverse complement strand
ACCCCTTCCCATACCGAACAGGTAGGTTAAGCTTCAATGCGCTAATGGTACTGCAGGGGTAACTTTGTGGGAGAGTAGGTCATCGCTAGGTAACAAAAGGCCACTAAGTTTAACTTAGTGGTTTTTACTTTGCGTAAAAATAATCAAGTTAGTTTATATAAATGAGAGTTATTAATAATAATCTGGGAGGGCAGGTGATATGAATAACCTTGTCCATTAACAACCTATGTAATGGTGTCACTGACACCACCTTAGATAATGTATTCAATATGTATCTTCAAATGTTGTTTGATTTAAGTAAACTTCGTATACCTTGTAGAACTGCTTCAGTGGTATGAAAAATTTATAATAAAAAAAGAGTTGCCTATTGACAACTCTTTACTTGGTCGGGGTGACAGGGATTGAACCTGCGACCTCATGGTCCCAAACCACGCGCGCTCCCAGCTGCGCTACACCCCGGCGACAATTATTATTATATAATAGAACTGTATAAATGTCAACAGTATTTACATATAAATTCACGCAGTTACAAAATAGACCCAAAATAGGTTTCTTATATTCAAAGTTAATTTTCAATTAAAATTATGCAATTGGAGGATTTACTATTTCTATTTTACAAGTTGTAATTGCAGTGTCTGTACTAGTGGCTGAGACACCAGCAAATATTATACCAACAGCTTTGACATTAAGACGGCTGTTTCCAGTTGTAGTACCGCCCACCATAAAATTATAAGTAGTTCCAATCAATAGACTATCTCTAATTTCTTTTTCGCAAACTTGTTCACAGTTTGTTTGTACGGGATCAGGTAAGGGCAGTGGAGTAATGCCTCCAAGTGATTCAAAAGCAGTATTGCCAAGTACTCTTATCCATGTAATACTGTACAAAGATACAATGTATCCATTATTTAACCTTACGATACCATTACCTACTTGTGATAGATTACTTATGGAACTGGTAGTTATTCCTCCATTTGTAGTATTTATTTGAAGGCTTACTGGACGATTCATAGCTTCAGCTGCTATGGAAATTTTCTCTAATACATTTCTAATTTGCGATGTGCAATCACAATTATCACACAAATTTTCATGGCAATGTGAAATATCAGGTTTTTTTTCATACTTAGACATAATATCACTCCCTGCATTATAATATGTTCCTCAAATTAAAATTGTGTTAGTAAAGCATTTTAAGCGAGAATACTTTATGACTAGCATTCTCACTTCTCAAAATATTACTATAACAAGTTAAAATATAAGAAAAAGAAATATTAAAAACGTAGAACAAAGGAAATACTAATTAATATTGAGATTATGTTTAAGGAAGATTTTTTGTTATGCTAGCAAGTATTAAAGAGAAACTAAAGGAGAGAGTAATATGATTAAAAATTTTAAAAAATTAATAGCGCTAACAACAATATTAGTTATAACAATCACAGGAACATTTGTAGGCAGTGCCCTTGCTAAAACGAAAGAAAGTAAAAATCCCAATGATTTTGCAGTAATGGTTAAGGAGAATAGTTTATGGACAGTCAATTTATTAAAATTAGATAAGGAGGTATTAGTAGACAAGGGTGGAGTATTCAAAAATCCAAGTATTTCACCAGATGGAGTAAATGTTGCTTATACAAAGGATGGAAGTCTTTATATATCTGAAATTGACTTAATAGAGGGAAACAAAAAAACTATAAAAGTTGTTGGCAAGGTAATAAGTTACGTCTGGGTAAAAAACACTGAGCTAGCATACGGAGCAGAAAACGGAGGGCTTAATGGGTTTAATTTAATAACTAAAAAATCTTCTATTTATATTAAAAATGGAGAACGTTATGAAGATATGGCAAGTGATAATAATGGGATTATATATGCAGGAGTATATAGATATTTTATAAAGGATGGTGATAATTATATTAAGCCAAAGGGTCTTATAAAATATGATATGAATTCTGGAGTGGAAGATCTAATAATCAAAGCTAAACCTTGGAGTGATGATATTCCCAATAGCAGCTTAATACCTAAAGTTGCTGGAATTTCAAAGGATGGAGCTTATGTTTATATATGGCGCAAAGCTCAATCAGGATCATTAAATGCTGATGGAGTTCCTTTTGGTGTATATGAGGTAAAAACTAATAAGTTTATACTTTGCGACGATAAACAGGTTTTTGCTTTAGCATATAAAGATAACTTAGCTATAAATCCCTTAGATGGAAAGAGGCCTGTACTTAATAATGGTGGAGTAAGGTATATGAATGTCAATAAGACAATAGGAACAGTAGATGTAATAAAGGGAACATTTGCTCCTATTTTACCAGAAAGTATGATATCTACTACTAATGGCCCGTATAACACAAATGCTAAGGGGGTGGTTACAATGACACCATCTTTCTCACCAAAAGGAGATAAAATTATATATTCAGCATCTAATGCAAATAATGATGCTCAGCAGTGGGCAAAGGAACCACACAATATATATATTGTAGATTTAAAAAGTAGAAAGGTAGAAAAAATAACTAAGGGTGATAATTTTGATTTTGCTCCTGAATATATTTCAAAAGGAGCCAGTATTATATTCGGTAGAAGAACTGGTGATAATGTGATTTCTCTATTTAGAATAAAAGAAAATAAAGAAGAGTGTGTAACAAAAGATATTAAATTAGATAAAACTCTTGAGTGAATTTTTAGAGCTCAGGAGTTTTGTCTTTTACTTTGTTAAAGAGTTTTCTCATACTGGAAAAGCTCCGAATTCAATAGGTAAGCTTGTATATTTTGCTATTATTGATAATAATAGGTAAATACCTTTATAAATGATCCACATTTAGAAGTGGAGGATATCAATAATACCATCCTTAGTAATTTAAGGGTGGCATTATTGATTTTAAAGTAGAAAATTTATTAATCCTCCACTAAGGAATTTGTACTTGAGCACTGCTTTTTATATTCGCTTGGTGTTATACCGGTTTGCTTTTTGAAAAAACGACAAAAGTAAGTTACATGACTGAAATTAAAAGCATAGCTTATTTCACTTATGCTTGAATTTGCGTGATTCATGTACAACTTAATAGCAATAATTCGCTGATCATTAATATATTCAGATAAGGTTTTGCTTACTTCCTTTTTAAAAGCAGCACACAGGTAATTGGGATGCACGTTTACAAAAGAAGAGATTTCTGCTAGGGATAAATTGTTTTCTATATTTTTATTTATATAGGTGATTACTCGGTTAATAAGTGGATTATAAATATTTTCCTTGTATTTTTTTAAAACCATAATAAAATCATTTAACATTTTGTATTCTAAAGCTTGAACTTCGGAGATAGTAGCAGTTTCGTCAATAAGGTTAATATAATAATCACTTAACATAAAGGAAGTCTCAGTATCAAGGCCTGCTTCAATTATAGCCCGTGTAAAAAATGTACATGAGGCAATAAGTGAATATTTAAGAGAACTAAGAGGTCTTTTAGACAGCTCGGCTCGTTCTAGGGAATTGATCTGGTTCAAGGCCTTGATACTTTTATCATAATCCATCTGCTTAATAGCTTGTACCAGCTTACACTCAAGGGCGTAGGGTGGATGGATATAAGAAGTGTATCTATTTCTAGCCATTGTAGATTCAAGTTTCTTATAAATGTCTTCCAAAAAATATCACCTCTCAAAAATTAACCACAATAAAGTGCAAAATATATTAACATTGTATAAAAATCATACGATTTTTTGGATATAATGTCAATATACTTTAAATATTCAGGTTATACAAAAATTTTATTGTAAAGGTATTCATCATAATTTCAAGTTCATAAAGAAAATAAAAAATAGGGGGAATTAGCATGAAAAAATCCATGAGTACTATCTTAGCTATTGTATTAGCATTATCAACTATGACTGGATGTGCCTCAAAAGTCGGGGATACAAAAACAACTGAGACTGCTAAAAAGGAAAAAGCAATAATTACTGTAATTCAAAATAAGGTTGAAATTCAACCTCAACTTGAAGAGGCAGCAAAGGCATTTAATACTTCTCAAAGCGATGTGGAAGTTCAAATATTGGGTTCAGCAGGAGATAATTTGGTAACGACTCTGCAGTCTCAGTTTGCATCAAGTCCAGAAAAAGCACCTACACTTTTTACTTGTGGAAGTGGCAGTGAGTTTGATAAATTTTTCAAATATATGGCCCCAATGGATTCTGCAAAATCAGCAGCAAAAGTTGCTAAAGGACAGGCTGATGACGCAATGAAGGATGGTAAGTTATATGGTCTACCACTTGCAATCGAAGGATTTGGATTAATATATAACAAGAAAATGTTTAAAGAGGCCGGTGTAGATCCTGCTAGCATCAAATCAACAGATGATTTAGTCCAAGCAAGCAAGAAACTCGCACTAATTAAAGGAGTTAAAAACCCAATAGCATTTGCGAAAGAAACATACTTTCAGTTTATGCACCCATTTAATTGGCCATTTGCAACAATGAGTAACTATAAAGAAGTTATACCTAAGGTTATAAAGGGAGAATTGAAATTAAAAGACATTAAAGAAGTTAAACAATATGCGCAGGATTTAACAAAGCTAAAGCCATATACAAATCTTGCAAAAGACAGTTATGATGATCAAGTTGCAGGTTTTGCACAAGGTCAATTCGCAATGATTCATCAAGGAAACTGGGCGCAAGGAATAATTGACGATTACAAAGTTGATTTTGAATATGGTATGATGCCAATGCCAATCAATGGCAATACATCATTATCAGTAGGAAACACAAACTTCTTTCATGTCAATAATGCAGCTACAGCAGCGCAACAAGTAGGAGCAATTAAGTTCTTAGACTGGTTATTCACGCAGCCTGCAGGGCAAGCATTTGTAACAGATAAGTTTAAGGTTATTCCAGCATACAATGGTTTTGATACCAGTAAATTAGATGTTCTTTCCAAAGAAATTTCAACATATTCAGAAAAGGGAAAGACTATACCATGGACTTTCAATCTATTCCCAGCAGGTGTTGACAAGGATTGTTCAAGTGCAATGGAAAAATTCTATGCAGGTAAAACAAATGCAGATGAATTACTAGATGAAATAAATGCAGTTTGGGTTAGTGCAGCAAAGAAATAGCATACCTTCTTAGATTAAAAGCCTCCGTGAGAGGCTTTTAATCTAAGAAAAATAAAATATTAAAATGGAGAGTGTAATAATGAATAAAAAATTCAAAAGCAAAATAACTACTTCTTTGTTTGTTATTCCTTCGCTGTTTATATTTATAAATGTAGTTATTATTCCTTTTGTCATGGGAATAATATACTCATTTACAAATTGGGATGGTTTTGCTTTTAAAGGATCAACTTTTATAGGATTTAAAAATTATGCAGCAGTATTTGCAGATAAAAAGTTTGTAACCTCCTTTTGGCTTACAACAAAGTATACTTTTGTTATGATCATACTAGTCAATATTGTGGGACTTTCACTAGCACTACTCGTAACTTCAAAGGTTAAGGGCAAAAACTTTTTTAGGGGTGTATATTTTTTACCTAACTTAATTGGTGGACTTATTCTAGGTTTTATATGGAAATTTATATTTACAAAGTTTTTTGTGCAATTTGGTGAAATTACGCATACCTCAAAGATATTTTTCAATTGGCTAGATGAGCCTACTGCTGCCTTTTGGGCACTAGTTGTTGTAGGGGTATGGCAAATGGCAGGGTATGTAATGGTAATATATATAGCTTCTATAGAGAGTATATCTGAGGATGTTATGGAGGCTGCTAGTATAGACGGGGCAAATAGCTGGACTAAATTCAAAAAAATAACCCTTCCGCTAATAGCACCTGCGTTTACAATAAGCTTATTTATTACTCTATCCAATTCCTTTAAACAATATGATACCAACCTTTCATTAACAAATGGTGGTCCTTTTGGAAGCACCGAATTAGTAACTATGAATATTTTTTCAACAGCCTTTAGCTATAACAAGTATGCACAGGCACAGGCAAAGTCCATCATCTTTTTCTTGGTCATAATGGTCATTACTGTTTTGCAGATCTATACTACTAAGAAAAGGGAGGTTGATATGTAATGAAAGTAAAATCTAAAGCATCTAAAGTGTTTATTATACTAGGAATTCTGAGCGCAGCTTTTACCTTATTTCCTATGTATATTATGGTGGTCAATTCGTTTAAAGGTAGGGCAGAGATTTTTACAGACACCATAGGTCTACCTAAATCATTAGATTTTTCTTATTATATATCAGCTATTGAGAAAATGCAATTTTTGAAAGCACTATCAAATTCATTACTTGTGACAATAATAAGTATTGTTTTAATAATATTGCTTACTTCTATGTCTGCATGGGCAATAGTAAGAAGTAATTCAAAGCTTTCAAATTTCATATTATATACTTTTATAGCAACGATGCTTGTTCCTTTTCAGTCTGTTATGATTCCTTTAATGCAGTACATGAGTGCATGGGAAATCAAAGCTATTAATTTTTCAATGATAGATACTTATTATGGACTAATTTTTATGTACATTGGGTTTGGATCTAGCTTATCTATATTTCTATATCATGGATTTATAAAGGCATTTCCACGTTCACTAGAAGAAGCAGCAATGATAGATGGATGCAATAAGTTTCAGGTGTTTTGGAGAATAGTATTTCCTAACTTAAAGCCAATTACAGTTACGGTAGCCATTTTAAATGTAATATGGATATGGAATGATTATTTACTGCCATCGTTGGTACTTAGAAGCCCTAAACTTCGAACAATTCCTCTTTCTACCTTCTATTTTTTCGGGGAGTTTACAATACAATGGAATTTGGCCATGGCAGGACTTGTTCTTACCATTATACCAATAATTATTTTCTATTTATTTTCACAGAAATATATTATTAAGGGAGTTATGGCCGGTGCCGTTAAATAATTCAGACTTATAACTATTTTATGAATAACTCATAAGGGGAGTAGACATTATGAAAAACGAATGGATTATTAGCGATAATAGTTTAAATGAAGAAGATTTATTGAAAAATGAAAGTATTTTTAATGTTTCAAATGGATATATAGGAATTAGAGGAAACTTTGAAGAAAAATATCCTGACTACTATGGAACAATTAGAGGATCGTATATAAATGCGTTTTATGAGGAAGTTCCTATACAATACGGTGAAAAAGCCTATGCTTTTCCAGAAAAGATGCAGAAAATAGTAAATATTACAGATGCACAAAATGTTAGTATAATAATTGATGGAGAGAAGTTTTCTCTTTTTGAGGGAACTGTGAAAAGCCTAAACAGGTATCTTGACATGGAAGATGGCTGCTATGTTAGAGAAATATGGTGGGTTTCGCCCCTGGGAAAAGAACTTAAGATAAAGATAACAAGACTCGCTTCACTAAAATATTTAGAACTATTCACTATTAATTATGAAATAGAAAAAGTTAATTTTGATGAAGGAATAATTATAGAATCTGGAATTGATGGAGATGTAACAAACTTCACAAATGAAAGTGATCCTCGTTTGTCATCAGGACATGCTAACATTCTATCTGTAGTGTCTATGGTGGTAGAAAATGATATAATGCAGATAGTATCGGAAACTAAAAACTCTAAGAAGCTTGTAGCTGTTACAACAAAGCATAGTTGCAATGTTAATTGTGATGTTTCTCTTTTAAATGCTTACAAAGTAGCAAAAACTATATTTAAAACAGAGCCTGGAAAAGAAATAATAAACTTTACTAAATATAATGTATACACAGATTCAAGGCGATATAAAAGCCTTGTCAGCCAAGGAATAGATATAGTAGATAAGTTAAGCCGTAAACCTTTTGAAGAAATATTAAATGAGCAAAGGGATTATTTAAAGGAGTTTTGGAGTCTGGCAGATATTAATATTCAGGGAGATGAAAAACTTAAGCTAGGGCTCAGGTATAATCTATTTCAACTTCTTCAAGCAGTGGGGAAAGATTCTAAAAGTAACATAGCAGCAAAGGGCTTAAGTGGAGAAGGCTACGAAGGACATTATTTTTGGGATACTGAAATTTATATGCTTCCTTTTTTCACACTATGTAAGCCGGAATTGGCAAAGGGTCTTTTGAAATATCGCTTTAGTATTTTGGATAGTGCAAGGCAAAGAGCAAGGGAATTAGGACATAAAAAGGGTGCAGCTTATCCATGGAGAACTATAATAGGTAAGGAGTGCTCAGCATATTTTCCAGGGGGTACTGCTCAATACCACATTAACGCCGACATAGCCTATTCTTATATACAATATTATTTAGCGACAGGAGATATAGAGTTTATAAAAGAGTGTGGAGCAGAGGTGCTTTTTGAAACCGCAAGGATTTGGATTGAGATAGGGCATTTTCACAAAGGAGAATTTAAGATTGATGCTGTAACAGGACCAGATGAATATACTGCCATAGTAAACAATAATTACTATACAAATGCTATGGCAAAATATAATTTAAAGTGGGCAACAAAATTATATTATGAACTCTTAGACAAGGATCCGCAAATGCTAAATAGTTTATGTAATAAAATAAGTTTGCTCGAGGAAGAAATACAGCAGTTTGCACGGGCCTATGAGAATATGTGCTTGCCCTACGATAAAGAACTTAAAATAAATGCTCAGGATGATAGTTTTTTATCTAAAGCAGTATGGGATTTTGAGAATACACCAAAAGAAAAATATCCTCTATTACTAAATTATCATCCATTAACTATTTATAGATATCAAGTATTAAAGCAGGCAGATACAGTACTTGCACATTTTCTTGTGGAAGATGAATCAGATATCCAGACTATTAAAAATTCCTATGATTATTATGAGAAAATAACAACTCATGATTCATCTTTATCTTGCGCGGCATACAGCATTATGGCATCTAAGATAGGATATCTTGATAAAGCATACGAATATTTTATAGAGACAGCAAGATTAGATTTAGATGATACTCATGGAAACACCAAAGATGGGGTTCATACCGCTAATATGGGTGGGACCTGGATGGCAATAGTATATGGATTTGCGGGTCTGAGAATAAAAGAAAATTATATTTCCCTTACACCGAAGCTCCCTAAAAAGTGGAGTGGACTTAAATTTAATTTTTTGTATAAAGGAGCTCATATTCAGGTGGATATGAGTGTGGATAAAACGGAAATAACAATTCAATGTGATTGTCCAATTAATTTAAAAATTAACAATGTATTATACGAAATTGTTAGTAATCAGAAAATAGAGATTGGGATTCTACCTAATAAGTAATAGATTATAGCTGTAATGAAAAATGGTGGTACGGATGTTGGAAGCATTGTAGCCATTACTTCCTTACAGCTTTTTTTTGTTGTTGTAAGTGTAAAATTAATTAGGCCAGAGAGTGGAGAGAGTTATGAAAAATAATATAGTTAATAATTTGCGCCTTTAATGTATTACAATTAGTTAATTAATTTGATGTTTAATGATATAATTACAGTAATACTAGGGTTAAAATAAAAGCAAGTTTAAAATAAATAAAAAGGTGTGTTGAAATGGAAAACTTAAAGAATGCCATTAATGAAATTATACAACAAGAAATTATAAAATTAGTTGTTAGTAATAAAGCAAATAATGATGTTGAATTTAATAAAATAATATTTGTATTAAAAGAAGACGATGTGAAACAATATTATCAAATGGAGAAATATACTGATAAGCAAATTTTCCATGAAAATATAAGCATAGATAGTTTAGAAGAAAAACTTTTTGATACTATATCATCTAATTATAAACAAGTGGATGCTTGGTCAAACACAGCTACCTTTGATTTAAAAATATCTAAAAAAGGTAAGGTTCATTTAGGTGTGAAAAAAGGTGATAATATAAGGCTCGCTAATAAAGGTCATAATAAAGAGAAAAATTATATTCTCAAAGAAGGCATGATAATAGAGCCTCTTATAGATTTAGGCATTTTCACAAAAGAGGGTAAAGTTGTTAATTCAATGTATGATAAGTATAAACAAATCAACAGATTTGTTGAAATTATTGATGATGAGATTGCAAACAATGATTTTAAGGAACTTACTATATTGGATTTTGGATGTGGTAAATCCTACTTAACCTTTGTATTATATTATTATTTTGTAAAAATTAAAAAAATTAATGTGAAAATGATAGGACTAGATCTTAAAGAGGATGTAATTAAAAAATGTAATGATATAGCCAAAAGATACAATTATGAAAACTTACATTTTGAGATAGGGGACATAAACGGATTCAAATATACTAATAGTGTGGATATGGTTATTACCTTGCATGCCTGTGATACAGCTACTGATTATGCATTGTATAATGCTATAAAGTGGAATACTAAGATGATTTTCTCTGTTCCTTGTTGCCAACATGAATTTAATAGCCAAATTAAAACAGAAGAATTGTCTATCTTAACAAAGTATGGAATAGTACAAGAAAGGGTTTCAGCGCTTATGACGGATTCAGTAAGAGCAAACCTTTTAGAGTGCGCAGGGTATAAAACTCAGCTTTTAGAATTTATTGATATATCACACTCTCCTAAAAATATATTGATTAGAGCTTCAAAAGCAAATATATCTGTGGAGAAAAAAGAAAGTGCAATGATTGAAGTTAAAGCTTTAATGGAGCAATTTAATTTAAAGCCCACATTATATAAGCTATTAAAACAAGATAATTTAATTTAAATATGTGGTTTAAAGTAGCAGATATCTTAGAAAGATCACCATATTAATTGTCGTGAAAATTATATTCGCAAAAGATAAAATATAAAAGAAAGTAGATGAGTTTAAAAATGTTAACAATATATGCAGTATCAGATTCTATAGGCGAAACAGCGGAACTTGTAGCTAAATCAGTAGCAAGTCAGTTTCCAGACAGTGTAATAGTAAAAAAAATACCACACATTAAAACAGCTGAGGATGTTAATAATTTTATTAGTAAAATAGACACTAATTCCAAAGCAATGGTTATTTCCACTATAATTATGGTGGATGTAAAAGAATTTTTAGTTCAAAGATGTGTTGAAAAAGGGATACTTGTATCAAATGTGTTAGGACCAGGAATAGGCCTGGCTTCTAAGTTATTAGGGATGCAACCAGAATATATTCCCGGGGCAATATGGAACATGGATGAGGAGTATTACAAAAGAATAGAAGCTATGGAGTATGCTATACATTATGATGATAGCAGAGATTATAATGGAATAAAACATGCAGATGTAGTGCTTATTGGCGTTTCAAGAACTTCAAAAACTCCATTATGTATGTATTTAGCTAATAAAGGGATTAAAGCAATCAATATCCCACTAGTCCCTGAAGTACCAGTTCCGGAAGAGTTATACAGTATTCCAGGAAAGAAGATTATAGGGCTTAAAATAGATCCTTATGTGCTTATTGAAATAAGAAAACATAGAATGGACAAATTCAATGGGCTTAATTCAAGTTTTCAATACTCTAATGATCAAAGAATTTTAGATGAGTTAGATTATGCAGAAAAAGTAATGAAAAGAACACGGTGTTTAACAATTGATGTAACTAAAAGAGCTATAGAGGACACAGCTTTAATTATTATGAAGAGTATAGGTTTTAATCAATAGTAGTAGTTATAACAAAATATATAGGTCTATCTTCTTATCTTAGGGTAAGAAGTTTTTTTGCATTTTGGTTTAAAGTGAATTTAATTAGGTAAATAATATTAAAAATATTTATTTATCACCCATATTATGTAGTTAAACTCTATATATCTACAAAATGTAAGCAATAGCTAGCATATGTTTCATTTTTACCCTTATATCGTCTATAGCTCAATATATATGGAACTGCAACATCTGTTCATAGTTTATGGAGTTATGCAAAGTAGCAATCCTATGATAACATATAGGTGTCAGTTACAATTAATAAGAGTTCGCTGACTTTTTACTAGTTTATTGAGGAGAGGAAATATGTTAGAGTTTAAGAATATACACAAGGTTTTTAAAAACCAAACCGTGATTAAGGATATCAGTTTTACTGTAAATAAGGGAGAATTTGTAGTTATAGTAGGACAAAGTGGTTGTGGAAAAACTACAACTTTAAAAATGATTAATAAGTTAATTTCACCAACCTCAGGGAAGATATACGTAGAGGGCAATGATATACTAAAGGAAGATACCATTAAGCTTAGACGGAATATGGGGTATGTCATACAGCAAACTGGACTTTTACCACATATGACTGTAGGCGAGAATGTTGGAATAATACCAAAATTAGAACAATGGCCGGAAAAGAAGATATATGATCGAACAATAGAACTTTTGAACATGGTAGGAATGGAACCAGAGAAGTACATAGACAGATATCCATGTGAACTTAGTGGAGGTCAGCAGCAAAGAATTGGAGTGGCAAGAGCCTTTGCAACAAATCCTGATATAATTCTTATGGATGAACCTTTTAGTGCACTAGATCCAATTACAAGAAATCAGCTTCAAGATGAACTATTTAATCTTCAACAAGAGTTTAAAAAAACAATAATTTTTGTAACTCATGATATGGATGAAGCACTTAAGCTTGGTGATAGAATTTGTATTATGAAGGACGGAAATATTATTCAGTTTGATACTCCAGAAGAAATTTTAAATAATCCAGCGGATGATTTTGTTGAAGAATTTATAGGAAAAAATAGAATATGGCAGCAACCAGGGTTTATAAAAGCTAAAGATATCATGATTACAGATCCAATTAAAACTATAGGTAGTAGAACTGTACTTCAAGCTTTAGAAATAATGAAGTCCAATAGTGTAGATAGTTTATTAGTTGTTAATAGAGAAAATAAACTAGAAGGAATTGTCACAATAAAAGATATTATAAGAAACTACACAGGTTCACTAAAGATAGATACTATTATGGGACGCGAAATTAAAACCGTCAATTTAAATGACTCTTTAGTAGATATACTAAATCTAATGAATGAACTTAAAATTGGATATGTACCAGTTGTGGATGATAGTTCTAAATTAGTTGGATTAATTACTGAAAGTAGCTTATTAATAGTTTTAAGCAACCAGTATATTGATCAGGAGGATGAGGGTTAATGGGTATAATAAATTCAATAGTAAGTTTTAAAGACTTTGTAGTTTCAAGGCAGAGTGAGATAATAAATTTAACGTTGCAGCATATTGAGTTAACGGTATTTGCTGTAGTTTTAGCAATAATTGTTGGTATTCCACTAGGTATTTTAATATCTAGATACAAAAAAATGTCGGGACCCGTTATAGGTTTTGCAAACTTAATACAAGCAGTACCAAGTTTAGCACTATTAGGGTTTTTAATACCAATACTTGGAATAGGTAGTACACCAGCAATCCTTATGGTGTTCTTATATTCACTACTTCCTATTATAAAAAATACTTATACTGGACTTATGAATATAAATCCAGATGTAATCGAGTCATCTAAAGGAATGGGCATGACAAATAAACAAGTACTTAAATTAGTTCAATTGCCACTTGCCTTTCCAGTAATTATGACTGGTATAAGAATATCAGCAGTTACTGCTGTGGGACTTATGACAATTGCGGCCTTTATAGGTGCAGGCGGACTTGGATATATGGTATTCTCCGGAGTGCAAACGGTAGATAATAATATGATTTTAGCTGGAGCAATTCCTGCATGTCTACTAGCACTACTAATGGACTCTGTTGTAGAAAAGATTGAACGAGGGGTAACACCTCCAGGAATCAGAAAAGCCGATGGAACAATTAAATTATCTAAGAGAAAAAAATATAAATTTAGTAAAACCAAAAAAATAATAGCTGGTAGTTTAGCTGTTATATTAGTAGCTAGTGGAATCTACATGGCAACTCAAAAAAAGGACACAATTGTGGTAGGTTGTTACAATAGTTCGGAGCAGATAATACTAGGTAATATGCTAGCAACATTAATAGAAAAAAATACAGATATTAAAGTAGAAACACATTTAAATCTAGGTGGCTCAGGCCTTGCTTATTCTGCATTGAAATCTGGTGAAATAGATATGTACCCTGAGTATACTGGAATGAGTTTAGTTGGTATTATGAAGCAAAAGCCAATTAATGATCCAGAAAAAGCATATAGTGTTGTAAGTGATTATTATGTTAAAAACTATGGTATTACTTGGCTAAAACCTTTTGGTTTTAATGATAGTTATACATTATCTGTAAGACAAGACACTGCTAAGAAATACAATCTAGAGACTATTTCAGACTTAGCAAAAGTAGGAGACCAGCTAAAACTCGGTGCTACCTTAGAATTTTGTAATAGGGCAGATGGTTATCCAGGGCTCACTAAAGTATATAATCTAAAGTTTAAAAGTGATAGCGCAATTGATGGAGGACTTAGGTATTCAGCTTTAGCTAATAAAAAGGTAGATGCTATTGATGCTTTTATGACAGAAGGATTATTAAAGTCTTATAAACTTAAGGTTTTAAAAGATGATAAGCATTTCTTCCCAAATTATGATGCGGTGCCAATAGTTAATAGTAAAACTCTTAAAAAACATCCAGAGCTTAAAGATTTAATTAACAAATTAGGTGGAAAGATTGACAATAAACAGATGATTGAATTAAATTATAAGGTGGATAAACTTGGTGAAGAGCCAGCAAAAGTTGCGGAAGAATTCTTGCTGGAAAATAAATTAATTAAGTAGTTTTATGTATTGTATTTTATAATTAAGATAGCCGGTTTCTACAGTTCATGTAGAAATCGGCTATTTTAATGATAATAATTGTTGAGGGTTATTTTTAGCAAGCTACTGAGCTTATGCTCCTCAAGTAACTGCATGTATAAGATATAATCTCTCTAATTCTATATAGTTCACTTTCTTTATTTCTAGATCTCCAAATTTTAGCAAAATCACAAAACCATACTTCTAGATTTTCAGCTAAGTCCATTGGTGTAAAGAGTGTATCTAAATCATCCCTGCAATACTCACTCTTCATTAAGTTTAGGAAGAAACTATCTACAAGTTGTATTGCTCTTGCAGAAACAATAAATTCTTGAAGATCAAAGGCATTTATGCGTACATCTTTGGATAAGGTAGTAAATTTAGTTTCTATTTTACAAGCTAGTTTATAGCCAGCTAAAATCTTTTTATCATCAAGTTTACTATAATCCTGTTTAAGATGTGAAATTTCACTGCAATTTTCCTTCCAATTTACTAGTTCATACCAGCCTACAATCTGCTCCTTGGATAATTGATTTAATAGGGATATTAATTGAAGTGATTCATCACCATACTCTATAATGGACAAGGCCTTAAATACATTTTCAAAATTCTTATCTCCTTCGGGATTCCATGATAGGGAGGCTCCAAATGCCATACCAGGAATAGAACTACTTAAAAAATTTATATGCCCAAAATCACCCCAGTCAGTATTGAGAAGACCAGTTGCACCATACTTAACACCATAGGAAACCATCCTTTTAATATTTTCAAAGCCTTTATCAACTTTGTTCACTAATTGATTCCAGCCCCATACACCAGGGCACACATACTGTTCCCTACCTGTGGAGGCTATTGCCTTTGTCCCATCTTCCTTGACATTCTCGCTATAGTCCCAATTAAGGCATATGGCATTTTTATCTATAATATTTAAAAGCTCTGGATGGTGTAAAATTACATCACCCCAGAACATAACCTTTTTTCCTTTTCTCGTAACTATATCTATTACCTTGTTCAAAAATTCAACGTAGGTTATTCCGGCTCCAACTTTATCCACCTTGGCCTTTGATTTACCCTTACCTAGGTCAAAGGTTTCATCACAACCTATATTAAATTTGTTTGAAGTAAATAAAGGAATATATTGCATTAACATTTTTTCAACTAGTTTTATGCTACCAGCATTAGTTGTATCCAGTGTGTGGGATACCATTCTATTACTAAAGGAGTATTCACCACCCTGGCTGTCTTCTAATTCACATAACTCATTGAAAGATTTTGATCTAAGAATCTCATACAGATGACCGAAAGTAGACAATGATGGTATTAACTCAACATGTCTCTTTTGACAATATTGATCTAGTAGTAATATTTCCTCAGCTGTTAGTGGGTCTTTGTCCATCCAAATTTCACTCATACCCTTAAAGGCAAAGGTATGCTCTATATACAATTGTAATTGATTGATTTTATAAAAAGATGCTCTGTCGACTAGCTCCATAAGTGTCTTTAGCGTGGGTACCTTTCCTCTTGTAACATCATGATAGAATCCTCTGTTAATAAAATATGGTTTGTCTTCTATCTTGAGATTTGGAAGTAGCGCACCATTTTGCCTAATAATTTGTCTTAAAGTCTGTACTCCATAAAATATACCTACTGAAGTAGCAGCATCTATTGCTATGCAATTTCCACCAATAGTTAATTTGTAAGACTCATTTTCACCGGCTTTTCTATTAAATCTAATTGTGATTTTATCACTATGGTTTTCAAAGGTCTTATTAATTACTAATTTAAAACCTAATTGCAGTTGGATCTCATCCTGTAATAAAATAGCAGCATTTAAGTCATCGAAATCACACTGATAATCTAGGATTATTTCCGTATCTCGCCTAAGCTGCAAGGTACCTTCTTTTAGGTCTAATTGATTAGGACTTGGAATTAAAAACATATTTTACACTCCCTAAATTTTGTTTTGTTTGATTTGAGTTATTAGCACCGTGGTAAATATTTATGTAGCACAAGAGGCGCTAATAATAATGAAGAAAATATTCAAATAAAGCGTTCATCTATTTCTCTAACGTATACCATATTGGACAAATAATCAATACCCTAAGAGGTAATAAAATAAAAATAGTTTAAATGAATGATATGATATACATATAAAGAAATTTATGGAATAATTTATGCGGAGAACTAATCTTTAAAGCTTTGTTTTAAGTGGATTTAATGATAGTCTATAAAACCTGAATTTTTTTTAGAAATTGGGGAATAAATATAATTAATATGAAAAAAATATAATTGATATGGAAAAAATATTGAATTTGGAGGGATATTATGAATTATTTAGATGAATTATTAAGCAACATAAATAGTAGACAAAGAAAGCAAAGGATTAATTCCAATAAAAATCTTATAGGGTTAGCAATTCTTGGTGTTACAATTGTTGGAACTGTTTCGGTTTTACTTACTCGAAAATTCGGTGAGGAAATAAGAAATATTATTATTAGTAATGCAAAAGATTCTGAGTATGATATAAATGAGGATGTTGATTTAGATATAGGTGAGGATGCTGATATAGATAATGATGAAGATCCGGATGAAGATATTGAGGAGGAAATTAAGCAAACCTTGGAAAAACAGAGAGGTAAATCTATAGGCGATGTAGGCGCTGCAATGGAAGAAGCCTTGGATGATCTAAAAGATGAGGAAAAAAATTATAATGAAGCTAAAGATTAATATATTTTAAAGTTATTATGGAGCAGGTCGTATACTTTTTAAGTTGAGTATGTGGTCTGTTCTTATTTTGTAGTGGAGATTGCCAGGGTTATTATAGTAAGTGTATAAAAGGTTATTCAAAATATGATATATAAATTTTTTCAAGATATGGTATAATTGTGACATAAAGTTGATGGAAAATCAATGGAAAATTAAGATAAATGGTACATAGGGGGACAATATGTATAAGTTAATTTTAGTGGATGATGAAGAAGAAGTAAGAAAAGGTATAATACAAAAAATAAAGTGGGAACAATACGGTTTTGAACTAGTTGGAGAAGCTGAGAATGGCAGAGATGCCTTAGAAATGGCAGAAAAATATACTCCAGATGTAGTTATAACTGATATTAAAATGCCATTTATGGATGGACTTCAACTTTCTGAAGAATTAAAAAAAGCATTTCCTACCATAAAAATAATAATACTAACAGGTTTTGATAAATTCGAATATGCTCAAAAGGCAGTAAATCTGAATGTGGTTGAGTATGCACTAAAACCTATTTGTTCAAAGGAATTTATTGAGGTGCTTTTGAGGGTAAAATCACAAATTGATAAGGAAATGATTAAAAAGAAGGATATGCAAGCTTTAGAAGAATATTATGTGAAAAGCTTGCCTATCTTGAAAGAAAAATTCCTTACTTATCTGATTACTAGCAAACTAAATAAGGAGGAAATACAGGAGAAATGTAAAAATTATAATATTAATTTAAATGGAAATCGGTTTGTGGTAGCAGTCATAAATATTGATAAGAAAGTTACGTATAAGACCTCGAAAATTGATAACAATAATGAATTAGAATTAATGAAATTTGCAGTGCTTAATATAATAGAGGAAATCGTTTCTAAAAATAATAGTGGAATAGTTTTTATATATAACGATATAATTGTACTAATTAGTACATATTTGGAAGAGGATAGAGGCTTTATTTTTAACAGTGTTCAATCTACACTAGAAGAAATAAAACAGAATATTGAAAAGTATTTAAAACTAACTATTACAATTGGTCTTGGTACAATTATAAGTGATGTTTCTTATATTTCTGATTCTTATGACAATGCTATTCTTGCCTTAGACTATAGATTTATAATGGGCAACAATAAAATTATTTGGATAGAAGATATTGAGCCAAGTAGCAGTGAAAAAATAGTTTTTGATGAAATTATGGAACATGACCTTAGAAGTTCTATAAAAGTAGGAACAGAAAATGAAATTGTTGAAATAATAGATGGCTTATTCTACAAACTTTTAGATGCTAAGGGACCATTTAAACATTTTCAAATATATTTATTAGAAATACTTACAACTATAATTAAAACAGCCGAAAGTTTAAATGTGGATCTATCTTATGTTTTTGGTGAAAATTATAATTTGTTCGTGGAATTATATGGATTTAGTGATTTAAACCAAGTTAAGAATTGGTTTCAATATATATCTATCAAAATAATGAACTACATTACAAAAGATAGGCAAGACAGCTGTACACTTTTAGTAGAAAAAACAAAGGCATATATCAATAAATATTACAGTGATAGTAGTATAACCATTAATAGTCTTTGTAATTATCTATACATAAGCCCAACCTATTTTAGCTTTATTTTTAAGAAAGAAACAAAAATGACCTTTATAAATTATTTGACTCAAATTAGACTAGATGCATCAAAGGAACTAATTAAGGCTACAAAGATGAAGTCTTTTGAAATTGCTTATAAAGTTGGATATTCAGAACCAAATTATTTTAGTTACTGCTTCAAAAAACATTTTGGAATTTCGCCATCAGAGTATAGAAATAATTAATAAAACATTTTTCATACAAAAGAGGAGATGAAATTTTGGAAAGCAGAATTAAAAGATTTTTGAAGAATCCATATAACACAGCAATTACTACCTTTAAAGTACGGGGGATACAATTTATTATAACTATATCATTTACACTGATCACAGTTTTAGCTATGCTCTTTGTTGGGATTGTAATTTATAATAAATTTTCAATTTCCTTAGAAGATAATGCTACATTGAGTACAAAACAACTAGTTAATCAAGTAAACTCAAATATTGAATATTATTTAAAGAGCACAAAGGAAGTATCCAATTTATTAGATAAAAATATTTATTTAAATCAACATATTCCAAATAGTAAGTTGAAAGATCAAATGAATGTAATACAGAATATTCGAGGGGACATTGCAAGTTTAGCTGTATTTTCAGATAAGGGAGAACTTATAATTGAAGCTTCTACCTCAGTATTAAAGGATAACGTAAACATTATTAATCAAGATTGGTTCAAATCAGTTTTAAATAAATCGGATAACATGAAATTTTCACTACCACATGTTCAAAATCTTTTTAAAGGGAAACACGATTGGGTTGTTTCCTTAAGCAGAGTTATATATTTTTATAGGGGTAATGAAAAGGTACGGGGAGTGCTTCTAGTTGACATGAATTACAGCACTATAGGTCAGCTTTGCCAAAATATATCTATAGGAAAAAGAGGCTATATTTATATTGTTGATTCTGATAATAATATCATATACCATCCAGAACAACAACTAATTAACATAGGTTTAAAAACTGAGAATCGTGAGGATTACTTGGGAAGTTATCTGGAAAATTCTGATGAAGGTAAACAGCTTATAACAATAAAAACAGTGAATTACACTAATTGGAAGGTTGTAGCAGTTGCCTATGTGTCAGAAATTTTAGATTTTAAGGAAACTAGTACCAATTTTATAGGATGGATTTTGTTTGTTTGCATCATAATAATTATTTTTATATTTGGATTTATATCAGAAAAGATATCACATCCAATAAAACAGTTAGAACAGTCAATGAAAATGGTAGAGGCAGGGGACTTTAATATATATATTGACGTAAAAGGTGAAGATGAGGTGGAAAGATTATCTACTGCCTTTAATTTGATGATTTCCAAAGTTAGGTATCTTATGGCACAAATAGTAATAGAACAAGAAGCGAAAAGAAAAAGTGAATTAGATGCACTGCAAGCACAGATTAATCCACATTTTCTATATAATACCCTAGACTCGATAGTTTGGATGGCTGAAAATGAGAAAAACGATGGGGTAATAACAATGGTAACTGCCCTTGCTAAGTTATTTAGAATAAGCATAAGCAGAGGGAGAAATATAATTACAGTCCAAGAAGAAATGGAGCACGCAAAAAATTATTTAATAATTCAAAAGATTAGATATAAAAATAAGTTTGCGTTTGAAATTATAGTGCAAAAGGAAGTTCTAGAATATAAAACCTTAAAGTTAATACTACAGCCTCTTATAGAAAACTCAATTTATCATGGTATCGAATATATGGTAGATAAAGGTTTTATAAAAATATCAGCATCTGTTATTGATGGTAAATTATTGTATGAAATATCGGACAATGGCCTGGGAATTGAACCTGAGAAATTAAAGCACCTGCTTGAGTATAAAGGAAAAGATAATTCAGGGTCAGGAGTTGGAGTGAAAAATGTACATGAGAGAATTCAATTAAGTTATGGCATGGAATTTGGTCTTGAAATACAAAGCGAACTTGAGGAGGGGACTACAATTAAAATCTGGTTGCCTCTTACAAAAGAATAGAGCTGGGGTGCACAATATGTCTAAAAAGAATAGCTTATTAATTTTATTGTTTATTATACTACTCATATCACCCTTTTTATTTGGAATTATAAATTTAAGTACTAAAGGGGAGGAAGAACCTAAAAAGATATCTTTAATATTAAAAACTCAAAGTGGTGACTACTTTAAAAATGTTAGAATGGGTGCTGAGGTGGCAGCGCAAGAATTTAATGTGAAGGTAGACTTTACTTCACCTAGTGAGGAAAACGATATTGACGCGCAAATAGCTCTTGTAAATGCAGCTATTGAAAGAAAAGTAGATGCACTGATATTAGCACCAAGTGATTCTAATAGGCTTGCAAACGTGGCTGAAAAAGCAGTAAGTGGAAATATACCTTTACTCGTTATAGACAGTAAATTAAATTCTAATAAAATAAGCAGTTATATAGCTACAGATAATGTTAAAGCTGGTGAAATGGCAGGGAAAAAGCTTGTCTCACTATGCGATGTAAACTCACGAGTTGCTATTATAAATTTTGTTGATGGGGCAACTAATAATAAGGACAGGGAGAATGGCTTGTGGTCAATAATCTCAAAATACCCACAAGTAAAGGTTGTATATATGGATTATGTAGAAGCGGATTCAGAAAGCGCATCAGTGCTTACCAAAAAACTTGTATTAGGTGATGATAAAGTTAATACAATAATAGCATTAAATTATATTAGCTCTATAGGAGTAGCGGAGGCAATTGATGAAATAGGCTTTGCAGGTAAGGTCAACGTCATCACATTTGATAATACTCCAGAAGAAATAGAATTTTTAGAAAGAAATGTGATTCAAGCTACTGTTACTCAAAGTCCTTTTGGAATGGGCTATTTAGCAGTTAAATATGCAGTTTTAAATTTACAGGGCAAAAAAGTTTCAAATTACGTAGACACTGGAGTAGTTGTAATAGATAGGAATAATATGTATTTACCCCAAAATCAAAAAATACTATTTCCTTTTACACAATAAGTATATAGGGAGAATGCAGTATGAATAATATAAAAAAAATTATAATAGCTTTGGCAATGTGTTTTATTGTAGCATCTATTTTGAAAGTGGGGATAAGCAGGGTTACTTATTCAAAGACTGGATATAAGGGCGAATTACCAAAAGTAGGCGCAACTATCTATAAATATGATGACGAATTTATGTCTTATATACGTAATTCTATGGAAAATGATGCATATGGGAGAATAGCATTGAATATGAATGATTCTCAAAATGATCAAGATACACAATTAAAACAAGTGGATGAAATGATTTCAAAGGGAGTACGAGCTCTTGCAATAAATTTAGTTGACCCAAAGGCTGCAAAGTCTGTAATTGTTAAAGCAAAAGCGGCTAACTTACCGGTTATATTTTTTAATAAGGAGCCAGATGCATCAGTACTAAACAGTTATGGTAAAGCATGGTTTGTAGGTACAGATTCCAAGGAATCAGGAATTTTACAAGGAAAAATGATAGTAGATCTTTGGAATGAAAATAAAAACAAATGGGATAAAAATAAAGATGGCAAGCTATCATATGTATTACTTAAGGGTGAGCCAGGACATCCTGATGCTGAGGCTCGAAGCAAATATGCATTAGATGAAATTAATAAGGCAGGTATTACGGTAGAAGAGTTAGCGGCATCTACGGCAATGTGGGATGCTGCAAAAGCAAAGGATAAAATGGATGGATGGATATCTAAATTTAACAATAGAATAGAGTTTGTAATTTCTAATAACGACGTTATGGCACTGGGTGCATTAGATTCATTGGAGAAAGCAGGGTATCTATCTGAAGAAAAATTTGTTCCTGTAGTTGGAATCGATGCTATCCCAGATGCGACTAAAAAGATAAAGGCTGGTACTATGGTTGGTACAATATTAAATGATGCAAATAATCAAGGGAAAGCAATAATTGATTTAGTTACAAATGCTGCAAATGGTAAAAACATTATTAATGGTACTTCATGGAAGATAACTAACAATAAGTATATACGTATTCCATATGTAACTATAATAAAAGATAATATTGATATAGCTGAGCAGGCTTACAAATAGTTATCAATTAATATTAAATTGAATAAATACCATAGGATTTTAATATATCATAGTAGGATTTTGTATTAATATTAAGTGCTTTTGATGTTATTATTAATACAGGTTAACGTTTACATTAAAATTTAGAGGGGGAAAATTCATGAAAAAGGCAATTACAATGATGTTAATAACAGCAATGGCTACAACTTTATTAGCAGGCTGTTCAAGTAAAACTACAGCACCAGTAGCATCTACTGATACTAAAAAGGTATCTATAGGATGCACAATTTATAAATTTGATGATACATTTATGACTGGGGTTCGTAATGCGATATCTGCAGCTGCAACTGAGGCTAAATCAAGTGTGGAAATTGTTGATAGTCAAAACTCATCAGCAACTCAAAACGACAAAATTGATTTGTTTATAACTAAAAAAGTAAATGCATTAGAAATAAATCCAGTTGATTCTGCAGCAGCAGGTGCAATTGTAACTAAGGCACAAGCAGCTAAGATTCCAGTTGTATTCTTTAATCGTATGCCTGCAGCTGCTGACATGGCTAAGTGGGATAAACTTTATTATGTAGGAGCAAAACCTGAACAATCAGGAATAATGCAGGGTAAGATTTTAGCAGAATACTGGAAAGCTCATCCAGAAGCAGACAAAAATAAAGATGGAGTTATGGATTATGTTATGCTTACTGGTGAACCAGGACATCCAGATGCTATAGCAAGAACTAAATCTTCTATTGAGGAAATAGTAAAAGAAGGAATAAAGGTTAATGTAATAGCTAGTGATACTGGTATGTGGGATCGTGTTAAAGCACAAGATAAATTACAATCAATTTTAGCTGCTAATGGTGATAAAATTGAAGCAGTACTTGCTAATAACGATGACATGGCACTTGGTGCTATATCAGCATTACAAGCAAAAGGATACTTTAAAGGTGATAAGTTTATGCCTGTTGTTGGTGTAGATGCTACAGCTCCAGGAATTGCAGCACTAGCTGATGGAACTTTACTTGGAACAGTACTTAATGATGCTAAAAACCAAGGAATTGCTACTTTTAAGATTTCACAATTACTTGCTGAAGGTAAGGTTCCAACTACTGAAAATGTTGGTTATACTTTAACAGATAGTAAATATGTATGGATAGATTACAAACCAATTACTAAAGCTAATATGGCTGATGCTAAATAAATCACAATATTTATAGTTTGTTAAATGTTTTAAAATTAACTAAAGTACAATAGGCATTCTATTGTACTTTGGTTTGTTAATGAATTCATAGAAATTATTCATCATTAAGGTATACAGGAGGCATTACAATGAAGGAAGATAATTATTTGTTGGAGTTAAATAATATATCCAAAACGTTTCCTGGTGTAAAGGCATTAGACGATGTAACTCTTAAAGTACGTGCTGGTAAGGTACATGCCCTAATGGGTGAAAATGGTGCGGGTAAATCTACACTTATGAAATGTCTTTTTGGTATATACACACAGGATTCAGGAGAAGTACTTTTAGATGGTCAAGAGGTAGTAACAAACAATTCAAAAGAAGCATTGAATCTTGGAATAGCCATGATTCATCAGGAAATCCATCCAGTTAAATTTCGTAATGTAATGGAAAATATGTGGCTTGGTCGTTTACCAATGCATGGAATTGGACCATTTAAATTAGTTGACGAGAAAAAAATGTACAAGGATACGCAGGATCTTTTTAAAAGCCTTGGACTTGATGTTAATCCAAATACAATAGTGGGAAATTTATCTGTTTCTATAGTACAACAGATGGAGATAGCAAAGGCGGTTTCTTACAATGCAAAAGTAATAATTATGGATGAGCCTACGTCGTCTCTTTCTGAAACTGAAGTAGACCATTTATTTAGAATAATTCGTGATTTGCAAAAAACAGGAGTCGCAATAATTTATATATCCCATAAAATGGAAGAAATTCTCAAAATCTCTGATGAAGTTTCTATAATGAGAGATGGTAAGATGATGGGCACTTGGGATGCTAAAGATCTTACAACTGACATGATAATCAAAAAAATGGTAGGACGTGATTTGACTAATAGATTTCCAGATAGAAACAATGTGCCTGGTGAAGAAGTGTTAAGAATTGAAGGATTCACTTCACCTTATCCAAGATCCTTCAAGGGTGTTTCTTTTAATCTTAGAAAAGGGGAAATACTTGGTGTAGGTGGTCTTGTAGGGGCTCAAAGAACAGAAATTATGGAAGCGGTTTTTGGTCTTAGGAGTTTGGAGTCTGGGAAGATTTTCATAAATGATAAACAAGTTACCATTAAGTCCCCAATTGAAGCAAAAAAATATAATATGGCTTTAATTACAGAGGAACGTAGGGCTACAGGGATATTTCCAGTGCTATCAGTATTGGAAAATACTGTAGTAGCAAACCAGTGGAAATATCTAAATAAAATGGGAATATTAAATGATAGTAAGCGAAAAGAAGATTCGCTTATGAGTATGAAGCAATTGAATATAAAAACACCTTCATTTAAAGAACTTATACAAAATTTGTCTGGTGGTAATCAACAGAAAGTGTTACTCGCTAGATGGCTTCTTACGGCTCCAGATATCCTAATTCTTGATGAACCAACACGTGGTATCGACGTAGGTGCGAAATTTGAAATATATACAATTATTACGGAACTTGCAAATCAAGGTAAAAGTATTATAATGATATCTTCTGAACTACCTGAACTTTTAGGTATGTCTGACAGAATAATGGTAATGTGTGAGGGACATCTTTCTGGTATTGTTGATGGTAAAACAGCTACAGAGGAAAATGTAATGGCACTTGCTAGCAAGTATATGGAATAGTGAGGGGGAAAGATAAATGGAAATGCAAAGGTCAAAAGGTAAAAGTATACAAGCATTCTTAAAGCAGTATGCTATATATGTAGTATTGGTTGTATTAATAATAGGTATCGCCATAAAAGATCCACGATTTATTTCAGTGGGTACGTTTAAGGATGTTTTGATTCAAAGTTCAACTAGAATAATCATAGCACTAGGAGCTTGTTTCGCAATTCTAACAGCAGGAGCCGATCTTTCTGCTGGACGTGTAGTAGGATTTGCAGCAGTTATATCTGCTTCAATGATCCAAGCTGCTGATTATTCAAGTAAGTTTTATCCGAATTTAGGTCATTTAAACATAATAATTCCTATTTTAGCAGGTATTATAGCAGGAGGTATAGTTGGTCTTTTAAATGGTTTCATAGTATCAAAGTTCGATGTACCACCATTTATAGCAACTCTGGGCACAATGGTTATTGTTTATGGAGCAAACTCCATTTATTTTGATATGGCGCCTAACAAGTCACAACCTATTGGCGGTTTAAGGGCTGACTTTTCTGCTCTTGGAACGGGATCATTTTTAAATATTCCATATGTAGTAATTATAGCAGCACTTGTTACCGTAATAATATATGTAGTTTTAAATAAGACAAAGCTTGGTAAAGATGTATATGCTATAGGTGGAAACAGAGAAGCTGCAACTGTTTCAGGTATTAATGTACGTAAATCCTTATTAACAATATATGTAATAGCAGGTCTTCTTTATGGTTTAGCTGGTGTTCTAGAAGCTGCAAGAACTGGTGGAGCGACAAATAATTATGGTAATGGATATGAATTGGATGCAATCGCAGCCTGCGTTGTAGGGGGTTGGTCAGTATCTGGAGGTGTTGGTACTGTACCAGGTATTGTAGTAGGGGTACTTATATTTAGTGTAATCAATTACGGATTAACATTTATAGGAATTAATCCATATTGGCAACAGATAATAAAAGGTATAATTATTGTATCAGCAGTTGCAGTAGATATTAGAAAATACATTCGCAAGAAATAAAAAAGTATATTTATAAAAGCTTAATTAATATCGTTAAATTGATTAATTTATAAATCAATTTAACGATATTATTATGTTATGTCTTAATGCTATTGTTAAGTTGTGTTTTATTTGTTAAAATAGAAATGGTAGCATATTTAAGAATTTGTCCCGGTGGGACAATATAGTTCCAATAAGGAATTTAAAACATTAAATTATCATTTATATATGGAAGGAGATAATATTATGATTTATTCAACAGAAGTTTCAGAAATGATGTGTGTTGCAAAAGGACCTAATCATGGTTCAGCGCCAATTCCTGAAGAAGGAAAATGGGTACAAAGTAAAGAAATTAAAGATATTTCAGGTTTAACGCACGGAATTGGCTGGTGTGCTCCACAACAGGGTGCATGTAAGCTTACATTAAACGTTAAAGAGGGAATAATCCAAGAAGCATTAGTTGAGGTAATAGGATGCTCAGGTAGTACTCACTCAGCTGCAATGGCTTCAGAAATACTTCCAGGGAAAACTATATTAGAAGCATTAAATACAGATTTAGTATGTGATGCAATAAATACAGCTATGAGAGAATTATTTCTTCAAATTGTTTACGGAAGAACTCAAACTGCATTCTCAGAAGGTGGACTACCTATAGGTGCTGGTCTTGAAGATTTAGGCAAGGGTCTTAGAAGTCAAGTTGGTACAATGTATGGAACATTAGCTAAGGGTCCAAGATACTTAGAAATGGCTGAAGGTTATGTTACTAATATTGCACTAGATAAAAATAACGAGATAATAGGTTATAAATTTGTTCAACTTGGAAAAATGATGGACATGATTAAAAAGGGTATGGATGCTAATGAAGCTATGGAAAAAGCTACTGGAAGTTATGGTAGATTTGATGAAGCTACAACAGTAATCGATCCAAGACAAAAATAATATAAGAAGGAGGAATAATTAAATGGCTTTATTTGAAAGTTATGAAAGAAGAATAAATCAAATATTACCTGTGTTAAGTAAGCACGGTATAAACTCACTAGAAGAAGCAAGAACAATTTGTGAAGAAAAAGGTATTGATGTTTTTGGTATAGTAAAAGGAATTCAACCAATAGCATTTGAAAATGCTTGTTGGGCATATGCAGTAGGGGCAGCTATAGCTATTAAAAATGGCTGTACTAAAGCGGCTGATGCAGCAGTATATATAGGCGAAGGTCTTCAATCATTTTGTATACCTGGTTCTGTAGCTGACGATAGAAAAGTTGGAATTGGTCACGGTAATTTAGCAGCTATGCTTCTTCGTGAAGAAACTAAATGCTTTGCATTTTTAGCTGGACATGAATCATTTGCTGCTGCTGAAGGCGCAATTGGTCTTGCTAGAGCTGCAAATAAAGTAAGAACTCAGCCTCTAAAAGTAATACTTAATGGTCTTGGAAAAGACGCGGCTTTTATAATTTCAAGAATTAATGGGTTTACATACGTTCAAACTAAGTTTGACTATTATACTGGTAAATTAGACATCGTTAAAGAAACACCTTATTCTGATGGAGAAAAAGCTAAGGTAAGATGTTACGGAGCAGATGATGTACGTGAAGGCGTTGCAATAATGCATTCTGAGGGAGTAGACGTTTCTATTACAGGAAACTCAACAAACCCAACAAGATTTCAACATCCAGTTGCTGGAACTTATAAAAAAGAATGTCATGAGCAAGGTAAGAAGTACTTCTCAGTTGCATCCGGTGGTGGTACTGGAAGAACACTTCATCCAGATAACATGGGAGCGGGTCCTGCTTCATACGGAATGACTGATACTATGGGAAGAATGCATTCAGATGCACAATTCGCAGGTTCTTCATCTGTACCAGCTCATGTAGAAATGATGGGTCTTATCGGAATGGGTAACAACCCTATGGTTGGTGCATCTGTTGCAGTTGCTGTGGCTGTGGAAGAGGCAATGAGTAAATAAAACAAGTTTGTGTACCAAAATAATATAGTTCCCCATCTTATAATAAAGTTCCCCAAACTCATAATAAAGTTCGGGAATAATAGATGATGGACAGCCCTGTATTTAGCTTTTATCGGCTAAATACGGGGCTTTTATTTTTGCCTATAATCTAACATCAAACCATCCCCCCAACCCTTCCTCCCAACCTAAAAACCATGAATATATCACAGCATTTATTCCCTGCATCCCTTCGAATTTTCATTCTTTTCTTCCACAAAGCATAGATTGAAAATCACATAAAATCAATGAATAAAATCCACAACCTTCAATAAAATCTTATCTGAATTAAAAGTAAGAATCGCTCCAAAGGCTAATTGGCTTCGCACTCAATTAGCCTTTTCCGCTTATGCTGTTTTTAACAGCTCAATACCTGATAAGAAACTTGAATAAATGTCCAATCCACTCATCCCGAAAGTGATATGGGTAGATTTAAAGTGAGTAGCAAAGCAAGACATATCAATGGTTATACGGTTTGAGGATAGAGGCGTGAGCCAGTGATTGGATAGACGAGTGACAGAAAGATAGAACCCTACGGGTGAGGTTTGGGTGAGAAAAGAGAGAGAAAAAGAATTAGAGTAAAGGGTGAGAAGTAAGTGAGAATAAAGTGAGTGATTGCAAGGGTTAGGTGGGATTGAATGGGAGAAAAGAGAGATGAATGATGGGTGATAAATGAGAGAGAAAAAATATGTCCTAATCTTGAAAGTAGAAAGGTTTAAGAAGGAAGAACTGAGAGGGCTTTGAGCCGATAAGGCTCTTGATGGAATTGAAATTAATGATAGATTTAATAGAGGAAAAGAGCGATAAAAGATTGAAGGAGCGGGAGAAGAAAGGTGTGAAAAAGAATAGATTAATTTGTTTTTGCTTATGCAAAATGAGAGATGAATTAGGGAGAAAAAATGGGGGGAAAGAGGTGGGAAAAGTGATTGAAATTTAGTGTTTACTTTTGGGGAACTTTATTATGATTCCTGGCTTTTACCTTGTTTTTAATCTGTGGATAAGTCGGGAAAAAGGGGCGATTTTTGTGGGGAACTTTATTATGATACAAAAAAAGGAAAGAGGGTGTGAGGAGAGATGGGAGGAGGGATTAGAGGGTGGTGGGGTTTTGGGGATCTTTATTAGGAGGGATGATAGATAGGGAAAATTCTAAGGAATTTTCAAAGGTATAAGTAAAAACAGTCAAAGTATTGAAAATAATTTTGCTAAGTAAATGAAAATGAGGCTTTTAAGAATTGAATAATAAGGGGGTAGGAAGGTGAGGAGTCGGGTACATCATTTAAGGAATTTAATAGAGAAGGTGTTAGAAAATGCTTAATAATTTTGAACACTTGTAATATATAAATATATGTTTAGTTTCTAAGGCATACTAACTCTGTATTAAAACAGAAGGAGTGTGTTATATGTTTAGAAAATATAGACGAAACTATGGAAGATTCAAAGGGTTTATAACATTAATAGGATTGCTCATTTTAGCACAGTTTGTATTAGTTAATTTTAAATTAACAATTACATTAGCTTTTACAATATTTGTACACTTGGTTTGTAAGAAGTTTGGATTTTATAGAAAGATATCAAAGGCAAGGCGTATAATTAGCTCAGGTAAAAAAGGAGAATATAAGGTAAACAATATTCTCAAAAAGATAAACTTAGAAAACATATTATTATATGATATTAACCTAAGATGTGATGAGTGCGAAAGTCAAATTGACCATATTTTAATAACCCATAAAGGTATTTACAGTATAGAAACAAAAAATTATGCAGGAACTATAAATATAGATTCTAATGGAGTATGGAAACAAATTACTCATCGAGGGGAATTTAATATAGACAATTTTGCAAAACAAGCATTACAGCATAGAAGAACATTAACTAAGATTTTAAAGGAAAAATATAAAATCAATGATATTATAGTTATTGCAAACTATGATACTAAAATTATAGGTTCAGAGAATTCCAAAATTCCAATAATTAATATTAATAATTTAAGTAAATATATTGATAATATTGAAGTTTGTTGTAGCGACTATGACTTAGAGGAAATAAGCCAACTTATTAAACTATATCAGATACCATTGAGTAAAAAAGTTATAAAAAATACTAAGTATTTTATTAAAGATAACAAGGTAGCAATTTGTTTGTCATTAACAATTGTTGCAATATTTTATTCTATTATTAGACCTTTGCCAAACAGTTTACTTGAGAGTAAGGAAGAACCTAACAATATTATTTCTGTTTCTAACATTAATAAAACAGTTGATTTAAAAAGTCTAAATACTAAAGTTAATGTTATCAAATTATCCAAATATAAAAAACAAATTGTAATTAATATAGATATTACAAATAATAGCAAAGAAGATTACTTAGACTTAGGGTGGTTTAATTTTTCTGTTTCAGATGTTATAAATAAATTGTATACGGCTGAGGGATATATAGGTGATGACTATATAATATATGGTTCAATAAAACCTTTAGAAACAAAACAATTAACATTGAAAGTAGATAATACAAATAATATTAAGGTTAATAAGTTAGTAATAAAATATGATGATATACAAACTAATAAATTTGAAAAAGAGTTAGGATTATTAAAATATCTTAATTAACGACTGAAGTTAATATTAGTTATATATTAAGGATAACTAATGATAAACAGTCATTAACACTAACAAAAGGATAACAATAGATAAATGATAGGATTAAAGGTAGACATTCTTTAGTCCTATTTTCATGACGTTTTTCAGGCTCAAATTCAAATTAAAACATAGTTATGACCTGATTAACTTCTGTATCTGTACCCACATTCAATCACACTAAAACATATATGATCCAAAAGCTAATCGGGCAAGAGTTTCTTTAGTGGGTACGGGGAATTAGGATTTGTGGGCTTGAAATGGTAAGAGGAGGACAAAGGGGAGTTGCTTTTATTTTGCATAGATAAATATGTATAGTTAAGATATTGTAATATTATATTTGTAAGTATAATAAGCTTATATGCTAAGTAATTAAAAAGGGGAAATTCTTTGTGAGTAATATATTAATAAAGAATGGAAATGATGTTATTGACAATTTTCAGTATCCACAATTTAAGAGTTATAATCGAAGGCGAAAACTCGCAATATATCATTTAAAAGACGATAATAGGCATGGAATTAAGATGTTTTGTGACTGCTGTACTCCTAATGTAGAAATTACTATACAAAAGATAGATGTTAAACGTCAAATTATAACTAATTGAAAAGTCATTTTATTTCTATTATTAGTAGGTGATTTACGTCAAATTATACCTATGAAATCACTT
>NZ_JAHLDL010000044.1 GCF_018861315.1 Clostridium bowmanii | reverse complement strand
AGCAAATAACCACTAGATAATTAATAGTATTATAGTTATAATTTGACTTAGGAATGCAGTTACATAAAGCTATATTTTGACGCACTACAATAGAAGATACCACACTAAAGATTGAAGGTACGATACATATAAGAGAAGGTACAATATATTTAAGAAATAATTCTCATAATGGACAGAACCATTCACCTAATTGTAGCCTACACTCCGAGTATGTAGGTGGTGAACATGAAAGAGGTTGGGAATTAAATAATGATGGAATTATGGAAGTCACTCTTGCCAAGTCTGTTCTCGGACAAATTAAAAGACAAATTAAAAGAAAAGTTAATATGCCAAATGGGTCTTTTAGCTATTACTCAGGGACTGGTAGAGGGAAAGGGAGTAGTAGGGTTACATTGTTTGGACTCATATGTAAGTTAGATATGATGACATGGGATGATTATCTGGAACACCATAATGAAAGAATGCCATCTAATATGCAAATCTTTTTGAATCAAGCGTATTTTACAAGCAGTAGAATAAAAATTAAGGATGAATCAACTCTTCAATCATATAAATATGCCTATAATAAAATTAAAGCTATGGATGCAGATGATTTCATGTTTATTTTTTTGCCATATGTCAGGATTGACGAAATACTTAAATCAAAAAAATTTGATAAGATTATAATGGCTAATTACTCTAAAGATGGGGATACAGGAAAAATTACAGAACACGAAACATATATATCTTGTTCAATTAAGATGATAGAAGAAGCTACAGTTAGTGTTGGAGCATGCAATGTTCAAGTAAAAGATAAAAAAGGATTCCATACAATGGTAGGAGGGTTTGTAAAGAAGAATTTAAAGGGATATGCTGAATTTGTTTCGATGATGTTTATGCCAATAATAACACAAGGATTATGGGCTGAGAGTAGTTATGAAAAAGAGGCTTACTCGAAGCTTGTAGCCTTGAATATACCATTTTCCAAGGGTTATGAATCCTTGAATTATTATAATAATTATGAACCTGACATTATATTCAGAGGTGATCAATATGTGGAACGTCCTTATATTGGAGAGGTATTTGGTGTGAGAGGCGATATAAAATATGATGAAAAGAAAGCAAAGAAAATTGAACTATCGAAAACAACTGATTATTTCGATTTTTGGTATTGGGATGCAACTCAAACGGATACAATTACTAAGTTCTTTTAGGCTATCTATAATAAAGAGATGATTATTTTTATTATTATTTTCAACATTATAATATATAAAATTATGAATAAAACAATAAGATGATAGATGGATAGTTTGACTTGTGGGAGGGAAATGATTGATTTAAGGAGCGATTTTGAAGAGTGAGGGTTTGGAGGGGCGGTTAGCAAGGGTATCTTCAAATTTGAAAATAGTTTTAGCATTTTATGAAAACTAAGCAATAAATACTGTTTGCAAAAAATCAAAAGGCATTCAAGATAATTATCTTGAATGCCTTTGCTTATTTATTATCGTCATCAAATTGTTTTTCATATTTTTTTATTTGTTTTTGTTCTGACTTATTTGCTCTGAAATATATGAAAGCAAATATAACTATAAAATTTAAGATAAAAATTCCATATTTCCAATCAAAATTATTATTTATAATTGATTTATAAATAACCATTCCGAATATAGCAATTATTACAACAAAGGGTATTACAACAACTCTAAAAGACTGATTGAAGCCTTTTTTTTCATGAAAGCTTACTTTCATACTACGTGCTCTGATAAACTGATATAATGGTGTAATTATCATTATAATATACTCAGTCAAACATCTCGATAAATCTATATTGTAAACCAATGATTTAAATACAAATGATATAACTACAATTCCATACATTAATATAGCTAATTCACTTTTAATTTTGTTAGTTGCCTGTTCTATTCTTTCATCTTTCATTATAGTCATCCTCCCAAAAAATATCATTCAATGTTTTTCCAAGTGCCTTACAAATAGCAATACATAATTGCAATGAGGGATTAAATTTTCCAGCTTCTATCATACCTATTGTTTGTCTTGTTACGCCTACTTTATCTGCTAACTGTTCTTGAGATAAATCAAATGAGGCTCTTGCGGATTTAATTTTAAGATTTTTCATATATATTCCTCCCTTATTACAGTTATACTATATATTATCTATAATGTCAACTATATATTGCAATATGGATAATTTATAGTGCTTTTTAATAACATATATTTTTTATAACCACGCACAAAACCCAGCTAAAAAGATTGATCAAATGATTGAAGGATTGATTGAAAAGATTGAATTGATGATAGATTAATAAATTGATTGCGAACAGCCACATAACTGATGAAGGCCCTGATATGAGAGGGTTTAATGGGATAGGATAAGGAAAGCGGAGAGAATGATTGATAGTAGACGGGAGAAAATATGCCAGAGAATATTTGTGAAAAAATGAGGAAAAGATTGATTTTTATATTGATGGGATGGTCTGCAGACCTTTTGGGAAAAAATGAGGAAAGTAGGAGAGGTTTTTCAGGACTTTATTAGTATTAATTGGCGTTGAAATATAGGGTTGAGGGGTGGGGTTGGAGGAAATGTTCAAGACTTTGTTAATATTAGGAGAGATTAGGGGACGGAGGAATGCGGGTTTGAGGGGGGGTGAAGTGGTGGGGTTTTCAAAGCATTAATAAAAGTCTACATAGTTAGGGCGAAATTTTTAGGGGGAGTAGATCTAAGAATAGGAATGGGATAAAAAAAGAGCGATAAAAGATTGAAGGAGTGGGAGAATAAATGCGTGGTATTAGAATGATTGAATTGTTTTTGCTTATGCAAAATGAGAAATGAGTTAGGGAGAAAAAATGTGTGAAAAGAGGGTGTGAGGGGTGATTGAGATTTAGTGTTTATTTTTCGGGGAATTAGTTTTAAAACTAATAGTAAAATTCTGAAAAGGTAGAGGAGCATAGATCTGATTCAAATATAAGAATTTGTCCTTTTTATTTTTTTTATATACGGTAGATAACCGTTGATAATAGGAAGTCCTAAGTGGGTTATAACCATCATCGGATTATTACAGCATATATTTTTTTTGTTAAATTAGTAATAATAATTAATTTATGGTAAAATAGCTTAAGTATAATTTTTATTCGAGGTGATTGCATGTTTGAATTTGAATGGCCAAGAGAAAAGGCAGATTTTAAATTTATAGATAAGGAAAGCAATTGTATAATTAAAAATATTAATAACGAAAATTTATCAAAAGAATTTTATAAGTATTCTATTAATTTCAATTTAGCTGGAAATACAGTCATAGATTATTTAATACCATTGAGGAACAATGCGGTTAAGGATAGTTGGTTTTTCCCTATGGTATATCTTTATAGGCAATCATTGGAGTTGATTTTAAAAGCTTTAGTATTTAAATATATAATAAATAAACAAGAGGGAATTAAATATTTAAGAGAAGTAGGTCATAATTTAAGTAGCTCATTTGATGTTGTTTATAGAAATATACAGTTTAATAGTACAAATACAGGAGAAAAAGAATTGCTGTGGTTAAAGGAATATTTGAATGATATTACTTATATGGATAGAGAGTCAGATGTATTTAGATACCCTTTTAGTAATAATGGAATAAGTTTTTTAAAAGAACAGAAAAATATAAATTTAGTTTATTTAAAAACTAATATGATTACTGCGTATCAAATAATAAAAGATATTTATGAAGAGGTTGATACTACTACAAAACAGTACAGTGCATATAAACCAATATTTTTGATTAATGGTGGAGATTATATTGAACAAAGTGTTATAGGATGGCATATGTCATTAGATAATTTTGATTTTTATCCATACATCAAGGGTTACACAGAAACAGCAAATTATTTAAGAAATTTAATATCTAAGGATATTATTAAATGCAGTGGAATGTTTTTACCAATGTGTTATTTATACAGAAATTCAGTCGAGTTATCACTTAAAAGAATACTTATAAAAGATATTAATCTTGACTATAAAAAGGCAATGAGAAAAATAAGTAGAAAAAAACATAGTGTTTCAGGCATATGGAATGATATATAATTAGGAATAGAAGAATGTTCACCATCAAGTAAAGATAAAACAATAATTAATACTGAGAAATATATTAGTAAGTTACAAGGGATTGATAGTAGTTCAACTAAATTTAGATATCCAGTAGATAAAAATCTAAATTATCATTTTAACAAGATTGAAAAATTTGATGTTAAAAATGTAGCTTTATGTTTCAATGAGTTATTATCATTTTTAGACGGAGTGAATATAGAATTGAGTGAAAGACGAGAATGGGAAGCTGAGATGAATAGTTATCATGAGTATGATAGCTATTATTGATTTAGAGGGGGGGATTATGAAGATTTTAGATTTAGATTTAGATTTTTTTCAAATGGATGTTTCAAATTGGGGAAATGATTATGGGAAACGTCTAAATAGTGAGTATACTCAACCTTGGAACAAGGAAAAGCTTGTTAGTTACTTAGAAACTAACTTAGGATTAAGAAAGAATAAAAAAATAGATGGAAGAATATATACACATCACGATGAGGCTTTTTACTTTTGGAGAGAACTTATTCTGAAAGGGAATTTATGTATTCCCTTTGATTTAGTTCATGTTGACGCACATGCAGATTTAGGTTTTGGGGATAGTAGTTTTCAATATATAACAAATGAGTACCTGTATTTAGATTATGAATTAAAGATGTATCCAGAAAATTTGACTTGTAAAAAAAATAGTATTAAACACTTTTCATATGCTAATTATCTTATATTTGCTGTAGCATGTAATTGGATAAATACTTTAGATTATGTGTTACACTTAAATAATTATAAGGGGTGTGACTTTTCAAAGATACATTTTAAGAATTATGATATTGAAACTAATATAATGCAAATTAAAAAATATAAGCAATATGAAGACTTAGGGGTCGCATATGGAAAAAAAATTGAAGACATTGAAATAATAGAGTTTGAAAAAGAAGTGCCTTTTAGATGTATAAATCAGGAGGATGTACTATATGACGGTAACTTTAATTTCATTGGGTTATCAATTTCGCCAGGATATACAGTAAAAGAATCAGATGAATTGATTGAAGTAATAAAAGAATATATTAATGAGATATAAAATATAGATAATGAACGCTTTATTATTACGTATTTATGGAGTATATAATAGAAAATAAATAACTTATTAGAAAGTATTTCTATTTATACATAGAAAATTTTATGAAACTTAAGCCTTAATTCCTAAAATTTATATATGTAACCTCAAGTGAAAATTAAAATTAACGCTTAAAAGTATAAATAAAGTTTTGAGTACAAATATCCACATTAGAGCCATTAAATGAGCTTTAATATGGATTTTTCTATTTGAATACATTGTGATGAAAGAGGAGATTATTTTAGGAATAAAGATTGGTAATGGTCTTTAACTACTTTTAAAATTTTCTGCTATTTGGATAAGTAAGCTAATTTGATGTTGCTCTAAGTTACTACAAACTCGTAACAAATGCAATAGATTGTAGTTTTCAGATAGCTTAGCAGTTATATCGGATATCAGTGGCTGACTACCTGTTTTTGGCAAGCTAAAAATCATGCATTGCGGAACTTAATTTTCCCAGCACCCTATTTCCATTATTGGGTATTCATGGTTGAGTGTGTTAAGCGGTAGCTTGGACCACTAAAAACTAATAAATGGCTGTGGTGAACTAATCTGTCAATAATAGCACTAGTAAGCTTTTCGTCGTAAAAAATTCCATTCCATTTGCTAAACTCTAAATTTGTAGTAATGATTATACTTCTTTTTTCATAACATTCCGAGATTACTTGAAATAGTAACTGAGCTCCCTCTTTTTCGAATGGTACGTACCCCCATTCATCTTATGTGAAGTTAAATATTATGTGAAGTTGTGTTCTAAATCACTGATATTTCTAAGGATTTTAAACATTTAACTTCACATAAAAGATATTAAATTATTGTCTTCAACCAATCAAGCAAATCCTGTTTTGTTTTTTTTGTATATTTCTCATCTGGCAATAAACTCGGACTTGCATGTTCAATAGCTTTACGTTTTACCTCAGGGTTTGATTTTGCATAAATCTCCGTAGTAGTCACAGATGCATGCCCCAAAAAATCTCTAATATAAATCAAATTAACGTTTCTTTCTAAGAGATGCATTGCCTTACTTCGTCTCAATACATGAGGCGTAACTTTAGAAGGAAATAAATTAGAATGATTTTTTCTTGCAATCTCTACATACTTGTTTAAAATATATGATATGCCTGCTCTTGTTAGCTTTTGATTGCCCTTATTATAAAACAATGGTTTGGCAATACATGATTCAGTCAACAAATTATTTTCTAACATATAAGATTTTATGATGTTCATAGTTTGAGGCATTAAAGGTATAATACGCGTTTTATTACCCTTACCAGTTAATTGAATTGTTGCTGGAATTTTTATTCGGATATCACAAATAACTAAATCAGCCACTTCTTGTACTCTTGCACCAGTATCATACAGTAAAGCCAGAACTGCCAAATCTCTGCGCTCATGTTTTGATTTCATATTAGGTGAAGCTAAAAGTTCTTTAATAGCCTCTACTGATAAATAGTTCATTCCTGGCGATGGTGTTTTCTTTGAACGAATTGATAGATTATCATTGCACGTTTCCATGTATTCGGGTGCCTCTATCTGAACATATCTAAAAAAAGAATGTAACGCGGCTAGTCTCTGATTTCTAGTTGAAATAGAGGACTTCATTTTAATTTCTAACCAAATTAAAAAATCAATAATCATATTTTTGCTAATTAAAGTAAAATTAAGTTTTTCAGGATTTATTCCCAATATATCTTTGCTGTATCTGAGAAAAATAATGAATGTATCTCTATAAGACTTAATTGTATTATCGCTGTAACCGCTTTGCAGTGGCATGTACTTTAAAAAGTATGATGACAAATATGTAGCAAAATCATTGCTCTTCAATAAATGTCACCTCCGGAAAAACACTTTCATATAAAGGGCTCATTAAATTAATAATCCCAGCATAGGCTTCCTGCGTAAGTCTTAAATAGCCTTCTGTACTTTCTATTCCACGATGCCCTAAATAAGTGCTTAAGACTGGAAGTGCACAATAAATATCCTGTCCATCAGCCACCATTTTTTCTAGTGAATGGACTGAAAAAGTATGCCGCAAGTCATGAACCCTAGGTCCAACAGAACCGTCGGTAAAAATATTTGCTTCCTTCATAAACTGTTTTAATTTTACATAGACTGGATTGCGATTATATTTACCTTGGTCTCTTGAAGGATAAAAGTAGCCTGTGCTATTCATATCTAGACCCATTTTCATAACATATATTTTACAGTAATCAGTTAATGATTTTGACATAGGAACAAGTCTACTGGTATTTAATTTTGCTTTTGTAACTGTAAGTATTCCATTCTTTACGTCAACATCTGAGTTTTTTAAAGATAAAGCTTCATTAATGCGCAATCCACAGCAATACAGCATCCGGAAAAGCATGGGATATATTAAGTGATAATGAATGCTCCATGGAGTAGCTGCTAAATTGTCTACCACTTTTAGAATGCTGTTAATTTCATCACGAGTAAATATATATGGAGTAAATTTTTTAACTATAGGTATTAATTCTTTAGGATGGACATAAAAGACATAGCCAGTATTATTCATAAATATTGCGAATTGGCGTATCAAGCTCATTCTCGTATGCTGTGTCTTTGCTGACTCATTACCACGTTTTGCAGTATAGTCTTCTGCCATTTCTTTTGTTAAGAAAGGAATACCTATGGAATATTTCTTGAAAAAATCATCCATATATCTTAGGCTATAGAGGGATGATTCGCCAAATTTATAGCCAAGACTTTTTTTATAATCTACATAGAGATAACAAGAATCTCCATATGGACCATTGAAAACAAGCTGCTTTTCCCTATCTTTCATCTGGCACCTCCAAAGCTACTGAACGTAGCTGCTCAATATCAATACGTAAATATACCCTTGTAGTATTTGTATTTTCGTGTCCTAGGATGCCTGTAATAATAGGAAGTGGTGTATTATGTTTTAACAGGTTACTTGCCATACTATGCCTCATAGAATGTAGCCCGTGTTTTCTGTAATTAACAGAAATATTCGCCAAGCTCATATATTTATTAATGGTGCCAAAAAATACATTTCCTGTAGTGAATGGAATAAACGGAGCCCTATGACGAATAAAAATAAAATTAGAATCTGACTTTGGACGACTATTCTTTATATAATCAAGAAGAGCATATTTTAGATTTTCTAATAGTGGCAACTGCAGAGGATTTTTTGTTTTTTCTTGAATAAATTCTATTGTATCAATGTTCCATTTAATGCTATTGAATCGGAGATTCCTAATATCTCCTGCGCGTATTCCAAGTTGAACAGCCAAAAGAATAACAAGATAATCTCTACGCCCAATAACGGTGTCTCTATTTATACAATTCAATATTTCATGCATTTCATCCGATGAATAATATGAGGGTATTCTTTCAAATTTGTTTGAAAATATAACAGGGAATAGCTTGTTAATTGGCTCACTTGTATAGCCTCTAGAATAAAGAAAAGTAAGGAAATCACGTAGTGTAAAAAGAATTCCTGATTTAGTTGTTTGTGAATATGAAGATAAGGTATTAATATATAGCAAAACATGATTAGAAGTCAGTTCTTGAATGCGGTTCACTTGTAGTTTCGATATAAAAGATAAAAAGTTGATTAGCATTATTCTTTTGCCTTGTATTGTTCTTTTACTTAATTGTATTTCATGTTGCAACTGGATATATTCTTCTAAAATAGAATTGAATTGACATGGAGAGTCTTTACCTTTTGGTTGATGACATTTGTAAAATTTATTATGATTTTTGAATTCATATAAAACTTTAATCGCACGAACAGAGTGTACCTCAGAATTTTTAAGCTTCATATCTGTTCTTATTCCATAATAACTCTCTAAGAATTTATAGCCTAAATTTAATGAGAACATATCTTCGTTAATATCATTTGCATATTCTAGAAGATGCCTCCATTTGAGTATGTAATGCAGCTTTGTTCCTTCTGAATAGTTTAGTTCATCCAAATGTAGTGTAGCTCCCTTAATTAAATCCACTAATGAAATTACAGCAGTGTTATTCATAATATACCTCCAACTCTAATAAATATTTTTCAACACTACTATAATACTATATTATTATGTAAAGTTAAAAACAAAGAAACTGTTGTACTATAAGGGCTTTAGTTCTTAACTTTACATAATATTTAACTTCTCATAAGATGAAGTCGGGTACCTCCCCATAACACGTGATGAAGCCAATCTGTTTTTTAAACTTGTATCAGAGCTCTACGAGCAGACATCCATAATTATCACATCAAATAAAGGATTTGAAGACTGGAATGAATTACTAGGTGACCCTGCTTTAACCACTGCAATATTGGATAGACTGACTTATAAATGTGAACTTTTTAACATTACTGGCAAAAGTTATAGATTAGAACATAGACAATCATTATCTTAACTGTAAATTATTAACTGGGATTTATTCAGGGAAATTAATTTCCTAAATTTCACGGAAAGTACTTGCCATTTACAAGTAATCACATAAGTATTATTAAAGTATTAATTATTAGGGTGAATAAATGAAATTTATAAATGAAGTTATAAGTATAAAAAATAGAAATGATAATTACAATTTATATTTTGAGAGAATGTTAAATAGTAACCCGAATTTTATTATTATCAGCAGTTTCTCATTTTTTCTTCCACCAGGCCTATGGAATAAGTTCAAAAATTTAAAATGTCCTAAATTAGTGTCGGGTAGGTAGGGAGCCTTACGGCTCCTTTCCCCCCTAAGAACCGGACTTGTATGTTTCCACACATCACGGCTCAAGCCATCTTTTTACCTCAAACAAGTTGGTATTTGAACTTCTTAAAAGCCTTCTTAATCAGTTGGTATCCTTCTTTGCTATTAGGTTCTACTTGATTTTTTTTGAAATAGGTGACGATTTTTGGTAAATCTCTTCCTCCTCCATATTTTTTAAGTAGTGTTCGATGGTATCGCTGACAACTTTTATGTAACAATTCCAAGTTGTCATATCTTTCATCACCGCCTAGTATACGAGGTACAATTTGATTAATATTTAAGGATTCTTCTCCCACTAATGATTGGTTACATATTCTACATTTGTAATTACTGAATTTTGCTAACTTCCTTCTGCTCGAAACATTATCATTTATGAAATCTTTCTTATCTCTTTTTTCAAAATACTCTTTTAAACTTCCATCATCAGGACTATTCCTATATTTAACTACAGCATGCCTCACAATTGGTATCCAACTCATTCTAAATAACTGAGTCTTTTTATCATGAGGGTCTGTTAGTATCCATTTATCTTTACTAGCCCCTGTATAATCTGCTTTGAAATAGTTTTTGTAAATCCATTTAAACGGCTTCTTGGGATGTAAAATTTTCAAATGCTTTCTTATCTTAATCCATATATAACTGTCGATGTTACCATATATCTTTTTTGCAACTTGGCTTGACCAGTAGTTTCCTATCCCTCTTATTATTGGATTTAATTTTTTTATTAAGTCACCCACTGGTTTTCCTCGCAGTTGTATGAACACATTCCTTATTGTTTCTTTGGCTTTTTTTATACTTGCCTTGGATGGTTTTATTAATAAATGCATACCATTGTTAGTCTTATACTGTCTTAGATTAAATCCAAGAAAATCGAAGCCTTCACTAATATGTGTGACTTTAGTTTTATCATCTGCAAGTGTTAGCCCTCTTTTATTAAGGTATGGTTTAAGTTTTTGATACATATTTATAGCCGTTTCCTCTGTTTTACATAAAATTACAAAGTCATCAGCATATTTTACTACTCCAACCGAGTTCCTGGCTAATGTATAATTCCCACCATCGAGGTGGTATCTTACACCAATTTCTTCCTCCATACCATGCAATGCTATATTAGCTAATAAAGGTGAGACAAGCCCCCCTTGCGGGGTTCCAGAATGTGTATCATTGAATGAATTATTATCAACATATCCTGCTTTCAACCATTTATATATAGTATCTTTAGCAGGAAACCCCGTTAAACAGTCCATAATGTATTCATGATTAAGATTATCAAAGCAACCCTTGAAATCGCCCTCAAATACCCACTGTCTTGTACTTCTTGATGACAGTTTAGCAAATAAATTTACAATGGCATCTTGGGTTCTCCGTTTAGGTCTGAATCCATATGAAGAAGGTTCAAATTTTGCTTCCCATTGTGGCTCAAGAGCATTTTTAACTATGTTTTGAAATATCCTGTCTTTTATAACTGGTATTCCTAAAGGTCGCATCTTACCCTTTTTCTTAGGGATATATACTCTTTTTACTGGCTTCGGTCTAATATGTTTAATACTATATTTCTTGAGAAGATTATACAATCTCAATCTCTCCCTTGAAGTGATTGCAATTTGACCGTCAACACCAGCTGTTTTTTTACCTTTATTAATTTGTGTAACTCTTTTTATTGAAAGTAGCAAATTAGCATTACTTCTAATCATTAGTCTTTGAAGTTTTCTTACTTTTCTTTTGTTTCCCAACTGTTCGGCACGAAAAATCCGTTGGCGAAGTTTCTTCACATATTCGTATATTTTTTTCCAGTCTATTAATGACCAGCTATCTATATGTGGAGAAACAGCCGACGTATTAAATTTATTAATAGTTTTCATAACATGTCTCTCCTTAAAAAAAGATTCTTCTTTACGTTTTTTCTCATGTTGATGACCACGTGGAAGTCTGCCCTCTTTCGAGTGAGTTATGAAACTCTATCCAGCGGGTTATCTTTTTCCCTGAACTTTCGTCCAACTGGCATTCGCTTTCTCCACAATCCCATGCCCCCTGGTATTGTAGCTTTCTCTCAATTGCCCTACCTCTATCGAGGAACACAAAGGGTTTATCAAGTTCCACTATTAGTAGATTCAAATGGGGAAGCATCCCTCTATACTCCGATGGATATATGGGTTACTGCACGATTGGAATGCGATACAATCTTTCCTATCCATAGTAAGCTTGTTATTCCGCAGTACACTTATCGTAAATCACGAAGATTACAAAGGTTCAACTTTCGTTTATACTTTCCATTTTTCCCCTAACCCAGCATTGCTTCTGCGTAAAGCAATGACCTTAGATAATTAACTCTCATGCAACCTACAGACCAATTACTTAGAATGCAGTTTCGAGCGGGAATACGTTTAGTAACTAACGCAGTTTCTCACGAAACACTACTAATTAGCGACTTCTTGTCGCACCATAATTCCATACGAATACGAATATAGAGATGGAAAAAATAAAACAAGTAAAAAAATAATTAATCAGATGTATAAATTCAATCACATAGTAAATACAGGGGCTACAGTTATTACTAATTCAGTTAACCATGCAAAATATGTACTTACTGAAAAAGATTGTTTTGTTGGTTCTAATAACCTTACTAGAGGTGGAATAGAAGATAACGTTGAAAATTCTCATTTTATGTACAATCAAAGTGGTCAATACAAATATTGGAAAGAAGAAATACTAAAGTTTGTGAATAGTGAAACATTCGGGTTTGCATCATTAGAAAAACTTAAAGAAGAACAGAATATTTTAAAAAGCACCCCAATATATGAGTTGGATAGTTGGAGTATTAATAAGGATGAATTTTATGATATATTAAACAATATTGGTCATTTAAAGACAGCACTATATAGAGTAAATGACTGCTATCAGCATTTAGGTGCGGAAGTTAGCGGATTATTATTGGAAACATGTCCTATTATGAAAAATATTGAGATACTTACAAAAAAATTAGAAGATATATATTGGGATTTGGATAGAGAATATAAAGAGAAAAAACATTTTGATAATATCTTTATAAAAAAGAGAGATCTTAATACAATTAACCTCCGAATAAAAAATATAAATATAGATTTGGAGCAATTAAATTTATATAGAGTTGAGTTGTTTGAAAAATATGAAAACACATGGAGATCTAATCAAAGCATATATGATTATTTACTGGATAAGGAGTCAAACGAAAACTTAACTAATTTAAAAAAATTTATTAACACGGTGCTAAGATAGTTACCATACGAATGTAAAGTGGGGGGATTATACGACTGTAACTAAATACAAAATTAAAAACTGTAGTTTATACAATGATAATGTAAGAAATTAATAAAAGTAAGTTTCCAATTTACAACTTGATGTAAACAACTATCAAATCCGTAACATTCAATGCAAATTGGTGTAAAAAGGCAAGAATTTTTGATCAGAAATTGATTGGATTTTCTTGGCTTCCTTTATTTTTAGGGGTAAGTTTCAAGAATTATGGATTAAGAGGTGGCTTGTAATAATAAAACAAATAAGAAGTATAAAAAAATCAAGTTGTAGCAATCATTTTATCGTATGGGATTATAATAGAGGAAGTGACTTTACTGTCATTTAAATAAAATAAATATGATATAATTAGTTATATATTGCAAATGAGATAAGAGGTTATGAATTATATGGATATTAACAATTATGAGAAGTTTCTTATAGACCTAAAGCCTAAAAACTATGGAACGTTTGATGCGGAGAGTTTCTATGAATATAAATTAAGGGCATCAACCTTATTACCAAATTGGCCAGAGTGTGTTATAGAGAATTGTTTATACAGACACTATAGTTATGCAGTATCTGAGTATGGCTGGATTAAATTTCATCAAGTAACATTTGAACTAGTTTCATGGGACGGGGATAGAATATTTAGTAATATACAATCGCATAAGATGGATTGTGCAATTGATGGATTAGGATATCAGATATATGAAAGGCAGGGTAAAAACTGTTCTTGGTTGCAAAAGTATATGTATGATGGTCGTACATGGCCAGTTCCAATTATTATAATGAAGAATAATAAAGGAATTAAATCTCACAGTGGAGAAAATTATGGTCAGCCATATCATCTTATAGAAGGTCATTTAAGACTTGGATATTTTAGAACTATTTATAAAATAGAAAAGGAGACCTTGAAACCAAATCATGATATCTGGATTATGACAATTAATGGAAATATATAATGACAATAAATAGGGGTGAGGGCATGGATTATAAAAAAGTAGAAAAAATAATGGACTCTTTTAACCTAATGAAAGAACAGAAACCATTTGGTACAGACTTTCAAATTACGATAGGAAATAGGCACAGAATAATTTTAGAAAGACTTAAAACTTAAACCTCTAGTTAATGGTGGGGCAATAGGGTTCCTGTATGTACAAGTGTTAGAGGATTATAGGAAAACTTGTAGTAAAAATGGACATATCAATTTTAAGAATATTTCTAATGAGGCGGAATTAAGAAGTATAGTGGAAAGGGTAATAAGATACTTTGAAAAAGAGACGTCCTAGGATTAATGCAAAGCAGGACTGATTAAAATATATAATAACGGAGGATTATTAAATATACAGAACAAGCAAGACAATATATACGCAATAAGTTGGAAGAGAGCGATTAAAAGTATATCGAATTAACATCTAAAGAGATACATGAAGATTTATACTTTAGTAAACAGTATCCTATAGTGTGAAATGCAATGCAGCAGTTAAAAACAGAAAAAGATGAATATATAAGTACAATTATAAGTGTACAAAGTTCAACCATCATAATCAGATATATGCTTGAAGGTAAGTAACGAAATATGTTTGAAGAGGTAATTCAATAAATGAATTATTATTTAAATTTGGCTCTATTTAATAAAGATAGAGATGAATTATGAAAAAGGATAAGGTTACAATTAAAAAGTATAAGATTATAATTGGTAGTGATGAAAATTACATTAAAATTATTCCTACAAATGTAGTATTCTTAATATATACCATATCGAAATAAATCATAACATACTAAAAATAAAACTAAAGTAACCTATCTTGGGTTCCTTGAAATTTGGTATATAATCAACACCATTCTTAAACATAGTCTTAAATTTATATATATGATGTTATGAGACAGCGGTTTTTGCAGCAAATTAGACAAGAAATATTGCAGCAGTTTTTTTAATGAACTTTAATCATGGGCAACGAGCCTCCCTATCATACCTAATGATAAGACCATTTAAACCCTTACACCCTCTTATTCAAAATTTGAATACATATGGTTAACGTATCATTAAAATATACTACCGCATTCCATATAGGGCAGAAAACACGCCCTATACTCCATTTGGTCTTATTATAGTTACTTTAATTGCTCACACTATATTTCGTGCATATAATAATAGACATTAAAGTTGCGTATGTTTAAATTGCTTGATACAATTCTACGGTTAAAATTCATTAAAAAAATCGTAATAATTCCAATAAAAACCATGCAGAAATAATAGTCCAAGTAAACGTTTACTGCTGCCGCTTAGCATTTCCTATAACATATATGATAAGACTTTTTAAAAGGCTAACCATATCCACAAACAATAAAGTCTAGTCAAAATAAAACAAGTTTGGTTAAAAACAATAAAGTTTAGTCAAGACTGTACAAGCAGTGAAAGTTTTTCTTTCACTAATTGCACAGTCTTTCTTTTTTGCAGCCACAACCCCTAACTGTCAGGTCTTAAAAAAATAGAAAACCAACCCGAACTCTAACCCGAAAACCATCCCCCTCAACCCACAACTAACCCTTATAAACCAACACTAGACAAAGAAATAGAAAAGAGAAATAGAAAGACAAAATAGACTTTGGAATAGAAAAACCCACACAAAATAGAGCCTTCCTTGGCCCTTAACCCTTGCAAGTTTTACCTGTGACAACTTTCAAGAAACCAAACTTTATTATGATTTATTTATGTGGAATTTTGAATAGAAAAACAATAGAAAAAGGTAGTAAATGGGAAAAACCAAATTTTATTATGATTTGGAAGAAAAAGGTGGAAATGGGCTGAGTGATACCAACGTTTGTGGGTGGGGGAAAAGGGGGGAATAGGTCGAAAAACTAAACTTTATTGATTGTATACAATGTTGTCCACAAACAATAAAGTCTAGTCAAAATAAAACAAGTTTGGTTAAAAACAATAAAGTTTAGTCAAGACTGTACAAGCAGTGAAAGTTTTTCTTTCACGAGTTGCACAGTCTTTCTTTTTTGCAGCCACAATCCCTAACTGTCAGGTCTTAAAAAAATAGAAAACGTTAATTTATGTGTTATATTCAATAATATAAGGGTAAAAAATTGTTCATTGATAATTGAAATGAATATTGAAATTGAAAGTCATGGAATATGATTCCTGAAATATCCTATTGAGACTACAGTTGCACTAATAAATTTCAGAATTAGTTAAATAGGCTTTAAAAATAAAAATAATATATGAAAAGTCAGGAATTATTAATCAGAAATTGATTAGATGTACCTGGCTTTTTTTAATTTACGAACTAAATTAAAGAAAAAACGAAAATAGAAAAAACACCATAAAAAAATAGAATAAGGGCATTAAAAAATGAAATCATTAGGCCTTTTTATACAGGAATATGAACATAATCAAATAACAAATCTATCTTTGCTAAGTCATCATTTAAATTCACATATATAATCAGTTCCACAAATTGCTCTCAAAATCGCTATAGTGGCTTTTAAACGCTTTAGAATCTACAATGAATTATCCATTAACAGGTCAGAAGTGTAAGGGGTAATTAGAATACTAAGTAGAAATAAGATTTTACATAAGTAATAATCCAATATGAATCTAAAAGTAATTTAAATAGTAATACTACAAAAGAAAAGAGGCTATTGGTAGATTTAAGGTAATAACATACCTTGTAGTATAAGGTTAAATGGCATACAAGAAGTAGGTCACTATTTGTCGAACAAAAAATAATGTAAAAAAATGAAATATATTGAAAAAATAAAGGAGAGAATGTATAATTATATAAAATATATATGATGGTAGTTATATATAAGGTTAAGTTAGAGGTGATGTAAGTTGTATACTGCAAAGGAAATATTGAGAGTATCATATAGACTTTTTATTGAGAAGGGATATGAGGCGACTAATATAAGAGAAATATGTAAAGAAGTTGGAGTGAAAATGCCAACCTTATATTATCATTTTCAATCTAAAGAGAATCTGTTTTATACAGTATATGATGAATGTTGGTTAAAATATTTAGACAACTATGAAAATCAAAAGATAATCAATGAAAATATCAGTGCTGAAAGTAAGTTATTTATGCTCTTTAAACAAGACATCCAGTTTGCCACTGATAATAAAGATGATTTTAAATTTCATTTAAGATATAAGTTATTTCCACCGAAAGAAATAGAGGGTGAAATAGAAAGAAAAAAACTATTATACAATGAGAGAGTAGACAGTGTCATTATAAAAGTTATGATGCAGGGAATAGAAGAGGGAATGTTGGACAAGGATAGTTTAGATAGATGTCTGAACTTGTATAGAAAATTTGTTTTTGATAAAATGATTGCTATTGTTTTTTTTGAAGACTATAACTTTTACGATACATTAGAAGAGGCATGGAATTCTTTTGTAAATTGTAAAAAGTATAAAAAATTAAAAAAACAATAGCACAAGGATCATTAAGTTAATGTTTATTAAGACAAAACATTTGAGAAAATTCAGAAATTAATAGTAATATCATTGCGATCTATATAACTAACGTTATACAGATGTCTTATTTAAGCGAATTTGAAAATATGATTTAAATATAGGTTTAAAGTAATAATATAGAAAAATTGGATAGATGTATAATTAGTTAAATAACAATATTTATTTTTTATAGGTATAATTTATATCTATTTAGTTTTATTATTATAGGATGTGGCATATTTTTAAGTCTAAAAAATAAGAATCATCAATATTTTAATGTTTGGAATGAAGTTACTGAATATATTGAAGAGATAGTAAATAAAAAAGAAAACTTGGAAAAAGAAGTAACTAATTTGGATTACTTAGCAAATCATGATAATTTAACAGGACTATTTAACAAAACATACTTTATTAATTTTTTAGATATTTTTATTGAAAAGGCAAAAGTAAATAAAAAGACATGTAGTATATTGTTTATTGACCTAGATGGGTTTAAAGCAGTTAACGATACATACGGTCATGATGTTGGAGATAAACTATTAAAAAGTATATCAAAGATCTTAACTGATAATATAAGAGAAGTAGATTTGGCAAGTAGGTTTGGGGGAGATGAATTTATTATATTCCTTTATAACATAAGCAAAGACGATGTAACTAAAATTTCTAAAAGAATAGTAAGATTGTTAAGTGAAACAATAAGGATTAATCAATGTAATTGTAATATAGGTGCTAGTATTGGGATAAGTATGTTCCCAGAACATGGAGATAATTCTCAAATATTAATTAATAGAAGTGATTTGGGTATGTATACGGTAAAGAAACGTGGGAAAAATGATTACTGTTTTTATGAAGAGGAATGTTAAAACTGCATTAAAAGAAAAATGTAATTTATAAAAGTAACATAAAAAGTCACATTCTAATTATAAATCATCACCATTAAGAGTGGATAACAATAAATACATTGTAGAGATACTCAAGAATATTTAACAAAATAGCCAAGTACAGACTAAAACTAATATTAGTAAGAATTTCATTGAACATATGCTAAGTGAAATGTATAAAAAAATATTAAAGGATGAATTAACTGGAATTTATGAAGAATTAGATGGACTTATAGTTGATTATATGAAGCATAATGACGTATATTAGAATATAAAAATTATAGATGTGGGGTGAAAATTGAAAGTGATATACAAAATAGAATTATTAATTATATTTATTCTATTTATACTAATGATGTTAAAAATTTATTTATTAATAATAAAAAAGAATGAAAATACAGAAGAATTAATATTGATTAAAAAAGAATCCATTGAAAAAGAAAAGAGATATATGTTGACTATTGATGGATCAAATGATGCTCTATGGGAATGGGATTTGGAAAATAATAATGTATTTGTTTCTGAAAAATGGACAAGCATCACGGGTTATATTATAAATAAAGATATGGACTTTATAGGTTTTATAAAAGGTTTAATACATGAGGATGACATAAGCAATGTATGTAATAATTTCAACAATTATAATGATGGTAAAGTAACTTGTTACCAAACTGAATTTAGAATTAGAACAAAGAATGATAATTATAAATGGCTATTTGTAAGAGCGAAGGGATTGCAAAATGAAGAAAATAAAATAATAAGATTGGCAGGATCCATAACTGATATTACTTATAGAAAGGAAATTGAAGAAGAAATAAAGCATAAAGCATATTATGACGCATTAACAAATTTGCCTAATAAAATATTAGTTATGGATATAATAACGAATAGAATAAAAGAGTTTAAACATAACAAAAAACAAGGAGCAATAATATTTTTGGATTTGGATGATTTTAAAAAGATTAATGATACATCAGGACATCACTATGGAGACCAGTTATTAAAAATTATTGCGGAAATATTAAAGATTTCTTTTGATGAAAAAGATACAGTAGGAAGATTCGGTGGGGATGAATTTCTAATCATAATGAATGATATAAAAAGTAAAGAAGACGTTATTTTAAAATGTGATATATTAATTGACATGTTCAAAAAAACTTTTGAAATAGGTGAGAGAAATGTTCATACCTCAGCAAGTATGGGAATAACAATTTTTCCGAGGGATAGTGATGATATTAATAAGTTATTAATAAATGCTGATGCTGCAATGTATAAGGCTAAGGACAATGGCAAAAACAAATATTGTTTCTTTGATGAAAAAATAAGTAATGAATTAAAGAGAAAAAGTGAAATTGAAAAAAATCTTAGACAAGCGATAAATGAGCATGAATTAGAAATATATTACCAGCCTCAAGTAGATAGTAATAAAAAGACAATAGTAGGGGTAGAAGCATTGTTAAGATGGAATAGTAAGGAGAGTGGTAGTGTTTCACCATATGAATTTATTCCAATTGCAGAGGAAACAGGCCTTATTAATAACATTGGTGAATGGGTCATAAAAAATGTTTGTAAACAAATCAAATTGTGGGAATTAAATTGTAAAATTCTAATGAAAGTTTCTATTAATGTATCTACAGTACAATTGCAAGATGAAAGATTTGTAGAAAAAATTAAGCAAATCGTATCTTTAAATGATGTTGATTCAAGGCTTATAGAATTTGAAATAACGGAGACGTCTCTAATGAATAATATAGATAAGGGCATTGATATATTAAATGAATTGAAAAGTAGTGGATTTAGTATTGCCTTAGATGATTTTGGAACAGGATATTCCTCTCTAAAGTATTTAAAGACTTTACCTATAGATAATTTAAAAATAGATAAGTCTTTTGTTGATAATATAACAATTAATAAAAAAGATGAAGAAATGGCTAAAGGAATAATACAATTAGCACATAACATGAATTTGAATGTTATAGTAGAGGGCGTAGAGACAAAAGAGCAGTATGACTTAATGAAAAATATGAAATCAGATATTATTCAGGGGTATTATTTCAGTAGGCCAGTTCCACCAAAAGAAATAGAAAAAATGATATTGATTGAGAATAAATTCATATAAGGGGGTAGAGGTTGATTAAAGAAAATAAGAATAAACTTAATTTATATAATAGTTTAGATGTTTATAAAAGTATATTTGATAATGTCCAGGATATAATTTTACTTATATCACAGGAAGGCTATATTTTAAATGCAAATAACCAAGCAATTAAATTCTATGGATATACATATGAAGAATTGTTAAGTTTAAATGTACGTGACCTTAGAAATGTAAAATTAGGGGATATAATAAATACACAACTAAGGGAAGCATTTAAAAACAATGTAGTTTTTGAAACATATCATTATAGGAAAGATGGAAGTATGTTTCCTGTAGAAGTAAAGTCTGTTGGTATAGACTTTGAAGGTAGCAAGATAGTAATAAGTGTTATTAGAGATATAACACAAAGAAAGAACCAAGAAAAAGAACTTAAAGATAGTGAAGAAAAATTTAGACTAATATATTCTAAAATGAATCAGGGTATGGCATTACATGAGATAATTTTAAATGAAAAAAATGAACCTATTGATTATAGATATATCGACATTAATGATAGTTTTGAAAAAATTTTAGGCATAGTAAAACGTGATATAGTTGGTAAAAATGTTAAAGAAGTAATGCCAAATACTGAAAACTATTGGATTGAAAAATTTGGACAAGTTGCACTAAATGGTAAAGAAATGTATTATGAGAATTTTTCAAGGGAACTTAATAAATACTTTCAAGTTTATGTTTATTCACCTGAATATAAGAAATTTGCAGTTATATGCACAGATATCACTGAAAGAGTAAATAAAGAAAAAGAACTAAAGGAAAAGTATGAAGAGTTATCAGCAATATATGAGGAACTTACTGCAACGGAAGAAGAACTCAGAAGCAATTATAGAGAAATGGAAGTTTTAAAGGAAGAAGCAGAAGAGGCTAATTCAGTAAAAAGCAAGTTTTTAGCCAACATGAGTCATGAAATAAGAACACCGCTTAATGGTATTATTGGTATGATTTATTTGCTAGAAGATACTAATAATAATAATAATGTACAGAATGAATATTTAAACATGCTCAAAACATCAACAAATTTACTACTTGATATTGTCAATAGTGTATTAGATATGGCTAAAATAGAAGCGGGTAAGTTAGAACTATCTACGGACTCATTTAATTTAAAAGATACACTAGATACAATAGTAAATCAACTTCAATTTGTCGCACACAAAAAAGATTTAAAAATAATGCACTATATTGAACCCTTTATGAACTTAGATATTATTGGGGATAGGGTTAGGCTAAATCAAATTATTATTAATTTGGTTAACAATGCAATTAAATTTACAGATAAAGGACAAATTATTCTATGTGCAAAAAAGATTTATAGTAATGCTCTGAAAATAAAGATTCAATTTTCAGTTGAAGATACAGGTGTAGGTATTGATGATGAATATAAAGAAAAAATATTTGAAGCATTTTGCCAAGGAGACTCTTCTTATACAAAGCAATTTAGTGGAATAGGATTAGGCCTTGCAATATCGAAAGAGATTACAGAACTAATGAATGGAGAAATATGGTTTGAAAGTAAAAAGGGTGAAGGGAGTACATTTTATTTTACGGCAGAATTTAATTTACAACAAACAGATGCAATAATTTCAAATAAGTTTAAAACTGAAAATGAAACCACTTCATTAATAAAAGCGGAAAATAAAAAGCCATTAATTTTAATAGTAGAAGATAATGAAATAAATATGCAAATAGTTAAATCATATTTAAACATTAAAGGGATGAATTATCTTTGTGCTACTAATGGTAGAAAAGCAATTGAAATTTTAGAAGATAAATGTGTAGATTTGATACTTATGGATATACAAATGCCAGAACTAAATGGATATGAAACAACTAAAGTTATTAGGGAAAAAGAAAAAATCAGCGGTAATCGTATTCCGATTATTGCAATGACTGCTTATGCCCTGGATAGTGATAAGAGAGAATGTATAGAAAACGGTATGGATAGTCATATTTCAAAACCATTTAATATGGAAGAATTAAATAAAGTAATAACAAAGTATATATAGTAAGCAAGTTCAACTAAATTAACTTAATAAGTAAGTTAATGCATTTGGGGGACATTGAGTGCTAGAAGTATTAAAAAGAAGAGATGAACCAAATAGTAGCAATGAGAAAATACTTGCAGGAGGAAGAATAGGTGGGAGTAATGTTGCCCATAATTTTAAGTTCCTTAATTAATGCTTAAAAGCAGGGATGGATAATTATATCTCAAAACCTTTTGATGTTCAGCAACTTTATAATATCATAGAAATGTAGTTAAAAAAATAATTTAAAAGTTAACACCTTTAAACTAAAATGATTTTTTTCTATAAGTGTCTAATAATGGAATAATATAATGCAAAAAAACAGAAAAAATAAATACTATAAAAATTTATATGAGGGGTGAAATAAATGAATTTTTTTAAAAATTTAAAAACAAGAACAAAACTTATGGGCTCATTTTCAATTATTGTTGTAATCATTTGTTTAGTAGGAATTATAGGGGGTTATTCTACTAAACAAATTAATGAAAGTGGTAAAAAAATGTATGGTTATAATATGTATAGTATATCAGAATTACATGAAATAAAAGAAAGTTTACTGAATATTCGTTCAGAATTACAAGGGGTAGTGTTTATAAGGGGAAATGAAAATGATAAACAAAAGAGGCTAAATAATATTGATAAGTATGTAAAAGAAAATACAGCAATTATGGATGATTATGATAAACTTCCACTATCTGCTGAGGGTAGAGAAATTTGGAATACTTTCAAGAAACAATTAGAGACATACAGAGGTATAAGAGAACAATCTATAAATTATGTGAAAAACAATAATTATGTTGATGCAGAGAAACATTGGCCAGAGGTTCAAAAGGCACGTGAAGAAATGTTTATTTCTCTAGATAAACTTATAAAAAGAAATAATGATATGGCAAAGGATAGTAATAATGAAAATGTGAAAATATATAATACAAGCAGCAAAATGATTTATTCATTTATGATAGGAGGATTATTAATTTCAATAGCATTAGGATTAGTGTTATCTATATATATGGTAAATTCAATAAAAAAAGGTTTGATTTTCGCAGAAGCACTTGGAAAGGGTGATTTATCTAAAGGAATTGATTTGAACAGCAAGGACGAACTAGGACAACTTGCTAAGGGATTGAATATTGCAAGAGATAATATAAGAGTATTAGTTAATGAAATTATGCAGAACTCTGAGGAAATAACTGCGTCAAGTGAAGAATTATCTGCAACTGTAGAAGAAATAACATCAAAACTAGAAATTGTAAATGAAAATACTGGGGAAATAGTTAAAGAGACTCAGGATACAAGTGCTACAACAGAGGAGATTTCTGCTTCAGTGCAAGAGGTCAATGCAGGGGTTAATGAACTATCAAATAAGGCAACAGAGGGTAGTAGCGAATCAATATCAATAAAATCAAGGGCAGAAGTTATAAGAGGAAAGGGAGTTACTTCAAAAAAATTAGCAGAAGAGTTATATGTAACTAAACAAAATAATATTCTAAATGCAATTAAAGAAGGACAAGTTGTTAGTGAAATTATTATAATGGCAGACTCCATCGCTCAAATTTCAAATCAAACAAATTTATTAGCATTAAATGCAGCAATAGAAGCAGCAAGAGCAGGAGAGCAAGGTAGAGGGTTTGCAGTAGTTGCAGATGAAATAAAGAAACTTGCAGAACAATCTTCAGAAAATGTTAAAAATATACAAGGCGTAATAACAAAAGTACAGAAAGCGTTTGAATATCTGTCTATAAATGCTCAAGATGTATTAGAATTTGTAGACAAGGATGTTAGGCAGGATTATGAGTTACTGGTTGAAACAGGGCATAGTTATGAAAATGATGCATCATTTGTAAGTAAGATGTCTGAGGATATGGCAGCAATGACAGAAGAACTAAATGCGACAATGGATGAAGTTGCTAAAGTAGTCCAAAGTATTGCCACATCATCACAAAATACATCATCAAGGTCAATGGAGATATTATCAAGTATTAGTGAAACAACTGAAGCAATGGAACAAGTTTCAATTACTGCTGAAAATCAAGCGAATATTGCAGAGAGACTTAATACATTAGTTCAGAAATTTAATTTATAAGAGTTATATAAAAAGCACATTCTACTTATAAAGCAGAAATTTAGAATGTGCTTTAATTTTAATAAATATAAAGGGGTACTTATAAAATGGATATAATAGAACAAGTTAAAGAAAGATTATCTGTGTTTATAAATTTGTATGACATTTTAAGGATTATAGATCCTATAAAGAAAAAGACCATTATCATAAAAGATGATCATGTTGAGGAATTAGAAGGAACTTGTTATGGATTTTGGGAAAGAGAAGAATTTTGTGAAAATTGCATTTCAATGATGGCCTATATAGAGAATGACACCTTTGTAAAAATTGAGAATAATGAAGAGAAAGTTTTTTTAGTTATTGCTACACCATTAATTTTAGAAAATAATAAGTATATTGTTGAAATTCTTAAAGATATATCACAAAATGGAAAAATAATAGCAAAAACTAATAATAACGAGAATTTTATGGAATACTTTTTAAATGAAATGAATGAAAAAATAATAAAGGATGAATTAACTGGAATTTATAATAGAAGATATATCAATGAAAGGCTACCAGTGGATATTAATAATAGCATTGTAAAACAATGCCCCCTATCGGTAATCATGGCTGATATAGATTTTTTTAAAGATGTAAATGATAATTATGGACACTTAATCGGAGACAAGGTTCTAATGGATTTTGCTAAACTTGTTCAATCATCTATTAGAAAAAACTCGGATTGGGTAGGTAGATATGGTGGCGAAGAGTTTTTAATAGTTTTAAATAATACTGATTTAGAGAATGCTTATAAAATATCAGAAAAAATAAGGAAACTATTGGAAGACACAATTTTTGAATATGATAATGTAAAGGTTAAAATAACCTCAAGTTTTGGTGTGGATGGGCTTACAAATAATAAAGTTAATATTCAAGAACTAATATCAAATGCTGACAAAAACTTATATAAAGCAAAAACAAATGGAAGAAATAAGACTATAGTATCAGAAGTTATCTAAAAACTAAAAGAAAGAAGGGATTGTAAGATGTTTGAAATGAAGGAAGAGTACAAATTGGGGATAGAACTTATTGACACACAACATGCAAAATTATTTGAAATAGGAGAAAGAGCGTATAATTTACTAAAGGATTCATACAGAGTTGATAAATACGATAGAATAATAGAAATAATAGAAGAATTAAGAAGATATACTATCATTCACTTTAGAGATGAAGAAGAGTATATGGATAGTATTAACTATAAAAGATTATTTACTCAAAAGATAGATCATGCGGAATTTATTAAAAAAATAAATGATGTTAATTTAGATAAAATCGACCAAAATCAAGATGAATATATAATGGAGATTCTGAATATTATTTCCAAATGGCTTGTTGAGCATATAATAGAAAAGGATTTGCTTATTGTTGCTAAATAGAAATTTAAATAATATATTGAACAAACATAAGTATCACAAATTATCTGAAGGATAGAAATTTGGGGGTGGGATATAAAAAATGCAAATAGAAAACTTTAATATGAAGGAACTTATTAATTCTATAAATGACGTTAGAGATCTATTAAATGAAATTTCCATTACAATGGACGAGGATAAAAATAAACAAGCCGCATTGAAACTTAGTGAGTATTTAGATAAACTAATAGTTGAATATATGAAAAATATAGAGACTAAAGGTTAATATATTAACTTGCTTTTAGAAATGAAATTTATATTTAGAGATATATTATCAACCTCAAATAGATATTAACAGAAATAAAATTATATCATTAGAAGCCTCATTATGGTGGAACACTAATAGTAAGAATTAAGGGAAGGTATTTATGGAAATATTTATAGCAAGGCAGCCTATTCTGGATAAGTACAGTAAAGTATTCGGTTTTGAACTTTTGTTTAGGGATAGCAACTCAAATATTTACAATTATCATGATGGAGATGAAGCAACCTTATCAGTGATAAGAAACAGTTACTTCGATATTGGAATGAACAAAATTATTGGAAATAAAATGGCTTTTATAAATTTTACTGCTAATTTACTTAAATCTGATATTTTTAATATATTACATCCAGAAAGTGTAGTCATTGAAATATTAGAGAATATAGAACCAGATGACGAAATAGTCGATGCTTGTATAAGACTAAAGGAAAAGGGATTCAAAATTGCCCTTGATGATTTCGTTTTTGATGAAAAATATAAAAAATTAATTGAACTTGCTGATATTATAAAAATAGATTTTAAAATTACAAAAGGAATTGAAAGAAGAGATGTCATAAGTAAAATCAAGTTAAAAAACGTAGTGTTTCTTGCAGAGAAAGTAGAGACAATAGAAGAGTTTAAAGAAGCAGTTTCCTATGGATATTCACTTTTTCAGGGATATTATTTTAGCAAACCTGTTATATTGTCATCAAAGAAGATACCTGAGAATAAAATGATTTATTTGGATTTATTGAAGGAACTAAATTATGAAGAATTAAACTTCGATGCTATTGAAAACCTTATAAAGCGAGACGTTGCTATATCTTACAAGTTATTAAAAATTATTAACTCTGCACGTTATGGACTTAGAGGCAATATTAAATTTTTAAGACAGGCTATTTCACTCATTGGTGAAAAGGAAATAAAGGCATGGCTGAATTTTATAATTATGAAGAATATTAGTAGTAATAAACCAGATATTTTACTCCAAAATTCGTTGATTAGGGCTAAATTTTGTGAACTAATTGCACTTAATTCCTCGCTTAGAAATATATCTGATGATGCTTACTTAATGGGGATGCTGTCACTAATTGATGTTATTCTGGATAAGCCACTAAGTGAGATACTTAATGAAGTTATGGTGGCGGACGGAGTAAGGGAGGCATTATTAAGTTCCCAAACCAGTAGGCTAACAAACATCCTAAATACAGTTAAGGCATACGAAGAAGGCAATTGGGAGGGCGTACTTACTTATTCAAGGGACTTTAAACTTAGTGAGGGAATTCTTTCAAAGGCATATTTAGAATCATGCCAATGGGTAAATGAAACAATTCCACACTAGTGCTGAATTATATTATAAACTGTGTAAATCTTATAGCAAAGTATTAATTAAGGGAATATAAAAAAGGATGAACAAATAAAAAGTATAAAAAAACCTATATAGAGTGGAAGTGGGTAATTGAGACACAAGAATGAGGTATGAGTATTAGATCTATTGGTTTTAAATTATATATAAGAAAAGAGCAATATTGATTGAAAGTTAAGAAATTGGAATTAGTAATAGGGGTGGAATATTGTTTAATCTGGAAGTAAAAGCATTAAAATGATACATATAATCTTGCATTATTCATATAAAACTCATGCTACTAATTGAAACTAGGATTTAAAGTCAGAAAGTTTTAGGCAAAAGGATTAGTCAAAAGGATTAGAAGTTCCTGGCTTTTACTATGTAAATTAAAATGGTTTAATTGTGACCACTAACAATAAAGTCGTGTCACTGATAATGGAGTCGTGTTAGGACTATGTAGTAAATGCAGAATGTTTTTCGGCATTGCTGCATAGTCCTTTGGTTTATCCCTAAAAATATTAAAAATTATATTGAAACTAACTTAATACTCCGCCTTTAAATTCAAAAACAATAAGAAATTCCACCTAATATCACGATGGGAACCATTAGAAGGACTCATGGTTTCTATTTTTTTAATACCTAAATTTCCAAATAGCCGACAGGCTTTCATTTCTAAAATACTGGATTCTTATTTTGATTTCAAATGAAAAATAAATACCAAAACTTGCATTAGTATATTGATACAACTTACTTTGATGGAATTTATTAGACTAACCTTTTAAATAGATAGAAAGACTTTATGGAAAAGATATATTGAAAGAAATAACCAATAAAAATTATTGACTAGGAAATAAAGATCCATTTGATTTTCCACTTGTAAATCCACTTTGAGACATATTGATTATAAAATTGAAGATTATATTGAAAAATATATGGAAAGAATTTTTTTCAAGACATAGATAGAATTCTTGCAGCGGTGACACAACTTTATTATCATTATTTTAAGGAAAAATTGAAATAAAATGGATAAAAACACGGATTTGGTGACACAAATCCATTATTAATGAATAATATAAGAAAATGCGAACGTAGGATTTTCAAGGGTTTGAGGGGATGGGGCGTGACACGACTTTATTGTTAGTATACAAAATGTACCATAATAATAAAGTTCCCCAAACTCATAATAAAGTTGGGGAAAACAAGATGATGGACAAGCCCTGTACTTAGCTTTTAGTGGCTAAGTAAGGGGCTTTTATTTTCGCCTATAGCTAATATCAAACCATCCCCAAAGTCCTCCGTTCTCCATTTTAAAGCATGAATAAAGTGCAGGATTTATCTGCTGTACTGATTCATGCTTTTCAGTATTTCCTTCTTTAAATCGTAGATTAGAGCTCATGTTTAATGAGTGAATAGAAAATTGAATTAAGGAAGGGTAAAAGTCTGGCGAAGGTTTGGGCATATTAGCTTAAGTTAACACTTAAGGGGTGTATTAACAACGATATTTTAATCATCAATGTTTGTGTTGGTGGATATGCTGGTGCAAGCTATCAATTATGTTAAATGATTTATTTAATCAGTTTAAATTAAATATATTATCAAATCAGATAATAGAATACATTGACAGCAAAGCAGAATACAATAGTAAAATTACTACTAATGATGCTGTAGAGATTAAGTGGAGAATTAAGGTGCTTATTTTTAAAACAAATGGCACAAAAATATTTCATGAAGAAAAAATTGTTGAGGTAAAAACAAAGCTTGTAAATATTGAGGAAAAAGATTATAAAATTGATGATATTAAAATTAAATAGAATTCAAGTAAATTAACAGAGAGTCTACAACAAGGAACGTATTTACATCAAAAGGAAAGTAGAATATAATTTGATTATACATTTAGATAATTAGAGGGGGAGTATTGTAATGTTGGATTTTATGAGTAAAGATTTATTAATTCCTATTATTATGGTTATATTTGGAGTGATTTTAAAATTTAAACCACCAGGTAAAATTAATAATTTTTATGGCTATAGAACAACACGTTCCATGAATTCTCAAAAGGCTTGGGACTATGCATAGAAGCGCTTAGGAGTCTTGTGGTTATACACCGGGGTTATTTTATATGCGGCTATTATCATAAGTATGTTATTATCACCTATTGCAAAGGAGACTTTGAGTTTAATTCATGGAGGAATTGGAATAATTGCGTTGATAATTGGGATACCTTTTGTTGAAAGCAAATTAAAAGAAAAGTTTGATGAAAATGGTAACCTGAAGAATTGAATGTTGAATATGTGAGGAGATAGAATTATGAAGTTAAATAAGATCCATCATATAGCTATTATTTGTTCAAATTATGAGATATCTAAGGAGTTTTATGTTAATATTTTAGGACTCAAAATTATTAAAGAAACATACAGAAAAGATAGAGGATCATATAAGCTCGACTTAGGTGTTGGTGAAAATGATCAAATAGAATTATTTTCTTTTCCCCAATCACCTAAAAGGCCTAGTTACCCTGAAGCACTAGGACTTAGGCATCTTGCCTTTGAGGTAGATAACATAAATGAAGTAATAAAAGAATTGAACAATAAAAATATAATCACCGAGGACATTAGAATTGATGAAATTACCAGTAAAAAATTCACTTTTTTTAGTGATCCAGATGATTTACCAATAGAATTATATGAAAAATATCATTAAGACATATTATTTTTGTCCGTCTTTTTTCTAAGCTTAATCCATGTAATAAGTAACAATATCAATACTACTGTACAAATACCTGATAATATAAAGCAAACTCTAGCTCCATAGTGCTCTGCTATAAATCCTGAAAATAGACTACCTATAGGAGTAAATCCAGCAAACACAAGTGAATATACACTCATTACTCTTCCTCTGTATTCATCTTTAGAATTTAGCTGCAAGGTAGAATTAGCAGTTGTTGAAAAAAACATATTAAATATTCCTGTTATAGCTAAACTTAGTGCAGTAAGATAATATAAATTGCTCATGCCTGTAAAAATAAGCATTATGCCAATTGCAATAGAGCTACCTATCATAAGAATTCTATTTGGACCGCCTTTACTTTTAAAAGTAATGAGAAGTGCTCCAATAAGGGAACCAGCACCAAGTGCAGACAATAAAACTCCGTAGGTTTTTGCATCCATATGTAGTACGTTTTTTGTGAACACAGGTATTAATACACTGTAGTTAAAAACGAATATTCCCATAATACTAACTAATATCAAGGTATCTAATAAAATAGGAATCTTTACTATATATTTAAGGCCATCTCCTATTTCCTTTAGTATGCTCTTTTGAGAAGTCTTTATTCTTACATAAGCCACTGCTTCAATGTGAACTAGTCCATAGATTACTGCCATAAAACTAAAACCATTTAATAAAAAACACCATCCCGCTCCAAGGTATCCCATAAGCATGGCTCCAATAGCTGGTCCGATAATTCTTGCTAAATTAAAAGTGGCAGAATTTAAAGCCACAGCATTCATCAAGTCCTCTTTTCCTACTATTTCCATATTAAAAGCTTGCCTAGTTGGCATATCTAGCGTATTGCAAAAGCCAAGACATAGAGCCAGCACTATTATATATTCGTACTTTAATGCATTTGTAAACACTAATGCTGACAATATAAAGGCCAATAGCATGGATACCGTCTGAGTAAAAATTAGTATTTTTTTCTTGGAAAATTTATCTGTTACTACTCCAGCAAACAATGAGAATAAGGTTACCGGTAAAAACTGCATGGTTCCTACAAGCCCAAGTAAAAATGGAGAAGATGTTAAGGAAAGGACTAGCCATGATTGCCCTATGTTTTGCGTCCAAGTACCTATTAAGGAAACACATTGTCCAAACCAAAAATATCTATAATTCTTATGTGTTAGAGCATGAAAATTATTGTTAATAAATCGTTTAGCAGAAGCAGTTATATCCATTATTATCATCTCCTAATGATATCTAGTGTATCATTTGTAAAATAGTCCTTTGTGATAGTGGTAGCATTTTCACCCATTCTTTCTAACAGTGTTAAGGCAGTTTCCTTTTCGTATTCACTAAACCCTAAAAATAAAATATCTGTCCAAGCCAACATGGCTTTTCTTACCATAGGCTTCATTTTTAACGCTTTCTCAGTAAGGTAGACATTATATGCCCTCTTATCTTTTTTATCTACTATTCTAATGATGTAATCATCATCCTCTAACTTTTTAATAGCCTTTGCTGTGGTACCTTTATCTATCTTAAGGTAATCCGCTAATTCTTCCTGTCTTATTCCATCTTTTTTATATAATGCATTTAAAAATATATACTGACCTTTATTTATATTATATGGTTTAAGTTGCCTTCCTACATATTCATGGCCATGCCTGTGCAAAAGTGAAATCCATCTTGCTACAGAGTTTCTACTTTTATTCATCAATCTATACCTCCAAAATTAGTTGCGATTGCTACTAATTTAATAATATAGTATTATAGTTTCTATTGCAACTATAAATTCACTTAAAAAAGGAGGCCTATATAGGTCTCCTTAAGTTATTATTTATAAAATGGGTGTAAAACCACTATCCCTTTAGGGTAGTGGATGTAAACCCTCACTATCTTTGATTTTGAAGATTTCGCCACGCACTCTCGTGACTTCAGTCATGAGTTAGTGGGGTTAAGTATTATTGTATAAAATATAAGTAAATTACACATGCTAAGTGTTGATACCACTGCGTTTAAATGGTATAATTAACTTATAGAAAGA
>NZ_JAHLDL010000043.1 GCF_018861315.1 Clostridium bowmanii | reverse complement strand
GGGGTCATTGTTTTTTTGTTATAAAGGTAGCTTGAAGCCTTGCAAATACAAGGATTTAAATAAATAAAACAAAGATAGTGTTTACACTATCTAAATAGTTTAGGAGGCAAAGTGATGAAAGAAAAAATTCAGAAGATATGTGATGATTTCAGTAAAGAACATAATTTTTCGGGTACTTGTCTTGTGAAACAGGGAAATGATGTAATTTTTTCACAAGCATATGGATTTGCACATAGAGGTTTTAATATTCCAAATAAACTTAATACTATGTTTGATACAGCATCTATCACCAAAGTTTTTACTGCAACGGCCATTTTGATTTTAATCCAGAAAGGGTTATTACATTTTGAAGACAAAATCACTGACATTATTAATTTAAAGGGGACTGCAATTCCAGAAGATGTAAGTATCTATAATTTGCTTACTCATACGTCTGGAATCGCTGATGATGCAGACGAAGAAGCAGGCGAAAATTATTCTGATTTATTCATAAATAAACCGAATTATTCTATACGAAATACATGTGATTTTCTTCCTCAATTTGCATATAAAGAACCTATTTTTAAGGCAGGTACTAATGTTAGATATAATAATTGTGCTTTTGTTTTATTAGGTTTAGCAATAGAAAAAATAACTGGGATGGATTATAGAAGTTTTGTCACAAATAATATTTTTGTGCCTAGTGGTATGTTAAATACAAAATTTTGTGCTATGGATGAAGTGAATACAGATATAGCAGAAGGATATATTGGAAGTTATGATAAAAACAAAGATTTTATTAAATGGAGTAAAAATATATACTCTTATCCACCTATTGGGTCTCCAGATTCGGGAGCATATACAACAGTAATTGACCTTGATATTTTTATCAGAAAACTAAAAGCTAATGTATTATTAGAAAAAGAATATACTAATATGATATTTTCACCTCATTGTGAATTCGCCCAGCCTTTTAAGTGCGGACAACCTCCAATTAATGCAATAATAAGAAAAGGGTATGCCTTTGAATTTGTAGAAATTGATAGTCATGTATTCTGTATGCGTAAAGAGGGCTTAAACGATGGTGTAGGCGCAATGCTTTCATATTATCCAGATATTGATGTAACCATTATAATTATGAGTAATCAAACTATGTTCAATCAAGATTGTAACGTATGGCAGATGCACAGAAAAATTGAAAATCAATTGCCATTAATTTAATTTAACAATGGAGGATATATAAATGGTAGATTCAAAAGGATTTTAGTTTTGAAAATTTTTAAACCGAGTTTCTCATTTGTTCAGTATTATATGGATAGTCGATTGGCTAGAAAATCGTATTAAATGCTAATGAAAATTAAAGCAAGGGGTGTCATATGGGAATAAATATAATAAAGGGTAGAATGGATTATATAAATGATTGTGAAGATATATTATTAAATTCCGAACTAGGATTAAGATATTTTTCAGAAAAAGGAAGTGCTAGAAGGGCATTGGAGGATGGATTTAATAAGAAAGAGATATATGTTGCCTTAGATATTAATCATAATTGTAATGGGTTCATATGGTTTATTATAGAAGGGGCATTTCATTCATTTCCATATCTCCATATTATTGCAGTCAAGAAAGAAAATCGCAAACTTGGAATAGGAAAAAAACTATTAGAGTTCTTTGAGGATATTTGCTTTAGAGATTATACAAAACTATTTCTAGTGGTTGCAGATTTTAATACAGATGCCAAAATATTGTATGAAAAAATTGGATATATAGAAATTGGTATTATACCTAGCTTGTATAGAGAAGGAATAACTGAATGTTTAATGATGAAATTAAAAGAAGAGAAAATATGATTGTATTGATGATATAGATAGTAATTATAAAAATGCAACAGCTGCTGCAACCCTTTTGTAAATGATATTATTTAAAATTATAAATTACAATTGCATTTGTGTGATAAAGAATATTATATTTTAAATCAGGGAGGTTAATTTTAGTTATGAATGATTCAGAAAGTATACTTGATTATTATAGGGACGAATTGAAATGGAATCCACCTTTTGCGGAAGTACTCTCTAAATATTCCCCAGATGCACTAAAAGGATATTTGGGGATGCGTCAATCTATTCAACAAGGGCATTTACCTAAAAAAACAAGCGAACTAATTTTTACAATATTGGATAGTTTGGATGATGAAGTAAGTGGGGCAAAGACACATGCTGTAGCAACAGGTTTAACAATGGAAGGGCTAGCAGAAGCATTTGTAATTGTAACTATTGTTAAAGGTATTAATGTGTTATGCAAAACAGGTGTCGAGGCAATAAAAGCAGCAGAGAAAAGGTTTAATGAAATGAACTTAGACACAAGGGAGAAAAGTAATTTATGAGAAATATGAGTGGAGGCTAAATATGTTATTTAAAGAGTTTGGCAATAAAAACATGCCAGTTATTATTTTTATTCATGGCGGCGGATTGTCATGGTGGTCCTGGAAACCACAAATTGAAGCATTAAAGGAGGATTTTTATATCATTACTCCGATTATTGATGGGCATGGTGATGATTGTGATACCACTTTTTTAAGCATAAAAGATTCTGCAAAGCAGGTTATTAAATACATAAAAGGAAGTTGTGACGGAAAAGTTTTCGCAATTTGTGGTCTGTCTATTGGTGCTCAAATCGTTGTTGAAATATTATCCGAAGAAGCTGATATTACCGAGAATGCAGTTATAGAAAGTGCATTGGTTTATCCTATAAAAATGGCTATCGCATTAACTGTTCCAGTGTATAATATGTGCTATAGGTTAATTAAAAAAAGATGGTTTTCAAAACTACAGGCTAAAACATTGAACGTTCCAGCTGAATTATTTGAGACCTATTACGAGGAAAGTTCACGAATGACAAAAGAATCACTAATTAATTTTACTATAAGTAATGGAAACTATCCAATGCCTGAATCCTTATGCAATACAAAAGCAAAAACATTAATATTAGTTGGTGGAAAAGAATTATCAGTAATGAAAAAATCTGCATCGTTACTGCACGAAACCATAAAAAATAATGTTTTAAAAGCAATTGAAAAAAGTGGACATGGCGAAATCAGTTTAATGTATCCAGACAAATACATTACTCTGTTACAACAGTTTTTTTATAAATAGTTTATTGTGAAGAAAAGATTATTACATTCTACTTAGTGGAGCAAGTATCTTTAATTAGAGCATGTTTGTGATGAAAATTTTGTTCAGAGGATGATTTTCGATACTTTTTATACCTTATCATGCAAGGTATATTTAGAACAAGGTAAAGTTCAAGTTGATTTGTTAGATACGGTAGTTGAAGCTGTAGATTACTTTCAACAAGCCAAGTATAAGAGTGTATTAGACTTGGGTTGTGGAACCGGCAGAAATACCATATATCTTGCTAGTAGAGGATTTAAAGTATCAGCATGTGACATATCTAAGACAGGTATTGAAATTACAAAGAAACACACTGAAAATCTTGGCTTTACAAATATAGATTATAGAATCGAAGATATGTATAAAATGACCTACGATAACAATAGCTTCGATGCAGTTTTATGTATATGGGTTCAAGGTCATGGAACTAAAATTGATGTGCAGAAAGGAATTGACGAGATATTCAGAGTTCTTAAGAAGGATGAAACTATTGTTACAGATTTTGTTACCATTGAGGATAGTACTTATGGCATTGGAAAAGAAATTGAACAAAACACCTTTATGGGAGGAAGACCAGGTGAAGAAGAAATACCACATTTTTATACCTCAAAAGAAGAGCTTAATTCAATGTTTAGTAGATATAAAAACATTAATATCAAAGATAAAGCTTATCATTTTGGAGATATAAAGGGTAATGAACATATAATTAAAGCTGCTGTAGTTATTGCTATCAAATGAGATTAATATTGTTACTTTTGTTTCTGATGCTTATGATTAGCTCCAACCTGCTTAATAAACGTACATAATTAACACATATGCAACTCATAGCTCATTGCGCTGGAGTATTAACTATTACTAATAATAACTTTGTTTAATAAATATAAAAACACTTAATGGTTAAAGGTTAGTTATTAAAATTTAAGTAAATGAATGGAGTGATAATAATGTTAGAGCAAAGACAATATCCTATACTTGAGTTTGATTCATGTAGCAGTGCTGTTATTGAACCTTTGAATTTCATAAAATCAATAGATATGGCTGAATGCTGTGTTATATCGTTTTTTAGAGATATTATTGAAATGAAAAATAATAATGGACAGCTAAAACAAGTTGAGACTATTCATTCTGAAACTTTGGATATTCCAATTTATGAAACAATGTATAATGGAAAAAGAGTTGCACTTGTATTGGGTTTTCTTGGATCTGCAGGTTCAGCTGCATTGCTTGAAGAATTAATAGCTTTTGGATGTAAAAAGTTCATTGTTTGTGGTGGAGCGGGTGTTTTACAAAAGGATATTGCAGTGGGTCACTTGATTATACCAACATCTGCAGTAAGAGATGAAGGGGTGTCTTATCATTATATTGAACCTTCAAGAGAGGTTGAATGCAATAAAGAGATTGTGGAAGTAATAGAAAGAGAATTTAATAAAGATGGTATAAAATATCTTAAGGCTAAAACTTGGACTACTGATGCATTATATAGAGAAACAAAAGAGAAGGTATCATTAAGAATATCTGAAGGATGTGTAACAGTTGAAATGGAAGCGGCTGCCTTCTTTGCTGTAGCTAAATTTAGAAATGTCGCATTAGGTCAAATATTATATTGCGGCGATGATTTAAGTGGTGATGAATGGGATGAAAGATTATGGAACGGAAGAAAAGATATAAGAGAGAATTTAGTTGATTTATCAATAAAGATTTGTTCGAAATTATGATGCAACCATTTTTAATGAGACGGTATAGATAATAGAAATTCATTTTGTAGTAAACGGTTTTATAATTGGGGGGGAGTAATGAAGTCAATAGCAAATTATATTTCAATTTCCAGAGCATTTCTTGCTCCTGCATTGGCTTTAACAAAACCATTAAGTATAACTTTTTTTGTAATCTATCTTATTTGTGGAATTAGCGATGTTTTTGATGGATATATAGCACGCAAAACTAACACTACAAGTCAATTGGGAGAAAAACTTGATTCAGTTGCAGATTTGATAATGATTATGATATTGATAATTGTACTATATCCAATTATCAATCTAACAGTTAAAATCATTGTTTGGGTAGTTATCATTGGAATAATTAGAGTAGTATCAATTATAGTGGTATTTGTAAAGTATAAAACGTTTGGGATACTTCATACTTATGGGAACAAAATTACAGGGATTATATTGTTTACGTTCCCAATATCACTTACTTTTATCCCATTAGATGTGCTGATATATATGATTTGTGTAGTTGCTAGTATTTCTGCTATTGAAGAATTATTTATCCATCTATCATCAAATGAATTTCGAGCAAACAAGAAAAGCCTATTCTATATCTTTTTACCATGAAATAGGATTTAGTGATTTGGATATACAACAAGATATTCATGGGATTTTATATACACCAATGGAATTTATGTTATAAAAAAAATTAAGGGAGGCACATTTTTGGATTATAAAAAACAAATTATTAAATTTAACCCAAACAATGAACAAGAAGGCCAAGATAAAAAGATAATTCTTGATTATATAGAAGAGTTTCCACAAAACATTTTGTCAAGAGAAAATAAATTTGCACATATTACAAGTTCAGGATTTATAATGAACAAAGCAATGGATAAAGTGCTAATGGTTCACCACAATATTCGAAATACTTGGGCCTGGACTGGAGGACATGTAGATGGAGACACAGATTTTTTACATGTTGCAGTTAAAGAGGCAAAAGAAGAAACAGGTATAAATGCGGTGACAGCTCTTACAAAAAATATTGTATCTATAGATATTCTTCCTGTCTATGGGCATGTAAGAAGAAATAAGTATGTTAGTGCACACTTACATCTTTCTATAGCATACATTCTTATCGCAAGTGAAAAGGAAGTTCTCATAGTAAAAGAAGATGAAAATAGCGATGTTAGCTGGTTTTCTGTGGATAGATTTACTGAAGATTTTTTTGATGTGAGAGATGTTTATTTATATAACAAGCTAATTAATAGGGCCAAACAAACTAACAACAACAACAACAACAGTGACTAGATTATATGAAACAATATATATAAAGTGAGAATTCTTAGCTGCAGTAGCATTGAAAAAATTTGAACCTACTGGCTTGGTTGAATATTGTACATGTCGTTTAGAAGATTGGGAGGAGAAGAAGGAATATTTTGATTTAGCAATTTCAGCTCAAGCCTTTCATTGGGTTCCAAAGCCTATAGGCTTTCTAAAGTGTGCAAGTGCATTAAAACCTAAGGGAGATATTGGATTGTTTTGGAATCTATATTTAACCTATAATGAGACAATTGACACTGAACTTAATGAAACGGGAATGTTTCTTTTACAGTCTGAAGCATCTTGTGAGGAACGTATTACATATCATATAGAGGAAATAAAATCAAGTGGTTGTTTCAAAGAAACTATAGTACATAGATTCCCATGGTCTCAAAGATATACAATTGATGAGTATATAGGATTTATGAAAACCTGTAATGGGTTTCTGATGCAAGTGAACTAAATGAAATAAGAGAGAATGCACTATCAGTAGTTTTCAATACATAAAATAATTCATATTATAATTTCTGTCAAGAAATTAAAACACTTAATGGATAACATGAGACAACTGCTCAAAGACTTGGAATTGCAAATAAAATTTATAATGTTTATGATATTCTACACTTTAAAAAATGAAGTGAAAATAAAAAAGGTTCAAAACAGAGCCTTTTTATCATGTATCAGCAACCTATTAGATTATTTAATTGCAGATGGATTTTTTACTTATATGCTTGTTACTTCACCACAAAATTCAACGATAAGTTCGGAACCACCTAATCTAGGTCTTGAATCTAATGACTGTAGACTTGCTATTCCAAATATTTTACCCTATTATCTTTCTATGGAACCACATTTACTACATGCGTTATTATTCTCCAAAATGATTACCTCCTAAATTAGACTTTAATATTTACGGGCAATTTTTAAGCTTAGCAAGCAGATTACAGCTATTTTTTTGTTCGAAGGTGCATACGAAAATACAACGATTTTAAGCAGAAAAAGAAAAATACTGTGAGTGTTATTTCAGCAGGTGGAGATACAAGAGAGTAGGTAATATCCTTTTCTTTAAATAACAAAAATTGTCCGCCTTGTTCAGCGGACTACTTTTTTATAGCAATGTGTAAATTTATGACTTATAATCTATATATAGGCTAGCAATATCAAATATTTGTTTTATATTGATATTAAACAATATTTCAGCATTAAAGGAGAATAATTCGAATGGATAATATTTTAATAGACGAGTTAACAGAACTTGTAGAAAATGCTTGTAAATCTAAAAGCAATAAATATGGATATGGAATTTGGTCCCACCACATAAAACCTATGCTTAAAATCTCAAGCAAATTAGCTGCATTATATAATGCAGAAGAAGAGATAGTCATTATCGCAACACTGTTACATGATCTTGCCGGAATACGAGATGATTCAAAAACAAAGGATCACCATGTATATGGAGCTATAGAAGCCGAAGAAATACTTAGAAAATATAATTATTCAGAGGTTGGAATAGAAAAAGTAAAAAAATGCATTTTAAATCACAGAGGGAGCATTAACAATATTAAAGATAGTGTTGAAGAAATTTGTGTAGCTGATGCGGATGCAATGGCTCATATAGAACAGATAGGTTCATTATTTTATCTTGTTTATAAAGAACTGAATATGGAAATGGAAGAAGGCATTCAATACATAAATGGGAAGATAAATAGAGATTGGAATAAGATGAGTGAAAAAAGCAAGAAATTATTTAAATATAAGTATGAAAGTGTAATTGAAGTAATTAATTAAATAAAGGTGGTTAATTAATGGGAAGAATTATAACAATTGGTGGAGGAGATCTTGGACAGCTCCAAACTTTTGAAATAGATAAATATATCGTAAAATCTACCAATAAAGAAAAACCAAGAGCATTATTTATACCAACTGCGAGTAATGACGCAACAACATATATTGAAACGTTTAATAAGGTCTATGGTGAAATGTTAGGATGCCATACCGATGCATTGTGTCTTATAAACAGCAATATTACTGAAGATGAAATAAAGGAAAAGATATTTTCTTCTGACATAATATATGTTGGTGGAGGAGATACAAAAGGCATGCTAAAAATTTGGAAAGAGAATAAAGTTGATTATTACCTAAAGCAGGCATATAAGGGAGAAACAATCCTTTGTGGACTTAGTGCTGGTTCAATTTGTTGGTTTGATTATGGATATAGTGATGTGTCCAGTGAAGGGGACGAGTGTAAAAATTTTATTAAGTTAGAGGCCTTAGGTTTATTAAAAGGATTTCATTGCCCGCATTTTAATGAAGGTAGTAGAGGCGAGGGTTTCACAAGTATGTTAAAACATAATGATATTTTAGGGATTGGGATTGATAATAATTGTGCTTTAGAGGTACTTGATGATAAATTTAGAATATTAAAATCAGATAAAAATGCAAAAGCATATAAGATATTTAATAAAAATAACGTTCTTATAACTGAAGAATTAACTAATATTGAATCATATGAGTCATTAGAAAATTTTTATAAGACTTTTTAGTCCACAATATTCAAGCAAGTTATCAGGATCGAAATAGTGAAATGAAAAATAAGGAGCTAAGTATGGAAAGAATTGCAATAATATCAGATATTCATGGAAATATGTCAGCATTAGAGGCTGTATTAATAGATATTAAGAGTAGAAATATTAAGTCTATTTTTTGTCTTGGAGATTTAGCTGGAAAAGGTCCTAGTTCAGCAGAAGTAGTAGATAAAATTAGACAACATTGTGAAGTAGTAATTAAAGGCAATTGGGATTATTATATGACTGAAATAAATGATAATGAAGCTGTAAAGTGGCATCAGAGCAAATTAGGAGTTGAAAGATTAAAATATATGAAACAGCTACCAATATATAAAGAGTTTTATATAAGTGGAAAACTATTAAGACTATGTCATGCTTCCCCAAACGATCTATTTCATAGAGTTTACCTCTCAACGAAGCAAAGTGAACGGATGAAATTATTTGAAGGAACACCAACTCTTAATATTGACGCAGATGTAGTTGGATATGGGGATATACATGGTGCTCATATAGATAATTTTGATGGAAAAACTATCTTTAATGTTGGAAGTGTTGGTAATCCACTTGAAATTCCTCAAGCTTCTTATGGAATAATTGAAGGTAAACTTAATGATGAATATAAATCATCATTTGCAATATCTCTTGTTAGAGTACCATATGACATAGACTTAGCTATTGAACAGGCCGAATTAACAGATATGCCAGAAAAAAAAGAATATATTAATGAATTAAAAACAGCAATATATAGAGGTAAATGAACATTAGCATATTAGTAAGATAAACCACATTTATTTAAGTACTTATTAATATTCATTTAAGAAAGGAATACAATTATGAAAATAATGATCGTAGGTGCAAGTGGGTATTTAGGAAATACAATCTGACTATAACCCAGATGAAATATACCATAGTTTAAGGAATGATAAAAGAAAATCAATACTCACCACATTAATAAGAGACATATAGGTATTAGTAACAATATAGATATTAGGCTTAGTTATTGAAACTAAAATTTTGAAAACAGTTGATGCTTCTAGTAACTGTAGTTTGCAGTTCGATGTAGCAGCCAAGGAGCCCAAACATGTATTTAAGTGTATATTATCACCTAAATTTAATGAATAGGTTAGGAAGCATTAGAATTGAGTATTGAAAGGAAATGGAGTTGGTAAATATGTTTAGTAAATTTACAAGCACTGATATAGTATACACAAAGAAATTCTCCGAAAACTATGAAGATAATGAGATAATAAGGTCCTACGATAATAATTTGCAGGACATGTATATGCACAATTTTACACTAATCAAAAACAGTATTTGTAAAGATAGGTTTGGAAAGATAATTCTTTATGAGTTAGAAAAAAGGAAGGCTGAAAACGCAAATTTCTTAAGAATAGAGTTTAATTTTGCTATTGAGAATGATTTTATTAATAATTTGCCTGTAATTCCACAAGTGACAAAATATGATTATATGTATATTGATCCTCATATGGGTGAATATTTAACTGGAAATGATGAGTGTGTTTTAACCAAAGCATTATCAGAAAAAACATTAAAAAAAGGCATAGAAGTTGATATTTTAGCTAATCAATCAGCTATGGGGACTGAATTTACAAGGAAAAGAATATATAGGAAATCAGAGGTTTATAAACAAATTAATTCGAATTTAGATTTATATGTTTGTGATTATAATGGTATATCTATTTGCAAATGCGAATTTATGTTGAATAATAGTATTGCTAAAATAGAAAATTTTGATATATTAAAGAGTTATCAAAGAAAAGGATTTGGAAATTCTGTAATTAAACACTTATTAGAAGAGGCAATACAACATTGTGTTGAATTTGTTTATCTTATAACTGATAGTGGAGATACTGCAAAAGGAATGTATAAAAAATGTGGTTTTAAAAAAGCAGGAGAAAAGACGGAACTATTCTTTGATTTAATTTAATTCCAATCTTTAATGACTTTAATAGAATACAAATTTACTGAATGTAGAATTGACATTGGATTATATAGAATTAAGAGGTGACTTTTATGGAATTAGATGATAGTAAGCAGTTAAATATCGATGATATAACATTAAGCTATCATGAAAAAGGTAAAGGTGATGTTTTATTATTTTTACACGGTAATAGCTTGGATAGTGATATTTTCGTTAACATGTATGAGTATTTTGCTGAAAAATACAAAGTTGTTGCAGTTGATAGTAGGGGGCACGGTTCAAGTGAACCTGGAGAAGTCCCATATTCTATTGATTTATTTGCAGATGATATCATTTCATTTTGCCTCAAAAAAAAGTTCTCCAATATACGTATTGTCGGTTATAGTGATGGAGCGAATATTGCATTAATGATAGCCAAAAAGTATCCTCAATTGATTGATAAATTAGTCATTATTTCAGGTAATTATAAAGTAGAAGGTGTTAAAAAATGGCTTAGAAATATATTAAAGTTCTTGATAATTTTATTAATACCTTTTTCAAAACACTTCAATTCAATCAAAACACAAAAATGGAAATATGACTTGATGGTGGATGATATGGGTATTTCGGAAAGTGATTTAAAGAAAATAATAAAACCAACACTTGTGCTTTGTGCTGAAAATGATCTTATTTATGAGGAGCATACATTTAATATGCATAGAAATATAAAAGGCTCTTTTTTAAAAATGATAAAAAAAACTAATCATTTTAATATAGTATATAATGATCAAATCATTAAAATTACAGATGAATTTCTTAATTAATTTTTAAATGCAGTATTCTTTTTAGCAAAAATAATATTAAAAAAATGCAATGATGGGGGGAATAGATATGAAACTAGAATTATTAAGGGCTAGTATGGAAATGGAAGAACAGCATTTAAGTTTTATCAATGAATGGGAAAAAAATGGTGAGGCAATTGTACCATATGCAACAAGATTACAAGACATGGATTATAAAACATGGTTGGATTATACGTATAAAATTGAAACTGTGGATACCTGTCCACCGCACTTAGTGCCTGCACACACCTACTTTTTAGTACTAGATAATAAAAAGATTATTGGTGCAGTAAATATTAGACATTATCTAAATGACTATTTATTAAATTTTGGTGGACATATTGGTTATGGTGTTCGTCCCTCAGAGAGAAAAAAAGGATATGCATCATTGATGTTATCTATGGCTTTACCTATAGCGAAGAAACTTGGAATCAATAAGGCTTTGATTACTTGTGACAAATACAATTTAGGTTCTGCTAAAACGATTATAAAAAATGGTGGTGTTCTAGAAAATGAAGTACCTGATGAGGGAGAAATAACTCAAAGATACTGGATAGGGATTTAAATATTGATTAAAATCATGAGACAGGAGAATAATTATGACTATCGAAAATCAAAGAGAATACTTTAATAATACATGTGAAAAATGGAAAGAAATACCTGAGGAAAAAGGTGTCATTATAAATAAAGCTATAAATTTATTAGGAATATCAGAGGGACAATCTGTACTCGATGTTGCATCAGGAACAGGAGTATTATACACAGTTTTAAAAAATATGAGGTTAAGTAATTATGTTGCCTTAGATATATCAGAAAATATGTTGAAAGAACTAGAGCTTCTATATCCTGAAGTAAAAACTATATGTGATGATTTTGATAAAGATATGGACTTAGAAGAAAAATTTGATTATATTTTAATATTTAATAGCATACCACATTTTGAAAACTTAAATATAGTATTTTCAAATGCTAAGAAACATTTGAAAATTGGAGGGACTTTTGCAATAGTCCATACAAAAACTCGTAAAGAACTAAAAGAACATCATAAAAGAATAGGATATACTTTGGGGAGGGAAGCAATTCCTAATGATGATACACTATGCACACTTATAAAAAAATATGAGTTTAGAGAATTAATAGTAAGAGATTATGATTTTTTCTATTTTAGTTGTAAAAGGTAATCACGACGGAATTATAATAGATGAGATTTTATTAGGAATTAACTGAAGATTCGAAATGGTGTAACTTGTGCTTATACTATAACAACCTAAATAGAAGGTAATAGATCTGATTTATTTATAATATACAAATAAATTATTAAATAAGGAGATTCAACTATGGATATTTCATTTAAAACTGATGAAGGAAGATTTAATTATAGAGTAGCAGGTATTATAGTCCACAATAATAAATTATTAATTATGAAAGATGCGTGTTCACCATATTTTTATATTCCAGGTGGACGAGTTAAAATGAATGAATTAAGCGAGAATGCAATTAGTAGAGAAGTAAGGGAAGAATTACATGTTAATATTAAAATTAATCGATTGTTGTGGGTTAATGAAAATTTCTTCCAAGAAGAAACTTCTGATGAGAGGTTTCACGAAATCTGTTTTTATTATTTATTAGATATGATTGATGACAAATTAACAAATAAAGGAAATGAGTTTATCCTTAAAGAAAACGGAGAACATGATCTTTCTTTTTATTGGAAAGATATAGAGAAAATTAACGATTTAAATATATACCCCTTATTTATAAAAAAAAATATTCTGCAATTACCACAAGTAATAGAACATGTGGTAGAAATAAAAGATTAATATAGGGTGCAAATTACTTTAATTTGGTTTCAATTATAGCTAATAAATTGTAACTAAAGTGACTTGATGAAAGGAAAGAAAAGAGAAAAAAGCAAGGAGGAGATACAATGGATTTAATAAAACCATCTCGTTTAAAACGAGGTGATAAAGTGGCTACTGTTAGTTTGTCTTGGGGTGGTGCAGGAGATAATAATATTTTATGGAGATATAATATTGGCAAGAAGCGACTTCAAGAAGAATTCGGATTAGATGTCATTGAAATGCCTCATACCCTCAGTGGAACAGAATTTATTCATAATCATCCTGAAAAAAGAGCTGAAGATTTAATGCTAGCATTTAAAGATAAATCAATAAAAGCAATATTTTCATGTATTGGTGGGGATGAAAGTGTAAGGATGCTTCCATTTATTGATTTTGATATTATAAGGAATAATCCTAAGATTTTTATAGGATACTCAGATTCAACTATTACTCATATGATCTGTTTAAAAGCTGGTATTTCAAGCTTTTATGGTGCTTCCATATTAGCAGAATTTGCTGAGAATGTTAAAATGTTAGATTATACAAAACATTGGTTAGAAAAAGCATTATTTAATAACTCTATCATAGGTAATATTGATTCATCATCGATTTGGACAAGTGAACGTTTACCCTGGGATGAGAAAAATAAATTAATGGAAAGAAATACGCAAGCGAGTATTGGCTATGAGCTTTTACAAGGCACGGGAACTTCAACGGGACACTTAATTGGTGGTTGTATTGAAGTACTCGAAATGATCAAAGGAACAGACCTCTGGCCATGTAATGATTTATGGGCTAATTCTATTATTTTCTTTGAAACTTCTGAAGAAAAACCGGATCCGAAGTATTTTGAATATTGGTTACGTAATTATGGTTCTCAAGGAATTTTACAAAAGGCTAATGGAATAATATTTGGAAAGCCATATGATAATTTGTATTATGAGGAATATAAAAAAGTTATTTTAAATGTGGTAAGAGATGAGCTTAAATTAATTGATTTGCCTATTATGTTTAATATGAATTTTGGACATACTGCACCTATGATAACTATCCCTTATGGTGCTATAGGAGAAATTGATTGCAGCAAGAAAAGTTTTAGTATTTTGGACTCAGGTGTAAGATAAGTGTAATTAATATGTAGATTCATTAACAGATGCAGTTGTCGGAGGATTGCTATAAATAGAAAATGTTATAACTAAAACTTTACTAACATTTTGTATTATAATACCTCTCCTACTAATTGCATATATGTGATATTTAAACAATTATATTTTATTATTCACGAGGAGGAAATAAAGATGAGCGATTGTTCAGTAATTTACCCTAAGGAGTTTAAATTATATCTAATTTTGCAAAAAAAAATATTAGTTATGACTGGTTCAAGAAATGAATAAGATAGAAGATACAATATTTAAAGAAGGATTAAGAGAAGGTAACCTGCTTAAATTAAGAAAGGTATCTAAAGCGGATGTACATAATCATTGTGGATTAGGTATGAGGTTTTCAACTTTTAATAAATGGGCCGGTGGTTATGTTAGTGAACCTCCTAAAAAGATTGATGGGATTATAGGGATAGATAACTATATTTTCAATGAAACCATTAAATTTATTAGTAAGGAAGAGGATATAGTCTTTTTAATAGAAGAAACCGTAAAGGAAGCTATAGAAGATGGAGTAAAAGTATTAGAGTCCAGTATAGATTGCCATAATCTAATGTATTTTGCTAATAATGATAAGTTTTTTAACACAATACTTAATATTAGAGATAAATATAATAAATCAATAGACTTCAGACTTGAGGTTGGGATGTCTAAAAGCATATCTAATAAGGATTTAAATGAAATGTTAATACCCTGTATTGATAGCGGAGTGTTTGAATCCATAGATTTATATGGAGATGAAACTAGAGATGACTTTGAAAGATTTAAAGAATATTACAAACATGCCAAAAGTAAAGGTCTTAAGCTTAAAGCCCATGCTGGAGAGTTTCAAGGAGCTGAAAATGTAAAAAAAGCTATAGAAACATTAGAAATAGATGAAATTCAGCACGGTATAGGAGTATCTTCAAATGAATATGTAATGGACCTTATAAAAGAAAGGAACATTAGATTGAATATTTGTCCAAGCAGTAATTATATATTAGGAGCTGTTAAAAATATGAATAGCTATCCTGCTAGAAATTTATTTGATAAGGGGCTACGAATTACAATAAATACGGATGATTTATTGCTATTTAATAGTGGAGTATCTGAGGAATATTTGTATTTATATAAATTAGGTTTGTTCAATGAAGATGAACTAAATGAAATAAGAAAATTTTCATTAGAGTAAAGTTATTATATTAGAAATATGGTATTTAGATTTACACTAAAGCATGAATGAAAGGAAGAAATAAGTTAATATGCAAAAATCATTATTAGATTGTACAATAATCATGAACTTAAAAGAAAAAATCCAACAACAGGATAAGGAAGCTTTGAAAAGTTTTTGAGATATGATAGAAAATGAAGAAGGTATGATTGGTACGAAATTTCACTGATTGGAATTCAGTAAGAAATTATAAGATATTTGGTAGGGGGATTAGCATGAAATTTATATCAGAAACCTTAACGGAAAACTATGCAAAACAAATCTGCAACTGGAAATATGAGGGTGAATATTCTATATATAATTACCCAAAATGGGATAAAATATTTAGTGAAAATTGGGGCATTACAATAGAGCAGACTAGGGAAAATGAATTTAGTGCCATAGTTGATAAATGCACTAATTTATATGGATACATACGAATACTAGATAAAAATGATTATTTGCTAATAGGACTTGGACTAAAGCCGTCTTTATGTGGACAAGGATTAGGAACTATTTTAATGGAAATATTAAAGCAACAATGTAACATAAGGTATGGAAATAAAAAGATTGTTTTGGAGGTTCGTTCTTTTAATAAAAGAGCAATTACATGTTATAAAAAGGCAGGTTTTAAGGCTGTAGATACTTATAAGAAAGAGACTCCAATGGGATATGGCGAATTTATTAAGATGGAATTTACGGATCAAATTTAGGAGGGCATAACATGGTTAATCATGCAGGTACAAAATATATAGAAACAGAAAGGGTAATATTAAGAAAATTTGTAGAAGACGATGCTGATGATATGTTTAATAATTGGGCATCAGATTCAAAGGTAACTAAATACCTTACTTGGCCAACCCACGGCAGTATTGAAGTTAGTCAGGAAGTACTGAAAAATTGGATAGATGATTATAAAAATATAGAAAATTACCAATGGGCTATCGAGTTAAAAGAAAGTGGTAGTTTGATTGGAAGTGCTGCGTTGATGAATATAGATAATCATAATGAAAACTGTGAAATTGGATATTGTTTAGGGCAGAAATTTTGGTATAAAGGTATTATGACAGAAGTATTTTTAGGTATTATTGAATTTGCTTTTCATGAAGTAGGTTTTCAGCGAATAACAGGCCGTCATGATGTAGCTAATACATCGTCGGGGCGAGTTATGGAGAAATGTGGACTAAAGTATGAAGGAGCTTTGAGAAAAATCAATAAAAATAGCAGTGGTATTTTAGTAGATTGCAAGTATTATTCAATATTAAAGGATGAATATAAAATTTAATTATAAGGAGAGATTAATGTTATCTTTAGTGATTATAGTATAGATAGTAAATGATAATATGACTATTAGGAATAGTAGTAATATAAAGATATTTGAGAGTATAGATAGATAAAATAAGAAAAGAGTAAGTATCATAATTAATATAGATATTAATAAGTTATATATTGTTATTGATAGCATGTTGTAATGCTTATATAATAAGGGATATAACTTGTTAGATATATGATGGATGTATAGGAGGTACTTACTAAGTGGAATTAAGTATAATACAGAACAAAGGAAAAGATATGGTTATACTATTAGATGATAAAATGAGAATAGTTAAGCCAGTATATGACTACTTAAAATATCTAAGATTAAAAGATAGAGCATTAAATACATTAAAGGCTAATGGAACAGATTTGAAGATATACTGGGACTTCTTGAATAAGAAAGGTTATGAGTATAATGTGGTTACACCTAACACTATAGGTGAGTTTGTAGAGTATCTTAGAGAACCTAATGATACGGAAAACGTAGTTAATATTTATACTGAAAGTCAAAGAACTGCGAGAACTATAAATAGAATATTGAGTACAGTATATAACTTCTATAAGTATTGTGGAATGGTAAAAGAGATTAACAACCCTATTATAATGGATGATGTTAATAGACCGTTTAATATGTTTAAGAGCCTTTTGCACCATGCAAGAAGTGATAATAAGACTAAACAATCAATATTTAAGGTTAAGGAAAGCAAAAGGACTTTTAAACTTGTACCAAATGATGAAGCAGAAGTATTTCTAAACACTCTTCCAACTTGGAGAGATAAGTTGATATTTAAAATAATGTATCTTACAGGAGCAAGAGTTGGTGAGGTTTTAGACCTACAAATTGAAGATATACCCTATCCAGATACCTTAAAAGAACTTGGAATATTAGAGAATATTAAGTCAAAAGGAAAAAGAAGAAACTTATACATTCCAATGGCTTTACTCCAAGAGATAGACACTTTCATAATGAAAGAAAGAAATAACATTGATACAGAACATAGTTATATATTTGTATCTCAACAAAAACAAAATTTAGGGAAACCATTAACTTATAGAGGAATTTATGAAGTATTTAATACTGTAAAAGAAAAAATAAAAATATACTTTAATTTCCATGATTTAAGACACACCTTTATAACAGATTTAGTTGAGAATGGCATGGATATAAGTGTTGTTAGGATAATTGCAGGACATGAACATGTAACCACAACTCAACAATATACTCATATATCTAATAAGTACCTTGAAGATAGTTTAGGTGATTATTGGAGAAAAAGTATTTTGATTGGAGGTGGTACAGATGATAACTAATATGCCTAAAGATGATGTGTGGGAATTGATAGATAATGATGGCAAATCACAGAATTTCAGAAAGAAATTTAAGTTTGATTTTTCTTATATGGAAAGTGATAGTATTAAAAATACTATCAAGACTTATATTTGGAAAAATTATAAAGAGGGAAATAAGACATTAAAAAAGTTATACGATGACAATGGTGGACTAAAGTTATTTAATGATTTCTTAATAATTAATAATAAAAATTCATTAAGAGAATTAACAAATAATGATAGTGATTTATTTATTTCGTACCTTAAAACCTGTGTCTCAGACAAAACTAACAAGCCATTTACATATGCAACTCAAAAAATATATTTGGATAAAGTAAAAGCAATTATTCATTGGGGTCAATTGCATATGCCTAATGATGTACCTAAGATAGAGATATTTACAGGTAATGAATATATAGGAATTAATAGAAAACTTAAAATAGATTTCATCCCCGATGAAGTGTTAATTCAGATAAATAAAGCATTAAAAAACGAGGAAAATCCCTATGTCAAATATGGAATAATCATCCTTCAATCAACAGGAATGAGGATTGGAGATATGCTTAAATTAACTACTGATTGTATTAAGCCACATTTGATTAGTGGTTATACATTAACTTGGTATGACCATAAAAGCAGAAAGCAAAGGCAACCAATGCCAATAACTAATGAATGTGCTATTGCAGTAGAAAAGTTAATTGAATGTAAAAAAGAATTTAGAGAACAGTCAGATGATGAAGTTAAAGATAATTTATTTATCTATCAAGTAGCCAAGGGTAAAAACATAAGGAAAATAATGACAGTAACCCAAATTTCAATGGGAATATGGTTTAATATCTTTATTAAAATCAATGAAATAAAAGATACAAATGGTGTATTATACAACCTTACAGCACACCAGTTTAGAAGAACACTCGCTACAGATATGTTATCAAAAGGAACTGATATAACTGTTATAAGAGACGTATTAGGACATTCATCATCTGAAACAACCAAGCGTAGTTATGCTGATATTAAAGACAAAGAAAGGGCTGAAGTATTTAAAAATATAGGCATTATCGGAAATATTAACAAAGTTGATGAAACGATTATAACTGATAATGAAGAACTAAAATGGTTTAATAAAAACAAAGATAGTAAAGCAAGAATGGAAGATGGATATTGTACTAAACCTTGTTCTGATGGAAAGATTTGCGATAGATTACTTAAAAGGCAGAAGTGCTACACTTGTGGTAGATATGTTACTACTCCAGAGTATTTACAGGCTCATAAGAGCCATTTAAAAGAGTTAGAAAATCAAATAGAAGGTAATATATATGGCGAACATTATGCAGAACATTTCATACCTACTACTGAGATTTTAAAAGAAATCATAAGAAGATTGGAGGAGTTACAAGATGGCAATAGAGAAGTTGCAATTACAAGTAATAACTAATTCTACAGATTATAGTAATATAACCATTGGAAATTCTAAATTTACTGATGATGTATGGGACTTATCACCTTTTATAACTGCTGAAACGCTCAAACCTAATCAAAAAAAAATTAAGTTTGATAACATTAATAGTGCAGATTTAAAGAATACAGTGAAATTATTCACTTATCATAAATTAGGGCAAATTAAGCCACAATCTGTATGGGGTAAAATATACAAAAGTTTACCTGCATTTATTAAATATGCTGAAATTAATAATATAACAAGTTTTTCAGAGATAGATAAAGAGACATTTTTAAATTTTTCAATATGGTTAAAAGAAGATTATATTATTAAAACAAATCATAATAAAGGGGCAAATATTTCAAATAATACTGGATATAATATTTGCATTATAATAGAAGAAATTATTAAATTAGGTCAAATAAAAGGTTGGAATGTGCCTAAAACTAATATATTTACTGATATGGGTTCGTGGGATTTATGGCTATCCCAGAAGACAGTTAAAGACACAAAAACTAAACCAATACCTGAAGAGGTATTTGATAAAATACTCTATTTTGCATTTAATAAAGAAACAGATATATTAACTAAGGCAGGGATAATAATTCAAAGTCAAACAGGGTTAAGAATTAATGAAGTTTTATCAATAAAAAATGGTTGTATTCATACAACAAGTGATGGATATGACTATATGGAAGTTACTTTAGGTAAAACTGAAAAAGGAGAACCTATAATACATAGGGTTTTTATAAATGAGTTAGTTAAAAGTACAATAGGAGAACTTGAGAAATATACAGAAAAATTAAGACAAGATAGCAAATTTAAAGAATTGTTTATAAGCAATTCTAAAAAAAGTGGTATTACAGTAAGTAAAGTTGGAAATTGGAGCAATAGATTGAATAATTTTATAAGCGATTGGGATATAAGAGATAACAAAGGTCAACTATATCCTTTAAAATCACATCAATTTAGAGCAACATTTGTTAGAGAACTTATAAAACAGAAAGTACCTATAGCACATATTATGAAGCAATTTGCTCATGTATCTATTGAAATGACCACACACTACCTTACTTTAAAGAACGAAGAGGTTAAGGAAATATATTCTGATATAATATTAAGTCCTACTTCTAAAATTGCAGGATTACGAGCTAAAGAGATTAAAGGTAAATTAGACGAACAATTCAGAGGTAAAACAGAAGAAGAAGTTGATGATATTGTTTCAACTATATCAAAATCAATGAGTTTTAATCCGTTGCCGACAGGCGTATGTTTATACGATTTTAGAAGGGGTAATTGCTCTGATGGAGATGGATGTTTCTTTTATAATTGTCCTAACTATATAACTGAAGTTAAATTCTACCCTATTTTAAAACAAGAATTAGACCTTATGGAAAAAGAAATGACAAGGTTTAAGGAATTAGGTAGAGAAAGAGATTGGCAAAGACAATTTGTTAAGCACCAATATTTGAAGCCACTTGTAGATAGTTTGGAGGTGCAAATGAATGGTAAAGAAGCCTAATAGAAATACTCAAGGTTTAAAAGAGTTTTCAGAAAAGAAAAACCAAGAAACTATTGAAAAAGTTAATAAAACTATAGATAAGTTAAAACGTTCTAAAACTAAAGCAATCAACTTTAAAACTGTTGCAGAAGAAGCAGGAGTATCAAAGGCTACATTATATAATAATGACATCTTAAAAGAGCGTATAATGAGTTTAAGAGCCATTGAGAAAAGTAATACAAGTGGAGACACAGTTGCAACTCCAAAAGATAAAGTACAGGCTAAAGAAGACAAAATAAAGAAACTGTATGAAGAGGTTAAAAAGTTAAAAGAAGATAAACAAAATCTAATTGTTCAATTGGTTGATATGGAAGAACAAAAAGACGAAAATAAAAGACGAAAATAAAAGACTAAAAGAACAGTTAGATAAGATTAAATCCTTAAATAAATAACGTATTCGTGAATCAATAAAAGTGTTGTAACGAAATCGTGAACTATAAAGGAGTGTTGAAATTATTGCAAAATACATTATCAGAACAGGTTCGTTTTATTCCAGATAATCAATTGATTAATGAGGTGATTACGCTTCAAGAAGCTTCTGAACTACTTAGTTGTAATGATAGTACATTAAGGAAGCAAGTATTGAATGGAAAATTTAAAGATGGTGAATATAGGAAAGCTAAGGGGTAATTTTGTTCAATAAGAATACAATTTTGCAATTAAAGGAAAGGAAGTGAACATTTAGTGAGTTTGAGTAATTATATACCAACACTCACTAAAGAAAACTTATGATTGTTACTAAAAAGTATATACAAAATTTAAGAGAAAAATCATTCTTAACTATACCTAAAGATGCTGAGGAAGTTATCATTGAGAAGTTCGGTAAAGAACCTGAACCAGATGAAAATGGACATATTTATGAATATACAGAGCAAGATATTTATGAACAGATAATGAATATGATTAGGAATAAATAGTTAGACTACTTAGGTCGTTATCGTATAAAAAAGTGTACCAAATGGTTATGTTAAATATAGATAGGAGTGATATTTAATGGAGATTAAAAGTGAAAGATTGATACTAAAAGAACTAAAGCAAAAGGATTTAGTTTTTATGTATAAAATGGCAAGTGAGCCATTAGTGTATTTTTATGACGAAGATGAAGAACCACCAAGTGAGGAACAAATATATGAAAAATATAATAAAAAAATATCTAAAATGAAAGAGAATGCAGGTAAACATTTCATTTTCCTTATTAATTTGCTTCCTGAAGAAGTACCAATAGGAGAAGTACATATACAACTCAACTGGGAAGAGCATAGAGAATGGGAAATCGGATATGTATTGCATACTAATTACTGGGGAAATGGATATGCCTCGGAAGCAGTAAAATTAGTATTGAAACATATTTTTGAAAATCTTAATGCACATAGGGTAGTGGGTTTTTGTAATGCTAATAATAAAAAATCATCGAACCTAATGGAGAGGGTTGGTATGAATAGAGATGGTCTTCTAAGAGAAGGTATACTATGGCACAAGGAATGGTGTGATGAATTCGTATATTCAATTCTTGAAAGAGAGTTTCTTTCTTTATCTAAATTTAAATAGAAAGTAATTCGCATTATTCTTATATGACGAACTATCAACAAAGTTATTAACATGTTATACACAAAAAATGGTATAAAAAGAAAGGAAGTGAATTTTAGTGGGGTTTCGGTACTTGTTATACACTCTCTCACTAAAGATAATTTATGAAAGTTATAACATTGTTTGAAAACAGGACTATCTCAAAAGAATATAAATGTAAGCATGGCTTATCATTGTATATAGAAACGTCCAATCATAAGATATTATTCGATACTGGTACAGATAAATCATTTGCATACAATGCTAGTAAGTTAGGCGTTAAATTGGAAGAGATAGACATAGCAGTGATTTCACATGGGCATTATGATCATGGTGGTGGACTAGAAACATTTTTAAAACTCAATAGTAAAGCTAAAATTTACATGGGTAAGGGCGCATTTGATAGTCACCTTGTAAAAATATTTGGAATTATTAAGTACAATATAGGTTTAAAAAAAGCACTAATAAATAATAATAGGTTTGTATTTGTAGATGGAATGCTAAAAATAGATGATGAGTTGATCTTATTTGGTGATGTTAAAGGCAATAAACTAAAGCCTAAAGGTAATGATAGGTTATTAAAAAGTTTTAGTGATAAATCAATCGGTAAAGACGATTTTGAACATGAGATAAACCTGTTGATTAATGAAAATAGAAAATATAGTCTATTTTGTGGATGTGCTCACAAAGGTATTATTAATATAATTGAGAGAACTAAAGATTTTATAGATTGCGATTTAACTACGGTAATAGGTGGATTTCATTTAATGAGAATGGATATTAAAAATCCAAATTCTAAAGTGTTTTTAGATGATCTTTCAGTCAATTTAATTAATAGCAACGTTAATAAGTATTATACTTGCCATTGTACTGGTGAAAAAGCTTATAGTTATTTAAGTAAATCCATGAGCAACTTAAATGAGTTGAAAACAGGGATGGTAATTGAAGTATAACTTTCATTTCACAAAGAGTTATATAAAAATAGGGGGAAATTTTAAATGGCACAGATATTCAATGAAAAAAACATATCATTTGAACTCAGACAATCACCAATTCCAGAATTTTCTTGGCATACAAGTCAGAAGTTATCAGAAATAGTTAAATCAAAACATTTAGAGTTTGATGTAAGATCTCTTGATGCAGGTAAATATTCTTACCCATATCATTTTCATAGAAACTCAGAAGAGATATTTGTAATCTTATCCGGAAAAGCTACACTTAGGACACCCAATGAATTTGTGGAATTAATTAAAGGTGATATTGTATTTTTTGAAATTGGACCTGAAGGTGCTCATCAACTATATAATCATACAGAATCATCATGCACATTTCTTGATTTAGGCACTCATGATGGATTAGATATCTGTGAGTATCCTGATTCAGGTAAAATAAATATTTTACCTTATCAAGAAGTATACCAAAGTGACCAAAAGGTGGATTATTATAAAGGTGAAGATAAAGTTAGTGAAAATTGGCCGAATATAATGAGTGTAAGTAATTTAAATACGGAGAGATTAATATTAATACCAATGTCTTTAGATATAACCAACTCCCTTATTGAAGAGAGTACTACGGTAATTGAAAAGCTCGGACTAAAAGCGGATAGTAATTGGCCAACAGAAGATACTAAGGACATTTTACCTATGGTTAAGAGGGCTTTAGAAAAATCAATCATTCCAACTGGATTTGGTTGTTGGATGATTGTAAAAAAAGCTACTATGAAAATAATAGGGGACATAGGATTTAAAGGACAACCTGATGAAAAGAAGGAGCTCGAAATAGGCTATGGTTTAGTAGAGAAAGAAAGCGGTAAGGGATTTGCAACAGAAGCATTACGTGAAATTTTAGATTGGGCTCTTTCTCAAAAGAATGTAAATATAATTAAAGCAGATTGTTTAATAAATAATTTACCATCTATACATGTATTAGAAAAAGTGGGAATGAAAGAAACAAATAGAGACCATGAATTGATTTATTGGGAGCTTCAGAAAAATTCAATATAATTTAATATAAAAGTGCTTTAAGAAAGTAAAGGGGGATAAAATGACAGGACTTAATTTAGGGGTACCTACTATAGAAGAAGCAACGTTGATTTTAAATGAAGGAAGTAAACTAAATCCTGGACCTTGGATAGAACATTCCTTATTTGTAGGCAAAGCAGCAGAATTAATTGCTAACGAAGATAAGGAGTTAGATGGGAATATTGCATTGGTATTAGGAATGTTACATGATATAGGGAGACAATATGGTGTAACGAGTATGAGACATAGTATAGATGGGTATAACCTTTCAATGAAGAAAGGCTATGCTTTATTAGCGAGGATTTGTATAACACATTCTTTCTCATATAAAAACATTGATGCCGTATTTGGAAAATGGGATTGTTCAGATAAGGAATACAAATTTGTTAAGGAGTATTTAGATAAGATTGATTTTACAGCTTATGATAAATTAATTCAGTTATGTGATGCGCTAGCGCTGCCTACAGGATATTGTTTAATGGAAAAAAGAATGCTAGATGTTGCTATGAGACACGGAGTAAATGAATACACAATTAAAAAATGGGAAACAACATTTGAAAATAAGAGTTTTTTTGAAGAAAGGATTGGAAAATCTATTTATAGTGTTTTGCCCAATGTTGTAGAAAATACTTTTAAGTTTTAAAATTTATTATTAGGAGAAAATTATGAAAAGTAAATTTTTAGATTACAATGATCATTATGAATTAATCCAATTAACAGAAGATTATCTTCAAGAACTTTTTCGCTGGATGATGGAAGAAAAGCACTTTGAACTATATACTTGCCGCCCTGTAAATTTGCCACAATCATTTGACGAGTATGCACAGAAAACATTAAATTCAACCTCTGAAGAAAAACAAAAAACCTACATACTAATTAAAAAAGGAGCTGAAAAGCAGCCACTCGGGAAAATCACTCTATTTGATTTTAACACAAGAAATCATAGCGCAGAGTTTGGATACTACCTCCCAACTCACAATAGGAAAAAAGGATTGGGTAATATACTGTTGGCACTATTTATAGAGAAAGCTTTTTCAGATAATAAATTAAGTTTAAATAAAATATATGCAACAACATCATCCAATAATATACCATCCATCAAACTTTTAGAGAAGTTTGATTTTAAATTGGATGGACGGCTAAGAGAACATTATTGGGTTAATGAAAATAAATATGATCAGCTTAACTATTCAATGCTTAAAGATGAATGGAGAAAGATTGTTTAAGTTTAACATTATATCTATGAGTCGAAAAATATTTAGGGGGAAATTTACCGATGAGTTTTGATGATTATGCTAAAACCTGGGATACTGATAAAAGAATTAATAGAGCAAAAATAATTGCAAAGAAAATAAGAAATTCTATTGATATTGATGAAAATGATTCTGCTATGGAGTTTGGCTGTGGAACTGGACTTATAAGTTTTAATCTTTATGATAAATTTAAAAGTATCGCACTTATTGATTCATCTAAAGGAATGATAGACATACTTAATTCTAAAATTAACAAATACAAAGTAACTAATATGTTTGCTCATCATTTAGACATTTCCAGTGGAAATTCATTAAATATGAAATTTGATGTAATTTATACTTCCATGGTGTTGCATCATATTAATAATACTAAAGCTATAATAAACACTCTTCACCAATTGCTTAATAAAAACGGTTATTTGTGTATAGTAGATTTGGATGAAGAAGATGGCAGCTTCCATAAAGAGTATCCATATTTTGATGGTCATAACGGCTTTAATCAAGATGATTTAAAAGACATTTTAATTAATTCTGGTTTTAGTGATATAGAATCAAATACTTTTTTTTACGATGACAAAATTGTAAAGGATGAAAAAGTCAACTATTCATTGTTTTTGATGAAGGCAAGAAAATATTAAGTTCCTAAAAAAGTATAAGTAACATATGATAATACCATGGGTATAAATCTTAAATATTACAGATCAGATAAATAAATAAATAAAATTACTTCTCAATACCATATAATTTTAAACAACAACACATTTATTTTACTTTTACTTAAGAGGATAGAGAAATAATATAAATTAATTCAATATTAGGGGGTAATAGTATGAATGAAAGTGGTTTTAATAAATTGTATTGGGGATTTCTATTTACAATGCTCAGTTTTAGACTTCAAGGTTTTGATATTTTACCTGATATAGTTGGGTATTTATTCTTTGCTGCCGGTCTTAGCAAGCTTACTTTAAGTAGCAATTATTTTAGTATAGCTGCGAAATATAATGTTCCGATGATAATATTGTCCATTTTCTCAATCTATCAAAGTCCAGTTCAAGGTGGCGGAATTCAATTAGGTCAATTGGGAATATTGAGTATTCCTTTGGCAATTGCATCCATTGTACTTAATTTATTAATTGTATACAATTTATTTATGGGAATTAAGGATATGGCAGAAAAACAAGAACAATCTGAGTTTGTGAAAGTGTCTGATGAAAAATGGAACCAATATAAGATATTACAGATTGCGGCCTTATGTACATTTATCGTTATTTTTATACCTCTATTAAATGTAATTTATATTATTGGGCTTTTAGTAATATCAATTATAGTTACAATAGGCATATTAGGCTTTATGAAAAGATGCAGTGAAAGTTTAAGCGCTTTAAAATAATTTACTATACTTTATTCCACCTTAGTTGGTGGATTTTTTTTATATAGAATTATGTAAATTTAAGGGCTATAATCTATATATACGAGCCAACAAGGTGATGTTATATTTAATAAAAATGAGTATGGAGGAATAACCTATGAATAAATTTATAATTGGGATTGATTTAGGGGGAACGAATATCAAGGCTGCAATATTTAATTTAGACTTACAATTAATGGTTGAAATTCGTAGTCCAACGCAGGCTCATAAAGGTCCGGTTCATGTTATAAACAACATAAAACAGGTAATAGAAGATATGCTGGAAAGACTTAATATTACAGGTGAATCAATTTATTGTATGGGGCTAGGTATTCCTGGATTATTAGACCCTAAACAGGGTATATCATTTTTTTCACCAAACTTTCCAGGTTGGGAAAATATACATGTAGTTAACGAATTGAACAAGCAATTTGCTTTCCCAATATTCATCGATAATGATGTTCGTGTAAATTTATATGGTGAGTGGCGATTTGGTGCAGGCTTAAATATAAAAAATCTTATTCTTATCACATTAGGTACTGGTTTAGGCTCAGGAATAGTTGTTGATGGAAAAGTTCTATATGGGGCAACATCTAGTGCTGGAGAAATTGGTCATATGAATATGTATAGGGAAGGGCGTCCTTGCAAATGTGGAAGTTCAGGCTGCTTAGGAAGATACGTTTCAGCAAATGGAATGGTTAATACTTTTATTAAAAAATTAAATGATGGAAGAAAGAGTATAGTAGAGGAATGGATTAATCATGATAATAATAATATTCAAGCGAGTATGATATCTGAGGCATATGATTTGAAAGACGATTTATCAATCGAAGTAATGCATGAAACAGGACAGATACTTGGTTTTGGTTTGGCAAATGTTATTAATTTATTTAATCCTGAAATCATCATTGTAGGTGGAGGAATGTCTTATGCAGCGGACAGATTATTAAATACAGTACGTGAGACAATTAGAAACCACTCATTAAAGATTTCTAGTCAAGTTTGCAAAGTTGTGCAGGCGAAGTTGGGTGATTGTGGTGGAATGATTGGCGCAGCAGTTTATGCTAAAGACAGGCTTGAAGCCTAAAAAAGTAGCTGGGGGAAATAGGATGGAGAAACAAAAAATATTTGTTATAGGTGATAGTGTGTCAATACACTATGGTCCATATCTTAAAAATATGATAAAACATAAATTCGATTATGATAGAAAAAGAGGCGTAGAAGAAGCTTTAGAAGATTTAGACAAACCGGTTGGAGCTAATGCTGGAGATAGTGGAATGGTCATGGATTATTTAGCAGAGGAACATAAAAAAAATATAAAATTTGATATATTGCTTTTAAATTGTGGATTACACGATGCTCGAGTAGATAGGGATTTAAATAAAGTTCAGGTTGAATTAGAAGATTACAAAATGAATTTAACTAAGATAATTGAAATATCAAAAACTATGTCAAACAAGACCATATGGATTGGATTAACACCTGTTATAGATGAAATTCATAATTCTAGAAAAGAAGGAGTTTTAAGATATAGTAAAGATATTTATGCATACGATATTGCTGCGAAAGAAATAATGGAACAGTACAACATCCCTTATATAGATATGTATAACTTCACTAAGAATTTAGGGACTGATATTTACTCAGATCATGTTCACTTTAAAGAAGAAATTAGACAACTACAAGCAAAACTTATTGCTGATTATTTAAATTTAATTTAGGAAAGTGAAAATATAAAGTAACGAAGGGATAAAAGTATCATTTCAAATAATCTCAAAGGTAAACGATATAAAAACTTGAAATTAGGTGGTGAGAATCATGGAAAAACAACTAAATGATATGAATGGAGAAGAATTAGGAAGATTGTTTCCAATTATAATAAGTGAACCTAATCCAAAATGGCATGCACTATATTTATCTGAAAAATGCAATCTTGAGCAAAGTATAGGGTTAAACAATATTGTAAGGATAAATCATTTTGGGAGCACCTCCGTATGCAATTTGCGTGCAAAACCTACTATTGATATTTTATTGGAAATACATAATGATATGGATACAGAGCAAATAATTTCTTTACTCAAGGCCACTGGTTATAGTTATAGTCTACAACCGAATAACCCAGCTCCTCATATGATGTTTATGAAAGGTTATACTCAAAACGGATTTAATGGACAAGCATTTCACCTTCATATTCGTTATAGCGGTGATTGGGATGAACTTTATTTTCGCGATTATTTGATATTATATCCGGAAATTGCAGAAAAATATGGAGCTTTAAAATTATGTTTGAAAGAAAAGTATGAATTTGATAGAGAAGGGTATACAAGTGCAAAATCATGCTTTATCAAAAACATTACTGAGCAAGCAAGAAAAGAATTTGGAAAATGGTACTAGCTTTCTATAAAAATTATAAAAATAGTGGCTATAAAACATTCATCATGATTACAAACGAGCATAATACAGCTTTTATTGTGAAAGGAGTATAAAAATGATAAGGGAAGCAATCGAAAACGATTTAACGAATATTTTAGAAATTTATAATGATGCCATATTGAATACAACATCAGTCTATGATTATAATCCTCATACTATTTATGATAGAAAACAATGGTATGAAAAAAAATTGCAAGAGGGATATCCCATATTAGTATACGAAGAAAACAATAAGGTTATTGGATTTGCAACATTTGGACCATTTAGAGCATGGCCGGCATATAAATACTCTGTCGAGCACTCTATTTATGTTCATAAAATATACAGAAACAAAGGCATAGGAATATTACTAGCTAAAGAGGTAATACGAATTGCTAATGAAAGAGAATTCGCAACCCTGGTGGCTGGAATTGATGAAGCTAATGAAATCAGTATAAAAATGCATGAAAAGTTAGGATTCAAGTATTCAGGTACTATAACTAAAGCTGGGTATAAATTTGGCAAGTGGCTTAATCTTTCTTTTTATCAATTAGAGCTTAAAGGGCCTAAAAACCCAATAGAGAGCTAGAATATAATGATGAAATATATGGATTCCAAATTCATTTATATATGATCCAGAAAACATAGGACTTGAATAAGGAGGATAACATGAAAAGATTTATGATTGGTCAATTTGAAAGATTCGACATTAAAAAGCAGAATAGAGATTTCCGAGAAGATTTTTTTGGAGTTGAAGTTACTCAAATGGAGTCACTTGCTGAATTGAAAATATTGAAAGACAATATTAACAATAGAAATTTAAAGATAGGTATTCATTTTCCACTATTAAATAATCAATGGAAGGAGATTTAAACATGAAAAAATTATCAAAGACTCTTTTTAACCATATAAATACCTATATGAATGCAGAAGCTAGACCATTGGAAAAATCTATATTCAATTACTATTTTAATGATTCAAGTGTTGATGACATATTGAATTCATTAGAAGAATTTCAAAATTCAGATGGAGGTTTTGGTCAAGGTCTGGAACCAGATTTTAAGCTTAAACAATCCTCACCTATGGCAACATCCATTGGATTAAGACATTTGAGTAAGCTAGATAATAATGATAGAGCTCAAAAGATGATAGCTAAAGCTGTTGAATATCTAGAGGCAACTTTTGATAGTGATAGAAATGGTTGGTATAGTGTTTCAAGTGATGTTAACAATTATCCTCATGCACCTTGGTGGGAATTTAAAGATGATATAAATATGACAGTTATAGACTATTCCTGGGGAAATCCTACGGCTGAATTGATAGGCTACCTTTATAAATATAAAAAATATCTCAATAATCTAGATGTTTATTCATTAGTAAATTATGCTATAACCAATTTGAATAAAGTTACAGAATTTAACTCAGAACATGAAATATTTTGTTATATTCATATGTATAATGTACTAGACAAAGAATTTTCCATACCAATTGTAGATACACTAAAATTGGCTGTCTCTCAATTGGTTAACATAAACCAATCTGAATGGTCAAATTATGTACCTACCCCATTAAAATTTATAGAGAGTGGTACAAAAAACTTTTTTGGAATTGAATCTAAATTGATTGATGAGAATTTAGATTATTTGATAGATAGACTCGACGCAGAAGGTAAGATATTTCCTACATGGTATTGGGACAAATATTTAGAAGAATGGGAAATTACTAAGAGCGAATGGATGGGAATATTGACGCTTGAGGCTTTATTGTCATTATTAAAGTTTAATAGAATAGAGATCAATAGTAAACCTGAATGCAACAGTTGATCATTGTAGTTCAAATGTTTCAAATCACTTATAGCAAAGAGGGGGAGAAGAGTAATGACAAAACTTATAATTATACGACATGGGGAGCCTGACTATAGTTTAGTAGCAACGCGAAATTTTAGGGGCCATGGTATGGATTTGGCTCAGCTTACACCTAAAGGAATAGAACAAGCAAATGTTGTTTCTAAAGATAAGCGATTAGATGGAGCAAGCATTATTGTATCATCACCATATACTAGAGCATTGCAGACAGCGGCAATTATTTCTAAAGAAAGGTCGCTTGATATAAGTATTGAAGTTGATATTCATGAGTGGTTACCAGATTTAACATTTAATAATAGGTGTGATGAGGAAGTTGAAATTGCAGTTCAGGAATGCATTTTTTGTAAAGGTGAATATACTGATGACAATGAGAAAAAATGGGAAAGGCTTAGTGCAGTTGCCAACAGAGCTTTTAAGGGTCTAGAAAAATATTTAAAGTATGAAAAAATAATTGTGGTATCCCATGGAATAGTAATGAGACAGTTTGAATACCATACAAACATTCCATATTGTGGAATCATTGAAGTTATTTTTGCAAAGATTTTAAATGGTGCGGTTGGGTTGAAAACATAGATTAATAAAAACAAGGATAGTGTTAACTAACCTATGAAAAAACTAGATTAAAAATTTCAAGATTTAAATTGCACCATGAAAAGTGAAAATATACCTAAAAGTAATGAAACATTAGTTTTGTTATCAACAAAACTTTGGCTTTTTTTCTT
>NZ_JAHLDL010000042.1 GCF_018861315.1 Clostridium bowmanii | reverse complement strand
AATGATTATAGCACTCTTTTGAGGGCCTTTTTGTGGTTTGTTTTTTTACTAAAAGATAAAAATAATAATACACATTAGAATATTTTGTTAATAATATTTGAAAAAGAAATCCTATAAATTATAAATAATACCAGTAATTGGTGATTCAAGATAAAATCAATGATTTTAAAATAAATCATGCTTCAGCTCTGCATCAACATACATTAAATTAACTCCTAAAAGTATTTACAATATAGTATATGGTGATTTATAAGTTATTGTTATTTTAACTTAGAGCATATTTATTAATAATGCTCATATATTTAAAAGTGGGTATAAAGACACCAACCTTATACATATTATATATTATAGTATTTTTAAGGGTGATTTAATGTATAATTTAAAACCTGAAACTTTTGATTTCAAATCTGTCAAAGGCATTTCTATGAAACAACTTGATGAACATTATAAATTATATTCAGGGTACGTAAAGCTACTAAATGAAATTTGGAACACTCCCTATATACCTGCAGACTATGTTGATAGTAATGCTTCTATGTCTAGAATGCGTAGCTTAAAACTAGGAGAGACATATTCTCTGAATGGTGTAAAACTTCACAATCTTTATTTTGAAAACATAGTGGGAGGCAATAATATTCCTTATGGGCCAATATTAAATGCTATAATAAATCAGTTTTCTTCTTATGAAAATTTTATCTCTTACCTTACAAATGTAGGGTTATCGATGAGGGGTTGGGCAGTTCTTTCTATAGATCTGCTTGATAACAAATTACACATAATAGGAAGCGATTTACATGATACTGGGTCAGTATGGCTCTCTTATCCAATATTAATCATGGATGTCTATGAGCATGCATATTTCATGGATTTTGGAACAAATAAAAGAAAATATATTTCTACATTTGTCGAAAATATAAACTGGAGCATTTTGAATGAAAGATTTCAAAAATTCGTCTCTTCAATGCAGTTTGGGGATATAAATCAGCATAGATGTTTTCCAAATATTTTTTTATAACTATGATAATTTTAAAAGATTTTCTATTAAATCTAAGCATAGTTTATGATATATATATACTGAAAATGGTGTAGTAGTAAAAGTAGAAGGATAATATACATCTTAAGATGTATAAAAGCTGGTGATGTAATTCACCGGCTTTTTCATGCTTGACTTTTTCCATATTTAAGTAGTATATCTAAATTGAATAAATAAATAAAATAAAGAAACACTTATTTGTAATTTTCATTGGTTTATTAAAAAAATATGGATTATAATATAAATGTATTGTTTAGGTTCACACAATTAATTAAAGTATAATATTAAGGCAAAATATAATATACAAAGTACAGGGGGTATATCTTTATGAAAAAAACATTATCATTTTTATTAATATTTATAATGACAGGAACATTATTTGTAGGTTGTACATCGAAAAAAGTCGACGTGAAGACTGAGGATAAACCTTTAGTTATAGGGATGGAACTTGCATATCCACCTTTTGAGACAAAAGATGCCAAGGGAAATCCAAGTGGCATAAGCGTAGATTTGGCAAAAGCTTTGGGTGAATATTTAAAAAGACCAGTAAAAATTGAAAATACTAATTGGGATGGACTTATCCCATCACTTCAGACTGGAAAGGTAGATGTTGTTATATCTTCTATGACTATTACTGATGAACGTAAAAAGGTTGTGGACTTCTCGAATCCATATGCTCACTCCTATCTTGGATTATTAGTAAATAATAATTCTAATATAAATAAGGTCGAAGACTTAAATCGGGATGATAAAGTTATAGATGTTAAAAAAGGTACAACTGGGTATATATATGCTAATGCTAAATTGACAAAGGCAAAGATAAATGCACTAACTTCTGAAAACGCATGTGTTACAGAAGTTGTACAAGGCAAAGCAGATGCTTTTATTTATGATCAACTAACAATTTACCGTCAGAATCAGTCTAATAAGGAAACTACAAAAGCTATACTAATACCATTCCAGGATAGCGAAAATTGGGGAATGGCTGTTAATAAGGGAAATTCCGAACTGCTAAATAAAATAAATTCTTTTATAAAAGAATATAAGGCAAAAGGTGGATTTAATAAGCTTACAAACAAATATATGCTAGAGGAAAAGAAGATATTTGACAAGCTTTCATTTCCATGGTTTTTTGATTAAGGAGATAATATGAAATATACACATAATGAAAATCCAACAGTTATCAATAAAGTTCTAAGTGCTTTTTGTGTTTTGTTAATTCTTATTTGTTTTATGTGGTTATCTATAAGTTCAATTGGTTTGAAATTAGATTTTACAACTCTGCTTAAGTATAAACAGCGAATATGGCAAGGATTTTTAATGACTATAGTGATATCTATTGGCAGTCTAATAATAAGTTTATTTATTGGCTCATTAACTGCTATCGCCCAGAAGTCGAAGGTACTAATAATAAATTATCTATGTAAGATTTATATACACTTAATAAGAGGCACACCTCTTTTGGTGCAAATCTACTTTTTTTACTATATTATTGGCACAGCTTGGGGGATTAACAATAGATACTTAGCTGGAATTATAATTCTGTCTATATTTGAAGGAGCATATATTTCTGAGATTATAAGGGGGGGCCTTGAAAGTATTGATAATCAGCAATATGAAATAGCAAAAGCTATTGGACTTACACCTATAAAAACTTTTAAGCTGGTCACTTTCCCAATTTTGATGGCTAGAATATTACCAGCACTTGCGGGTCAATTTTCATCTATAATAAAGGATTCTTCTCTGCTTTCTGTAATTGCTGTAATTGAGCTTACTCAAACAATACAGGAAATATCTGCAGATAACTTTAGAATGTTTGAGAATTATATATTCGTTGGGTTCTTATATTTTATACTTACCTTTAGTGTTTCAATGGTATCAACATGGCTTGAGAGGAGATATAAGCATGAATATAGAGCTAAGAAACATATGTAAAAGTTTCGACAAACAAGTGGTACTTCAGGATGTATGTTTTGAAGATGATATTAATTCTATTGCCATTATTGGTCCTTCAGGAGGAGGAAAATCCACCTTGCTTCGAATTATTGGGGGACTACTACTACCGAGTTCAGGAGAGATGTATATTGATGGTAAGGAAATTAATTTCAATGAAAAAGAGTTGCAAATTCATCGTAAAAATATTGGGTTTGTATTTCAGTCTAAGGGACTTTTTGAGCATCTTACTGCTATGGAAAATGTTACACTTCCACTTATTCATACTTTTGGTATAAATAAATCTCAAGCAATAGAAACAGTAAATAAGCTTTTTAGTAGGTTTGGGTTAGTGCAGGAAAAGGATAAATATCCATTTCAACTCTCGGGTGGGCAAAAGCAGAGGATATCTATAGCAAGGGCCGTGGCTATAAAACCAGAACTTTTATTACTGGATGAACCGACTTCAGCCCTTGATCCTGAATATACTTCAGAAGTACTAAATATGTTAGGAGAGCTTCAAAATGATGGGCTAAACACTATAATTGTAACTCACGAAATGGGTTTTGCTAAAAATGCATGTGAAAAGGTAATATTTTTAGTGGATAATAAAATAATTGAAAGTGGCAACAGTGCGGAAACATTTAAGTCTCCAAAATCGGAGCAGTTAACGTCCTTTTTAAATAAGATACTTGTGTGGAAGGTGTAAAGAATTTAGTAAATATAAGTTGGTAACTAAGTTCTGACTTATAATATTGTGAAACAGAAAAAAAGAACTGATTATATTAAATCAGTTCTTTTAAGGATTTTATATTAAATTTATATTTAATTAAAGGGGGACTCTAATTAAAAAAATCAATCACCTTCTATTCACTTATAGTAACAATTCTATGTGTCATTACAGTGACAAAACTAAAAATTAATTGTAAATTACTATCAAATTCTAAGCCAGAGTTTGATATTTTTTTGTTATTAAAGTGAATAATGAAAAATATTTATAGGATTATTATTGGGATTCACAGCATCGGATGCAGAACTTAGCTCCCTTAGATAGTTCTTGCCCACACTTTGAGCAGTAAATTTGTGAAGGGATGGATTCATCCTGAACATCTTCATGGAAAGCAGGTGTTGAAGTTGTCAGGACTACTTCTTTATGAAGTTTTTCGTCAATATCTGTAATTTGTTTTTCCAGACCGTTTATTATTTCAAATATATTTTTTAAAATATCCGAATCTACCATAATAGTTTGTTTCTGAGCTGTGTAAATCAAGTCTCCGATTTCTAGTTTTTTCTCTTTAATAGTAGTTTCCAGTTGGGTTCGCTGGAGTTTAAGTTTCCCGGTTTCTACCATATCTAAGGATTTTGATCCTATAGTTGAGGCTGTATCTTTCATTGTTTCCCCTAATTTCTTTAAAAAACTCATTTATTAAAACACCATCCTTCTTTATATAAACTAATAATCATAATTGTTTACATCTATTACCATTAGTACTAATAACTAGTATTTTATTGCGTACTAGTTATTAAGACTAAAAGCATATAATGTTAAAATATATTAATAATATGGTGAATATATGTGTAATTAGTTTAGTATTAAGGATATAAATTTTATTTTAAAAACACTTAAAACTACGGATATCCCTCAGATCCATTCCAAAATATCTCCAAGAATTTCTATTCCAACGAAAACCTGCTATAGATCTAGGGCCAACAAATGTTAACCATGCCCAAAATCCATTGCCTCTTCTTGGCCATATATATACGAATTTATATTGGCAAGGTCTAATTGCACCTGAGTCTATATTTAGAGGGGTAGCCCCCAATTGTTTGGATTGAGGTTGTGGTGGCGTAAAGTTTGGAGGCGCAGAAGTTGGTCCAATCCTATATTCTTGTTGCAAATCTTCAGTTTCTACTTTACAGTTGTATGTTGGATTAAATAATCTAATAGTCTCTTCATCAATATACATTAAATTAACTCCTAAAAGTATTTACAATATAGTATATGAATCTCTATGGATTTTTGTTATTTATTTAATTTACTTGGCATTTCTTGAAACTTCCTCTTGTCCTCTTCTCCCTAAAGCCTCTAAATCTATTTTTACTGATTATACACTTGATATAACAAAACACCGTAAAGTTTCATATGCTTTTACTATAATTAAATATTCAGAAAACATCAATTTTCAACAGAGCCGAATTAATAAATTGTGGAGAGAAATTGACTCAGATAGCAGCATTATATTATAGGAGAACAAAGAATTATGGTGAAATAAGTAAGAATATCAATTGGGGCAGTGAAAAAAATTAGAAATATAAATAACCTGGCTGGATACTAAAAAACTCATAATCAACGTTCTTCATAAATATAATATAAAATATGTTTTAAATATTTCGATTATGCACTAAGAATTAATGAAAATAATTCACAAATATTTGAGTGTATTAATTATACAGGAGGAATAGAATAATGCGGTTTTTAAAAGCTTTATGGGCATTAACGTGTTTTGTATTGGGGATAGCATTAATAGGAGCTATATTACTAAATATTATAGGATTTATAATCTAATAGTTCCTAAGTTGCAAAGTCTTCTTAATATTTATATTTGCTATTTATAAAAAAAACTTGACGATATTACTAATTAGTAATATATTATAAGTATGGATAAAGAAAAGAATACTTATGGAAAATTAGTAGATTTAAATTTAAAGACATTGATAGCATTAAGTAGATGTACTCAAAATGTTCATAAGACAGAATATAAAACTATTAAAGAGGGGGGGCTAACTGTTTCTCAGTTTGCAGTACTTGAGATTTTATATCATAAAGGAGATTTAAAGGTCTGTGAAATAATAGAAAGAATTCTTTCCACTGGTGGGAATATGACGGTTGTTATAGATAATTTAGTTAAGGTAAATTTAGTTAAGAGATGTACTCATCCAAAAGATAGACGAGTTAATTTAATAAGTATTACCGAAGAAGGGAAAAGTGTTATGAGAGACATATTCCCAAAACATTTAGAAAATATAAATGAAATCTTTAGTAACTTAACTTCACAGGAAAAGATAAATTTAATAGGGTTACTTAAAAAATTATCAGGTGTATAAATATGTACACCATATATTTTAATTACATACAACTAATTAGTAATAAACTAATTAGTTGTATGATAATTAAAGAAATTATTTTATGATTTAGTTAAATATAATTAGGCATACATTAGTTTGTATTTGAAAATAATGAGAAAATAATAGTTAATAAAAATTGGAGGAATATAATATGAAAAAAGATTTTTACACTGCTGTAGCAGACAGACGTTCATTTTATGCAATTAGTAAAGAAAAGGTAACAACAGATGAGGTAATAAAAGAAGTTATTGAACAGGCCGTGAAGAATACTCCATCACCATTTAATTCTCAAAGTGCTAGAGTAATTTTATTGTTAGAAAAACATCACGATAAATTATGGGATATTACAAAAGAGGCTCTAAGGAAGATAGTTCCTGCTGATAAGTTTGGTGAAACTGAGGATAAAATAAATTCATTCGGTAATGGATATGGTACAGTTTTATTCTTTGAAGATGCTGCTGTAACTGAATCTCTTCAGAGTCAATTTCCTCTATATGCGGACAATTTTCCAATATGGTCTCAGCAATCAAGTGGAATGCACCAATACGTTATATGGACTGCCTTAGAAATTGAAGGGTTTGGTGCATCACTACAACATTATAACGCACTCATTGAGGAAGAAGTAAAAAAAGAGTGGAACGTGCCAAGTAACTGGAAACTTATTGCACAAATGCCATTTGGTAAACCAACAGCACAGCCGGATGAAAAACAGTTTCAACCATTAGAAAATCGTATTAAAGTATTTAAATAATTGACACTTTAACTAATAGATAAAAAGGGAGAGCTTATTTCATAGAGAAATCTATGGAATAGGCTCTTTTTCTATGTTGCAAATAGTAACTTAATTTAATAACTCTTACCCTTAATTAATATGTAAAAGCATAAAAAACATGTAATATACTGTATTTAGATAGTTATATATTTATGGTACAATTAGGCATTAAATAATATAAAAGAATTAGATATAAGGTATGAATCACATACATGAAGAAGAAAAATAAATATTTTTAATTTTTTCGGGGGATTTCATCTTGTTGTGTTACTAAGATATGAAGGCTTTGATAAAATGATAAATTACGAATGATCTAAGATTATACTTTAGTACTACAAATGGTTAGGTGGAAATAGATGATAAAGAATATTTTTAATAATAAGAAAAGGGATAATGAAAAATTTAAGGAAATATATGATTCAAATTTTAAGTATGTTTATTCTTTCGTATTTTTAAGATTGGCTGCAAACAAAGAATCCACAGAGGATATAGTTCAGGAGACTTTTGTAAGTGCAATGAAAGTTCTCACTAACTATAAAGGTACAAGCTCCTATAAAACTTGGCTCTGTGGAATAGCAAAAAATAAAGTGTTAAATTATTATAGAAATACTATCCGGAAGGAGAGTTTTGCTTATGCAGAAGAAATTGATTACGTAGAAGACAATCAAGATATTGAATTCATGGTTATCAATTTGGAGACTAGAAAAGTAATTTTAGAAACATTAAATAATTTGAAGCCTATTTATAAGTATGTTCTTATTCTTAAATATATAGATAATTATAGTGTAAACGACATTGCAAAATACTTATGCAAAACACCAAGGTCTATTGATGGGTTATTACAAAGATCGAAAATCAGTTTCAAAAAAGAATTTATAAAGATATCAGGAGATGAATATGATGAATCAAGATGAAATCTTAAAAGAAATGTTTAAATCTATAAATATAGAAATTGAACCGCCAGTTGGAACTAAACAAAGAATATATCAAAGACTTTTTTATGACTCAAGGCAACGATCTTATTGTTATTTATCTTGCATCTTAAAAAAAGTTTTGAAATTGGTGATTCAAGTGTGGATTTTAATATGTATTTTTATGTCTATTTTCACTCCAATTAGTGCATTGTAGTTTTTAAAAGGGGGTTAAATAAATGAAGTTATTAAAACAGGTTAGTAAAGAGTGGTTGATGCCAATAATTTCAGCAATAATTTTAGCAACATTAATAAATAGATTTCTATTTTACAATGTTAAAGTTCCATCAGAATCTATGTACCCAACAATTAAGATAGGAGATAAAATTGCAGTTGCAAGGGTTTATAAAAAAAGTAAATTAAAAAGAGGTGACATAATTGTCTTTTATTCTTATGAATTAAAAGAGAAATTAATAAAAAGACTGATTGGCCTCCCAGGAGATGTAGTTGATGTAAAAGATACCGGAGAAGTTTTTGTTAATGGAAAGAAATTTAAAGAGCCTTATGTAGTAAACAAGGAAGAGTTAGGTATACAATTTAAGGTTCCAGAAAATAAATATTTGTTTTTTGGAGATAATAGAGCAAACTCCAAAGATGCTAGAAGATGGGAAAATCCGTATATAGATAGTAAAGATATAAAAGGAAAAGCGCAGTTTATAGTATATCCATTTAAGAGATTTGGAAAATTTGTGATTGGGAATGATGCTCTTAGTAAATAAGGGGTCTGGCCCCTGGGTAAATATAGCAAATATAAAATACTAAAATTGAGATGCTTGGCAATTTTGTTTCCCTTCAATTTAACCTAATGAAGTCAGTAGAATACGTAACTATAACCTTGACGTAAAGGTTATAGTGGTGCATAATATTTTAGTGAGGTGAATTATGGATACAACATATTATAAAATAGAAGAAGTTGCTCTTAAAACTGGGCTTACAAAAAGGGCCTTAAGATATTATGAAGACTTGAAACTTATAGAACCTAAAAGAACCGATGCTTCTTATAGATTATATACTGAAGAAGACATTAAAAATATTAATAGAATAAAGGATTTAAGAGAAAGTTTAGGCTTCTGCTTAAAAGATGTTAAAGTAATTATGGAACTGGGAAATGACGTTAAAGGAATTTTTAATGGAGATATAAAAGACAATTCTGTGATAGATAAATCTATAAATCAAATTAAAGAGCAAATAGCTTTACTTGAAGAAAAAGAGCTTTCTTTAATAAATTCTAAAGAGAAATTTCAAATAGCTTTAACAAAGCTTGAAGGATTTCGTCACATCAAATAAGGAGAAACGAATCTAAATGGACAAATCGAAACAATTAGGAGAAATGAAAGTATCTAAATTATTAATAAAATTTTCACTACCTGCAATAGTAGGTATGCTAGTAAATGCGCTATATAATGTAGTTGATAGAATTTATATAGGAAATGGAGTGGGGTCTCAAGGAATTGCTGGTATTGCAATTGCTTTCCCAGTTATGCTAGTAATGATGGCCTTTAATATGCTTATAGGCATAGGTGCAAATTCATTAGTATCAATTAGATTAGGGCAAAATAGAAAAGAAGAAGCTGAAGTTATTTTTGGCAATGCGGTTAGTTTATTAATCTTGAGTTCTTTGATCTTAACTATCATAGGATTAGTAGGGTTGGAACCTTTGTTAAAGCTTTTAGGAGCCAGTGAACAAATAGTACCATATGCAAGGCGGTATATACAGATTATTCTCTTAGGAGGAGTGTTCCAATCCATTGGAATGGGTATGAACAATTTTATAAGATCTGAAGGTAGTCCCAAAATAGCCATGTACACTATGTTAATTGGAGCTTTAATCAATACTATATTAGATCCCATTTTTATATTTGGATTCCATTGGGGCATGCAAGGAGCAGCATTTGCTACCGTTATATCCCAAGCAGTTTCAGCAATATGGGTAATGAGGTATTTCCTAAAAGGAAATAGTTTGTTAAAAATACGTAAAAAAGATCTAAAATTAAAACCTGCTGTTATTCGTGGGATTCTTGCTTTAGGTGCTGCACCATTTGCAATGCAGATTGCAGCCAGCATACAAAACTTTATAATGAATACTAGCTTAGCCACTTATGGAGGAGATATTGCTATCTCGGGTATGGGTGTTGTATTTAGTATTATGACCCTTATGGTTATGCCTGTTTTTGGTATTACTCAGGGCGCTCAACCTATTATTGGGTATAATTACGGTGCAAAGAAGTATGATAGGGTAAAAGAAACATACAAATTAGCAGTCATATTTGCAACAAGTATTGTTATACTTGGATGGATTGTTTCAAGGTTATTCCCAGAACAATTAGTCTCTATGTTTAATAGTAAAGATACAGAGCTTATTGCATTTGGAACTATAGCAATTAAAAGGTTTATGATGTTTTTACCTTTTATTGGATTTCAAATTGTTTCATCGAATTACTTCCAAGCCGTGGGTAAACCCAAACATTCTGCATTACTGGGTCTTTCAAGACAGGTGCTTATACTTATTCCTGCTTTAATCATATTACCAAAATTTTATGGATTAGAAGGTGTCATATTTGCAGGACCCTTAGCTGATATTTTTTCAGCGGTAGTAACTGGGATATTTATTTTAATTGAGATGAAAAAATTGGATGACAATCATAAGTCAACAATTATAAGGGATGAAGAAGAAACAGAAATTAGCTTATATGGGTACAGCGATATAGTTAATATAGATAAAGTAATAAATGAACTTTAACGTAAACCATAAATTATCTGTATTTAATTGATATGAAAAGTTACTAAACGCCACACTTGCTATTAAATAGAAAGTGTGGCGTTTATAATTTATTCTTCATATTTAATTTTCAAATCTTCTGTAAAATCATTAATATCATTACACAATAACCACTCAAGTATTCTAACTTCTTCTTTATTTGGAATAAATTCTACATTTGTAGTAAGGAGCTTGTTAAATCTATTAATATTGAAGCTAGTAACTTTACTAATTTGTTCCACAATTGCTTGATTACTTTTTCTGTAATTTTTATTAACTCTTTCAACTACTCTAATAAATAATTGGGATAAGTCTCTATCTCGTGTACCTTTTAATTTAAAAGGATTATCAAGCTTAGTGGCTATCTCTTTATTGCTAACAGTAACTGATTTTTTGTATTTTTCAAATGCGGAATGTTTATCTAACATTTTATTCCTCCCAAGTTTTAAATTAAAATAAATTTTATATTTATTAGTTATTATAAATTTTGACCTTACGGATTTAATTATAATCATATGTTTATAAGAAAATTTTTCACTTGATTATACCATTATTACTGTATAATAGATAATAATATATATATTACTAAAAAAGGGGTGTATTTAATGAATTAAAACAGGCAATGGAGTAAAGTTTATTTAGTTGATTATTCTTGGGCGACTTATTTGCCCCACGCGAATACCCTTGTTACAATAATAAAAAGTTTTTTAGTTCACTTTACATTTTCTTTATGTTGGAATATTATTAAAATGTAATATTATATTAAAAGAGGTGTCTCATGGAAATGCAACCGGTAAAACGTAATAAATCTAGAATGGAAGCAAAATCAATAAAACTCAATAAACATATTAATGTTATTATAACTTCTATTTTTATTCTCCTTGTCCTATATTTGGGTATATCAATATATTTTAGCACTCATTTTTATTTTGGTTCTGCAATTAATGGTATTAATGCTTCTGGCAAAACTGTAGAGCAATTAGATAAAGCAGTATCCGCAAAAAGTGAAATATATACATTGGAATTAGAAGAACGAGATGGTGTGAAAGAACAAATCAAGGCTTCCGATATTAGCTTGAAATATAATGCAAATGATAAAATTCAAGCGCTAAAAGATAGTCAGAATTCTTTTAAGTGGATTAGTACGCTTTTTAATCCTAAAGCATCTAAAATAAATGATATAGTAACCTATGATGAAAAACTATTAAAAAAACATTTTGATAATCTCACTTGTTTTGACAATAAGAAAGTAATTGAACCTCAAGAAGTTAGCTTTAAGTATTCAGATACAGGCTATGTGATTGTAAAGGAAGTTATGGGTAATAAAGTAAGTAGCAAGCCTTTGTATCAAAATGTAGTAAATGCAATTCTGAGTGGAGAAACAACAATAAATTTGGAAACAAAACATTATTATATAAATCCAAAATATATTTCAAGTTCCAAAGAAGTTATAAATACTAAAAGTTTACTTAATAAGTATATAGCTTCAAAAATTACTTATACTTTTAAAGGAGGTGAAGAAGTTTTAGATGCTTCTCTAATACATAATTGGCTTAGTGTTGATAAAAATCTTGCAATTATATTTGATGAAAATGAAATAAAAAATTATCTTAGTAACCTTGACAATAATTATGATACATATGGTAAGCAAAGAGAGTTTATAACATCACTGGGAACAACGGTAAAGGTCAGTGGTGGAAATTATGGATGGTTAGTTGAGCGTTCAGGAGAAGTGGCAGATTTAATTGGGACTATAAAAGGTGGACAAACCATAGCAAAGGAACCCCGCTATAGTCAAACCGCTTTATCTCATGATATTAATGATATCGGGAATACCTATGTAGAAATTAATATGACAAAACAGCATTTATGGTTTTATAAGAATGGTTCTCTTATTACACAAGGAGATGTTGTTACTGGTAATGTAAGCAGCAATTATACAACACCTACAGGGGTTTATAAACTACTATATAAAGAAAAAAATGCCACATTAAAGGGAGAAGGGTACAGTGTGCCTGTCAATGTTTTCATGCCTTTTAATGGTGGAATTGGTATACATGATGCAAGTTGGAGAAAAGCATTTGGTGGAAATATATATTTGACAAATGGTTCTCATGGCTGTATAAATTCACCACCTAGTTTAGCACAAACAATATATGATAATATTGAGGCTGATACTCCGGTTATATGTTATTTGCAGTGATTTAAAAAAGTAAACAAAAGACGCTATGATTAAATCATAGCGTCTTTTGTTTAGATGGTTATGGACTTTTAAGGTGAAATTTTATGATTCTTTTTTAATTGTGTGTTATTATTGATATATAAATATCAATGACAACGTATACAAATCTTTAGACTTAAATGGAGGTAAAACCAATGAAAATTGAAACTTCTAATTTTAATGTGATTAAAGTGATCAATAAAAATATTGTGGTAGTTTACCAAGCAAATATAGAAAAAATTCTTTATGAGAAAGGAATAGGAGTTGGAAAGAATTTAGGTGATAATATATCTAAGGATGATCCTATTGAAAAAATATTTTCTATTGAAAATAAAATTAACTATGACAATTTTAATAAACTTGTAAATACTGTTGACGACGAGGTGATTGCGCTCTGTGAGGAAATAATATACATGATATCTAAAGAATTAAATGAAGATTTACATGAAAGGGTTCATTTATCACTAATTCACCATATAGAGTTTACTTTAAAGAGAATTGAAAGTGGTGAAAATATTCAAAATCCATTTTTAGATGAAATTAAGACCCTTTTTTCAGAAGAATATAAACTAGCTCAAAAGGCTGCAATTATGATTGAGGATAAAACAAAGATTTACTTTCCAGAGGATGAAATTGCATTTATAACTCTTCACATACATGCTGCAAGGAATGATGGTGGGTTGTCTAATGCAGTAAGGTATGCTTTTGTATCAAATACTATTATAAAAATGATGGAAGATGAATTAGCTATTAAAATAGATAGAAAATCACTTGCTTATGCTAGATTTATTACTCATATTAGATTTACTATTCAAAGGATTTTAAACAATACTTGTCTTAAAAACAAATTATTACATACTATAAAACGTAAGTACTATGCTTCCTTTAAACTGGCACAAAAAATTTCTAATTTTGCTGAAGGAGAGTTGAATTTAAAAGTTCCAGAAGATGAAACTGCATATTTGGCTGTATATATTCAGAAATTTAAAAGGAGCAGATGGAAAAAATAAAAAAAGTTTCATAAATAAAGTGGCTAGAATTTTAAAAATTCTAGCCACTTTATTTTAAGAAGCTAACTATTAGTTATTCTGTTTTGTTTACTAACAACTAAAGCTACTGAAAAAATAGCTATGGCAAAACCAAGTTCTATTAGCATGTAAGTAAATATAGGTAAAAGATTATCAAAACTGAAATTTGACAGTGTACCTATAATATTGTTGGCTTTTACATACCAGTAGGTAGGTGTAAAGCTAGCTATAGCAATGGCTTTATCGCTCAAAAATTCCTGCGGTACAAATACTCCACTTATGAAGGAAAATCCTAGTGCTAGTACATTGGCTATTGCAGATTGAGCATTTCTGTTTTTTATTAAAAGTCCTACAAGGTAGCTTATACTTAAGGCTGCTACAGTAAACACTAGAGCATTAATACATAACAATAAGCCGTTATAAGACATCATATGATCTCTATTGAGGATGAATCCAAAACCTGCCATAACCCCATAAGTGGCGAGAGCAAAAACTAGGTTTCCCATAATCAATTGTAAATTGTAGGATCTGTTTTTCAATGGAGAGCATAAGTTTCTTCTGTTTAAGTTCTTATTATTGAATACCATTGAAATTGAACTTACACCTAGGATTAACACTGAAAATAATGCATAGGCAAGATAATTAAAGGAGGCTACAGCAAAGCCATTATTTTGTTTTTTAACTCCAAAGGATTTTAACTGCACACTTGTCTCAAGGGAGGCACCTTTAGAAACTTCTTTTACCAAATTTTCCACTGTTATTGCTGGGGTATTATTAACATATACTCTTGCCGTATTAAAGTATTTATTTATTGCCATATCAACATACATCCGAGTTGTAGAGTTTGGTACTACTGTCTTTTGTAGCTCTATAGGTTCTCCCAGTAAAAAATCTTTGGTAAAACCCTTAGGCACCGTTACTATATAATCAACATCCCTAAAAAATAGTGCATCTTGTAATTTTTCTGGTTTATTTTCTATATCAATAAAGTTTGCATTTTTTGATAGATACTTCTTAAATCCTGTAAGTAGTGAAGTGTCCTCATCCAAATTTATGAAGGCTACATCCGCCTTAGTTTGAGAAAAGCTTTCTTCAGTTTTTGTGGTTGAAGATAATGAATAAAGCAGAGATATTGATAAGAAAACTATAAGATATATAAACATTTGTCCCATATTAGCTTTGATAATTTTAAAATAAACTTTAAAGACTTGCATATTTTTGCCTCCTTATAATGAAGTAGGTTGTTAAACAAAATATTAGGGACAAAATGCTTAGAATAGAAATGCTTATAAAGAATTTTGCGTGGTTATTATAATAATACAAGGTGTAAAACCCATCGGTAATAAGTGCTGCTGGATTAATATATGATAATATTGGAATGCTCTTTTGTACAAGGTATTTTATATCTGAAGACATCATCCCTGCTAAAAAAGATCCTAACATAGTTGTACCTATTAATACTCCAATTTTTAGACCTTCACTTTTTTTAATAAGTGCACTTATCATAGCCCCAAAGGAAATTCCAGTGGCGCAACCTACAAAACAGAGAAGCAGAATATAAAATAGTTGATTACCAAAATCAATCTTTAAAGCGAAATGTAAATATCCAAGAACAATGACAATTTCAGTATATTGAATCAAGAATGCTGCGCAGAGACTATAAATAAACATCTTTATTTTATGAACTGGAGCCATATTAATTCTAGCTGCTCTTTTTGATAAATCTCCTTGTATATCAGTGACTTCCTTTAGTCCTGAAAATCCTCCATATAAACATGCCATGGCAATAAGTGTATAAAAATAATTAAGAGTTGTGTCTGGCTTCCCCTTAGATGGTGAAATTTCTTTAGTGTACTCTTTAAAGGTTGAGGCATCCTTTACTAAATTATCATGATTTGCCTCAGGACTTGATGATAAAATGGTGGCTATGGTACTCGCACTCTCTTTGTAATCATCTAAGAAAGTCTTAATAACCGTTTGATTTATTCCATCTGACTTAACTACTAGATTCACCTCTGGATTTAGATATATATATCCTTCTACTTTACTGTTTTTAAGAAGCTCCTCTGCATTTTTTTCATTAGTGAAAGTCACATTAAAAAGTTTCTCTGCACCATCTTTAGACACCTGAACTATAGCACGTTTAAACGCAACATTTTCCTGGTAGTATTTACTATTTACCACAGCTATATCGATAGTTTTAAACATCTCACCCGTAGAAAGATTAGAAAAAGCTACTTTAAATAGTGTGGCCAAAACTATTGGAAACATTAAAGTCCAAAAAACCAGTTGCTTATCTCTTAATAAACATTTTATCCTTGTTGTAAATATATGAATAAACACAACTATTCCCCCCTTAATCTCTAAGTTCTTTGCCAGTTATTTCTAAGAAAACATCATTTAAAGTAGGCAGTTCAGAGTATATTTTTCCAAAATCAATATTATTGTCATTTAAAAACTCAATAATTCTAACTATATTATTTTTACCTCTTTTAGACTTAATAACTAGAGTGTTTTCTCTATATTCAGCTTTATCCACCGTGGATAATTCTCTCAACTTATCTAAATCGCTAGTGGATAAATTAAATATTTCTACTGTGATTTTCTCTCCAATTTTAATCATAGACTTTAGTTCCTCTTTTGTTCCAAGCGCCACGGTTTTCCCGTTGTCTAGTATGGCTATTCTGTCGCAAAGTTGCTCCACTTCTTCCATATAATGAGTGGTGTATATAATAGTTGTCCCTTGCTCATTCAGCTTTTTAATTCCAGATAGAATATTATTTCTACTTTGAGGATCAACTGCTACAGTTGGTTCATCTAGAATTAGAAGCCTCGGTTTATGGGCTATACCACAAGCTATATTGAGCCTGCGCAAAAGCCCTCCGCTTAATTTCTTCGGATAAAACTTTTTATAGTCATTTAGTGCAACGAAGTCTATAGCTTCCTCTACAAGTGCTTTTCTCTTAATTTTATCTGCTATATAAAGTCCACAAAAATAATCTATATTTTCGTATACTGTGAGTTCCTCAAAGACAGCCACATCTTGCATAACAACCCCAATATCCTTTTTAATATCATAAGCATCAGGTCCCATGGTCCTTCCAAAAATGCTTATTTCACCCTTATCATATTTTAACAGTGAAAGTATGCAGTTTATTGCGGTAGATTTTCCTGAGCCGTTAGGTCCTAGGAGGCCAAAAATTTCTCCCTCTTTAACTTCTAAATTTAAATGATCTAATGCTAAAAGCTCCTTGTATCTCTTTACTAAATTACTAACTTTTACTATCATAAAATTCTCCCAACCTTTCACCCAATTTTAATTTGAATTGTTTTTATCTATAGATATATAGTACGTCTTTATGGTATGATTTGTAAGTGTATATAATCATTATTTGGGGTGACAAATGTCATATAGTAATATGACACTAGGCCAATATAAAATAATTTTAAAGGAGGATTCAATGGGAAGCTAGGATAATAAATTCTATTTCCATTGGTAAAAGAATGCTTAAAATTGTAGATAAATCAGTTATATTTCTCTGTTGCACAAGTATCTATCTATTGGAATCAGCTCATGGCTTATGGATTTTGCCAATAATTTTAGCATTAACAATAAGCAGCCTAAGTAGCTATCTTGAAAGCAAATCGATACATATGTTGTTTTTTATTATTTACAGCATACTATGTGTGTTTTTTAGTGAATTCTTATTATTTATTCCATTGATTTTATATGATGTTATAGGTCACAAATTTCGCTTCATTTATCTCTTCACCCTTATATTAATAATAAGCAATCAAAGATATTTATCTCATAGAGTTGTTTTTATAACACTTGCCTTTATCGCATTAACTATACTCCTAAAGCTTCGTACCAATTCTAATTCTGAGCTTAAAGAGGATTATATGAAGTTTAGAGATAAGACTTCAGAACTTTCTATGCTCCTTCTGCAGCAAAAGGCTTCTTTAGTAGCCAACCAAGATTATGAATTAAATCTTGCCACATTAAGTGAAAGAAATAGGATTGCAAGAGAAATTCATGATAATGTGGGTCATATTTTATCAAGGTGTCTTTTGCAAATTGGAGCTCTAATTGTTGTTAATAAGGATGCTACTATAAAAGAAAGCCTTAATTCAGTTAAAGATACCCTGTCACAAGGTATGGATAGTATCAGGACAAGTGTACATGACCTTCATGATGATTCTATAGATTTACATGACCAAATCTATGCGCTTACAAAAGAATTCTTATTTTGCCCTATAAAGCTTATCTACGACATTAGCGAAAATCCTGATAAAAAAGTGAAATATTCGTTTATATCAATAGTTAAGGAAGCCATATCTAATATAATTAAGCACTCCAGTGCCACAGAAGTGTGTATCACCCTTAACGAGCATCCTGGTTTTTATCAGCTTATTATAGGGGACAACGGACTTGTAGAGGACTATATTACTGAAAAGGGTATTGGCATTAGAAATATACTAGATAGGGTTACCGCTCTAAATGGTAATGTTAATATAAATATTGATGATGGGTTTAAGATATTTATCTCAATTCCAAAGGAGGTTAAAAAATGAGGGTCTTAATTGTAGATGATGATAGATTAGTCTGTGTCTCACTAAAAGTTATATTAGAATCGGATGAGGACATAGAGGTGGTTGCTTTGGGGTATAACGGGAAAATGGCAGTAGAGTTATATGAAGACCTATTGCCTGATATATTATTAATAGATATACGAATGGAGATAATGACAGGGCTTAAGGGAGCAGAAATAATACTTGCGAGCCACAAAGAGGCTAGAATACTATTTCTTACCACTTTTCTAGATGATGAATACATTATTAAAGCTTTGAAAATAGGCTCCAAGGGTTATCTCTTAAAACAAAACTTTGAAAGTATCATCCCTTGTTTAAAAGCTGTACAAGCAGGTCAAACAGTTTTTGGGGATGAAATAATAACTAAAATTCCGTCTCTAATCACAGAAAAAAATAAACTTAAGTTCTCTGATTTTAATATAAATGAAAAGGAGTTTGAAATAATAGCTAAGGTAGCTGACGGCTTAAATAATAAAGAAATATCCGAAAAGCTTTATTTAAGTGAAGGAACTATAAGAAATTATATTAGCACAATACTAGAAAAGCTCAGTCTACGTGACCGAACTCAATTGGCAATTTTTTATTATAAAAACAAGTAGGGTCGAACATTTTTGTTTTAATTTAAAATCTGTTATTTTAAATTATCTTGTAAAATGATATACTATAAATTGTGTTTTATAATAAACGTACAATAAATTAAGTAATGGAGAGATGAAAGTTGAAACAGAAGAAAAAAATTATTTTGATTGTTTTATTTCTAGTATTTTCGATAAACTCGAATATTTTTGCCGCGGATATAGATGGCACTACTAATTTACCAACAATATATGGTAAAGCAGCCATCACTGTAGATGTTGCAACTGGAGAAATAATTTACGCGAAAAATGTAGACAAGCAAATGTATCCAGCCAGTACAACAAAACTAATGACAGCACTATTGCTGGCTGAGAACAAGAAAAAAACTGATGGTATGAAATATACTGAAAGTGCAAAATCTCAGCCAGCCAGTTCACTAAATGTTGATGTAAATCCAATCGGACTCGATGAAAACATGACAAGTGCTGACGTAATGGATGGACTTTTAATGTATTCAGCAAATGATTTGGCCTATATGATTGCGGACAACATTTCAGGAAATTCTACAAATTTTATGAAAATGATGAATGATAAAGCAGCCAAATTGAACATGACAGGAACTCATTTTGTAACTCCTAATGGGCTTCATAGGGATGATCATTACACTACACCTTATGATATGAGTATACTTTCTAGAGCCGCATTTTCAAATCCTTGGGTGAAAGAATCAATGAGTAAAAAGCAAAATACTATATCAACATCAAAAGGTACAACGTTTAAGATTGAAAATACCAACAAACTTCTTGGGGAAGATGGTTGCATTGCTGGTAAGACAGGATATACATCACAAGCAGAGAGATGTCTTGTAACATTTTATGAAAGAAACGGAAGAAAAATTATGGGAGTTGTTTTGGGATCAGTTATGAACGCAGGTGACACTTATGTTTTTAATGATATGAAAGAAATAATTGATTTTAGCTATGACTTACAGCCAACTATATTACATACAAATAATTCTGTCATAAAAACAGAAACATTAAAATACAAACCCCTTGGTTTCTTTGGGCCAGAGAAAACTGTTAGTATACCACTAATAGCTAAAGAGGATGTTAGCTATTATAACAACGAAGCAAATAAAAAAGATTTGCAGGAAAAAATAAGCATAACCAGTATTGAACTTTCTACTCTTAAAGAAAATCAGAGTATTGGATCCTTAATATTAACTGAAAAAGGGAAAGTTAAAACGTACAAGCTCTATTCAACAGTTTTCAAAGCAGATTTAGTCAAAAATGATATACCTTTATATTTTGTGGCTGCTGGAATATTTATTTTATTTATAATAGGAATAGTAGTTACAATAGGAATAATTAATTTAAATAAGAGAAAAAGAAAAAGAAGTAGAAGCAAATATCGTAGGTAGGAATGACCCCCAGGGGTCATTCAAAAAAAAGGAATGCACACAATTGTGGCATTCCTTTTAATATTATTATTTTAAATTTATATTTAATTAAAGGGGGACTCTAATTAAAAAATTAAAAAAAATCAAGTACTTTCTATATACTTATAATAACAACTGAATGTGTCATCAGAATGGCTAAATTAAAAATTAATTGTAAATTTAATAGGAAATGCAATTATTTTATTAATCCTTCCGCTACATTGACTATAAAGTCTTGGACATTTGTAACTAAGGTCTTAACTTCTAATGTTCCTCTATCAGATAATTTGTTAACAGAGAACTCTTGTATATCTATAGAATATATGTAAACTGGTCTAACAACCCCATCTTTTACGGTGTAAGAGGGAGTCATATTTCCGGCAGCTATGGTATGAAGTACTGTTGATAAACATATAAGCATAGTTGCCGATCGTGTATGTTTTCTCATAGCATTTTGAGATTCATACACATTATCATAAACACCGGGCAAGGTATATCTATCTCTGATACTACCAGCAAGTACTACAGGAACATCATTGTCGTGACATGCTTTTAATATACCATCTTTAACTTTCCCTGAATTTATAAGTTCTTCTATTGAACCTGCGCGTCTGGCCTCATTTATAGTTGCAATATAGTTATAATTAGCATTTTCACGAGACTCATAAGTCTCCTGACCTGATACTGTTTTAAACATTGCATTTTCTAAATCATAAGTAGCCAGGGTATTTCCAGATAAAACAGCTTGAGCATAACCATTTTCTACCAGCGAAGAAAAGGCAGCTCTTGATTTATCATCTAATGCAATTGAAGGCCCTAGAACCCAAACTATTTTTCCATCATGTTCTTTTTCATATTGCATAATTTCATATAATTCATCGTAATCTTTAGAGAAGGCCGTTTCTCTTGATCTACCACTTCTAAATGCAAAGGTATCAGCATCTGTATCCTCAGTAACAAACCCATTAGTGTACATATATATACCTTCACTTGCATCTTCAGTTCTTCCAATGACAACTTTATCGCCAAACTTTAAATTTCTAAATTCCACAACATTTATGTTACCATCGGTGGTAACAACTGCAACACTGTCCATACGGCTCTCATTAGCTATTACCCATTTTCCATTAATCTTAAAATATTCAGGATATATTGATAATGCATGATAATTTTTATGGGTAACACCATCTTTAATTACTTCTTCCAGTTTGCAATCTGGAGCATTAGCAAGAAAATCTTGTGAGAAATCCGGCGGTGTAAACTTTGGTAATTCAAAACTCATTTAAAATCTCCTCCTACTAAAATAATAATGTATATTAACGCAAGTTTTTTTGAAGATTAACCACAAAATCTTGAACATTAGTGACTATTGTTTTAACCCCTATGTATTCTCTGGCAACGGATACTTGATTAACTGCATATTCAGCAATGTCTACAGAGTAAAAATATACCGGTCTTACTTTTCCATCTACCAATCTATAAGATGAGGCTAAGTTTGCAGTTGCTACTGAGTGAAGAACCGTAGCAAGACAAATTATTACCGTAGCTTTATCTGTTTGCTCTTTCATAGCATCAAGGCCACAAGATACATTATGGTAAACCGGTGGGAGTGGACCATCATCCCTTATAGAACCAACAAGAACTATAGGGATATCCTTCTCTATACAGGTTTTCATAAACCCATCTTTTATGTTTTGTTCATTTAGTAGTAATTCTATAGAACCCGCGCGTCTAGCCTCATTTATTAAATCTAAATGGTTATAATGTCCCATAAAAACTGATTCTTGAGTATATATATTTTGACCTAATGCTGTTCCGAGAAGTCCACCTTCTAAATCATGGGTTGCCATAGCATTCCCAGCCATAAGAGAATTTACATAACCGTTTTCAGCAAGCTCGGATAGTGCAGCTCTAGTATCGTAATCAAAAACCACAGCTGGTCCTAGAACCCATACTATATGTCCATTATTTTGTTTTTCATATTCTAATAATTCATGCAGTTCTTCATAATCCCTTGAAAATGAAGATTCAACAGAGCGTCCTAGGCCTACATTTGGTAAGTTATCAAATCCGCTAGTATACTTGTATATACCTTCGCTTCCATCCCCAGATTTTCCTAAAACAACTTTGTCGCATGCTTTAAGGTTTCTAAACTCCACAATTTCTACGGTGTTGTTATCGCGAGCGACAGCAACACATTCTATAGATGTTTGGGTTGGAAGCACCCACTGCCCTTTAATTTTAAAATATTCAGGCGATATAGAAGTTATTAAGAAACCTTTAGGAGCAACTCCATCTTTTTTGACTTCGCTTATTCTAACGTCTGGTGCATCAACAAGAAAACTCTGCGAGAAATCTGGTGATACGAACTTTGGTAATTGAAAACTCATCTTAAAGTTCCTCCTCTAGTGTAACGTATTTAAAATAATGGTTGGATTATTTTATAAAATACAATTCATTATAACTAATAATTATATAAAGATAAAGCATAAGTAAAACTTTTGGCTTTAATTATACCGTTTTTAGTTTAATATTTGTGCTTTTGTACATACTCTCTTAATATGAGATGTATTTTATAATTTAAAAGAAGAAAGAGGATTTTAATGAAAAAAGTTAAATTTAATGAATTAGGACTTAATGAGTTTGTACTCCATGCCATACAAGATTTGAAATTTGAATGCCCATCTGATATTCAAGAAATGAGTATTCCAATTGCATTGGAAGACTTTGATATTATAGGTCAAGCTCAAACTGGTACTGGTAAGACATTAGCTTTTGGGGCACCTATTATAAGCAAAATGGAAAAACCGACAGGAAAGGTGCAAGCAATAGTTTTAGCTCCAACAAGAGAACTTGCTATTCAAGTAGGAGAAGAGCTTAAACGAATTGCAAAATATGAAAGAATTAAGATTTTACCCATATATGGAGGACAATCTATTGACATACAAATATTAGCTCTAAAAAGAGGAGTAGATATTGTTGTGGGAACTCCTGGAAGAATACTAGACCATATTAGAAAAGGTACTCTAAAACTAGGAAATGCTAAATTCTTAGTTTTAGATGAGGCTGATGAAATGTTAAACATGGGCTTTATTGAAGACATTGAAAGTATTTTAAGTAACCTAAGTGATGATAGACAAACCATGCTTTTTTCAGCTACTATGCCAAGAGCTATTAGAGTTTTGTCAAAGAAATATATGAAGACAGATACAAAAATTATTTCAATAGAGAAGAAATCTATGACTGTTTCTAAGACGCACCAATATTATTATGAAGTAAATCCAAAGACTAAATTTGAATCGCTTTGTAGAATTCTTGATGTTGATGCTCCTAAGACTTGCATAATGTTTTGTAAAACTAAGAAGGGAGTAGATGATTTAGTTGATGCATTACAACCTAGAGGGTTTACTGTAGAAGGTATGCACAGTGATATGAATCAAAGTCAAAGAATGAATACTCTAAAAAAATTCAAAGAAGGTAATTTGAATTATTTAATTGCAACAGATGTAGCTGCAAGAGGAATAGATGTGGAAGATGTCACTCATGTAATAAACTATGATTTACCAGAAGATAGTGAATCCTATGTCCATAGAATTGGAAGAACTGGCAGAGCAAATAAAGAGGGGATAGCTTATAGTCTTATTACAAGAGGAGAATCCGCTACTAAAAGACAGATTGAATGTGATACTAAAAGTGTAATTAGTAAAAAAAATGTGCCTACTATGCTAGAGATTTTTGCGGCAAAATCAGAAACAATTTTAAATTCTATAAAATCAACATTAGTAGAAAATCTATATAATGACTTCATTCCTTTAGGGAAAATTCTCACTAAACAGTTTGGTGCTGAGGATGTAGCTGCTTCTTTAATAAAAACTATTTTTGAAAGTGGATTTAACTATAATTATACAGAAGAGGTGGCATCAACAGGGGATAATGTTAGACTATTCCTTTCTATCGGAAAACTGGACGAAGTTATGAGTAAAGACATTATATCTTTCTTATGTGAGACTGCTAATGTTAATAAAAATGAACTTGGACCTATTGATATTTTAGACAAATTTTCTTTTCTAGATGTACCTAAAAAGCTAGTTGATGCTATTCTAAAAAATAGTTCAGGGCAGAAGTTAAATAAAAGAAGAGTAAACATAGAGGTCGCTAAAGCTAGAAGGTAGTAGAATAAAAACTTAAACTAATTAAGTATAAAATTAAAAGACAAATTGAGGATATGTTATAACCTCAATTTGTCTTTTGTTATTAATTAGCTTCTTGCAAATATTTCTTGGAACTCAACTGCTTCAAGTTTTTCTCTTATTAAAAGCTCTTCGGCAACTGCATTAAGTTTACTTCTATTTTCAGTAAGAATTGTCAATGCCTTTGTATAGGCTACATCTATAAGTTTTTTTACTTCTACATCTATTTTGTATAGAGTTTCCTCACTAAAACTTTTGCTTTTACCCATGTCTCTTCCAAGGAATACCTCATCACTACCTGAACCAAAAGAGATGGGTCCGAGAGTATCACTCATACCATAATCCATTATCATTTTTCTTGCGATTGTTGTTGCTCTTTCAATATCATTGCTTGCACCAGTACTTATATCTCCAATAACTAGTTTTTCCGCAACTCTACCACCTAATAGTCCTACAATCTCATCTTCTAGTCTTGACTTAGACATATATGATCTGTCCTCATCTGGAAGACGCATAGTATATCCGCCAGCCATTCCTCTTGGAACTATACTTATCTGGTGAACAGGATCTGAATTTGGAAGTAAATTCATTACAATTGCATGGCCTGCTTCATGGTATGCTGTAAGTCTTCTATCAGCCTCAACTATCACTCTGCTTTTCTTTTCGGGACCAGCAATTATTCTTGTAACTGCTTCTTCAAGTTCTTCCATTCCAATAAGCTTTTTATCTTTTCGTACAGCTAAAAGTGCAGATTCATTCATTAAGTTTTCAATGTCTGCACCTGTAAATCCAGGTGTTCTCCTTGCAAGTACACTAAGTTTAACTTCAGGTTCAAGATGCTTATTTTTTGAATGGACTGCCAAAATTTCTTCTCTACCCTTAACATCAGGAACACCAACAAGTATTTGTCTATCAAATCTACCTGGTCTTAGTAGTGCTGGATCAAGTACATCTGCTCTATTTGTAGCTGCAATCATTATTATTCCTTCATTTTCTCCAAAACCATCCATCTCAACTAGTAGTTGGTTTAATGTCTGTTCTCGTTCATCATTTCCGCCACCAACACCTGCACCTCTTTGTCTACCAACAGCATCAATCTCATCAATGAAAATTATACAAGGTGAGCTCTTTTTTGCTTGATCAAATAAATCTCTTACTCTAGAAGCTCCAACTCCTACAAACATTTCTACAAAATCTGAACCTGATATGCTGAAAAATGGTACTCCAGCTTCCCCTGAAATAGCTCTTGCAAGAAGTGTCTTACCAGTTCCTGGAGGTCCTATAAGTAAAACTCCCTTTGGTATACGAGCGCCCATGTCTATATATCTTTTAGGTTGTTTTAGAAAATCTACTATCTCTGCAAGTTCAGCTTTTTCTTCATCTGCTCCTGCAACATCATCAAAACTAACTTTTTTATTGTTAATAGGATCTACAAGTTTTGCTTTGCTTTTACCAAACTTCATTACACCGCCACTTCCACCTGCGCCCTTGGATTGTTTCATGAATATAAATCCAAAGCCTACAAGCATTAATATGAATAGTAAATTAGGAAGAAAATTTAACCACATTACCATACTGGATGGTGCTAGGTACGTTTCTTGAATAGGTGGGTTCTTTGGATTGTCTTTAATAAACTGAAATAATCTAGCAGAGGGAACAATTGTTTTATATGTAGTTCCATCTTTTAAAGTCCCAGAAACGGACATTTGATCATCTTCCACCACGAAGCTTTTTATAGTATTATTTGTCCAATTGGTTTGAAATTGATTAAAATTAATAATTGTTGAAGTCTGATCTGGTTTAGCAATCATAAATACTGCAATAATAACAAAGATTATAGCCCAAACAGCAATACTTGATTTCTTTTTCATCAGAAATCACCTCTCTTTCTAAATATATAGTAATTTTTTTTACTTTCTTAGTTATCCACTTATTATACACTTAAGCCTACTAAAAATTCTACTAAAAATTGTACTGATTTCAAAATAGGCTGTAAAATATTATTAACTAGTGATAAAGTAGTCAATAAATTATCATACTAGGCCATTCTTATCCTTTATAAGTAAAAGTATATCATAGGCAATAATAAAACACAACAGTTTCAGAACTGTTATGTTCAGTTATGTTGAAAAAATGCTTGCATTGTGATATATTTATGAAAACAGAGAATGGAGGCTAGGGGATGGATATAATAAATAAATCCGATTTCATTGATAATTTTGAAGGAAAAGTCCTAGGTAAGATTGGAAGACCACTAGATAAACAACGTGATATAGCTATTCTAAAATCTGCACTGGAGCTGGTAGCAGAGCTAGGGTATGATTGCGTCACCATGGATTCCATTGCATTAAGAGCCCATGCGGGGAAAGCTACCTTATACCGCAGATGGAAATCTAAACCCTACCTTATAGCAGAAGCCATAAGATTCATGATGCCCTGCGTGCAGAAGGTTGATACGGAGCGCTGTGGAGACAATCTAAGAGATTATTTGTGTGAATCACTTAGCAAATATTTTGGGATAAGAGACGGTGTTAGGCAAAAGGTAATGCTGTCCATAGCAATAGCAATAAACAGGGATAAATTATTATCAGAAGCTATCCACTCTAATTGCATAAAGGATGGAGCATGTGTATTTAGGGATGCCATAGAGTGTACCATAAATAAGAAATTAGATAAGGAGCAATTGAAACTTCTCGCAGATGTGGGGCCGGCATTATTATTTTATCAGCTTATAATTACTGGAAAACCCATTAAAATGAGCTATATAGAACATATTGTTGATCATTTAATAATTCCACTTATAGAACTGAATAAAAAATAAAGAGGTAATCTTGAATAAATTTCAAAGCAATAGCCATAGAAAAATTCCTCTATTAGATAAGATAGGATATGGGTACGGAAACTTTAGTACGGGTATTTCCAGTCAAGTAAAGAAAGTTATTTAGCACTTAAGAACCCCATGCATTTATGCGTGGGAGTTTTAGGTATAGGTTTTGTATTAGTTCAATGCCGACCTTTCAATTCAAGCTGAGAGCACTGTAATTATTCTTGGTTTAATGCTAAGTGTAGGCTCGGGGTTAAGCTTTATAGCAGCACTTATAAGCATCTCAGGCTATAATCTTAATAGATCCAGCATTGAGGAGATTCAAAAAAAGATTGCTGCAAAATTAAATTCCTAGAATATTTAAATCATCTCGTTGGAAACAACAATGGGATGATTTTATGTTTTTGATTATTAAAGTATTTTTTTATATAAAGTAATTGGAAGTCAATGTAGAATGGTAGGGTGTGGAAACTTAAATAATTCATATCATGTTTTTATAATAAATGCTCATAATTTCCAGTTAAAAAAGGGAGCTCCTTTTGCGAACTCCCTTTTAATATATAATATATTTAATTTTGAACTAAGTCGAGTTTAGTAATTATTTTTAAATTGAAGTATTGTTCTATGTCTTTTACATATATTAAAGACCACTTACTTATAAATTTGTACTAACCTCTAAAAATTTAATCTGAACCAATGGACTATCCCCTTTCTATTAGTAATTTTTTTAATTTATCTAATGAAAGTTAATATCTGAGTGGAATCACTTCCACTACTGTGCTGATTTAAATTTTGTTACTTTGTTTATAATTTAATAATATCATAGGAATAGATATTTGTAAACAATTATATTTAAATAATAATTAATATTATGTGAACACGTAAAAAATAATAACTACTAATACAGTTATGAGGAGAAATTTATTATTACTGGTGAAAAATATGGATTGGTTTTTGGTGGTGGCGGAGCTAAAGGTGCATATGAGATAGGTGTTTGGAAAGCTTTAAATGAATTGAAAATTGATGTAGAAGTAGTTGTTGGAACATCTGTAGGAGCTTTAAATGGCGCTATCATGGTACAAGGTGACTTTGATGTAGCTTTAAGCATGTGGACTGATATGACCATGTGTAAAGTAATTGATATGGGACAAGAAGCGAATTTTTTGGAAGAAAAAAACTTAAGAGTAGCATCAATTATTAATATTATAAAAAGTTCACTATTATTAGGTGGCATGGATGTAACCCCCTTAAAAGACCTATTATATAAGGTGATTGATGAAAAAAAGATAAGAGAATCAAAGATTGATTTTGGTATTGTCACTTTTTCTTTAACAGATTTTAGTCCAGTAAATATATTTATAAAAGATATTCCAGAAGGTAAACTTGTAGATTATTTACTTGCTAGTTCATGTTTTCCTGCATTTAAATCCCAAATGATTGATAATAAACGATATATAGATGGTGGCATATATAATAATATCCCAATTTCACTAATATCAGAGAAAATAAAAAATATAATCGTGGTAGACGTATCAGGAGTAGGGAGAATAAAAAAAGTTGATACAAGTAACAATAAAATTATTTATATCAAGAATTCTCAATATTTATGTGGAATTCTTCAATTCGAACCAGAAACAACTAAAAGTAGTATAGAGTTTGGTTATTTTGATACTCTTAGGGCTTTTTCAAAGACTAGAGGGAAAAGGTATTATATCCAAAATTCTGAAATTTGCAATATAAGTGAAAATATATATATTGATTATATAACAGAAAATGAAATCGGAAAAATTTATGAATTTTATGGTGCTAATAGTAAAAGTATTAATCCCACTATTATAAAAGCTATTAAATTTAGACTACTAAGAAATATAAGTAAATATGCAGATTGTGAATTAAATAAGTATAATATTTTTATTGCCATGTTGGAAATATGTTCAGAATGTTTGGAAATAGAACGAGTGAAGTTATATAGAATAGAAGAATTAATTGATCAAATCATGAAAGAATATGAAAGTTATAAAAATATAAAATTGGAAACAAATATTGTAAGTTTACCAAATAAATTGTTTAGCATTAATAAAGAATTGGTATACTATAACCCAGATTTAAGGGATATATCAATTTCTACTATTAATAAAAGAAACATAATTGCTATAAGCCAGCCTAAATATTCAATAGCGAATTTATTTCTGTCATTACTATTATTTAGAAGCATTCAATAATATTTTAGAATAGTACTTCTTAGGTATACAAAAGGAGTATAAAGAGTTTTATCGTATTGTTAATCTATACATACAATTGTAAGCAAATATTACAAATATTGCTTGTATTTACCAATTATGTTTTGTACAATATAGATGTAATATTTTGTAAATATTAATGGAGGGGGAAATAATGAAAAAAACATTAGTAACAGTTTCCTATGCATTAACATTGATAATGACACTTTCATTTGTAGCAGGCAATACAAAACAGGGAAGGTTTGGTGTGGATGTTGTTTCAGCAGCTACATATGTAACACCAACAACACCAGTAAAAGTACCAGTAAAAACACCCACACAAACAACTATATCTAGTGTAGCTTTGACGTCATTAAATGTAACTCGTATCTTCGCGCTTGGCTCATACGGGGATGAGGTTAAAAGTATACAGAATGTGCTTAACACTCTTGGGTACAAGATTAGTGTTGACGGTAGCTTTGGAAAACTTACCGAAGCTGCCGTAAAAAATTATCAAGGACAAAATAGTCTTTGGGCTGATGGAGTAGTAGGTCCAAGTACAGTGGCAAGCTTAAATGCAAAAGTAGCTTCACTAATAAAACCAGTTACATCATCTGTACCAGCTATACCAGCTAAGCCAACGACACCAACAACTACGGCAACACCAAAATCCATAAAGGTTTATCAAGGATTAGGACATAATGTAGCCTTTAGAAACGGTCCTGGCGCTGACAGTGAAAAGGTACCAGTTTATAGTTTTACTGTTGGTATGGCGGATGTTAGCTTCGATGCTAATGGAAGAATCCTAGGTGCTTATTTAGATGCCTACGAAGTTTCCACTCCGAATTATGATGGGGAATCAATGCCGCATTTTTCAGGATGGCCTGATAAAGAAGGATATAATGTAACAGACCATAAGACAGAAAAAGTATCTGGTGTATCTAAAAACACAAAGGAATCAGCAGCTGATGAAGTAAGTGCATGGGAAACAAAACGTCAACGTGGAGATAGCTATGGTATGAATCTAGCTAATGAGTGGTATAAGCAAATGAATTTCTACCAAACATTCTTTGTTGGTAAAACTATCCCTGAATTAGATGCCTGGTTTGCAAAGAATACAACTGCAGCTGGTCGCCCAATAAAAGCTAATACAATTAAGCAAGATGAAATGGATAAATTAGCTAAGCTTACTGTTAAAGAAAAGGCTGATCTTGCAGATGTGGTTTCCGGTGCTACTATGTCACTTAATGATGCTCATGGAGATTTCTTAGGTGCGATTAAAGATGCCTATAAGAACCGTGTTGAAGTAGTTATACCAGTTAAATAAGTTTTATAAACTTATACTTTTAGATATAGAGCAAGTATATTAATCAGCCCCCTATCTCCACCTTCCTTGTATACGCAGGGAAAGATGAGATGGGGTTGATTTGTTTTGCACCCCTTTTTTAATATAGTACCGAATTCTTTATCCGTTATAATAACTGGTATAAAGATTTACCTATCAAGGAAGGTAATGCACTGTTTCCAATAGGTTATGAACTTAAATACTAGACAAAAATCAAAGGAATACATATAATTATGGCATTCCTTTGATTTTTATTGTTTATTATTTTCTTTTTAAGGGTAATATTAAATTTATATCTAATTAAAGGGGGGCTCTAATTAAAAAAAATCAATTACTTTCTATATATTAATAATAACAATTCTATGTGTCAGTAAAGTGACGAAATTAAGAACTGTTTGTAAATTAAATTAATAAATATCTCAATTTTTTGTCAAGATTTAATTTTTCACATAAAAGATTAACGTTGTAGATAATAATATATATTATATAACAATAATTATCATTGACTGAGGGGTATATTTATATTATTATATGATTAAGAGATTAAACAATTTAATGGTAGCAAATGTGGCTGCGGAAAGCTAGAAAACAGTTAATAGGAGTGATACCATGAGAAATATAATAGAAGTTAAGGATTTTGTAAAGAAATATGATAAATTTACAGCAGTGGACAATGTATCATTTGAGGTAGAAGAAGGAAGCATTTTTGCATTTTTAGGCCCAAATGGAGCAGGTAAAAGCACAACCATAAATACACTGTGTACCATATTTGATAAGACCTCAGGAACCCTGATCATTGATGGGAAAGACGTTTCCCATGAAAAGGATGAGGTTAGAAGTGTTATTGGGGTTGTTTTTCAAGAAACCACATTGGATAATAAAATGACCGTTCTTGAGAATTTAATTATGCATTGTCATTTTTATGCTATCCCCCAAAGTGAAGTCAACGAGCGCATCCAATTTGTTTTGAATTTAGTGGATTTACTGGACTGGAAAAAAGCAATGGTAAGCAGTCTGTCCGGTGGTATGAAACGGCGTGTGGAAATAGCTAGAGCGCTTCTCCACTACCCAAAAGTATTGTTTTTAGATGAGCCAACCACGGGTCTTGACCCTCAAACAAGGGCTCACATGTGGGATTATATTGTAAAGCTACAAAAGGAGAAGAATATTACCATTTTTCTAACAACACATTACATGGAGGAGGCAGAAATTTGCAGCAAGGTTGCCATTATGGATGCTGGTAAAATCATTGCAATAGACACTCCTTATCATTTGAAACAACAATATACAAAGGATAAAGCAAATATTACAACCCTTGACGAGCAAGGGTTGGAGGAACTGCTGGACATCGCAGGGTTTATATATAAGAAAAAAACCGGATATTATTCAATTGAAGTTAATAGTTTATCCAAATTGATGGACATAATAAGTGAGCAAAAGGGGTCCATAACAGATTTGGAAATTAAAAAAGGAACATTGAATGATGTATTCTTAGAAATTACCGGAAAAGATATAAGAAAGTGAGAAATTTATGGATATTATAATAGCACTATGGTTTAGAAATATTAAAATTTTTGCTCGCAATCGTGTCCAGCTTATTTTCACTATTATCATGCCATTCTTCTTTTTATATGTGTTCAGTTCAATATTTAAAAATGACAATATTGAAAATCCAGTAAACTATATGCTGGCCGGTATTGTGATAACGACAGTATTTCAAACCTCACTTACCGTTGCCACTAGCACCATCGAAGATATTGTTTCGGGATTTATGAAAGAAGTATTAGTAAGCCCAGTTAAACGAATCCAGATTGCCGCTGGTCAGCTATTATCAGCAGCAACAATAGCAACACTGCAAGGTGTTATTATTCTCTTCATAGGTTATTTTATAGGGCTTAAATTCACATCATGGGTAACACCATTTGCGGTAATTGGTGTGATGATTGTGGTTGGGCTTGTATTCTCGGGACTCGGATTGTTTTTAGCTACTCTGGTTAAAAATTCACAAACATTCCAAGTTGTAATAACGGCGATTACAATGCCACTTACATTTCTTTGTGGTGCATATATACCGCTTTCATTGTTACCAAAAGTATTGCAATATGTTGCTTATTTCAATCCCATGACATATACAACAGCATTTTTTAGAACCATCATACTGGAAAAGACATCTTTAACAACGAGTCAATTGGTAGAGCAGCAGCTTGCGTTTAAAATAGGAAGTTTTGTAATTACACCTCCTATCAGTATGGTGATTGTAATCATTTTCGGGCTCATATTTTTACTGTTATCAACTTATGTTTTCTCAAAGGTTGATTTTTCAACAATTAATCGCTCAAAAAGTAAAGAAGGGGATATATGGAGTTAGTAACAATTGTGCTAATTTCACCTGATAAGTTGAAATAGATTAAGCTCTAGATAATACTTTACTAGGGTTTCCCTATATGCTAAAATAAAGCGCAAGAACATATAACAAGTGGTATTGAAAGTGATTTTAATAATTTGTTTATTTTCTTAAGAATGGGGGAAACAATATGAAAGCATTATCATTATTTGCTAATATAGGGGTAGCTGAAGCATATTTAGATGATATTGGAATTCAGGTAGTTTTGGCAAATGAAATTGATAAAAAACGATCAGATGTGTACTCATATATATATCCCAATACTGAATTGATCTGTGGCGATATAACCGATGAATGTACAATAACCAATATTATTAATAGGGCTAAGACATACGGGGTTGATGTAATAATTGCAACACCACCATGCCAAGGAATGAGTACAGCAGGCAAACTTGAAGAAAATGATGTGAGAAACGAATTAGTTACATATGCGGTTAGAGTCATAGCCGAAATAAAGCCCAAATATGTAATGCTAGAAAATGTACCAATGCAGCTTTTAACAAAAATCAATTACAATGGTACGATGACATTAATACCCGAGTATTTAAAAAAAGAATTGAGTGAGGAATACTTGTTCGAGTCCAAAGTAATTAATACGTGTAATTATGGTGTTCCACAAACTAGGGAGCGAGTTATTTTCTTATTAACAAGAAAAGACCAAGAAAATATATGGAAGATTCCTCAAGAGGAGTTGAAAGTAAAAACATTAGAAGATGCAATTGGTCACTTGCCACGATTAGATCCATTAATAAATGATATTGATTATGATGAGCACCTTAGGATATTTCCGGGTTATGAAAAGAATAGAGAAATAGCATTAGCTTATTCATCATGGCATACACCGCCATCTCATGTTTATAGGCAAGTAATTTCAATTATGCATACACCTACGGGACAAACAGCTTTTAACAACATTAAAGAGCAATATAGGCCACTTAAAAAAAATGGTGAACCTGTGCATGGATATAAAAACACCTATAAACGGCAAAGGTGGGATGTTCCAGCATATACGATAACAACTTATAATAGAACTATTAGTTCCCAAAACAATGTTCATCCTGGAAGATTCATGGGAATGGACAAGAATGGGGATGAGATATATTCAGATCCAAGAGTGTTAACAGTATATGAGATAATGCTAGTGATGAGCTTGCCTGAAAACTGGAATATTCCTAGGACTGTTTCAGAAAACTTTATAAGGTCAGTTATAGGGGAAGGAATACCACCTCTATTCATAAAAAAAATATTTAAACAATTGATTTAGACAAGGAGATTGAAATGTTAAAAGGATTATCATTATTCGCAAATGTTGGAATAGCAGAAGCATATTTAGAAAGTATAGGTGTGGATATACTTATTGCAAATGAAATTGACGTGAAAAGAGCAAAATTTTATCAACATATATATCAGAAAACTAATATGATAGTTGGAGATATTACTGATGAAAACATAAGAGGTAAAATTATAAATGAAGCTAAAGATAAAAATGTAGATTTTATTATTGCAACTCCACCATGTCAAGGAATGAGTATTGCAGGAAAAATGGAAGACTTTGATAAAAGAAATCAGTTAGTGCATTATGCAATTGATGTAATTAAACAAGTTAAACCTAGATTTGTATTACTTGAGAATGTTCCAAGACAGTTAAAAACAAAGATAAAAGTTGGAGATGAAATATTGCTTATACCGGAGTACATTAAAGCCGAACTAAGTGGAGAATATAATTTTAATGAAGAAACCCTTGTGAAAGCCATGAATTATGGAGTACCACAAATGAGAAAACGAAATATTTTCTTGTTATCAAGAAAAGATACAGGAATACATTGGGAATTTCCAGAGAAAAAGAATATTGTTACATTAAGTGAAGCTTTAAAAAACGTACCATCTTTAGATCCAATTCTACGAGAAGGTGAAGAGTTAACATTGGAAAAATTTCCTGATTATTTGATTAAAAAGAAAGAAGGTGGAAAGGTTTCTAAATGGCATTTTCCACCTTCACATTCTTGGAAAATGGTTGAATGGATGGTTCATACACCAAGTGGTTCTACTGCATTTGATAATGAAATATATTACCCTCAAAAGGCAGGAGGGGTAAGGATTAAAGGCCATTATAATCATTACAGAAGACATAATTGGAATAAACCTTCAAGGTCTATTACCCAAAATAATGGTGTTATTTCTTCATTAACATGTGTACACCCGGGATATCTAATTTCTGATGACTGTACAGAAGAGGGAAGAAGATACTCTGACGCAAGAGTATTTTCTATTTATGAATTGATGATAATAACTTCACTGCCGCTTGATTGGGACATACCAGATTGGGCAGGAGAAACATTTATACGTAAAGCTATTGGTGAAGGAATACCATCACTCTTAGTAAAAGAAATTATGTTGGGATTAATTAAACAACTATAAAATTGTATTAAAAGAAATATTATAAAGGCAATAAATGCATAATTAGCATTTATTGCCTTTATATATATGTATAAGTTTTATACGAATTTGCTCGCTATAAAGAATGATTAGTACAGTAAGCTACAGGCGAATTAGTCTCCATAGAATTCTATTTAAAAATTATTAGAAAAAGTATAGAAAGTTTGTTGACAAAACAAGAAATACCTAGTAGAATAGTAGAAGTCGTCACATGATGACAAAACAAGTTGGTCTTTGAAAATTAAACAGAGAAATAGGTAAAATAGCGAAATAATATTTCGTTAGACCAGTTAATTACTTTAGATAAAGAAGTAATTTTAGTCGTAAGACTAAAAAGTATGTAATGAGCTTGAGTAACAACTTAACAGTTGTC